>JAIXQA010000016.1 GCA_027485915.1 Alphaproteobacteria bacterium | reverse complement strand
TTTGCGTCGTATTCCGGGCCAGTCCGTTAATCTGGCCCACTCTATTTGGCGCGGACCACGCGCCCCGGCCCCTCTTGATGGTGCACCCTCGCAAGGTTTCCTTGGCGGGGCTAAAGGTGATTCAATTGCGGCTTTTCATCCCGGGCGCCGCAGCCGACTCCTAGATCTCCTCCCGCCATGTTCCAGACACAAAAGGACGGGCAAGGACAGTATTCTTTACGGCTACCTCTATCGATCCTTCACCTGAGTGGGCTAAGCTTGCTCCATCGGTGCGGCGAAGCCCCACTGAAAAACAGATCATCAAAGAACCTCTGAGCAATTGGATGACATTTTTTACGGCCTTCCTTGCGATTGTTGGGTTAGGGTTTCTCGACAGTCTCAATCCCTTTTCCATCCTTGCCTGCGCTGTCGTGATTGCAGGGCAACAAAGCCTCGAGCGTGGCCTTGCCTTCATTATCGCGACATTTTTGGTTTATTTTATCACCGGGCTTGGGCTTGTTGCGGGTTGGGCGGAGCTGGTCCTCGCCTTAAAGCCGATGATCCAGCCTTGGATGGTATTTGTCTGTTGGTTGGTGCTGGCGTTGGGATGCCTCATCGGAGCCATCATCTTATGGCGACGCCCCCCTTTGGGGGTAGGCAAGCCCGTCAAGCAGCCCAGTTCGCTGGCCGTAATCGGGGTGTTTCTCTTCGCATTAGGCTCCACCATTTCAGATATGCCGACCGCTTTGCCCTATTTCGGGGCTATTCCGATTATGGTGGCGACCGGTGCCACCATGATGGGCCTTGTGGCTTGGCTTGCCTTTTATAGTTTGATCTATGTCAGTCCCTTAATTTTTCTTTTGTGTTACCGCCTCATCGCCTACAAGCAATTTGAGCCTTTGGTTGGCAAGATCCAAGGCTTCATGGATTGGTCGATTCGCCGTTTAAGCCCCGCGCTTTTGGTGCCTTGTGGTGTCTGGGCCTCTTATGAAGCGTCCCGAGTCTATCTAGCGCTTTAGGGCGTGGCGGCCAGATAGATCCAAGCAGGGACGGGGCCATCTGCCGTTTCGACACGCACTTCGCTGCGGCGATATTCGGCCCCCTCAAAGGCGTCGAGCCATTCCCAATGCTGAGGCAATTGCTGCGAAATCAGGACATGGACTTCAATTAGATCACCAGCGGCATCAAGCTTGAGGGCTGGAAAGCCCAAGGCTGCGCCCCAGCCCGTTTCAACCAAATGTCCACGTAAGGTTCCAGTCGTCCATGTCCCGCCCAGATGTGCGAGGCGGTGGTGCTTGGGCTTACCGGGGGCCAGCGTCCCATAGGTGGCTAAACAAAGATCGACGTGCATCATTGTGGTTGGTCTATCATCCCCGAGACGGGTCAAAAAAAGGTCTATCCCCCGCAATGGTCACCCGCTCCATAATGCGCACGGCAGGGAAGTAATCTGAAGCCGCATAATGTTGACAGGCGCGATTGTCCCAAAAGGCCAGCGAGCCCGGGGCCCAGCGGAAGCGGCACACATGTTCGGGCACGGCGGCGAAGCTGTACAAATGGTCGAGCAGCCAGTCGCTCTCCTTCTTCGAGAGCCCCAAAATGCGGGTGGTAAAGCCCGTATTGACATAAAGCGCGCGCTTGCCCGTCTCTGGATGGGTGCGAACAACGGGATGGACTTGGACGGGGAATTTCTCGTGCAGCTTCTCAATGTCTTGGTTGAGCCTTTTGGCAAAGACACGCGCGATATCATGCTTGGCTTCCAGCGTGCAGACAAAGGCCTGCATGGCTGGGCTAAGGGCGTCATAGGCCGCATACATATCGGAGAAGAGGGTGTCGCCACCGACCTCTGGCAATTCGATGGCGCGCAGAATAGAGCCGAGCGACGGCTCTGCCCGCCATGTGACGTCGGAATGCCAATTATTCTCGACCCCGCGCGAGTTCGGGCCATGGGCGATGCGCAGCACTTCGGGATCTGGCTGATCGCGCGGCGTGGCGGGATGGATTTCAAGCGGCCCAAACCGGCGCGCAAAGGCCAAATGCTGGGCGCGAGTGATGTTTTGATCGCGGAAGAAGACAACTTTGTGCGCCAGAAGGGCGGCACGAATGTCGCCAATCATGGCATCATCCAGCTCTTGGCTGAGATCAAGCCCCAGCAATTCCGCCCCAATCGTGGGCGTCAAGGGGCGGACTTCAAAGCGGGTGAACTGGCTTTTCGGCACATGGACGGTCATAGCGGCGTCTCTCCCAAATCTTCTTTTGAGAGAGATCGTATCCCGCATTTGACTTTCGGCAAGCCTTACCGAGGCCCGTGTTATCCTGGAACGGATTCGCTGGCTTCCAGCACGTCTTCAAAGGTGCGAAGACCGGGCTTTGGCGCACAAACCAAGACCGCCATATTGCCGGGCAAATGCAGATTATCGAGCATCTTTTCGTGGGCGAGCGGGATATCGGCCCATTCAAACACTTCTGACATACAGGGATCGATGCGGCGCTCAATCACCAATTGGTTTGCTGCGCTCGCCTGTTGTAGGTTTGCAAAGTGACTACCTTGCACGCGCTTTTGCCGCATCCATAAAAAGCGCGCATCCATGGTCAGATTAAAGCCCGTTGTGCCCGCACAAATGACCACCATGCCTCCGCGCTTGGTGACAAAGACCGAAACCGGGAAGGTGCTTTCACCTGGATGTTCAAACACAATATCGACGTCGCGCTTGTCGGTGACATTCCAGATGGCTTTGCCGAACTTGCGGCATTCTTTCATATAATCGTTGAATTCAGGACCATTGACGGTGGGCAATTGGCCCCAGCAATTAAAGTCTTTCCGGTTGAGGACGGCTTTAGCTCCCATAGACAAGACATAATCGCGTTTGCTTTCATCCGAGATCACACCAATCGCATTGGCACCCGACACCGCGCACAATTGGGTGGCAAACACGCCAAGGCCGCCCGACGCGCCCCACACCAAAACATTCTGGCCGGGCTTCAAAACATGTGGGCGGTGGCCGAACAACATGCGGTAAGCCGTCGCCAAGGTGAGGGTGTAGCAGGCGCTTTCTTCCCACGTCAGATGCTTTGGCCGGGTCATAAGCTGGCGGGACTGCACCCGGGCAAACTGGGCAAAGGCGCCATCGGGGGTCTCATAGCCCCAGATGCGTTGGCTGGCCGAGAACATCGGGTCGCCACCATTGCATTCCTCATCATCGCCATCGTCTTGGTTACAATGAACCACAACTTCATCGCCAGGCTTCCAGCGTTTGACGTTCTTGCCCACAGCCCAAACAATCCCAGCAGCGTCCGAGCCCACCACCGCATAATCTTGGTCATAGCCATCCAGCACGCTGACAGGTTCACCCAACCCTGCCCAAACGCCGTTATAATTGACGCCAGCAGCCATCACCAACAGGAGGACTTCGTCATTATCAATCTCAGGCGTCGGCAGAACTTCCAGCTGCATCGCCTTGAGTGGGCGGCCATGGCGCTCTTTGCGGATCGCCCAGCCCCACATAGTTTTGGGGACATGATAGGCGGGGGGAATTTTGCCGACGGGATAGAGATCGAGCAAGGGCTCACCCGAAACTGGCGGTGCCGCTACATCTGTTGTCGTCATCCCGAACTCTCCCGCTGAACGTGCTTGGCGCGATGGTTTTTCGCATTTTGTGGAAATTGGTTTCTCAATAGTCCGAATTAGAGGCAGAAACGTGCGCTTCAAGCCCCAATCGGACCTTGCCTGAGCCAAACTCTTCTGCTGCGCTGCAGCATAATTTGTCAAGCTGTTTTTAGCCCCGCTAGAAGGACCATTCTAACTAGCGGACAAAACCAATCTAAGCCGCCTGTGGGCGATAGCGCATGGCCACATCGCAGCGCTCATAGCTGCAGCCATAGCGGGCCATGATGTCTGGGTCATGTACAAAGCCGAGCTTCTCATAGAGGTGGATGGCGGCTTCGCAGGTGTGGTTGGTGAGCAGGAAGAGGGTATCTATCCCCCGTTCTTCCGCCCGTGTTAAAGTCGCGGCCAATAAATGTTCGCCCGCTTTTTGTCCGCGCATGGAGTCAAGCACACCCATTTTGGTCAATTCGACGGCCCCATCGTCGGTCGGCATCAGAGCACATGTTCCTACCACCCCATCTTTTTCGGTGGCGATGAACAAAATCTCGCCACCCCGGTCGAGGATTTCTGCTTGAGGATTGCTAAGCACATCCACATCATGCTGCTCCAACTTGAACATGGCGGAAATCCAAGCCGCATTGATGTCATAAAAAGCTTTAGCCAAGTCAGGCGAGATCGTCTCACTCGCTTGGATCAAGGAGAAGGGATTGGTGACACGCTCAAACATGGATCGCTCCGCCAGGTGGGTTTCAAAAAGAGTGAGATGGGCCAAGAATTCCTGTTCACGCCCACCTAAAAGGTCCGAGACCACAGCGCCAACCTTGGGCCAGACTCGTTCTTTGGTTTCTGCAAGAATGGCCCGACCACTGTCGGTCAGCGCAATCTGCTTGGCGCGCGCATCGCCTGGATTTTGGTCGGTGGTGATCAGGCCTGCGTCGCGCAGGGCGGCCACGGTGCGCGTCATGGCGGGCTGGCTAAAGCCGACAGTGGCGACCGCTTCCATAATGCTCAAGGGGCCGTACCGTTCAAGTGCTGCTAGAAGCGCCAAATGGCTGGGCTGGATGGTCAGGCCAGCTTGATCGAGAATCGCCGTGGCATCGGCCAAAAGCCGCTCTGCCAAACGCTTTAGACGACTGCCAAGTGCCACATGGCCTAAATCTTGAAGAATATCTGGCATCGACCACTCATTTGTATAACATGTTATGTATAATGCCGCCCTCCTCTCGGTCAAGCAAATTTTAGCGAGAATGGCTCTCTATTTCTGTGTTCTTGGAAGATTTTGCCGCTTGCCTAGCAGGTATTAGGCATGGCAATGCTGCAGTGCACAAGGACACACGCATGACCGATAAACCTTTCCAACACGCCCCCGATAAGCCCTGGATCTTCCGCACCTATGCTGGCCATTCCACGGCGGAAAAGTCGAATGCGCTTTATCGGGCGAATTTGGCGGCAGGGCAGACGGGTCTGTCGGTGGCTTTCGATCTGCCCACGCAGACGGCCTATGAGGCCGACCATGTCTTGGCAAAAGGCGAAGTGGGCAAGGTGGGGGTGCCCGTCAGCCATTTGGGCGATATGCGGGCCTTGTTCAAAGATATTCCGCTGGAAACCATGAACACCAGCATGACAATCAATGCGCCCGCCGCGTGGCTTCTGGCGCTTTATGTCGCTTTGGCCGACGAGCAGGGGGCAGACCGCAAGAAGCTGCAGGGCACCACCCAGAATGATCTGATCAAGGAATATCTCTCACGCGGAACCTATGTGTTCCCACCCGCACCCAGCTTGAAATTGACGGCTGACACCATTGCCTGGTGCCTCAAAGAAACGCCGAAATTCAATCCGATGAACGTCTGCTCCTATCACTTACAAGAAGCCGGGGCGACGCCGGAACAGGAATTAGCCTTTGCGCTGGCCACCGCCATCGCCGTCTTGGATGAAGTCAAAGCCCAAGGCCAAGTCTTGCCGGAAGACTTCCCGGCGGTCGTTGGCCGTATCAGTTTCTTCGTCAATGCCGGCATCCGCTTTGTTACTGAGCTGTGCAAAATGCGCGCCTTCAACGTCTTGTGGGATGAGATTTGCCGGGATCGCTATGGCGTGACCGACCCCACCATGCGTCGCTTCCGCTATGGCGTGCAAGTCAATTCGCTCGGCCTGACAGAGCCTCAACCGGAAAACAACGTCTATCGTATTTTGCTCGAGACCTTGGCTGTGACCATGAGCAAGGATGCCCGGGCGCGTGCTGTCCAATTGCCTGCGTGGAACGAGGCCTTGGGCCTGCCCCGGCCATGGGACCAGCAGTGGAGCCTGAGGCTTCAGCAAATCCTCGCCTATGAAACCGACCTATTGGAGTTTGAGGACTTGTTTGCGGGCTCTCATGTGGTGGAAAAAAAGGTTGCTGAATTGGTGGCTGGTGCCAAGGCAGAGCTTGCTAAGATTGATGCGCTGGGCGGGGCAGTAGCGGCTGTGCCCTATATGAAAGAAGGCCTGGTTCAATCCAATCGCGACCGCCTGTTGGGCATTGAAGGGGGGACCCAAGTGGTCGTCGGCGTCAATCGCTGGTCAGACACCGAACAATCGCCTTTGTCGGCTGGCGAAGGTTCCATCCAGACGGTCGATCCCATGGTGGAAGCCGATCAAATCAAGCGCCTGAATGCATGGCGTGCAGCGCGCGATACCGCTGCGGTCGAGGCGGCTTTGGCAGAATTGGAAGCCGCAGCCCGCGAAAACCGCAATATCATGGAGCCTTCGATTGCGTGCGCCAAAGCCGGTGTTACCACGGGCGAGTGGGGAGCCTTGCTGCGCCGGGTTTATGGCGAATATCGCGCGCCAACTGGTGTCTCGCTGCTTGTGAATATCGAAGGCGAAGACATTGAAGCCGTGTCGAAAAAGGTCGATGTTCTCAGCGAGAAACTGGGCCGTCGTTTGGCGTTTTTGGTGGGCAAGCCCGGCCTTGATGGCCATTCCAATGGTGCCGAACAAATCGCGACGCGAGCGCGTGCCGTCGGCATGGATGTGACCTATGAAGGCATCCGCATGACACCGGAAGAAATCGTCGCCCGCGCTGCCGAAAAGAAGGCCCATGCGGTGGGTCTGTCGATCCTTTCAGGCTCGCACCTCGATCTCGTTCGCGATGTGGTGGCCCGCATGCGCGCGGCAGGACTGGAACATGTGCCCGTGGTGGTGGGCGGGATCATCCCGCCAGAAGATGCGCGCGCCTTGAAGCAATTTGGCGTCGCTGCCGTCTACACGCCGAAGGACTTCAAAATCACCGAAATCATGGGCGATTTGGTTGATATCGTTGAGGCTCGGGTCGAGCAATTGGTCTAAGTAGGGCTTTCCATCGCGCGCAAATCCTAAGTTGCCAGATTGGTCGATTGGCCTTAGCCTCCCGCCCTATTCAAGGTGGTGCGTGATTGGAGGCGAGATTGGGTAAACCTACAAATAAGTTTGGGATTGAGATCGCCCAAACGCCAGAAGACAAGATCACGGCTGATTTGATCGAGTTTCAACGCTGCTTGGCCAGTTCAGTCAACGCATTGGCTCTAGGGCCCACCGGCGTTCATCACGTGAAATCGGCTTCGATGTACCCCCAAATGCCCGATTGGGCGCGGACTCTCTAGGACTGGGTTATGGCTTCGATTATAGGTTCAAACCCATCTGTTGCGCCACTGGGAAGGTTTTTGCCACTCGCCCCAGACCGGGAGACAAAAATTCACGCGGCAATGGGCGAGATGGATCGTGCGATGATCGGCTTCATCTTTGCTGTTTTTATGGCCATTTCATGCATGGTTTTGTTTTCAAAACATATTGAGGTTCTGAAAAATACGTGGCTGGTCGATGTATCGGGATTATGGTGGGTCCCTTATTTGGGGGCCTGTTTTTGGAGCAATGTTGCACTCCGAGAGTCTCGCGCAACTTGGCCCCAATTACACTCCGGTAAGTCTGAGAGCATCTTTTTGCCGTCCAATTTACTCCTCTGGGCAGGCATTCTGGTGCTAGTTTGGCATGCACTTGTTCAAGCAGGCTCCACAATTGCAGGCTTATTCAATACTGATTTTCCGTCCCGCGAACTAATTTCAAACGAAGTATTTTCAAATTTCATAGCCGCCTCTGTCGCTTTCCCAACCCTTTGGGCAATTTCCTGCTTGCTAAAGATGATGGAGACCTTGCAATGGATCAAAGTCTTGAAGGGCCAGAAAATTGACGAGCCGCCAATCCAAGAGCAGACTTTGACCACCGATGCAGTCCCGCAGCGGGTATCGAATGATTTTGAAAGATCGCCCGAGGAGAGCTAAGGCATGACCGAGCCCGTTAGCCAAACCGCCGAAGTCCGCAAGTTTCTGTTCTTCAAGGATTCTCGCCCGATTGGGCTGGGCATGGAGGATAAGATCAGCGCGGCGGTGGAAGAGATTAAGGCGTTGGTCGGGGGTGGCTTTAGCGCGGTCATGCTTTTGGTGATGGCGATGGGGATGCAAGTTTCCCCAAGTCTCGAAGGCAATTCCCGTATTTTTTGGGAGCTGTTTCTGACAGCGGTGTGGATTGTGGCGGTCCTTGGCATTGCCGCAAGCGGTGTGACAGCAACGCGAGGGACTTACCAATGCGGAATTCCAAGCAAACGAACTTACGGCACGAATACGCTTTTGACATGCCTAAACTTATCGCTGGTGTGGGCTTGTTATGTAGGGTTTGGAAGCCTGATGTTTGAAGACCAATTGGGTTATCTCAGTAATGTTCGAGGTGTTTCTTTCTTGGTCGTCTTTTTTCTAACCGCGCTCTATGCTTTGCGTTCGATCCAAGAGCGCATCCAATGGATTCTTGACCTTCGAGCAGAGCAAGGCCTTACCTTGGCGCAAAGCACAGACGGAAAAGACGGCGAAATGGACAGTCAGTCGGCTTGGATTGAGCGGCCAACCAGATGATCCAGCGAGGCTCCCTCCATGTCTGACAAACGCATTGGCCAACAGAAATTCCTGTTCTGGACAGACAAGCGCCCCATCGCACCTGATGTGGAGACAAAAATCACGTGTGCCATCGCAGAAGTGTTGCAGGAAGCGGGCAATGCCGCCGTCGTTTTACTCCAGTTCGGCACCTGGTATTTTTTGTTAGGGGCTGGATCCGGCGCAATTTGGGATGCGCCTGCCTCAGCTTATACACACGTGGCGATTATCGTTTTGTTGTGCATCATGGCTGTAATCGGCCGACATCAAATCCCGAAGTCCAATGGCCAGCCACTAGCTTTTCGAAGCGGTATTCCAGAAGCGCGAACGCGATTCAGTCGCTTCTTAACGAAGGTCACGGCGACCTTAGTCATGCTTTGGTTGGGGGGATTGATCGCAAATATGGTTGGCTACTTCACAGCGATGAATTTTGAAGCTTATGGCCTCAATGGGCTTGCGGTGCTTTTTGTCCTATTCATTTTGTATTCTGCCCGACGGGTCCAAGAATTGTTGCTGTGGGTCCTCGACCTTCGCGCCGCGCAAGGTCATGCCATTACATTTGAGGTGCACCCGATGGCAGCCCCGATGCAGGTGGAAAATGATTGGTGGAAAAAGCCGATGCCTTAGCCGCCCCTAAGTCACCAGCGCCTTGATCACTACCGCCAGCGCCGTAAAGGCGAGATAGGCTCCAAAGGCGCGGCGCAGCATGGTTTTGTCCAAGCGGTGGGCGAGCTTCGCGCCATAGGGTGCGACGGCCCCGGTCAAGAGGGCCAAAATGACAAAGCCCGGCACATTGATATAGCCAAGCGAGAGAGGCGGTCTGCCCTCTGCGCCCCAGCCCATGGCGATAAAGCCCAAGGTCGCGGGCACCGCGATGGCGACGCCGAAGCCTGAGGCTGTGGCCACTGCCTGATGGATCGGCCTGCCAGCCAAAGTCATGATCGCAGAGCCAAAGGCACCGCCGCCGATGCCCATTAGTGCTGAAACCGCGCCAAGGCTCGCGCCAACGCCTGCGCGTGCGGGGCCGCTCGGTACATCACGCATGATGGTCCAGCTTTCCTTGCCAAGGCCCATATAGGCCGCCAGTGCGATCGCAAAGGCCCCGTAGATCAGGCCCAAGGTCGCTTTATCGGCAAAGCCTGCCAGCACCGCGCCAATGATGGCCCCTAAAGCGATCCACGGAATAAAACCTTTGAGCACCGCCTCATCTACCGCCCCATGCTTGCGGTGGGCCGCTACCGAGCGCAGCGAGGTGGTGATGATGGTCGACAAGCTGGTGCCCACGGCTACATGCAGATTGGCTTCTCCACCCAGCCCAAACACGCCAAAGGCATAGAAGAGAGCAGGGACAAGAACGGTCCCGCCACCCACGCCAAAGAGGCCTGCGATTAGGCCGGCAAACACGCCAGCCCCTGCCATGGCTGCAACCAAAATCAAAAGGTCTTGAAGTGGCGGCATTAAGCCGCGATCTCGCCGCGATTGGCAAAGCGGGTAGCTTCCCGCTCAATCAGTTCCAGCGCGCGGTCATAGACTTCTATGCCAGCGCCAGCGCGACTCTCTTCCCCCAATTGTCGGCGGAACATGCGGGCACCAGGCTTGCCCGCAAACAAGCCTAGCATATGGCGGGTGATGGCATGCAGCGGCACGCCTTCGGCTAAGCGCCGCTCCACATAGGGTCTGTAGGCGCGATAGGCCTCTTCAGGGCGCACAACCTCTGTGTCCTTTCCCAAAATCTCATGATCCACCCGGCCTAGTAGGGAAGGGTCGTGATAGGCTGCCCGGCCCAGCATCACACCATCCAGACCAGTAACCGCCTCTTGGGCCTGCTCAATGCTGCCTATTCCACCGTTTAGGATGACGGAGAGGTGGGGGTGGGCCGCTTTCAACGCGCGCACCACATCATAGTCCAAGGGCGGGATCTCGCGATTGTCCTTGGGCGATAGGCCCTTCAGGATGGCCTTGCGCGCGTGGACGATAAAGACGGTCACGCCCGCCTTGGCCACCGTCTCGACAAAGCGAAACAAGCTATTGTGTGGGTCCTGTTCATCTACGCCAAGCCGGTTCTTCACGGTGACGGGCAAATGGGTAGCCGCCTGCATGGCACTGACACAGTCGGCAACCAACTCAGGCTCTCGCATCAGGCAAGCGCCAAACCGGCCGGACTGTACCCGGTCGGACGGACAGCCAACATTTAAGTTTATCTCCCCATAGCCAAAGTCCGTGCTAATCTTAGTGGCTTCAGCAAGCTTATGGGGATCAGAGCCACCAATTTGTATCGCGACAGGGTGTTCACAAGCGTCAAAACCGATCAGCCGGTTTCGATCGCCATGGATCAAGGCATCTGCCGTGACCATTTCTGTGTAGAGTAGGGCACCCTTGGACAAGGTACGGTGAAAGGCCCGGCAATGCCGGTCTGTCCATTCCATCATAGGGGCAACGCTAAAGCGCCGGTCGAGTGTGTCGGAAGTCATGGCCGCTCCATGCCTTTTTTGGCCTCAAAACGCAAATCTGCAGAAAAATGCACAAAGGGCGAAAAATGTGTTTGACACATGTGGTGTGCTATAGTAGTAATACACCCATGCACTACAGCAGTGCAGCACAAACACAACGACAGACCAACAGGAGAAACCAACATGATCACGTTTATCGTCACAATCTGGCTCAGCGCTTTGGGTGCCGGCATGGCCACGATGGCAGCCGCCGAACGCAACTAAGTCAAACCTACCACATTCTACCTCCCCCCCCCAAAAAAAAATCCTCCCCGCCTCAAAAAATCAAAAGGAATATCAACATGATCACTCTCGTAATCACTGCTTGGCTCAGCCTCTTAGGCGCAGGCTTAGCTTCTATGGCCGCAGCAGAACGCGCTTAAGCCTCCCTCCACACGCTTTGCGCCGACCCTCCATAAATTACCGCTAAAACCCACCATAAACCCGCTCCTCCCCGAGCTTCACATCAAGGATAAACAAAATGATCAACCTTATCGTCGCCGTCTGGCTTTCCGCTGTCGCTTCCGGCCTTCTGGGCATGGCCGCTTCTGACCGCAATTAATCGAACCGGCATCGTCAGCCCCAACGCCTCCAACGTCCTCACGATGCCCAAACTGGGGCCGGTTCAGCCGGCCCTATTTTTTGTTGAGAGGATGTGCGGTCCAAGCCTTGGATGGCGGGCTCAAATCGCCTACATCAGGGCTATGGCTCGTTTTCTCATCACTTCTGCGCTTCCATACATCAATGGCATCAAGCATCTCGGCAATTTGGCGGGGTCGATGTTGCCTTCCGACGTGCATGCGCGTTTCCGCCGACTGCAGGGCCATGAGGTCCTGTTTGTCTGCGCAACCGATGAACACGGCACGCCGGCTGAATTGGCGGCGGCAGAAGCTGGGATGTCGACCAAAGCCTATTGCGATGAGCAGCATGAAATTCAGCGCACGGCAGGAGACGGCTTCCATCTGTCGTTTGACTGGTTTGGCCGTTCCTCCAGTCCCCAAAACTATGCCCTGACGCAACATTTTGCGGAGATGTTGGAAGCCAATGACTTGTTGGAAGAGCGTGTCACCAAACAAGTCTATTGCATTGATGATGCCCGCTTCTTGCCCGACCGTTATGTGGAAGGGACATGCCCAATCTGTGGGTTTGAGGATGCACGTGGCGATCAATGCGATAATTGCGGCTCCTTGCTCGATCCAACGCAGCTGAAGAACCCGCGCTCAAAAATTTCGGGTTCTACCAATATTGAAGTGCGCGATACCGCCCATTTGTTCCTGCGCCAGCCACTGATGGAAGAAAAAATCCGTGCTTGGGTCGATGCAGCAAAGGACTGGCCACATTTGGCGCGCTCTATCGCCTATAAGTGGCTCGACGAGGGTTTGCAGGACCGCGCAATCACGCGTGACCTTTCTTGGGGTGTGCCAGTTTTGAAGAATGGCAAACCGCGTCCGGGTTTCGAAAACAAAGTGTTTTACGTTTGGTTTGACGCGCCCATCGAATATATCGCCGCGACTGAAGAATGGGCGGCCGCGACCGGTGGAGATTGGAAGCGCTGGTGGCGCACCGACGCGGGCGCAGACGATGTGACCTATGTACAAGTTATGGGCAAGGACAATGTGGCTTTCCACACGGTTTCTTTCCCGGTCACGATTTTAGGCTCGGGAGAACCTTGGAAACTGGTTGATCGCTTGAAGGCCTTTAATTGGCTCACCTGGTATGGCGGGAAATTCTCAACCAGCCAAAAGCGCGGCATCTTTATGGATCAAGCGCTGGAACTTCTCAGTGGCGACTATTGGCGCTGGTATCTCATGGCGAATGCGCCTGAAAGTTCTGATGCAGCCTTTACGCTGGAAGGCTTCCAAGCCACGGTGAATTCCGACCTTGCCAATGTGCTCGGCAATTTCGTCAATCGGATCATGAAATTTGCTGCGGCCAAGTTTGAAGGCAAAGTGCCTGCAATTGGGGTAGCTGGCGACGCTGAGGCGAAACTGTGGGCCGAAGTTTCGGCCAAGATTTCAGCTATTACCGCGTATCATGAAGAGATGGAGTTTCGGAAAGCTGCCGCCGAAACCCGCGCATTATGGGCTCTGGGTAATGAATATTTGCAAACTGCAGCCCCTTGGACGGCGATCAAGACCGACGAGGCTTTGGCCGCTGTCGGCGTCCGCACGGGCCTGAACCTTGTTGCGCTGTTTGCCATCCTTGCCCAACCGTTTGTGCCAGAAGCGGCCAGCCGGATCTTGGATGGCATGGGTGTGCCCGAGAAAAATCGCATGTGGCCGAATGCCGATGATGCAAGCCTGTTAGATGCGCTTCCCCATGGCCTTCAGACGCATGTGCCCGACTTGTTGTTTGCCAAGATTGAAGAT
This sequence comes from Alphaproteobacteria bacterium, assembly GCA_027485915.1. Lineage (GTDB taxonomy): Bacteria > Pseudomonadota > Alphaproteobacteria > Caulobacterales > Aquidulcibacteraceae > Aquidulcibacter. Next base: position 28,957 of record JAIXQA010000016.1, on the reverse strand, counting down.
GATCAGGTGAAGTCTTGGGCTGAACAATTTGGTGGCGGTGGCTAAGCCATGGTGACAGCAAACACGACCGATCCAATCCTATTTGTCGGCAATGGTGGCGGCTCTATGTTGTCCGAGATCGTCTTGGGGATGGCGGGCGTTCGTTTCCAAGTGCAAGTGGTCGGCTGGGGCGATAATGGCCTTGAAAGCGAGGGCCTGCACGCCAGTAACCCCTTGGGCCAAGTGCCAACCTTGGTTTTCCCTAATGGCACTGTCCTAACAGAAACTGCTGCCATTGTGCTGACAATTCACGACTCGCGGCCTGATCTCGACTTGGTTCCAGCTTCAGATGGCGGCCTGCGCCCCTCGTTTTGGCGCTGGTTGATGTTTATTAATGCGGCAATCTATCCAAGCTTCACCTATGGCGATTATCCTCAGAAATGGGCGGATCAGGATGAGACGGGGTCCTTGCGCACCCGAACTGACCAGCACCGCAAGCGTCTGATGTTGCATCTCGAACAACAGGCGAGTCATCCGTGGTTTTTGGGGGAGACGTTCAGCGCGCTCGATCTTTACATCTGGATGTTGATCCAGTGGCGGCCAAAGCCGGATTGGTATCAGGCCCATGCTCCAAAACTCTATGCCATTGCCAAGCGCGTTGACGATCTGGCCATCGTTAAGCGTGTGATTGCGCGCAATGGGGTAAAGCCGTTGCCCTAGGGCAGGGGGCCTAAACTAAAAAAGCCTCCCCAAAACTGAGGAGGCTTCTCTATTTCAGGCCTTAAAGCCGTAAGGCTTTAGAATTTGCGGACATAGCTGACGGCATAGCCATTGCTGCCCTTGCCTTCAGTATAGCGAGTATAGTCCACGCGGACACCATTGGCATCGTCCAGCATGTACTGGCCACCGACGCCGACGGCAAACGAGCCATCGTCATCCTTCGCCTTAACGCCGCCAGCCTTGGCTTCAGCCCACTGGTGGACATATCCAGCGCGACCCATCAGCGACAGGCGCTCTGCGACTGGCGCGCTAACGACGGCAAATGCACCCAAGGTGCCGCGGGTTTTGACGGTAACCCCATTGACCTTGTCGTCGTTGAAGCCAATGCCAGCTTCGCCTTCAACGGCAAAGTTTGGCGTGATTTGATAGCCCACACGGCCATTCAAAGTGCCGGTGTCGGCGGTTTTGCTTTGGAAGTGGTTGTAGCCACCATTGATATAGGTTTGGCCAGCGGCATCTTGAGCAAAGCTAGGAGCCGAAGCAAAAGCGGTAACGGCCAAAACAGCGAGAGCAAAAATACGCATGATATAGTTCCTTTGTTCGTTCTGCGACCACATCCCAAAAGCCTGATTGGCTAAGAGACGATCGCGATTTGATCCAAAGGCTCCCGGGGGTGACGCCGCTCTTTGTCGGTCGTCTGAAAAAGGGGAGGAGAGCCTTTCGACAACACAAAGGTAGGGTCGCTCACCTTGGTTTCGCAAGTGACCATTCTGTCATGTTTGGTGTGCAAATAGGTAGTGTGATCAATAAGATACAGATTGTGGCAGAACCTTGTCCCCCAGATGAACCGTGGGTAAATCCATACCGAATTCGCCTAATTCGCGCCGCAATTGTCCCAATTTTATGTCAGACGCTACATGCAAAACTGCATGGAACTTTCACAAGCCTATGCGTTTTAGGATTGCTGAGTAGGCAAGCACAGGCTTGTTGTCTTGAGAAAGTACGCCTCGGATGAACAACATGGTCCGGGTTGCCCGCACAATTTCGGCTGTTGATTCGATCATGAGTCCGGCCTTTGCCCCACCAACAAACTGGCTCTCAAATTGCATCGTCACACACGGCTGCTCATTCATATGGTCATGACAATGGGCGAAAAGGGCGAAGTCCGCAAAGGTCATGAGGCAGCCGCCGTGAATATTGCCCATCCCATTGCAATGGCGTTCCTCGGGCATAAAGGCACAAATGTATCCACCCTCGGCGAGTGGCTTCATATAAAAGGGGCCAGTGAGCGTCTCAAACGGGTCAGAGCCATTGCCCCAAGTCGACCAGCCTGAAAACTCACCCTCGGTGACTAATTGTGGTTTGGATGGCGTATTCTCGCTCATGTGCAACAGGCTTTCTTTAGGGACTCGTCAGGAGGGTCGGGTGGGTCTTAAAGTGCTGGGCGAATAATACAAGAATGTCCGCTTGAGGAGATGCCAATGGCCTATGATTCTGAGACCACCCAAGAGCTGGTGAGCTTGGTTGCCCGCTTTGTTGCCGAAAAGCTGCGTCCAATTGAGGCCCAAGTCTCTGAAGACGATGCCGTGCCCGATGCGATTGTCACGCAAATGAAGGAATTGGGCCTCTATGGCCTGACGATTCCGGCGGAATATGGCGGGCTGGAATTATCGATGGAGGCGGAATGTCGGGTGGCGTTTGAGCTCGGCCGTACCAGCCCTGCTTTCCGCTCTTGCTTTGGCACCAATGTGGGCATTGGGGCGCAGGGTCTGGTTATGTTCGGGACAGAAGCACAAAAGCAGAAATATCTGCCGGGCATTGCCTCGGGCGAGATCGTGACGAGCTTTTGTCTCACTGAGGCCGAAGCAGGTTCAGATTCTGCCGCAGTACAAACGACCGCGCGTCTGGAGGGCGATCATTATGTGATGAATGGCTCCAAGCGTTACATTACCAATGCCAATAAAGCTGGCTTATTCACGGTCATGGCTCGCACAAGCCCAGATGTAAAAGGGGCCAAAGGTGTCACAGCCTTCTTAGTGGAGCGCGATAGCCTGGGCCTCAGCATCGGCAAGCCTGAAAAAAAGATGGGCCAGCAAGGTGCCCATATTTGCGAAGTCTATTTCGATAATGTCAGGGTCCCAGTTGAAAACCGCTTAGGCGGGGAGGGCGAGGGCTTTAAAGTGGCCATGCAAGTCCTGGACCGCGGCCGGCTTCATATTGCCTCAGTCTGTGTTGGCGTGGCGGAGCGCTTGATCGCCGATAGCCTGACCTATGCGATGGAACGTCAGCAATTTGGCAAACCAATTGCCGAGCATCAATTGATCCAAGCGATGTTGGCTGATTCCAAGACGGAAGCCTATGCGGCCAAGTCTATGGTGTTGGATGCGGCGCGGTTACGCGATTCTGGCCAATCCATCACTTTAGAGGCTGCAGCTGCCAAATATTATGCTTCTGAAATGGTTGGTCGCGTCGCCGACAGAGCTGTTCAGATTTTTGGCGGAGCCGGTTATGTTGCCGATTATGGTATAGAGCGCTTCTACCGGGATGTACGTATCTTCCGCATTTATGAGGGCACCAGCCAAATCCAACAAATCGTCATCGCGCGCGAGATGATGAAAGCCGCAAGGACTTAAATCTATGAGCCCGGAAGAAGCTGCCATTCTTGCTCTCATCGCCGCTTCCAAAAAAGGTCGCACGATTGATCCAACCGAAGTCGCACGCGCCGTCTATACGGGTGAAGACCCCGACGGATGGCGCAAGCGCTTGCCCTCTGTTCGACAAGCGGCGATTCACTTGGCCAGATCCGGCCAAATCAGCATCTACCGTAAGGGTAAAGTCATTGATCCCAATGGCTTCAAAGGTGTCTATCGCTTGGGCGTTCCAGGCGACATAGCCGCTGTGCCTCCATCGGAGCGCGAGCCTGATGACGCGAGCGGGCTTTCTGACTGAGGCTCGCCTCCTCATGCGGCGATGGACCACAGCTTTACTGGCACTAACGGGCGCGTTGCTCGCCGCTTGCACGCCCGTGCGCCAAAATGCTCAGATTCCGGGGCCTGATCATGCGGGACCGCGCTTTACTCCAACACAATTTGTCAGCTTCGACGGCACGGCGCTCGGTCTTTCCACTTGGAAGGCGCAATCGACAGAGCCCAAAGCCATCATCGTGGCACTCCACGGTATGAATGATTATGCGCGCGCGTTTGAGACAGCCGCGCCCTATTGGGCGGCACATGGCATCACGACTTATGCTTATGACGCCCGAGGGTTTGGTCGCTCGCCTCAGCGCGGGGTTTGGGGCAATGAAGCCTTGATGATCGAGGATCTGCGTACTGCATTGCAGGTGGCGCGCCTTGCCCATCAGAACATACCCATTGTCGCGGTTGGTGAAAGCATGGGAGCGGCAACCATTTTGGCTGCGGCGGGTGAAGCAGAGGGCCTTGCGGCGGATAGGATTGTCTTGATTGCGCCCGCTGTCTGGGGCTGGTCCAACTTGCCTTTGGCCTACCGAATATCACTTTGGACAAGCGCGCATTTACCAGTGGCTCGCAAGCCCTTCGACCCGCCTCGCACCGTGACTCGCACGATTATGGCATCGGACAATATCGAGATGCTCCGCCGACTAGGCCGTGATCCAAATATGATTTTTGCGACCCGAATAGATGCGGTCTATGGGCTGGTTAATTTAATGGAGAAGGCCTATCGGGCGGCCGATAAGCTACCACCGCCGGCCTTGCTGCTCTATGGGTCGCGCGACCAGATTATCCCGCGTCCAGCCTTGGCAGCGACGGTGGCACGCTTGCCCACATCGGTACGCACGATTGAATATCCAGAAGGCTATCACATGCTGACGCGAGACCTCCAAGCAGAACGCGTTTGGGCAGATGTGGCGGCCTTTATAACCGATCCAGATGGACCATTGCCTTCCAACCTCGGACCCATTGGTAAGGCTGCAAAATAAGGAACTCGTTAAGCCTGTTTTGCTAATTCTTTCACGATGGCTTTGAAGATCGCTCTGCCCATACCTGCGTTACCAAAGTTCGACCCCGTGACTTTGGCGCAGACCCGTGCCCGCTTTGTGGCGTGGTGGGAAGGGGGAGATCCACCAGATTTGGAAGCAATCAAGGCTGAGATTGAGGCGGAAAATGCGCCGGGAAAGCTGAGCGCCAAACATAAAAAGCTATATGTTACAGCCAGTCACATCATGTGGGGCCCAGATCGAAACTTTCCGACTTCGCTCGATCTAACCACGCAATTGGGCACAGCAGTAGGGGCGAAAAAAGACACCACGATGGCTTGCATTGGTGCCGGGAGCGGCTTCATCACCCGCACCTTGTTGGAGCAATTCGGCGTTAAGCTGACTGCCTATGAATCCGACCCGACTATCCGTACGCTTGCAGCGAAAGCGGTTAAGAAAAGCAAGTCTCGTAAAAATTATGGTGCCAAACCCTATAATGGCCAATTGTCTGGGCTTGCCGAGCGGCAAGTCGAGCTTGCGATGCTGTTGTTTCAAGGCGGAGGCCAAGAGCGGGCTGAGCGTGGGGCATTTTCCATCTTACGCCTTTTGAAACCGGGTGGGCAGGCGATTTGGTTTGATCTCTTCTCCACAGAAGGTGAGGCTTCACTCGACCTTGCAAAGGGCATTGAGAATCGCTCTTTTACGCCGGTCGACGTGTTTAAAGATGCCGCTCAAGCGGCGGGCTTGACTGTGGTCTCTGAGGCAGAGTGCAATCTAAATTTCTTAGCCGCAATTAGCTCGAGCTGGTCTTTGATCGGCAAGGATTTTGACAAGCGACAAGCAGCGCTCATCAAGGCGGGTGGACAACAGGCTGCAACCCTAGCGCTCCATTCCATCGTCACTTGGAAGGCGCGCGCTGCTGCTGTCCGTGCGGGGCAATTAAGCGCGCGCTACATTGTGGTCTCTGCGCCGGCTTAAGCCGATGTGCTAGTCTTTCTGGTTACGCATTTACCGCAAACGCATCGCCCAGCGCGTCTGCAAGGCTAGAGCGCGGGGGCTCTTCGTTTGCAGCGGTCGTCTTTGGCTCTGGTGCCGCGGCGGCTTGGGCCTTTGCCGCAGGGGCTTTGGCCTTTTTCGTCGAACGCTCCGCATTTGCCTTTGTTTCGATATGGGTTGTTTCAATCGAGGGACCGGCGAGCGGGTCTGCCGAGCGCTTTGAACGGCCTTCAAACTGACCGCCTTCTTCGATGATCAAGATCGCGTGGGTCAAGTCGCCATCGATGGAGCCAGAGGTTGCCAATTGAATCATGCGCGCCCGCACATCGCCGGAGACTTTGCCGCGGATGGTAGCGATCTCGCTGGTCACATTGCCTTTGACTTCACCATTCTTGCCAACCACCAAGGTGTCACAACGCACGTCGCCAATCACGATACCCTCGATATGGACATCACCCGGCGAGGAAAGCGAACCGCTCACGACTGCGCCAGCCGCGACAACAGAGGCTGCGGGCTTTGGGCTTGGAGCCACCACCGCAATCGCTGGGGGGTCGTTGCGTGGCGCGGGCGCTGCAACAGTTTCGGTTTCAACATAGGTTTCTTTGGATTTGTTATTCCAAAAGGCCATCGTCTTAGTTCCCTTTGATTGGCGTTCTCGCGCTCTTGTTACGCATGCGTGGGTGTCGCGCAACACCCGAAACCCTGTTTGGGGTGTATTCCTTGGGGAATTACACCAATTCTTGCACCGCCTTAAGAACGGCTTCATCATGACCGGGAACTTTTACTTTCCTCCAGATGTTTACGATCGTGCCGTTTTTATCAATCAGGAAAGTGGTGCGCTCGATCCCGAAATATTTTCTCCCATACATGCTCTTTTCAACCCAGACGCCATAGGCCTCACACACCTCAGTGCCAAAATCTGATGCCAAGGTCACATCTAAGTCATACTTTGCTTTAAACTTGTCGTGGCTTGCGACTTTATCCTTGGAGACACCAATGACTTCACATGAAAGGGCACGAAATTTGTCTATGTTTTCTGTGAAAGCGATTGCTTGGCTTGTGCAGCCCGAGGTGTCGTCTTTTGGATAAAAATACAGGACAACACTCTTTCCTTTCAAACCAGACAAGGCCACGGTTGCGCCGCCGTCTGTCGGCATTTCAAAGTCAGGGGCCTGTTGGCCAATTGCAATTTCGCTCATGGTGCTAAATCCGATCCGTTCGCGCCGAAAGCGCCGTAGTCAGGCAGATAAGCCTGAGGCCGCTGGCTTGCAAGCCGCGGACGTGCCATCTCGCGGCCAAGTGGCTTCTTCCACAAAAGTGCGGCAATCGCGTGACAAGAAACGTGCAAAAGAGATCGAGCCAGAGTTTGAGGAGACCCCAAGCGGAACCGTGATTGCTAAGCGAACCAAAAAACCCCTAAGTCAAACACGACACTCGCGGTTTTGGATGGAAAGTGCGACTGTGGCGGTCGCGCTTTCTGGGCTGTTTGCCGGCTATTTAGCGTGGCGTTTGTCGATTGGCACTGTCTCGATCTCGGCGACCACCCCATTTGTTGAAGACTCCCTTAGCCGACTAGTGGGCGGACAAACCAAAATCGGGTCCCTGCGTTTGGGTTGGGATCAACAAGCGCGCGACTTTGTGGTCCTTGCCAGTCAGATCACCGCTCGGACAGATCAAAGAACCTCGCCCCTGAGGCTCGGTAAAGTCGATCTGACCCTTGATGCACCATCGCTTTTAATCGGTCGCGCAGTCGTGAAACAAGCGCGGCTTTCAGGCGTGGAAGCAGTCTTGGTTGTGGACAGGCAAGGGCGGACGGCCTTTGGCTTTGGCTCAGCGGACGAAGTGCTCGCCTTGCCCAGAATCAAAGGTGAAGAAGGTGGTCTTGCGCGCATTTTGAAGGCAACACGCAACGCGCTTGACCCAAAAGGTCAAGCAGGGCGAGTGGCCCAAGTCGTGTTGACCGATGCCCGATTACAATTGATCGACCCGGATAGCGGTCAGCGATTGATCTTGGAGCGTGCCCGTGCAGGCCTTTTCCGGAATGCGGCTGGCATCATCACCTTGCAAGCCTCTGGCAAAGTCGAAAAGTCCAACTCCAGCATGAATGTGGCCATCGCGGCACCACCAGCAGCCGATGGCGCACTGGCTTTAGTTACCGACCTACAAGACATGCGTTTTGCGCAATTGCCTTTGAGTCTGCGAGGGGAACGCTTACAACAGCTTGCCCGATGGACCAGCCCTGTCAGCGGCCGAGCTCTCGTGTATTTGACGCCTGAAGGCAGCCCGATTTCGGTTGCAGGCACGTTAAAACTGGGGCGCGGGCGCGCGGGAGGTGTGTCGGTAGAACGGGCCGAGGGCGTCGGCGCTTGGGCAGAGCGTTCCGGCGTAATTCGCTTGGATCGCCTCGACATTGTCAGCGACCGAATCCAAGCATCCGGTGTCCGAGGTCAGTTTTTCCCCGCGGTCGCAGGTCAAAGACGCTTGGCGTTCGATGCAAAGTCCTTTTCTGTCTCATCACCTCAGTCGGGCGGCGTTCAAGGCGAGGGCGCAAGCGGCAAAGCCTTGCTTTCGGAGGATTTGCACCTGATTTCGGCGGATCTGCTCGCGCAGGGATTTGGCTTCAATCACCCCAATACCTCTTCGGTGAAGCTCGTCGACGCCCAGGTCAGAGTCACTTCCACTGGTCCGCGTGGGCCGCAGGCCAAAAGCGGTCCCCAAAACATATTTGCCGGCGGCAAAGTCAGCATAAAGGCCAAATCCGCCGGTCTCGTTTTGGGTGATCGATTGGGTACCTTTGGCAACGGCGCTGGGGTGGATGTCACGCTAGATCGTGCGTCGTCTTTCGGCGCGTGGAATGGGGATGCCAACCTCGCTAGCCTGAACTTGACAGGTCGAGGTCTGGTTATCCCACAGACCAGCGCTCGCGGCCTCACATTACGATGGAGGGGTATAGACAACCGCGGAGCAACCAGTCTCGTGGTGCGGATTGACAGCATGACTACCAGCCAGACTGGTGCACGTGGACTGGGTCTTGCTGGTGCCAATCTCATGGTGCAAGCCAATCGAACTGAAGCGGGTGTATTGGACCTCTCTAGCCTGACAGCCGATAGCTTTGCCTTCAATAATCCCGTGGTTTCAATTGCAACGGGCGCTGTCGCAATGGCAGGTAACTTAAGTCAAGATGGGCTAAAGGATGCGTGGCTCAAGACACCTAGTTTGACCTTGACGAGCCCAAACCAATTGTCGAGGCCATTTGTCGCAACTGAAGTGGAGGCGGCAGGCGATGTGTTGCCACGTGGCGTTCAACTGCCTGCCATATCTCTCAACCACCGAGGCATCGCGGTCCAAGGCAAGCTAGAAGTTGCACTGGCGCGCCGCGGGTCAGCTATGGTCAATCTTGATGCCGATATTGATGGCGAAATTGATGTCGAGTCGCTTCTTGCTGCTTGGCCAAGAGGTTTCTTGCGGGAGACGAGGACGGCCATCGCAAATGTGGTCAAAGAAGGGGTGGGTACGACCGATCGCTTAGTTTTGCGAATTCCCTCCGGTATGTTGAAGGGCCAAGCTGGTACGCCAGACATGATCGCGTTGGACTTTGATATTCGTGATGCGACCGTTCAATATCTGCCACAAATGACCGCATTGACCGATGTGTCAGGTCGAGCTCAACTTACTGGAAACAGCTTCCATGTGGCAATTGAAGGTGGGAAATTGGGGGAGCTAACCCTCTTGGAATCCGCCTTTGCGATTCCCAAATTCCAGCCCAAAGATTCCGAAGGCGTTGTGCATGCCAAGGTGACTGGTTCTGTTGCATTAATGGCGCAAGAGGCCGATCGCGAGCCTTTGCGCCTGTTGTCAAAAGCGCAATTTGACCCAGCACGATTGGATGGCGAAGGCAGCTTAGAGCTGGACTTAAGCCTGCCTCTGTCTGACCGATTGCAGCCAGACGCAGTCAAGGTTCAAGCAATTGGGCAGTTTGAGCAAGCGAGCCTCCAGAACGCCTTTGCAGGGCTTGAGGCCAATGATGGCAATGTCCAGTTGAAAATTGATAATGGTCGGGTGGATGTTAGCGGTCAGGCTTGGATTGCAGGAAACCCGTTCGACTTTACTTGGGTTTCCGAACCTGAAACTGCGCCGCGACCCGGTACGCGCTTAGTTGCGGATGGCATGGTTGATTTGGCCAGTTTGATCCAAATTGGCGTTGACGTTACGGCCTATGCAACTGGGCCTGTCCGGCTAAAGATCGATGCTGAATCTAAAGGCTCCAGACTGATTGGCGCGGATCTAGATGCAGATTTCAATGCCGCCACCATGGTGTTGCCAGGTGCATTATGGACAAAGCCAGAGAGCGAAGCCGGGCAGGCTACAGCTCGCATAAGCACGCGCGATGGCGGCGGGTGGGAAGCCAAACAGGTGACCTTTGATGCCAAGGGCGCGAACGTTCGTGGCGACCTGGCGCTTTCTGAAAAGCTTGACCTCGTCGCTGCAGACTTCTCTCGAATTGCCATAGATCGCGCCGCGGATTTGGCTTTACATATCTCGGAAGATACCAATGGACTAAATCTCAAGGCAGAGGGCGAGTATCTTGATTTAAGTCCATTTTTGATCAAACGCGACGTCACCGAGCGGACAGTTGATCTTTTGGATCGGCCGCTCAATCTTTCGGCGTCTATCGCAAGACTTGCGACCGGTCAGTCTGCCGCCCTAGACAAAGTTGAGGCCCGCATTTTGCGTGATCAAGACGGGTGGCGCTCTCTGACCTTGACGGGCAGCTCACCGGCTGGACAGACAGAAGTCGTGATGCGCCAGCAGCAAGATGGCCGCCGCAGCATCGTTGGCACTTTGTCCGATGCGGGCTTCTTTGCAGGTCTGGTTTATCCAGGCGCGCCGCTCGCTGGCGGGACGGGCACGATTGAAGGGGAATTGCCCGTCGTCGGGGCTGACAGCGCCGGTTCATTGACCGTTGAAGTCAAGGGGATTTCCTATTCACCGGCTAAGCAAAATCCAATCCTTTTTGATTTAGTGCGTCTGCCCATGAGTGTGAATGGTGGCATCCTTGCGCTACGCGACGGCAAAGCCGATGGCGCGGCCTACACCGTAAAGGCCTCTGGCTATGTCGATCTTGAAGATGGGAAGTTAGATATAAGGGGGGTAGCGACACCGGGTGGCCTGAACCGGGCATTGGGCGAAATGCCATTATTCGGCGGACTCTTGGGTGGCGGACAGGATGAGGGTTTGGTCGGGATAACCTTTATGGCGCAAGGCAGCTTGGCCAATCCAAAACTTCGGACAAATCCGATTTCAGCCTTGGCGCCGGGTTTCTTAAGGAAACTGTTTGAAAGCCAAGCGCCCTTGGAACCGCCGCCTCGCTTAAAGAAGCCCGCTGTCCCGGCCACCGCGCTGCCCTCAACCGAGCCTAGAAGCGAAGGCGCACCACAAAGCTAAGTCGCCACTTCGTCCGCCTTCCAATAGGTGAGGCGTGAAGCAGCGCTTGGACGCGGCCGCTCAGAGGGTGGTTCAGTTGGCGTACCCATATAAACAAGTCCAGCAAGCTTTTCGTGTGGCGACAGGCCTAAAAGCGCCAAGGCTTCTCGATCATAGGCCACCCATTCGCTCAACCAACAGCCTCCAAACCCAAAGCCATTGGCAGCCAGCAAAAGGTTGTAGCACACAGCGCCGGCAGAAAGCACTTGCTCCCACTCTGGAACCTTTGGACTCTCAACTGGGGAAGATACGACGGCGACAACCACGGGCGCACGTAAGAAGCGATTTTCTTCCTGTGCCAGTCGATCCGTCTCCCTTACTTGCCCACGGGCCGATAGAAGAGCCGCAATTTTCTGGCCGTAGGCGTGCCGATCATTGCCTGCGAGAATGATGAATCGCCAAGGCCCCAATTTGCCATGATCGGGTACGCGCGCCCCGATGCGCAGGATTGCCTCCAAGGTCGCACCTTCTGGGCCAGGGGCCTGCAAATGTGCGACTTTCGTAGAACGACGCAGAGCCAAACGCGATAAAAAGGCTGTATCCGGCAATGGTGCTGGTAAGATGTCGTTTTCGACGGGCGGGAGTGGGAGGGTGTGTGGTGCAATTGTCATTGTTTGAAGACATAAGCCATACTCAACAAGTTTGCATCGCCCTTTGAAAGTTTTTCTGCTCTATGTCTGAAACCGATCCCTTCCAGACTCTCGCTTCCCACATCGCCTACGAGAACCCTTGGATTAAGGTCGAACATCAAGACGTGCTGCGCCCCGACGGAAAGCCCGGGATCTATGGTATCGTGCGCTTTATCAATCGCGCTGTCGGCGTGCTTCCGATTGACGACACAGGTTATGTATGGATGGTTGGCCAATACCGTCGGCCAGTGGAAGCTTGGTCGTGGGAAATGCCCGAAGGGGGGGTTCCATATGATGAGGATGTTGAGGCTGGTGCCCTTCGAGAATTAGAAGAAGAGGCAGGAATTCGTGCATCTACACTTATCAAAGTACTAGACATGGATTTGTCGAATTCAGTCAGCGATGAAACCGCCATCTGTTTTCTGGCGTATGGATTGTCAGGTGGGAAATTGGCACCTGAAGGAACTGAAGTGCTAACATTAAGGCAGATGCATTTCACCGAGTTATTGGCTGAAGTGGAAGCAGGCAAAATTCGTGATGCATTGACGGTTGCAACCGTCTATCGCACGTACCATTTAGCACAAACAAACCAATTGCCAGCTGCGCTGACCAAGATGATGTTGGCCCATCCAGACGGAGACTGAAAATGGCAGGTGCAAGCTTAGAACTCGTTGGCGGCATGGCTGCTGGTTTGACCAGCGTTTGGACCCATTTGCGTATTGAAGCGGCGACAGCAGCAGCTGAAGAGCCGCTCTTGGCTAGTCTCCTGAATGCTACCATTCTCAACCACACCAGCTTCGATGACGCCCTAGCGTATCTCTTGGCCCAGAAACTGGGCGGAGCCGACATGAATGCGCTGCAGATGCGCGAAGTCTGCGTCCAAGCATTCAAGGAAGATCCCGGCATTGTTCGAAGCGCGCAGGCAGATGTCCGCGTCATCAAACTGCGTGACCCGGCTTGCCGTACTTATGTGCAGCCCTTCTTGTACTATAAAGGCTTTGCCGCCTTGCAGGCTCACCGTGTTGCGCATCATTTGTGGACCACGGGCCGGGAGATGATGGCGTTTCACCTGCAAAGCCGGGTGGCCGAATTGTTCCAAGTTGATATTCACCCCGCGGCGCGCTTAGGGGAAGGCATTTTCATGGACCATGCTACCGGCATCGTGATCGGCGAAACGGCTGTTGTCGGCGACAACGTATCCATGCTGCACAATGTGACTTTAGGCGGCACCGGAAAGGAAGGCGGTGATCGCCATCCAAAGATTGGTGCCGGCGTATTGATCGGGGCAGGGGCCAAGATATTGGGCAATATCAAAGTCGGTGAGGGTGCGCGCATCGCGTCGGGCTCGGTTGTTTTACATGAGGTTGTCGCCGGCTGTACCGTGGCAGGTATCCCAGCCCGACCAGTCGGCGGGCCTTGTTGTGAGAACCCAGCCGAAAGCATGGATCAAGTTTTTGACGTGGCGACCTTTGATCCCGGGCTTTAAGCGCTAAGTCGCAAGGGCCTCAGCAATCGTTGCTAAATTATAGGCGAGCATTTTGATGCTAGTTCCAGCTGGGCCATCGGGCTTTGACAGCGAGTCTGTATAGAGCTTCCCGCCTAGCTTCGCCCCACTCTCGCGTGCAATTTGTTCCATCAGGCGCTTGTCGGCCTCGGCTTCAATAAAGCAGGCCGCAGCATCGGCCGATTTAATCTCGTCGAGCAAAATCGCGAGCGCTTGGGCAGAAGGCTGGGCGCCCGTTGATAAGGCCGAGATGCCGCGAAATTCTAACCCGAACTCCCGGCCCAAATAGCGGAACGAATTATGGGGCACGATGATCAGGCGCCTGCCCTGGCGGACTTGGGCGAGTCGAGCAACAGCGGCTTGTTCCGCGGCTTCAAGCTCTGCCAGATAGGTCACTAGCCGGGCCTTAAAGCGTGTCGCAAGATTGGGCCAAAGTTTGACATAGACTTTGACAATCGTCTCGGCATAGCTGCGCAGACCAACAAAGCTCTGCCAAGTATGCGGGTCAGGGATGCGCCCCTCAACCAGGATTGGGTCGATACCTTCAGAAGCTTGGATAATCGGCCCTCGGTAGCCTGTGCTTTCCGGCAAACGGTCAATCCAACCCTCCAGCTTAAAGCCAACATGGAGAAGTAAGCTGATATCGTTAAAGCCTGTTAACTCGCGCGGAGTCGGGTCGCGGTGATGGGCGGTTTGGTCAGGCCCAATCAACGAAACGATCTCAAGGTCTGGCGCACCGAGCCGTTCTGCCACATCGGCCAAGATCGATATTGTGGCCAATACCTTGGGCTTCGAATTCGTCGGCACAGGATTAGGCGCGGGCTTGCAGGCAGCCGCAAACAACCCACCTACGGTGAGAGCCAAAAAATTACGACGCGCGAGGAGCAAGAGAAGCTTTTCCGAGGTTGCGGCTCAACAGGGATTGATTGGGCCCAACAAGGCTCGAAGCCAAAACCAGCCCAACCAAGCAGGATACAATGGCAGCGCCCACTGGTGCAGCAAGGTGAAAGGACACCAAGAGACCAGCAAGGACACCGAGAATGCCAAGGCCTGCGGCACTGACAATCATCAAAGGCACGCTCTTGGCCCAGAAGCGGGCGGCAATGGCAGGCAAGATTGTGAGCCCAATACTCATCAAGGCACCAAGGGCGTGAAACGATGCCACGGTCGTTAAGGCCAGAAGGCCAAAGAAAACCGATTGGGCAACAGGGCCTGCCCACTTCGCGCCCCCAGAGGCGCGCATAAATTTCGGGTCAAGCGTATCGATTAGGAGAGGGCGATAGACCAAGGTCATGCCAATCGCCGTAACAATTGCTGCGATACAAGCCAGGGTTAGTGCTGTATTGTCGATGGCGAGCGCCGCGCCAAACAAGAGCTTATCGAGGTCAATCACACCACCGCCCATGCTGGCGAGCATCACGCCAATCGCCAAGGCTGCAAGGTAAAAGACGGCAAAGCCCGCATCCTCGGGCAGGCGAAGCGCGCGACTGGCCGGTCCCGCCGTCATAAAGACCATTGTGCCCGTCAAGGCTGCGCCTATCGTCGTAATGAGCGTACTGCCACCGCTCATCAGCGCCGCCGCAGCAGCACCTGGCAGGACGGCGTGGCCCACCGCATCGCCTACAAGGCTCATCCGGCGCATCACAAGGAAGATGCCCAAGGGCGCTCCGGCCAAAGCAAGCGCGACACCGCCCATGGCAGCACGTGCCATAAACTCATAGTCAAAAAAGGGAGAAAGCACCCCAATCACGCCAACACCTTTATGATGACTGCGCCACTCCGCTAAGCGCGCGATGCGGCTGAGTAAGGCTGCTTAAGGCCTTGTCGTCACAACGGCGAAGGATTGCCCCAAATTTCGAAAGCTCCCACCACAATGGGAAATGGCGCGCGCAATCGAGATCATGGATTGCCGCAATCACTGTGCGACCTTCGCCAACCCAATGCTGTATTACTTCCAAAAGCTTCGCTTGCGAGGCTGCGTCGACCGCTGAAAAAGGTTCGTCCAGCAAAATCAGACCGCAGTCTTGCACGGTTAAACGGGCAAACAAGGCGCGCTGTAATTGGCCACCCGACAAGGTGCTGACTTGTCGGTTCTCAAGATCGCTCAAGCCAACAATGTCAAGGGCTTGGTCGATTCGGTCTTGATCATGTCGGCATGGTTTACCGAATAATCCTAGGCGCGCCCACAGGCCCATTGCCGCCAAATTGCGTACCGTCAAGGGCGCATCGGGCCGGAGGCTCGGGCTTTGGGGCAGCCAGGCAATGCTCCGATGACGCTTAACCGAAGCATCCCAAAAGTACGCGCCGTTTACAGGGCTTTGCTCACCAGCCAGGGTCCGCAAGAGTGTAGATTTACCGGCACCATTTTGACCGATCAAGGCCACCGCACTGCCGTCTGGGATCGTGCCCCCAATGCCCGCCATGACGAGATTAGCTGGGTATCCAATTGCAAGATCATTTAAAATCAAGCTCATAACGCTAATTCCTGCCGACTGCTCTTGAGTGAGATATGGCCGATTGGTGGAAGGGCCGAATTCACATTCTGCCCTTACTCTTAAAAGCAACAAAAGCGAAGCGTTAATGTTATGTTATTACAGTGCAAGCTGCTGAGGCGGTGCCGGTCTTGCATCGGGAGCCCGCATGCGGCTAGCCTATTTGTTAGGGGCAAGTCACGCCCGCAAGGAATTATTTCATGTCGATGGATGGTCTTGAACTTACTTCTGCCAATGGCCTGACCTATCCTTGCGGTGAGCCGCCAGAAGTTGGCACAGTAAAAGAGGTGGCGGAAGGGGTCTATTGGGTCCGAATGCCGCTGCCGTTCGCACTGAAATGGATCAATTTATGGTTATTGCGAGACGGTGATGGCTGGGTCATTGTTGATACGGGGGTGGCGACCGAGGAAAGCCGTTTACACTGGCGCACGATTTTTGAAACCGCGCTAGAGGGCTTGCCCGTCAAACGTGTCATGATTACCCATATGCATCCCGACCATATCGGTCTGGCCGGTTGGATTACGCGTAAATTCGGCGCCAATTTGTGGATCTCGCGCCTAGAATATCTCACCTGTCGCACTTTAGTGGCCGACACGGGACGAGAAGCGCCCGAAGATGGTGTGCGGTTTTATCGCGCTGCGGGTTGGGATGAAGATGCGCTAGATACCTATCGCATCCGCTTTGGAGGCTTTGGCAAGGCGGTATCGCGTCTGCCTGACTCCTATGAGCGCATGGCCGATGGAGACCGCATTGAGATTGGCGGCCGAGCTTGGCATGTCGTGACTGGGTGCGGTCATTCGCCAGAGCATGTGTGTCTCTATCAGCCCGACCTGAAAGTCCTAATTTCGGGCGACCAAGTTTTGCCGCGCATTTCGTCCAATGTTTCCGTCTTCCCAACAGAGCCCAATGGTGATCCGATGACAGATTGGATCAATTCATGTCGTAAACTCAAGGATGTCATCGCCGATGACGTCTTGGTGCTACCTGCCCATAACGAGCCCTTCTATGGCCTCCATAAGCGCTTAGACGATTTGATCGACAATCATGAGACGGCGCTAGCACGGCTGGCAGATTGGCTCGCAACGCCTCGCCGGGTGATTGATTGCTTTTCGCCATTGTTTAAGCGCCCGATTGGTAGCGAAGTTTTGGGCATGGCAACGGGAGAGGCAATTGCCCATCTCAATTGCCTGATTGCCCGGAAGCGTGCAGTGAGGCACATCGACGAGGATGGTGTGATCCGATATCGCCAAACCGCCTGAATTTTTTAAGGAATAGGCTTTGGTTCGGGCCCAGTGCTGGTTGAACCGGCTGTGGTTTCCGCTGGTGTCTCGATTGGTATCTGTGGGCTGGCTTCTGGCGGCGGTCCACCGGGTTGATTGGCCCCTGGCGCGATCGTCACATTAAAGATCGGCGGTGGACGCTTGCCGCGCCGTAAGTCATCGGCAATGCCAATGGGGGCAGAGCCGCCATTGAGGCGGGCACGATAGACTTGGATATTCTCCATCACCCGTTGCACATAATTGCGGGTTTCAGAGAAGGGGATTTTCTCCACCCAATCAATGGCGGTCTCAAGGTCGGTCTCGCGGAATTCGCCATAGGTCTGCACCCATTGGCGTGGGCGTCCTGGACCCGCATTATAAGCCGCAGCGGCCATCACGTAGGAGCCGTAGAAGTTATTCACGAGATCGAACAAGTGCGCAGAGCCCAAGGTAACATTATGGGTCGGCCGACTGATCAGCCAACTTGTGTCGTGTTCCAAGCCCATGCGTCGGGCTTGGCTGGCAGCAGTTGCTGGCAGAAATTGCATCAATCCACGGGCATTGGCCGAAGATACGGCGCGGGTGTTGAATTCACTCTCCTGCCGGGTGATGGCTAAAGTATATGCGTCTTCTATCTGGCCATAACCGACAATACGTGGGATCGGCATCAAGGGATAGGCCGCTTCTGTGGCTAGGATGCCGCGATTAAGCCCAGCTTTTGCAACCCGGACGGCAAGTGCAGGTTCATCCTTGGCCCGCGCATATTCAGACAAAGCTTGATGCTCGCCCTCGGTATCTAGTTCGTCATCTAGGGCAAGGGCGAATTGTCTGAAGAATTGGTTTTCACCCGCGTCCGACAACAGATTGATGATGGCCATCATAGCCCGGCCGTTCAAACGGTCGCGGTCTTCTTGGGTTGCCTTCTTTTCAGGTGGCAACGTTAACTGCGCAATTTGGCCCATCGATTCAGCGACTTCTATTGCGGCTAATTGCCCATAATAGACCGTTGGGAAAGCAGCGGCCGCACGATAATAGGTCAGCGCGACATCTGTTTCGTTCAGGACCTCCGCGGTCCGACCTAGCCAATAGGCGGCACGGGCGCGGGAGACAGGCGTGCGTACGCCACTCTCTAGCCGCATGAAATGCTCGCGCGCGATGGTGGGTTGGTTCAAAAACCTTAATGCTACCCAACCAGATACAAATTCGCCGTCTGCGAAACGCTCGCCGCGTTGGTAGCCATGGGTTGATGCGATCCGATAAGCCGATTGCCAATCGCGGGTGACAATGGCTTCGTTCAAAAGATTACGCCGTTCTGTCCAGATCAAATCCTGACCGGGCTCAGGTAGACCACGAGAGTCGATTTGGGTAAGCAGCGAAAGGGCTTCGGCGCGGCGACCAGCTTGGCGCAGATTTCGGACGCGCTGATATTGAATGCCGCGATCATCGAGACTGACGCCAGTCAACGTGACGGTGTCTCCAGCCTCTATGCCGACGCGACGCTGAGCATTGAGGCGGCCAGTTTCACTCATCAAGGGCCACAACGGTCTGGACTGGGTAATGCGGTCCGTCCACAAGAGAAAATCAACGCGGGCATCATGGTCTTCGGTGGTCAATTCATTGCCAAAGCGGGCGAGGTAGTTTGCTTGGCTTGCGCTATCAAACCGGTGATTGCGCCAGCCATCAGCCAAAAAGCGTTTAGCTTGTTCGCGTTCGCCTAAGGCAAACAAAGCTGCAGCGAGTTCCAGCTTGCCTTCACCCGAGATCGGGCCGGCATTGTCTAGGCCTTGTTCCTTGCGTTCCAAAAAGGCACGCTTGGCTTGCGGGGGAAGGCTAGTCAGCGCAAGGCGCTGCTCAGCGCGGACGCGGATCGTCTGTCGGCTTGGGTAAAATGGCAATTGGTCGAGCGCTTGGCGCAATTCATCAAAGCTGGCTGGGTTCGACTCAGCTGTCGCCAAACGCCACAAGAGGAAGTTGCGAATACGGGCATCACTGGTGGTCGCTATCGTGGCACGCACATAGCTCCAGTCTCCGCGCTCTGCGGCGCGCAGGGCCGTCCGCAGGATTTCAACGGGAGTTGTTGGCACCGGTGCAACCGTGAAATCGACGGGGACGGAAGTTGGTACCGGTACCGGCACTGGTACCGGCGCTGGTACCGGCACTGGCGTGGGCACCTGAACGGGCGCGGGCGCAGAAGCATCTTGTGCAAACGCTGCCGCAGTAGACGGCGCAGTTGAGGTCATGAGGCCGGACAAGAAAAGGACGAATGCGGCTTTACGCGTGTCAAACACGGACATTCAAAAACTCCAGCGAAGATCAGCGCATAAGTGGGGGAGGGCTGTCTTCACATTGCGGCCAGTTGACCGATTAGAGGGAACAGAAAGGATTGATCGTGGGAATCACACGTTGTCTCTAGCGATCAAATCTCGTCGAACCTAGTCGGTTGTGTGAAAAAATCAGGGCAAGCACAGGCATATGCACGCCATTTGGCCTGCCCTTGGGTCTTGCATCCATATGAATTGCGGTCGAGAAGGGCATTCACGACCCACTCACGTTTCAGCTAGGCCCATTCGACCCATGACGGTTTTTAAAGGCGTTTACACCGCTCTGATCACGCCCTTCAAAGATGGCAAAGTCGATGATGCGTCTTTTCAGGCCTTGATCGAGCGCCAAATTGAAAATGGGGTCCACGGAATCATTCCTGTCGGCACGACGGGGGAAAGTGCAACTGTGGACGATGCTGAGCATTGGCATTTGTTTGACTTGGCGATTGAAGCCGCCAACCGTCGGGTGCCAGTTTTGGCGGGCTGCGGCTCGAATGACACACAAGCGGCGATCCGTCATATGCAGGTCGCCAAAAAGGCGGGAGCGGACGGGGCATTGATCGTTGCACCCTATTACAACAAGCCAAGCCAAGCGGGATTGATCGCCCACTTCAATGCCCTGGGTAATGCCGTCGATTTACCAATTATGGTTTACAACATCCCTGGGCGGACCAATGTGGATATTTTGCCCGATACGATGGCCGAAGTCGCGAAGCATCCGAATGTGGTGGCTTTGAAGGATAGTGCTGGTGATCCGTCGCGTACGGCACTGCATTTGGCTCGTATTAGCAAGCCGTTTTCCATTTTTGCTGGTGATGACAATTTGGCCCTAGGCTTTGCGGCCTATGGCGCGGTGGGCTGTGTGTCTGTCTTGTCCAACATTATGCCAAAAGAATGTGCGCAATTGCAGGCCCTTTTAGCCTCCGGTCAATTAGCCGAAGCGCGCGCTCTGAATCAAAAGCTAGACCCATTGCAACGTGCTCTATTCCTAGAGCCAAATCCTGGCCCGGCAAAATTTGCGATGGCGACCTTGGGCCTGTGTGCAGAAGATTTGCGTCTGCCTCTGGTGCCCCCCATTCCTGCAACACGGGTTGCAGTACAAACGGCAATGATTGCAGCCGGGGCGTTGCGAGGCAATTAGGCCATGCGCCCAGAACAACCCCGCAAGCTGATCGCTGAAAACAAGCGTGCGCGCTTTGACTATTATATTGAGGATACCTACGAGGCAGGACTGGTTTTAACTGGGACTGAGGTCAAAAGCTTACGGCTTGGTCGGGCCAATATTGCCGAGAGCTATGCAAGCCCCGAGCATGGCGAGGTCTGGCTCATCAATTCCTATGTGCCCGAATATGGCCCTGCGTCCCGCTTCAATCATGAGCCAAGACGCAAACGGAAATTGCTCTTGCGCGAGCGTGAGATCAACAAATTGTTTGCTGCGGTTGACCGCGAAGGGCGCACGGTTGTGCCTCTAAAGCTTTATTTCAACGAGCGGGGTATGGTGAAGCTAGAACTCGCTCTCGCCAAGGGCAAAAAGGATCACGATAAGCGCGATTCAACCAAAGAGCGGGAATGGAAGCGCGAGCAGGGGCGCTTGTTGCGCGATCGGGGTTAGGCCGATGACCGGTTGGTTGGACCGATTTTATCGCTTCTTCACCGAAATGGACTCTTCAGCTGCCCGCGCGGTTTGGGTCGCTTTCATATTGTTTTCAATTGCCGGCCTCGTGCTGACAGCTGGCATGATGTTCATTGATCTAGACCAAGGTGGCATCGCGCAGTTTCTGCGCGGCCTCCGCGACGCATGGTGGGCACCAGCTGCTGTTACCGGCACCTTTATTACCTTGGCTTTTATTGGAGCGCCTCAAGTTGTGCTGATCGCGGCAACGGTTGCCGTCTTTGGGCCATCTGAGGGCATTGTGCTCAGCTGGATTGCCACTTTAGTCTCGGCTCAAGTCGGTTTCATGCTGGGGCGAGTGGGCGGCGCAGCAGCCTTATCGAAGATATTGGGTGGTCGCGGCGGTCGCGCGCTTTCCTTCATTGGCAAGAATGGCTTTCTGGCGAGTTTGATCATTCGTTTGGTCCCCTCTGGGCCCTTTATCGTTTGCAATATGGCACTGGGTGCGGCGAAGGTTCGTTTGACTTCTTTTGTAGGCGGCACGGGCCTGGGCATCTTACCGAAGATCTGCCTCGTTGCCTTTGGTGCGCATGGCTTGGGCGAGGTCCTGAAGGGCGAAAATCAAGGCGCGATTTTGTTTTTTGTCGTTGCAGCCATCATCTATCTACTACTTGTTTTGGTGGTGCGCCCGTTACTGGGTAAGAGCCAAACGCAAGAAGGCCTTGATTGAGCCGCCGTTTTAGATTAATTTGCTGTCAAAGAGGTCAAAACTATTACCATGCGCAATATTTTTCCGTACAAAGGAATAAGTTCACAAGATTTTGCTTCAGCTTTGCGGCTTGGGCAGGAGATTGCAGCTGCGCACTATGATTTGGCCCAACGGGCTGGTGCCCTCTTGCTGGATGCGGGTCGACTTAATCTGAAGCTGGCAGGGCTGCTTATCAGCCCTTGGGCGCGCAAGAGTCGCTAGGCCAATTGGTCGGGTGACGGCGCTCAGGGGTAAAGCGCCGCCAAGGGCCATTTAAAGGCTCTCTCTTCAAAAATTCAGCAAATCAGGCCATAAAAAATCATGACCCACTCAATTCGTATTTTTGACACGACCATGCGCGATGGCGAGCAATCACCTGGCGCTTCCATGACCCACGATGAAAAGATCGAGCTCGCAAAATTGCTCGAAGATATGCATGTCGACGTCATTGAGGCAGGCTTCCCAATCGCTAGCCAAGGTGATTTCGACGCTGTTCAAGCCATCGCCCGCACCATCAAATCCAGCACGGTCTGTGGCCTGTCGCGGGCAGGGGCGAAAGATATTGAGCGCTGTGCTGAGGCTGTACGCCCCGCTCCCTTGAAGCGGATCCACACCTTCATTTCGACCTCTCCCATCCATATGAAGCACAAGCTCCAGATGGAGCCAGAGGCTGTCCTTGAAGCCATCCATGGCTCTGTCTCCTTGGCCCGCAATTATACTGACGATGTTGAGTGGTCGGCTGAAGATGCAACCCGGACTGAGAGGGACTTCCTGCTGCGGTCAGTCGAAGCCGCGATCCGCGCAGGCGCAACCACGATCAATCTTCCAGATACGGTTGGTTATTCTTTCCCAACCGAATATGGTGCCATGTTTGCCGACGTGATTGCCAATGTGCCCGGCGCAGACGAGGTGATTTTCTCAGCTCATTGCCACAATGATTTAGGCCTTGCGGTGGCTAATTCATTGGCTGCTGTTCAAGGTGGCGCGCGCCAAATTGAGTGTGCGATTAATGGCTTAGGTGAGCGCGCAGGCAATGCCGCGCTGGAAGAAATCATCATGGCTCTGCGTGTGCGTGGCGACAGCTTGCCATTCACAACCGGCGTGGATGCAACGCGTTTGATGATGGCATCTAAAATGGTTAGCCGAATTACGGGCTTTCCTGTCCAGTATAATAAGGCGATTGTCGGTAAAAACGCCTTCGCCCATGAAAGTGGCATTCATCAGGATGGAATGCTGAAGCATGCCCAAACCTATGAGATCATGCGCCCAGAAGATGTGGGCCAAGGGGCTACTAATCTTGTCATGGGCAAGCATTCTGGCCGACACGCCTTTAAGGATAAGTTGCGCGATATGGGCTATGAATTGTCTGACAATGCGTTCCAAGACGCATTTGGTCGATTTAAGGCCCTCGCGGACCGGAAGAAGCACGTCTATGACGATGACATCATCGCCTTGGTGGATGATGCTGCGGCCCATTACGACGACGCGATTAAAGTTTTGCGCCTTCGCGTTGTTGCGGGGACGGATGGTCCGCAAACTGCGGAAATTGATCTGGAGATTGATGGCAAGTCCGCTTGGACTACCCAACGCGGCAATGGCCCGGTTGATGCGGTCTTCAACGCAATCTCGGCGCTGGTCCCTCATAGTGCGGTCTTGGACCTCTATCAGGTCCATGCGGTTACCGAAGGCACAGACGCCCAAGCCGAAGTCTCTGTGCGCTTGAGCGAGCATGGACGCTTTGTGACAGCGCGTTCTGCGGATGCCGATACGTTGGTGGCGTCCGCAAAAGCCTACGCCAGTGCTTTGGCGCGGCTGCGGGCGAAGCGCGAGCGCGGCGAGGATGCGCAAGCGGCCGGCTAAGCCTGCCTGTTCGAACCATCTGGCAGCACCGCGTGTACAAAGGCCGAAAAGTCCTCGGGCGGTGCTACATTGAAGTGTATGGGCTCACCTGTCGTCGGATGGATGCAGTCCAACGCTGCGGCGTGCAACATCAGCCGCGGGCAGGGCTTGCCTGCCATCATCAAGAGCCCACCATATTTTGTGTCTCCGGCCAATGCATGACCAATCGCGGCAAAATGCACTCGGATTTGGTGCATGCGGCCAGTTTGCGGGGTGACCTCCACTAGAGATGCAACGGGACCGGTGGCCAACACGCGATAAGAGGTGAGGGCGACCTGCGCCTCTGCGTCGCCCACACGGGCCGGGCGCATCAAGTCGATACCGCCGGACTTGATCTTGACGAGTGGCAGGTCAATTTGGCCTTGGTCGTTTGCCATCTTGCCGCCGACGAATGCCAGATAGCGCTTCGCCAACTGACGCCCGGCAAATTGGGCCGATACATGCGCGGCAGCCGGGCCAGTCTTGGCAACAATCAATAGGCCAGAGGTTTCCCGATCTAGTCGATGGACAAGCTTTGGCTTGCGGCCTTTGCGGGTCACGAAGGTTGCCAAAAGTCGGTCGATGTCCTGCGTCACCCCGGAGCCACCCTGAACGGCCAAGCCAGATGGTTTGTTGAACGCAATTAGGGCGTCATCCTCGTAGTAAACCAAGCCGCGGATAAAGTCCTGCTCGTCTTGGCTTAGCGGCTGAGGGACTTTGGCAGAAAAGCGACGGGTTGGACGATTGGCCATCGCCGCTGACTAGCCCATCTAGGGCGCTGCCCGCAAGGCGTGCCTTAGTATCCCGTTCATCTGCGCCCGCGCTTCTTCTTGCGAAATGCCACATGCTTCAAACTCTCCCTCTGCCCAGGCGTCACACAGGCGCTCGAGGGTAAAGATCAAACCGAGTGCCTCAGGTTGGGTAAGGTGGGGGAACCGGTCTGTGATCGCACTCATTTGCTGTTGTCGTGTCTTTGCCCGCACAGCGGCAATCTCTGGATCAATCGCCGTCAGATGTCTGAGAGATCGGCGAAATAATCTGTGCGCAATATGATGGTCCAACAGCGCATCCATGATGGCCGTGATGGTGTCGGCTTTAGCCAAAGCTATGGCCTCCGCTTGGGCCCAATCTAGATAGATGGTCAGAAAAATGGCCTTTTTGTCGGGAAAATGCCGATAGAAAGTTTGGGGTGCATAGCCTGCCCGCCGTGCAATCGCATTGGTCTGCGTGCCTTCAAATCCATGATCTTCAAATTCCAGTTGTGCGGCTTTGAGAAGTTCGGCGCGTCCAGATTTTCGACTTTTCATGCACTCTATGCTCTTACTTGACATTAAGTGATATTCATATCACTTGATTATGGATGAATCAAATGTCTTCGCCTGTTCCCCCGTTTCGCGCCGCCATTGGTGTTCAAAAGCCGTATGAACTTGTGAAGGCGGCGGGAACTGAAGTAGCGGTCGCGCGGCGCGGGATGGGTCAGCCTGTCTTGTGCTTGCATGCCACGGCCCATGGTGGCCGCGATTTTGAGAGCTTGGTAGAAGCCTTGGTTCCCATAGGTTTTGAAGTCGTATGTGTAGACTGGCCCGGCCACGGCGCTAGCCCAGCCGATTCAACCAGCCAGCCCGCCAGCGCGCGGCGTTATGCAACTGTTCTATGCGCACTTATTCCGGCTTTGTTTGGCGAAACAAAACCGATCGTGTTGGGCAATTCCATTGGCGGAGCGGCAGCTCTTATCGCGGCCATCGACAAACCAGAAGTGATCCGCGCGCTTGTTCTTTGTAATCCGGGCGGGCTTGCGCCGCCTGATCCATTGGCGACTGCAGTGATCAAGCTCCTTGTCCGCTTCTTTGAAGCAGGTGTGTCGCGCGCGCACTGGTTTCCTTGGGTCTATAGTCTCTATTATCGACTGGTTTTGTCGGGCAAGACCGCTGACGCCCAGCGCGCGCGTATTGTCGCTGCTGGCTCTGAAATGGCGCCCGTCCTCAAGCAGGCTTGGCAAAGCTTTGGGGAAGCCGACGCTGATCTAACTGCCAAGGTAAAATCGCTGCATCTGCCCATCCTGTTCGCCTGGGCCAAGTCTGATCAGATTGTGGCGTGGGGCAGATCCGAGCGTGCTGTAAAGCAGATACCTTCCGCAAAAGTGGAATTCTTCAAGGGTAGCCACGCAGCCTTCCTTGAAGATCCGCTGGCGTTTAAAGCGTCGTTCTTGGGCTATGCACGCGACTTACCTAAGGATTAAGCCACCGCCACAGTTTAGGCTCGGCATTTTTTGGGCGTCAAAAAGATATCAAATAAATTTGAATATATTCAATCTCAATATCGACTCGCCCAGCGAAAATTGACCTTTGAAATTGGGTTGAATTAAGTAATTTAAAACCGAACTCAGCTAGAATGTAGCATCAGTCGCTCTGCATTTCTTTTGAGTGTGCCAAATGTTGCTCTTGCCACCAGTCCGGCGATTTAAAAAAGAGAAAGCTCAGTCAGGCCATATGGCGCTGACGGCTGCCTTAGTGATTGTTCCAATGGCGATTGGTGTTGCCATGACCAGCGAATTTGTCGCCTTGGGAGGTGAGCGCGCTTTAATGCAGTCTGCCGCAGATGCAGCAGCACTCTCAGGGGCGCAAAATCTTATTCTGGTCGGAGCCAGCGCGCGGCAATCGACTGAGGATGTTGAGCGTTTCGCAATGGCCCAAGTTGGCGAGTTCGCCAGCCGTGCAACGGTATCGTTCAAGGCCACCCAAGGGAGTGATGGGACCTATACGGTTGAAGGTCTTGCGCTTCGCCCCTCCTTTTTCGGCGATTTGGTTCCGCCGGGTGGATTTCGGATTGAGGTAACGTCCATTGCGGAATCCATGCAGGTTCAACCTCTCTGCGTGATCGGCGATGATGGCACCGTCGGTGGCAAGGCGATCACCGCTGTGAACAATAGTAGCATCCGCGCAAGAAACTGCATTGTGCATTCCAATAGTGATTTCGATCTGAAGAACGCGGCCACAGTGGAGGCTGGTGCCCCGCGCGCGACAGGCGTGGCGACTGGAACTGGTTTCACGCCTGCCGCCAACAGCGGGGCTTTAAAGCTCAATGATCCCTTCCGTAGCCGGAACATCGCCCCACCGGCCGCTTGCACCACGGTGCCCGACGGCGGTGCTCAAGTAAGGTCTGCGGGCACTGTCACCTTGTCTCCGGGGATCCATCGGGTTGAATATACAATGACGGGGAATTCTGTCCTCAAGCTCGAGCCGGGTGAACATTATTTCTGCAAAGGCCTTAAGCTTCGAGGGCAGGGCCGACTTGAAGGTGACGATGTCCTCCTAATGTTCACCGGCGGTAATGCGCTCGACGCTGGCCAAAGCAGCAGCGTTTCCCTTTCGGGTAGACGGTCGGGCCAATGGGCCGGCTTTGTTATGGTTGCTACGCGTGGCAATTATGCCAATTTCACCATCGCTTCCAGCTTTGTCGATAGGCTTTTGGGGACCATTTATTTGCCGATGACGCGACTGCAAGTCAGCGCGACGGGCGACGTGGCTGAAGGGTCGCAATGGAGTGTGATCGTCGCCCGAAACATCAATCTTTCCGCGAACGCGCGTCTGATTATTAACTCAGATTACGAAGGTTCGCCCGTGCCTGTGCCCATTGGTGTTGGCAACCAAGCAGGCGGAAACAATGTGCCGTTGCGGTTGCGGGAATAGCCTTTCATGCGGTCAAAAGGGGCTTGCCCAAAGTTGCAAAGTTCTAGAGCATGATCCTAGCAGAAAGAGTGATCATGCCCTTTGTAAACATCAAAGTGACCCCCGACGGTCTGACGCCCGAAAAGAAAGCCGCCCTGATTGCAGGCGTAACAGAGCTTTTGCGCGTCGAACTCAATAAAAACCCGGACACAACGGTGGTCATTATCGACGAAGTGGAGACCGATAATTGGGGAATTGGCGGCAAGACCGTCACGCAAAGGCGCGCGGGGGGATGAGCGGCGGAGCCGCACCCATCTGGCAGTCGGTCTTGATGCTGTTGGCGGGCTTTGGCATTCCCATTATGGCGGCCCTCAATAGCGGTC
Organism: Alphaproteobacteria bacterium; assembly: GCA_027485915.1. Lineage (GTDB taxonomy): Bacteria > Pseudomonadota > Alphaproteobacteria > Caulobacterales > Aquidulcibacteraceae > Aquidulcibacter. The sequence goes on along the minus strand of JAIXQA010000016.1, from coordinate 1,329 downwards.
TGGGCCTGCGCCTTGGAAGCCCGGTTGCCGCAGCCTTTGTGCTCTTCATCGTCGGCACCTTCGCGACAGGCCTTGTGGTTTTGGTTACCGGCACCACCAATCCGTTTCGACCCGTGGCACCCTTTAGCTTTTGGCTTGGTGGGCTTTTGGTGGCCTTCTATGTACTGTCTGTCACCCTCGCTGCCCCCCGCATCGGGGTTGGTAATGCGATCTTTCTGGTCCTGTTGGGACAATTGATTAGCGCGACCGCGATTGACCACTTCGCCCTTTTCGGGGCGCAGCGCTATCCTATGACCCTCACGCGGGCGCTGGGTCTTATCTTGATAGTCGGTGGGGTCTTTTTGGCGCGGCGGTCGGGTTAGGCCTCATCCAACCCCAGATCGAGGCAGGGGGCAGAATGGGTGAGAGCGCCGACCGAGATATAGTCCACCCCAGTGGCGGCAATATTAGCCACGGTGGAGAGGTTTACCCCGCCAGAAGCTTCTAGGGTTACGGCACCTGCCACCTGCGCGACAGCCATCCTTAAGTCTGCCAAGCTGAAATTGTCCAACATGATGCAAGTCGGGGCAAAGGGCAGGGCCTCTTCCAATTGTTTGAGGCTATCAACTTCTACTTCGATGGGAAGCAAATGACCGCCATAGGCTTTTGCACGGGTCATTGCGAGTGCAATACCACCAGCGGCGGCCACATGATTATCCTTGATCAGAATGGCATCATCTAAACCAAAGCGATGGTTTGAGCCGCCGCCCAATCGCACTGCTTTCTTTTGAAGCGCCCGTAAGCCAGGGGTGGTTTTGCGCGTGCAACTGATCCTGGCATTCGTGCCTTTTACCGCCTCGACGTAGCGGGCAGTCAGACTTGCAATTCCGGATAAGGGTCCAAGAAAGTTCAGCATCACCCGCTCTGCCATCAGCAGGCTTTGAGCTTTGCCGTTTAAAGTGGCGATCACATCACCAGCCGCCATAACCGCTCCTTCAGGCAGACGCGGTGTGAGGGTCGCTCTGGGATCAATTAAGCGCAGACTAAGGGAGGCTGCATCAAGGCCTGCTAAAACCCCGGCCGCGCGCGCCCGCACTACCCATTGGACTTCTAGGTCGGGGTCGACAGTCGCCAATGTAGTGACATCGCCCGCCCGCCCTAAATCTTCGGCGAGCGCCATGCGAACAATCGGCTCGAGCACCACATCGGGTAAGAATGTCATCGGCTTACATCCAAGGTCACGAAGCTGCGCTTGGCTGGATTAAGTTCATACGGGAAGTCACTGCGGTAATGCCCGCCACGGCTTTCCTGTCGCGCCAACGCGCCCTCTGCAATCAGGCTTGCAGTGAT
>JAIXQA010000001.1 GCA_027485915.1 Alphaproteobacteria bacterium | reverse complement strand
TTATCAAGCCGGGGCGCACGGTTTGCTCCGTATTCCGGGCCAGTCCGTTAATCTGGCCCACTCTATTTGGCGCGGACCACGCGCCCCGGCCCCTCTGCTTCTTAGGGAAGCACAAGGCACACCCCCGGTGGTTTCCCACGCGGGGCTAAAAGTGATTCCGCAATGAACGATGTCAGCCCGGACGGCGCAGCCGGTCGGGAATCTTCGCAGGCAAAATCTCACAAGGTCCCCGCTCAAAGCTCACGCTCAGGCGGGGAGGACAAGGCGGAGGAAAGGGATCCTAATACCCCAAGCGGCCACTCAAGGTGCCGATTAGATCGACAACCGCTTCGCCAATCACGGTGCCCGGCAAATAGACTGCACTTGCGCCCATTTGTTTGAGTACGGGCACATCGTCTGGCGGGATGACGCCGCCAATGACGATCATAATGTCACTGCGGCCCTCGGCAGAAAGGGCTTGGCGCAGCGCGGGAAGCAGCGTCAAATGCCCAGCAGCGAGCGAAGAAAAGCCGATGACATGGACATTATTCTCGACCGCTTGACGGGCTGCCTCCTCTGGCGTGGCGAACAAGGGACCGATATCGACATCAAAGCCCAGATCGCTAAAGGCCGTGGCGATTACCTTTTGGCCGCGATCATGACCATCTTGACCCATTTTTGCGACCAGGATTTTGGGCGCGCGACCATCGGCTTTGGTAAAGGCGGCAATGGCGTCGCGGGCTTGTTGCAGAATGGGATTGGAGGAGTCGGCTTCGCGGGCATAGACGCCCGAATTGATCCGGATCTCGGCCTTATGGCGACCATAGACATCTTCCAAAGCCAGCGAGATTTCGCCAACGGTCGCCTTGGCCCGGGCGGCCTTGATCGCAAGATCGAGCAGATTGCCAGAGCCATCGCGGGCAGCTCTTGTTAAAGCCACACATGCCGCATCGACATCGGCTTGATTGCGTTCAGCCTTCAAGCGCTTCAATTTCTCCAGCTGTTTCATGCGCACAGCTGTATTATCAACTTTCAGGACTGGCACGTCTTCAACTTGATCGAGCGGGAATTTATTGACACCCACCACCGTCTGCATGCCCGTATCGATACGCGCTTGGGTCTTCGCAGCAGCCTCTTCGATGCGCAATTTGGGCAGGCCTTGTTCGATAGCTTTGGCCATGCCGCCTAAAGCTTCAACTTCTTCGATATGTTTCCAAGCCCGTTCCGCAAGGTCGGCCGTAAGCTTCTCAACATAATAGCTGCCACCCCAGGGATCGATGGGGCGGGAGAAGCCTGCCTCTTCTTGCAGCACCAATTGGGTGTTGCGGGCGATACGGGCGGAAAAGTCCGTTGGCAAAGCCAGTGCTTCGTCCAAACTATTGGTGTGCAAGCTTTGGGTATGGCCATGGGTGGCAGCCATCGCCTCCACACAAGTGCGTACGGCATTGTTGAACACGTCTTGTGCGGTCAAGCTCCAGCCAGAAGTCTGGCTGTGGGTGCGCAGCGCCAAGGACTTCTCGCTCTTGGGATTGAATTGTTTGACCAAGCGGGCCCACAAGGCCCGCCCTGCCCGCATCTTGGCGACTTCCATGAAGAAATTCATGCCAATTGCCCAGAAGAATGAGAGACGGGGGGCAAATGCATCAATATCTAATCCTACTTCTAGGCCGGCTCGGATATAATCGAGACCATCGGCAAGGGTGTAGGCGAGTTCGAGGTCTGCCGTCGCCCCTGCTTCTTGCATATGATAGCCAGAAATGGAGATGGAATTGAACTTCGGCATGTTTTGACTGGTGAAGGCAAAAATGTCCGAAATGATCCGCATGCTAGGGCCTGGCGGATAGATATAGGTGTTACGCACCATGAATTCTTTGAGAATGTCGTTTTGAATGGTGCCCGACAGTTTATCTGGGCTGACCCCCTGTTCTTCGGCCGCCACCACATAAAGGGCGAGGATTGGCAGAACCGCGCCATTCATCGTCATGGACACACTCATCTGGTCGAGGGGAATGCCCTCAAACAAGGTGCGCATGTCATAAATGCTGTCGATGGCAACACCGGCCATGCCCACATCACCCAAAACGCGCGGATGGTCACTGTCATAGCCGCGATGGGTCGCCAGATCGAAGGCAACCGACAAACCTTTTTGCCCCGCAGCCAAATTGCGGCGATAAAAGGCGTTGGAATCTTCAGCCGTGGAAAAGCCCGCATATTGGCGGATTGTCCAAGGTTGTTGCACATACATCGTAGGATAAGGCCCGCGAATATTGGGGGCAATGCCGGGAAGTCCACCCAAATGGTCAAGCCCTTCAAGGTCATCTGGGCCATAAGACGGCTTGACCAAGACATCTTCTGGCGTGCGCCACATCTCCGCGCTGGTAGCCACATTAGCCGGTGCAGGGGCAAGCTTTGGTGTGCCCAAATCCAACACGCTGAAGTCGGGTAGCTTGCTCATGCGGGCTCCTCCAGAAGCGTGATGGCATGGGTGAGTTCGGCCAAAATGTCTGCCCCGACATAGAGGTTACGATCAATCGCAGGGGCCTGGAATTTGCCGGCCAGCCAAATCTGCTTGGCACCAGCTGCTTTGAGCGCGACGGCGGCTTCATTGGCTTCAGCCTCATAAGTCGAATCATCGCCGCACAGGCATACTATTTGTGCGCCACTGGCCTTAAAGGCGGCGATCATCGCGGCTTGGTCTGCATGGGCTTCCTCGGTGCCCAAGGCCTTGATGCCACCCGCTTCAAAGGCATTACGAGCAAAGCCAGCGCGCGAGCTGAATTTGGCAAGATTGCCTAAAGTCGCCAGAAAAATCGTCGGCCTCAGGCTGTCTGCACGATCGCGAAGGGCTTCAAAATCTTGCGCCAAGCGCATTGGCGCGATCGCGCCTGCCAAGGGTGCCACTGGCGCAGCGATCGCAGAGCTAGGTGGGGTGACGGGCAAAACCTCGCCCAAATTGGCAAAAATATTGATGCCAATGAGCTGGGTCTTGCGCTTGGCAATATCACGGGTCCGCGCGGCACGCGTTTGCGCAACCCAGCCTTGGACCAAGCCTTGATCTAAGGCAGCTGGTAGGCCACCGAACCGCTCAATCTCCTGCACCAGTGGCCAAGCCGCTTGGGCCAAGTCTTCAGCCAAAGCTTCCATCGCCCACGCGCCCCCTGCAGGATCGGTGACCCGACCTAAATGGCTCTCTTCCTGCAAAATCAACTGGGTATTGCGGGCGATGCGGCGGGCATTCTCGTCGGCGAGGCCCAAGGCACTGGTAAAGGGCAAGACTGTAATCACGTCAGCGCCACCGGCAGCCGCGCCAAAGCACGCGCAGGTGGCGCGCAAAATATTGGTCCAAGGATCACGTTTGGTCTGCATGCGCCCTGAAGTCACAGCCTGCAAGCGCATGGGGGCAGCCACGCCACAGGCATCTAAGACACGTGCCCATAGCCTGCGGGCCGCGCGCTGCTTGGCAATCTCCACCACCACATCTGGGCCCGTCGCAAGCGTAAACACCAGGGTGGCGTTAATGTCGGCCGGCGCAAGGCCAAACGCCTCGCCCGCCTGCAAATGGGCAATACCGGAAGCAATCAATACCGCTAGCTCTTGAGCCTCGGAGCCACCGCCCTCATGCACGGGTCGCGCATCGGCGCGCAAGCAAGTAGCCATGGGAAACAGACTTTGGGTTTGGGCAGCAAAGCCCGCAGCGGCCCCTAAGCTACAGCCAGTCTGGCCATTCATGCGGGACGCCATGGGGTCGAGATTGAAGGCAAGCTTGGCGGTGGCGCGCTCCCCTTCTGCCACCGCATCCGCGAGAGCCCGCGCGGCACCCAGTGGGTCTATAGGCGCATCAAGGGCTACTGTGGCCAAGGCCAACAAAACGCCCTTAATCAAAACTTGGAAGTCTGCCACCCGACTGGCCGCCACCCCGCAATTGCCAGTGGGATCAATGACAAATTCCAAGGAAGAGACACCGCGTTCCAAATCGTAAAGTGCAGTTTGGTTAGCCGCCTGTGGATCTGGCGTCAAAATGGTTTGACGAATATCCCAAGGTAGAAAGGCATCGCGTACTGCCTCTGCCCCGCGAATGAATGGTGCAGCGCCCGCTGCCCCCGATTGAGCCGCAGGGTTCGGCGCATCCATGCGGGTGTAAAGTGGGCGAACCGGGACGCCGTCATAGGTTTGCCCAGTGAGGCGTTCAAACGGAGCCCCCTTCAATGCCTTCTCCGCCAACTCCCGCCAGCGCGCAATTTCAGGGTCAATAAAGCCAGAAGCCAAGGTGAATGGATGAGTCATAGAATGGCAAGTGCAGGGCTAAGCCCGCCTCGTCAAGACCTCACCTAGCGGTAGATACCAGTCGAACCAAGTCCGCTTGCCGCCGCAGGCCCAATTTCGCCAGCAGGCCTTTGATTTGGCTCTTGACCGTTGCCACAGACGTCTTCCGAATTGCCGCAATCTCTTCCACCATACGGGCCTGCGAAAGAAGGGTTGCGATATTGGCTTCCGACTTGGTTAGGCCTGCAAAAACCTGCAAACCAGTAATGGTTGCCATTTCATCCTGTGCGGTTTTCGGCAACAGCACAGCCACAAAGGGGCCCAGAGTCGCCTCGCATTTAAAGAGCCGGACCATGTCTACAACCCAGCCGTCGAGGGTACGCAACGGCACAGACACATGTTTGCCTTGATAGCCATCGTACAAAACACCAAGCCCCGCTTGCAGGTCAGTGACACTGCGGGCAGCTAAGGCGGTCAACTTGCCATCCTTCATGCGCAACGTGCTCGAGGCTTCAATCCGACGTGCCCATTTTGACGTGCCTGCGTGCACATGACCCGTTTGGTCGACGATGACACCATGGACGCCAGCGGCCTCAAGTCCACTCAAAAACTGCTTGCGCCTGGCGCGTCGGTCTCTTTCTTCCTGCGAGTCATAAACGGAATCGGTTTGCCAAGAAGGCATATGCTCGCGCGGCGCGCGGTCGATCGCGTCGAAGGCCCACCCTAAGCCGACACTATCTGCATCGTCGAACCCAAGCGGCATATCTTGGACGCAATCATAATCCGGCCGAATCTTCAGATCCGAACTGGTGCTTTCCGCACCAACATCCTCGAGAGGGTCCGAAGAACCATACTCACCGGGCTTTTCCGCGCTCATCCAACTCCCCCACGCCGAGCGGCTATCTTGTTGGGCCCATTGCGCAAAGTCCACTGCAAATAGCGGTTAATGCAAGGCCGAAGCAAAAATGTTGCTGAAATGTGATCAAAATTCTGTCGGCGCCTTAAGAGGAAGCGGTAAGCTTATGGTGCTCAATGCCAGTTTAGCCGCGTGCTTCTACTTGCATCGCGGCGCAGGACGCGCCAAGACGGGGCCATAAATGTAGCCATAATGGCACTTGCCACACTGCTCTGGGAGTTCATATGTCGGTACCTGCAGTTCTTTCTCGCCTTCGGATCCCTGTGATTGGGGCACCGCTCTTCATTATCTCCAACCCAGATCTGGTCATTGCTCAGTGTAAGGCTGGTGTAGTGGGGTCATTCCCAGCGCTCAACGCGCGTCCTGCTCATGTGTTGGAAGAGTGGCTCGATAAGATCACCACCGAATTGGGTGAGTGGAATGACAAAAACCCTGACCGTCCAGCAGCGCCGTTTGCGGTGAACCAGATTGTGCACAAGACCAATGACCGTCTCATGCATGACGTTGAGGCTTGCGTGAAGTTTAAGGTGCCGGTTGTGATCACCTCATTGGGTGCCCGCGAAGATGTCAACCAAGCCATCCAATCTTATGGCGGGATCACGCTGCACGATATCATCAACAACCGCTTTGCCAAAAAGGCCGTGGAAAAGGGCGCAACGGGCCTGATCGCGGTTTCCGCTGGTGCCGGTGGCCATGCGGGCACACTGTCTCCATTTGCCTTGGTGCAAGAAATTCGGGAATGGTTTGATGGGCCTCTTTGCGTATCGGGCTCGATTGCGAATGGTGGCGCAGTATTAGCGGCCCAAGCTATGGGGGCAGACTTTGGTTACATCGGCTCTGCTTTCATCGCCACGGCAGAAGCCAATGCGGAAGAGGCCTATAAGCAAATGATCGTCGACAGCAATGCTGACGACATCATATACTCAAACCTGTTTACGGGCGTGCATGGCAATTATCTGGCCCCCTCCGTGGTTGCAGCAGGCCTCGATCCAGCCAACTTGCCTGAAAGCGACCCATCTGCCATGAACTTTGGTTCAGGCGGCAATCAGTCCAAAAAGGCGTGGCGCGATATTTGGGGCTGTGGTCAGGGCATTGGGGCGATCAAGAAAATCGCCACCGCAGGGGAGTTGGTAGACCGTCTGGCTGCCGAGTATGAAGCGGCGAAAGCACGCGTGATGGCAGCACCTCTGCGTTAGATCAAACTTCTCGGTGAATCTATCCGACCGACCTTATAAAAGGGCCAAGGTGTCGTCTGTTTTTAGGATAGACCCATGGCCCTTTTTTCTTCCACGCCTCCTGCTGCCCAGCTTGGCTGGCGCTGGCCGCACTTCACCGCCGCAGAACTAGCCTGTTCCTGTCGCAAACACTGTCAGGGGGAGTATTTTCATGACCCCCGCTTTCTCGACGCCCTAGAGGCGATGCGGCGCGACGTCGGACCGCTAACGATCCGATCTGGTCATCGCTGTCTGGCACATAATAAAGCGGTTGGCGGCGTCGCAAATTCCTATCATACCAAATCGATCGCGGCCGATATTGCGGTAACGGCAAATACTCGCGGACGCATCCTGCGCGCAGCGGTGAATGCGGGTTTCACAGGTTTGGGCTATGGACGTGACTTCTTGCATGTCGATTTAGGCCCAGCAAGGGCTTGGACCTATCCAGGTGCTTTGGGCTTATGGATCAGAGCACTGGGCTTTGACCCTATGCGAACGCCGCTCAAGCCGCAGACGAGGTAGGCTTAGCCGCCTTTGCCCTTGTTTTTTGCTTCTTTGGCTTCACGTTCCGCCTTGGTTGGTGGAGGCGGCGCGCTGGCTTTGATCTGGCGAGCTTGCAGAGCCAATGCCTCACCACGAGCGCCTTCTTCATCCTCGCAACTGACGCGATCTTTCAAGATCGGGTCGCGGCCAACAACGCACAAGCCGCTGGCAGCGACGCGAACATTGCCCACGCTGTCAGCAGGGTCATTGGTATCGCGGTTGAGAATTTGCGATGAAACCTCAGCTTGGGCGCGTGATTTGATCTCTTGCGCATAAAAGGACAAAGCCGCGCTTTCGCCTGAGCGGCCCATTGACCCCGTCGCACTGGCAAATCGCTGAACGGAATCGGCAAAAGCGCGTGGCGAGATTTTGCCGGAGAAATAAAGCCGACGGGCTAGCACGGCTTCTGCGCCGAAAAAGGTCTCTGCAGAACGTGGGTCGCGCTTTTCAAAGGCCAGAAAGCCCAAACGCTTGGTCGCCTCTAAGGCAACTGAATCGCCTGTTTCGCCTGGCGGTGCCAAGGTCAAGGCAGTGCGGAAAGCCTGTTCAGCTTGACGCAAATCACCTGCTGCACTTGCCGCAGTTCCTGCCTTGAGAGCGGCGCGTGCAGCCTCATCGGTGACTGGGGATGGCGGCGCGGCGGGTTCGGGCGCAACCACCGAAGTAGGCACTTCAACAACAGGGGCCACCACTTCTTCGACAGGAGCCGGGGCAACTGGGGTGACCTTTTGGACGACCGGCGGACGCTGGTTGCGCTTTGACTTGGTTTGCTTTTGTCCCGCGGTTTGTGCCAAGGCGAGGCTGCCCAAGCTCGCTGCCATACCGGCGAACAGGAACAAGTTTGTTTTCGAAACTTTCAAGTGACCCTCGGTTCTAGAGCACACCAATTGTTGCTCCAATTTAGATAGGACTCGCGCCACGCGCCTGTGATTAACCACAATAGCGAACGCACGCGACGACGCAACGCGTAACACGCAGAAGGGTCAAGGATTTCTTGCATAGTCTTGAAGTAAGGCCGCAACGTGGCGCTCTAAGCTTTCCCATTTCTTATAGGCCCGAACGTCAGGGCCAGCCTCGTTCCAAGCATGGTGAAAAGCTTTGGCCAGTTCAGTTTGGATAAGGAGGTCCGCCAATCGATAAAGGCGAATGCGGATGGTAAAGAGGACGGCCCCTGTCTCAGGTAATCGACGGATCGTCTGGCGCTCGACGCGTACATGAAGCGCTTGGCTAGCCTCACCAAGGGCAGCAACCGCTGCGGCGGCACGAAGGGGGGCGCCGTCAGGCGTATATCGCGCATCGCTCCATTGCACGGTCCAATTGTGTCGCTCTAGAACGAGCTCATCGCGGAGGAGGGAGAAGACACGCGAAATGCGGCCACCAAGGCCCGGATCGCCACCTGGCACTGGGCTGTGGAGGCCAAATAGACTCTTACCAACAGCCTCATGCGCAGAAAAAAACGTTGGGCTGCACAGACAAAGGGCGGTGTTGGTCCAAGCGCCGTCGCGCATTTCCATCAACACTAAATCGTCGGATACTAATCGGCTCGCCGCAAACAAGGGAGGCTCGCCGGGGTCATAAACTTGACCGCAAGCCGCGGCCACGAGCTGCGCTGCTTCAATCTGACCCGGCATCGATCCTGAAATGCTGGCAAACACCGCGTCTGATTCTGCGTCCATCAATTGGTTCTTGGGGGAAAGCCAATGGGCCTGATCATCTGGCATCAACCAAGCATGCGGGTCGATTGGCGCAAGGCCCACGTCAAATCGCGGCGGGCCTTGCTCAAATGGCAGCGGACGGAAGAGGGCAAGCGGGTCGGACACGCCCTGTTGAAACCTGTCTAGACACAGGTTGCAAGCGGGCAGTTGCGGTAAAGCCCCTGCCTGCCCTTAAAGCCCACCCTTGAAGAACGTTTGATCCGCTTATGGTGTCTTCTGTGGCACCAAATCATTCGGGCCAATTACCCGATTGGTGGATCTGCTTGGATTAGCCCTGCTGGCAGGCGTTGCACGCTGGCGATAGGCCCATGAGTCCACCTCATCCCCGCAGACTGTCGCGAACACACGCTGCGGCTTCCCATCGGCACCAATACGCACATCCTCTTGTGTTTGACAGGTGGAATCTGGGTTTACATCGCCACTGAAAATGTCCGATGTGACCTTCAAGCCCTGCTCTGGAGGGGCTGCACAGCTGGGTGCGGGTTGCCCAGGCGTGACAACACAAAGATTTGAAGGGCCGAACAGACTGGCCGTCGGATCAAAAGCCTCGACATTGGCGTCTGCACCTGGCTGCTTTGCAGCGGGGCCAGACCAGTCTAGCGGGACAGCTCCATCCGGGGTCGCAATGGCATCCTTCAAGCCTGGCATCAGGGGGCCTGATTGGGATTGGGTTTCTGAACCGGTGGGGGAATCCGGCGACATTGGCGATGTGGCCGAAAGCGCGACCATCATGAGGGCCAAGAAGTGGGACAAAGCAAAAACCTCTCATGCACGAGACGACGTGACTATTGTTGGGTTGGAAGATGCCTGCGAAGTCTTACTTTGGCGTGAATGCGACCCAGATTTTGGGTGGCGGCGGGCATAAGGGTCGTCGGCTTTAATCTCAAGGCGGGCTTGGTTCAAATGATGCACGGATAAATCGCCGCGCAATAAGGCCCTCACCGCTGCTTGAACCCGATTGACGACACCTAGCTTGCGTGAAGCATTGCCGAGGTGAAACTGAACTGTCCGCGCCGTTACTCCTGTTAGAACGCCAATTTCCCAATTAGTCTTGCCCTCTAAGACCCAGTTCAGGCACTCAATCTCCCGGCTGGTCAGATGCGCGGGTTCTGTAGGTAGAAAGAGGGCTGCAGCCGCTAAGCGGCGAACACGCTGGTAGAAGGCCATCGCAATATGGCTCAGTGCCTCTTCGTCGTCTGGATCAAGCCTCAAGGGGCGCGGCGCAGCAAACATCATGATGGCCACACACCCTTGTGGACCATGCACAGGTGTGGTGATACCATCGCGAAAGCCTTGCAGGCGGCTTGCCTGCACAAAGTCGCGCTGTTCAGGGCTTCTCGCGGAAGCAAAAGCACGCTGCCATTGAACAGAGCCTGCGCGTTGGATAGCTTGATTGCGGGCCGGATCTATCCGACAGCTGGGCTCAGTAGCATATTGGCGCCGCCAAGCAGGATCAAAATTGCCAAAACTCAAAAGGCTCGTTGGATCCAGCATCGGATTATGTGGACCCGGTGCCAGTTGATACCAACCAAAGCCGCAGGCCTTGGCATAGGTGGTTAGGATGTGGTGGAGGTCGCCTTCACGCCTTGCGGCACGCAACTCAAGTAAAACCGCGGCAGTTAGGCTTTGAATCTGTGTCATCGCCGTCTCCGTTCGTGTTGCACTCTTCTGGTGCATTTAAAAAATATATCAATTTTAAATTGAGTTTTGAGGTGGCGATAGAGGGGCGCTGTGTGTTTCCTTTGAGGCATTGGACCGCTCTTAGTGAAAATCGCGGCTATTGGCGAATGCGCGCGTGGTCCGCTCTTGGGCGAGGGCACGATTATTGGCTTGGCTCAGCTTAGGATCTTCGCGCGGGCTTTGTTGTTCATCAGCGCGTGCGAGTGCTTGGGTAAAGGTGCGACTGCCGTCAGACAATTCCGCCAAACGAGGGTTCAAATTGGTGACACGGTCAGCAATCACATGGATGACGCCATGCTCTCGTTGTAGTCTACCTCTGATGCCCATGAATTTTGCGGCCAAGGTCTCACGTCGGAACCGTTCAAAAATCTTAGGCCAAACAATCACATTGGCCGAGCCAAATTCATCTTCGAGCGTCACAAACAGAACGCCCTTAGCGGTGCCGGGCTTCTGCCGCACCAAAACAAGGCCCGCAATATCGACCCGCGCGCCATTCGGGGCTGTCTTAAGCGCTTGGGAAGTCACAAAGCGCTTGTCTGCCAATTCACGACGGAAAAATGATACCGGATGCGCCTTCAAGCTGAGGCGCAAGCGAGCGTAATCATGGACAACCTGCTCGCTCAACGGCATCTCTGGCAAAGCGGGGTCGACTTCCGGGCCATATTCGCTGGCATGTTCAAATAAGGGCAAGGCGTGTTCGGCCAAGCCTTTGGCGCGCCAAAGTGCTTGGCGACGATCCAAGTGCAAGCTGCCCATTGCATCACCATCGGACAGCAAATCCATCGCCCGACCATTGAGGCGCGCACGCCGCTTGAGATCTTCCGCATCCAGAAATGCCCCGCCTCCTGCCCGCGCAGCTACTAAGCGGGCAGCATCGGCCTCCTTAAAGCCCTTAATCTCCCGCAGTCCCAAACGCACGGCTTTACGGGTCTGCCCCGGACGTGCCTCTAGTAAGTTATCCCAATCCGAAAAGCCGACGTCTGGTGGTAGCACTTCGACCCCATGCTCCTTTGCATCGCGCACCAATTGAGCCGAAGCATAAAAACCCATGGGTTGGGCGTTGAGAATGGCGGCCAGAAAAACTTCGGGCCAGTGCTTTTTCAGCCAAGCCGATACATAAACAATCAAAGCGAAACTGGCTGCATGGCTTTCAGGGAAGCCATATTCACCAAAACCCTCAATCTGGCGGAAACAGCGCTCGGCAAAATCCTGCTCATAGCCATTGGCAACCATGCCATCGACCAACCGCTTGCCAAATTCGTGGATAATGCCGACTTTGCGGAAGGTTGCCATAGCGCGGCGTAAACGGTCGGCTTCAGAAGGCGTAAAGCCTGCTGCAACAATGGCGATGCGCATGGCCTGCTCTTGAAATAAGGGCACGCCAAGGGTCTTGCCCAAAACCTCTTCCAGCGCCTTAGAAGGAAAAGTGACCTTCTCTTGGCCTTGGCGACGACGCAAATAAGGATGGACCATATCGCCTTGAATGGGCCCGGGGCGCACAATGGCGACTTCAATCACCAGATCATAAAAGGTCCTCGGGCGCAGTCGGGGCAGCATGGACATTTGCGCCCGGCTCTCGATCTGAAACACCCCAACCGTATCGGCTTGGCAAATCATATCATAAACAGCGGGGTCTTCGGCCGGAATGTCGGCAAGCCCCAACCGCACACCATAATCCTGCTCAAGAAACTCAAAGGCACGGGCCACACAGGTCAACATCCCCAAGGCCAGCACATCAATCTTCAAAATCCCCAAAGCATCTAAATCATCCTTATCCCACTCCACAAAGGTTCGGTCTGGCATGGCCGCATTGCCAATGGGGACCACTTCATCAAGCGGCCCGCGCGTGATGACAAACCCCCCAACATGTTGGGACAAATGGCGGGGAAATCCGTGCAAGGTGCGGGCAAGTTCTAGCGTCTGAGCAATGACTGGGCTTGTGATGTCGAGGCCTGTCATCTTGTGAACCAAAGCGGCGTCAACCCCGCCGCGACCCCAACCCCAAACCGATTTGGCCAAGGCTTCTTGGGTATCGGCGCTTAACCCCATCACTTTACCAACTTCCCGCAAGGAAGAACGACCACGATAAGAAATCACAACACCAGCAATACCAGCCCGATGGCGGCCAAATTTGTCATAGATATATTGGATCACTTCTTCGCGGCGCTCATGCTCAAAATCGACATCAATATCGGGCGGTTCTCGCCGCTCTGCGGAGATGAAGCGCTCAAACAAAAGATCAACGCGGATGGGATCTACCGCCGTTATCCCTAAGCAATAGCAGACCACCGAATTGGCAGCTGAGCCTCGGCCTTGGCACACAATGCCCCGGCTGCGCGCAAAAGCGACAATGTCATAAACGGTCAGAAAATAAGGCGCATAGCTCAACTCACCGATCAGAGCATATTCATGATCTAAAGCCGCCCGTACCCGCTCTGGCACCCCATCAGGATAGCGACCTCGCGCCCCCAATTCACTCAAACGGATTAAACTATCCATCGGGGTTTCCCCCTGTGCTACAACTTCATCAGGATATTCATATGCCAATTGGTCTAAGGAGAAAGTGATCGCATCAAACAGTTTGTTTTGTGCCTGAAGACACGCTTCAAACCCTTTGAAGAGGCGGATGATTTCTTCAGGAGACTTCAGGCATTTTTCGCTATTTTGTAAGCGCAGATAGCCCGCAGCCTCTAGTGTCGTCTTGGTGCGGATACAGGCCAAAACATCGGCCAGCAGCCGACGATCAGGCATGTGGAACAGCGCATCCATGGTGGCAATCAGGCTTGCGCGCGTGCCGTGAACTAGCCCCACCAATTGGGCGAGACGTTGAAAGTCTGTACCGTCAAAGGGCCGGGTTGCAGCCACATAAAGGTCAGTGGTGTAAGGCGCGTCAGCCAAATGGGCGCGAGCCTTGTCGAGCCAAGCTTGGGTGAGGATGGGTGGGGGCACAAGGATGGCGCAAGCCCCATCCATAGCTTCTAACAGATCGGCCTCTTCCAGTGTACAACTGCCCTTGCGCGAGCGGCGGTTGCCGCGCGTCAAGCATCGGGTCAAGCGCCCCCAAGCCGCCCGGTCTTTAGGATAGATGGCGGTCTCGAACCCATCAGGCTCAACCAAGCGCGCACCAACAATCAGCCTGATGCCGGCTTCTTTGGCAGCCACATGGGCCCGCACTACACCTGCGACCGTATTGATATCGGCCACACCCAAGCCCTGTAGACCAAGGCCATGGGCGGCCCATACCATCTCATCCGGCTGGCTCGCCCCTTTCAGAAAGGAGAAACTGGTTGTTGCCAAGGGCTCAAAGATGCGCATGGCCGCACCTGAATGAGTTTGGCATGCAAGGGAAAGGCTTCATGCCGCACTTCCATGCACATACCATTTAGGATGATCGACTTGGCCGGGCAGGCCTTGGCGATAGAGCCAGAAGCGACGACCCTCGCTTGTCTCAATACGGTAATAGTCGCGGTCATGGGCCTCGCCACAGGCAATGCGCTCTGGCCCCTCGGCGCAGGCAACTTTGAAGGCCAAAGCGCGCCAGCGAAACAGGCGAGGTGGGCCGTCTGGCACTTCGGCGATGGCATCGATTGGTTCAGCGCGTTCCAACAGCAAGGCGGGACGGCGGGCTGCCAAAGCTTCTGGAAAGTGGCTCATCTGCGGGCGACGATCAGCAATTGCCACATGCCGCACAGCCCGTTCAGGCACCCAATGGGCCACCGCCTCCATCCGCGTCACCCGTCCAGCACCTAAGCGGGCGGATAAGCGGTCAGCCAAGCGATGTAATGCATCGGCACTGGCTAAAGCAGCCGCCGCCACGGGGTCCAAGTCCATGACTTGGCCTTCCAGCACTTCAACCATAGGAGCACAAATTTCAACCAGATCAATCCCAAAGCCCAAATCAAGCCCAGCGCCATTGGCCTCTGCCTCAATCCGTTCGCACAAGACCTTCGCCCACAAAGCCGGATCGCGATGGGCACGGCCAGATCCGCCGACAAGCTGTAAGACGACCCCATCTACGCGGTAGAGATTGAGAACCAACCGGCGTGCGCCTTCATTATAGGAGTCCAAAAGCGTGCACATTTCCCCTACAGCCTTCGCCCCTGCCAGCTCCAAGCCTTGGCGGGTCATCAAGGGTTCGGCCAAACGCAAGCGGATACGCCGCGGGATGATCTCGGCAACAGGATCGATGGCTTCTTCCTCAAGCCCACGGGCGCGATCCAAAGCGCGTACCAGATCAATCCCGAACCGTCGGGCCAAAG
Source organism: Alphaproteobacteria bacterium (assembly GCA_027485915.1). Taxonomy (GTDB): domain Bacteria; phylum Pseudomonadota; class Alphaproteobacteria; order Caulobacterales; family Aquidulcibacteraceae; genus Aquidulcibacter. The sequence continues at coordinate 218,647 of JAIXQA010000001.1, read as the reverse complement.
CCGCAGACGATTGAGTGGCGACTTGGCCAATGGTCTTCAAGCCCAAAGCTCGCAAGCCCGTGGTCGTGCCACTGGGCAAGCGTAACGCCTCAACCGGCAACGCCCCGACTAAGGCGCGCAAAGCTGCCCCATCTGGCGCACTCAAGCCATGGCGTGCCTCTGGTGCAAAGCGGGCCAGCGCAAAGGCTGCACCTGGTGTCGCCGCGCAAGCCGCCCGCGCTGTCAGGCCCAAAGCCTGCATTTTGATGACCATATCGGCCAATATGGCAGCTTCGCCTCCAAACAGATGGGCGCAGCCCGTAATGTCGAGGAAAAGTGCATGGGTAGCCTCAAGTCCTTTGGCTGGGGCACAATATGGGCTCCACCGCATCGCCCAGCGCGCCAAAGCGATCAGATCTTCGCTCTCCCCCATAGGGTCACTATCGGCGACACAAATATCTGACACCAAAGCCTTAGCCCCCGCCAACATCATACCCGAAGAAAGGCCAGCCTCATGCGCGGCACGATTGAGGGCAATCAGACGGATCCCCCCGGCACTGCGCGCAACCGTCACGCACGGCTTAGTGCGCGAGAAATTTATCCCCTCGCCCTTAAGCAGAGAGGCGGTGCGGCTGAGACGATCGGTTGGCCAACGTGGTAGGCTGATACAGGCTATGCGTCGCATCATCATACTCCAAGTCAAAGGATTGTGGACGCGCACCATTGCGGGCACGCTCAAGGTGAAGTTTCCAAGCTGGGGGCCCAAGCCCTGGCAGTGCCGTGCCCAAAGGCACAGGTCGGCACGGGCGGCTGGCGATAGCCAGTCGCGCACGCGCTGGCGCAAAGGCAGAGGTGCGCAAGCCCTGAACAGCCAAAACCAAACTATGAGCCTGCTCTGCCGCAAGTTGGACTCGCCGCGCGCCGGCCAGACTAAAGCCTGCCTTAGGGCCAGAGACAGCCAAAATACCCGCCAAGCCAAAGGTGCGCGCTGCATCCTCCACACAGGCATGAAAGCCCTGCACATCGGGCGCTCGCACCAACAAAATACGCGATGGGGACACGCCAAGCTTCTGCAGACCTGGCCCATAAAGCTGTCCCCAAGCAGGCCCCCACCCCTGCCCACGACTAGCATCCTCAATCACCACCAGATCGCCGGAACGCTGCTGCAGCGCCCCGGCCAAACAGGCAAAAGCAAAGTGCAAGCTCGCTGGTTCATCCATGAAAGCGGCAGGAACCACTTCCGTCACACCGCCTAAAGCCAATCCGCCCCCCAAGGCCGCATCCAACCTGTCTGCGCCTGTTGGCAAACAGCTCAAGGCCGGACGGCCTTCTGTTTCAATGGCCCGTATCTGGGTACGCAAAGCGGTCAAATCCGGTCTCATGGCAGAAACTCACTCACCTTTCCATTCTTTATGTTCTTGATTTGTTCTAATCACGAAGAAGACGGTGAGTCGAGTCGGAAATCCGTTACCTCTCTGTAGGCACGTCCGGTAATGACGTAAGTAAGATGGGGTGCGTCTTCGCACCCAGAATCGAAAAACCAAGAAAAGCCTCTCAAAAAGGCAATTTAACTCAACAGAAACACCATGTGGTCTATAATTTCTCCAAGTATTTAGGATGGACGCATGAAATCGATCCCTAGGCTATTGACTGTGACGTTTGCTATTCTGCTCCTGGCAGCGGCTTCGGCATGGCAGTTTGCCTCATATCGCGACATCAATACGCGACAGATTTTGTTCACCGATGCCACCGGCGAGATCAATCGTCTCGACGAAGTCTTAACCATGTCTGCGCTGATGCATGCGACCACTGCCGATCCAAAATGGGCCCAGCGCTACGAGGAAAATACGCCCCGACTTGAAGCCGCTATTGTTAAAGCAGTGTCAATCGGCCCAATGGGCGTCAAAGAAAACCTCGACGAAGTTCAACTGGCCAATACCAAGCTGATCGATCTGGAACGTCTATCGTTTGCCTTGGTAGCAGACGGCAAAAAGGACGAAGCACTCAAAATTCTATCATCACAAGATTATGCCAATCAGAAAACCACTTACACCCAAGAAATCAAAAAGGCCCTCGAATCTGGTTCGGCCGATATCCAATCAGCAAAATGGCGCATCCAGACTGGTTTTCTGATTACCATCGTTCTGGTAGGTATTGCTTTCATTCTAATTTTCGAGCTTTGGCGACAAGACCGCGAGATCGTTCAAAAGGAAAAAATCCGCTATCGGGAATTTGCACGTTTCGCCGAACTGGCGCGAAATCCTGTTGTGCGGACCAATCCGAAGCGAGAAATTATTTGGGCAAACGACGCCTATCTCGCCCTGACAGGCTATAGCCGTGAAGAAGTCCTTGGTAAAAAGCCCAGCCAATTGACTCTCTCACCAGAAGCTGATCCCCAACAAGTCGCCCAATTGCTCAGCGCCCTAAATCGGGGCGAAGCGGCCAGCGCAACCCTTCTGAACCGCAGCAAAACGGGCCGCAATTATTGGATCAATCTCGACATCCAGCCGCTTTATGACGACCAGCAGCAGTTGGAAGGCTTTCAAGCAATTGAAACCGAAGTTACCGATTTGGTCGAAGCCCAACGCCGCGCCGATGATGCTTTGGCCAACCTCAATGCCTATCAATCGGCGCTAGACGAACATTCAATCATCTCGGTCGCCGATCAGTTTGGTCGCATCGAATTCGTCAATGACCGATATTGCCAGATCAGCGGCTATCGTCGCGAAGAATTGATCGGCGAGAGTTATAAATCCGTCCAGTCCGGAGTGCATGAGCCCTCTTATTTCCAAGAAATGCGCGACACGATCGCAGCTGGGCACTCTTGGCGGGGCGAGGTTTGCAATCGCGCCAAAGACGGATCCCATTTCTGGGTCGATGCAACTGTCGTGCCCTTGCCTGCAACCCAAACAAGCGGGCCGCGCTTTGTTAGCGTGCTTTATGACATCACAGAGCGTAAACGAACTGAAACAGAACTCAAAGAAGCTCTAGGTCATTCATCAACCTTCTTTGACGTGTCCTCTGAACTACTTGCCATTTTTGACCGCGAAGGTAAGGCCATAAGGCTGAGCAAGGCTGTTCAGAAGATTATTGGGCGATCGGAAGAAGAGTTGATAGGCCGCTCGACAACCGACTTTATCCACCCCGATGACCAAGAGCACACGGAAGTCGCCATGAACAGGCTCTTAGAGACTGGGGAATTGATCGACTTTGTCGCCCGCTATATTCATCCAAATGGCGACGTTCGCAGTGTGGAGTGGCGCTCAAAAATCGTTGGTGAATTCATCTATGCCACCGCTCGCGATGTGACAGAGCGCTTGGCAACCGAAGCGGAGTTGCTGGCGGCGCGCGAGCAGGCCGAAGCCGCCAATCGTGCCAAAAGCAGCTTCTTGGCTAATATGAGCCACGAAATCCGCACGCCTTTGAATGGTGTGATTGGGGTGGTTGGGGCCTTGTCGCGCACCGATCTGACGCAAAACCAGCGCGAAATGGTCGACCTGATCCAATCCTCTGGTGAAACGCTCGAATTGCTCCTGTCTGATATACTCGATGTCTCAAAAATTGAGGCCGGTAAGTTCACCTTGCAGCCTGAACCCTTTGATCTGCGCAAAACCATTGAGGCGACCGCGCAAGTGATGGGTATCCGGGCCGAAGAAAAAGGCCTTGGTTTCCACCTTAAATTTGGCCCCGGCACTGATGGTCTCTTTGAGGGTGATGGCGTTCGTGTAAAGCAGATTCTATCGAACCTAGCCTCCAATGCCGTCAAATTTACCCAAAAAGGCCAAGTGGACATTAGCGTCACCGCCAGAGATCAATCGGATGGTTCGTGCGAAGTGACGATCAGTGTCAAAGATACCGGCATTGGCTTTGATGAACAAACCAAGCAGCGCTTGTTTGCGCGCTTTGAACAGGCCGATGCCTCCATCACAAAAAATTTCGGCGGCACAGGTCTCGGCCTTTCGATTTGCCGCACCTTAACCGACATGATGGGTGGGCAATTCCTAGTCACGTCTGCAGCCGGGATCGGCAGTCTGTTCTCGGTCATTCTGCCTCTGCCAAGGGTAAAAACCGACGGTCAAAGACCTGCGACTCAAACTGGAACGAAGGCTCAGAACACGGATTCCTTTGACGCCATCCGTACAGATTCATCCAGTCTTTCGGTTCTTTTGGCCGAAGACCATCCAGTCAACCAGCGCGTCATCGCCATGATCCTTGAACCGCATAACATTGCCTTGACCATCGCTCAAAACGGCGAAGAAGCCTTAGAGATGTGGCAAAATGCCCACTTTGATGTGGTGCTCATGGACATGCAGATGCCAATTATGGACGGCTTATCTGCGACAAAGCGGATCAGAGAAATTGAAAGCAGCCGAGGCATGCGACGAACACCAATCGCTATGGTTAGCGCCAATGCGATGAAAGAACACATTTCGCATTCTTTCTGGGCTGGCTGTGACTTCCATATTGCCAAGCCTGTCACGCCTGAATCGCTTCTAAAAGGCATTGAGGCGACATTGATAGCCTGTGAAGCAAGTGAACTTGCGGCATCAGGCGCGGCGAAGAGAAACATCTAAAGCCCGTACCTTGTCGCACTAACAATCAGAAAGGGATATCGTCCTCTAGGTCTGCCGCGAAGGAGCGTTTCTCGCCCTGAACTGCACGAGGTGCCGACGATCCGCCGCCAAAACCACCGCCATTGCCGCCCACCGAACGACCACCGCCGAACCCGCTATCCGACCGGTCCTCGACCATGTCTCCGCCGCCCGAACGACCGTCAAGGATGGTGATTTCGCCTTTGAAACGGCCAATAACCACCTCCGTGGAATAGCGCTTTTGGCCGGCTTGATCGGTCCATTCGCGGGTTTGCAATTGGCCTTCCACATAGACCTTGCTGCCCTTCTTCACATAATTTTCAACCACCTTCACCAGATTGTCGTTTCGCACAACAACACGGTGCCATTCTGTTTTTTCTTTCTTTTCGCCGGTTGCTTTGTCGTTCCAACGTTCGCTGGTCGCGACCGAAAATTCTGCGATGCGATCACCGGACGGAAAGGACTTAATCTCAGGATCGCGCCCTAAGTTTCCAACCAAGATCACTTTGTTCACGCTGCCCGCCATTGCCCTAACTCCGTCTTTTTGCCGTTGGCGACTCATCCTGTCGCATCTTGGCATCGTATCCTATTGAAACTGACGCTACAGGTCTCATGTCCAAACCAGAAGAGAGGGGTAACACTCAAACCGCCTCCCCTTGTGGATAAGCATGTAAAACTGTGCATGCCGTGGACAAGCGCAAGATGTTCACATAATGTTCTATTCGTCAAGCTGGTTCGCACGCGCTAATCAGGGCGACATTGTTTTAGCTTTAGGGCCTTTGGTTCTAAAGTTTGCGTAATCAAGGTCACACATGTCTGAATCGCCTGTTATCCGTGTGCGCGGCGCGCGCGAACACAATTTGAAAAACGTCACGGTTGAGATCCCTCGCGGTGAATTAGTGGTCATCACAGGTCTTTCTGGGTCGGGCAAAAGCTCGCTCGCCTTTGATACGATCTATGCGGAAGGCCAAAGGCGCTACGTAGAAAGCCTCTCCGCTTATGCGCGCCAATTCCTAGAGTTGATGCAAAAGCCAGATATGGACTCGATTGAAGGCTTGTCGCCTGCAATCTCCATCGAGCAGAAGACAACATCCAAAAACCCGCGCTCGACCGTCGGCACCGTGACCGAGATTTACGACTATATGCGCTTGCTTTGGGCGCGCATTGGCGTGCCTTATTCCCCAGCCACTGGTCTGCCGATTGAAAGCCAAACTGTTAGCCAGATGGTAGACAAGGTCACTGTCCTGCCTGAGGGCACCCGGCTGTTTCTATTGGCCCCTGTGGTGCGCGGCCGAAAGGGTGAGTTTAAGACCGAATTCAAAAGCTGGATTAAACAGGGCTTTGTGCGCGCCAAAATCAATGGTGAGTATTATGAGCTGGAAAATGCGCCAGACCTCGACAAGAAGCTGAAGCACGACATTGATGTGGTGGTTGACCGCATCGCCGTCCGCGCTGGCATTGAACAACGATTGGCCGAAGGTTTTGAGACGTGCTTGCGATTGGCTGATGGGATCGCACTGGCGGAATTTGCCGATGAAAAGGATGAAAAAGGTACGGCAAAACGGATGCTGTTCTCTGCTAAATTTGCCTGTCCCATATCAGGCTTTACCATCCCGGAGATTGAGCCTCGTCTTTTCTCATTCAACAATCCATTCGGGGCCTGCCCCACCTGTGACGGGCTTGGCGTTCAACTCAAATTTGATCCTGAATTGGTGGTCCCAGATACCAGTAAAACCTTGAATGATGGCGTGATCGCGCCATGGGCGAAGGGGGCATCCCCGCTCTATACCCAAACCTTACAAGCCCTCGCCCGCCATGCCGGCGTTGCCCTGACAACGCCCTGGACCAAATTGCCGGAAAGTTTTCAAAAGCTTGTGCTCTATGGATCGGGCACGGAGAAGGTTAAATTCGTCTATGATGATGGCGCGCGGCGCTATGAAACGACCAAGACGTTTGAAGGGGTGATCCCCAATCTTGAGCGGCGGTGGCGCGAAACAGATTCAGCTTGGTCGCGGGAAGAATTGGGCCGTTATCAATCCGCGCAGAAATGCCCGACCTGCGACGGCAAACGCCTTAAGCCTGAGGCTCTTGCCGTGCGTGTTGGGGGCGAAGATATTTCAGTGGTCTCCTCCCGCTCGATCCGTGGTGCGCGTGATTGGTTTGTGGATCTCGAAGCCCGGCTAACGCCGAAAGAATTGGAAATCGCAACCCGGGTCTTGAAGGAAATCAAAGAGCGCTTGCGCTTCTTGGTTGATGTCGGCTTGGATTATCTGACCCTACACCGGGGTTCAGCGACCCTATCGGGTGGCGAGAGCCAGCGCATTCGATTGGCGAGCCAAATCGGCTCTGGCCTAACCGGGGTACTCTATGTCTTGGACGAGCCCAGCATCGGCCTTCACCAGCGCGACAATACCCGCCTCCTAACCTCTCTCAAAGGTCTACGAGACCTCGGCAATAGCGTCATCGTGGTCGAACATGATGAGGAAGCCATTCTGACGGCGGACCATGTTCTCGATATGGGTCCACTCGCTGGGATCCATGGCGGCCAAGTGGTCGCCCAAGGCAAGCCTGCCGATATTGAAGCGACCAAGGGTAGCCTGACGGGGGCCTATCTGCGCGGCGAAAAGGCCATCCCCATCCCGCCAAAGCGCCGCCGCCGTAATCCAAAGAAGTTCCTGCGCATTGAAGGGGCGACTGGCAATAATCTCAAAAACGTCACGGTCGATATTCCACTCGGCATTTTTACCTGTGTCACTGGCGTGTCTGGGGGCGGCAAATCTACCCTTATTCTTGAGACCCTCTACAAAGCCCTCGCCCGTCGGTTGAATGGCGCAAATGAAGTGCCCGGGCCCCATAAAGCGCTGGAGGGCCTGCACCACCTCGACAAGGTGATCGATATAGACCAAAGCCCGATTGGCCGTACGCCACGTTCTAATCCCGCCACCTATACCGGTGCCTTTGGCCCAATCCGGGACTGGTTTGCGGCTCTACCAGAGTCAAAAGCCCGCGGTTATGGCCCCGGCCGGTTCAGCTTCAATGTTAAAGGCGGAAGGTGTGAAGCCTGCCAGGGCGATGGCGTGCAAAAGATCGAAATGCACTTCTTGCCCGATGTCTATGTCACCTGCGACGTCTGCCATGGTCAGCGGTATAATCGCGAAACGTTGGAAGTCACCTATCGCAATAAGTCCATCGCACAAGTCTTGGATATGACCGTCGAAGAGGCCGCTGGTTTCTTCCAAGCTGTCCCCTCTATCCGCGATAAGATGGAGACTTTGGTGCGGGTCGGCCTCGGCTATGTGAAAGTCGGCCAGCAGGCAACGACGCTGTCAGGCGGGGAAGCCCAACGGGTAAAATTGTCCAAGGAATTGTCGCGCCGCGCGACGGGGCGGACGCTTTATATTCTCGATGAGCCTACGACGGGCCTGCACTTTGAAGATACGCGTAAGCTTCTGGAAGTGCTGCAAGAATTGGTCGACCAGGGCAATAGTGTTTTGGTGATTGAGCATAATTTGGACGTGATCAAGACCGCCGATTGGCTGATTGATTTGGGCCCCGAAGGCGGCGATGGCGGTGGCCTCATCGTGGCCGAAGGCACACCCGAAGAAGTCGCCTTGGTCTCAGGCTCTTGGACCGGACGCTATCTGAAAGAGACCCTGCTCAAACACGAAGAACGCCGCCTCGCCCAAGCCGAACGTATGGCCAAAGAAGCGCTAGGGGAGACTAAAGTTTAGGGGGTGGTGTGACCTCTTGCCACCCCCTGCCAGACGCGTAGGTTGAACTCTGTTCGTTCATTTTCTCGGGCAGTCAATGTGGCGAGCGCCCACACAGCTACAACCAGTGCAATGGTCAGCCACCCCCAAACTGTGCTGAAAAAACGTAATAACTTCATAGCCTAGGCTTTGCCGTATCAGAAACCAAGCAGCCTTCTTCCAACTCGATGACGCGATTGGCAAAAGGCACAAGACGATCATCATGGGTGGCACAGAGGATGGTCGCACCGTGATGTTCAGTGGCTTCGCGTAGCAATTTTGCAACCATGACGGCATTTCGACCATCTAGTGCCGACGTAGGTTCATCGCAGAAGATGAAGGCAGGCCGCTTTGCGAGCATACGTGCGATAGCAACGCGTTGATTTTGTCCACCAGACAATTGACTTGGTTTCGATTGAGCGCGATCAAGAAGGCCCACCAAGTCCAAATAGTGGGTTGCCCTTACCTTTGCTTCCTTGGCCGGGACCCCTAAAAGTCGTAAGGGAACGAACACTTGCTGCCAAGCCGTCAGCGATGGAAACAGCCCCGGAGTTTGAAAAACATAGCCGCAATCGTGGCGACGAAAACGTTCTGCAGATCGGCTCCCCCTGCCCCACACATCAGTCCCCTTGGCGATAACCACACCTCTCTCCGGCATTTGAAGCCCCGACAGGGCCGCCAGCAAGCAAGATTTGCCTGACCCACTTGCCCCTTTGAGCAGCGTGAAGCTGCCTCGTGCTACCGAAAACGAAACATCATGCAAAGCGCGCACGCTGCCTGTGCCGCGCCCAAAGGACTTCGTAATTGCACTTGCGGAAAGGATAGGAGCCTCTGTCATCGCAGCAACTCAACAGGCTTAAGGCCAAAAATGGTGGGCAAAGTAATCAAGGCAGCAAAACAAGATGTGGCGATAATCGCACCTGTTACCCATGGAATTTGCGCTGGATATAGCAGGATAAAGACATCGACTTTCTCCAACGCCAATTGTCCTAAAAGACCACCGGAAAGCGCGACGGCTGAGGCGATCAGCCCGATCCAAATTGCTTGTTCCAACACCAGAAAGGCCACGCGCCACTTTGGAACGCCCATGGCAAGCAACGTGGCAAATTCAACGCGCTGGCCTGCCATCATGGCGTGTATCGCTTGTGAGATAATCAAGAGGGCGATCACACCGACAAAAGTCGCCAAATAGATAAAGGCGCGAATGTCGCGTTGCTCCTCCAGCGAGTCCTCAATCACTTTCTGAGTGAGTTGCTCCCGGCTCATGGCTTGTGCGCCAACAGACTTAAGTTCCCGGTTCAAACCAGCAATCGTTTGGCCGACTAACTTGCCCTCCTTTGGGGCAACCAAGATGGAATAAACCGGGGTTTCTTGCTTCCGCTCCAATGCAGCGCTCAAAACCTCCAATGTTCTCCGAGAGATCACGCTCCCCCCTGGTCCGAGATTGCCATCCATGAGGCCGACAACACGGAACCTTACATTTTCTCGAACAACTTCGTCACCCAATCCAAGGCCGGTCGCCCGTGCATCTTCATCCGTCAATAGGACTGAATTTGGTATCTGCAACAAAAGCTTGGCCTCATCGGGCATGATCAAAGGCGCTGACAAGGCAGGTGCCACAGGGTCGATGACATTGACCCTAAGGCCCGCACCAGACGGACCCATTCCCAAATAGACCCGCTTCTGGCGGATCAGTTCAAAAGCTCCGACATCGGGGCTTCGAGCGACGCGCCCAATCGCCTGATCGGATATCTTCATGTATTGATCCTTACCTTGCTTCTCTGACAAAACCACAATAGGCGCAGTGGCTTGGCGTTCCATGAGCGCGGAGCGCGACAGAAAATAGTTCGACAGGCCGAGCTGAAGATAGATGGCAATGCCAGCTAGGATAAGTATTAGAATAGCAAACCAAGCTCTTAGCCAATTGTGAGAAAGGTGAAGTTGCGCCAACGCATTCATCGCAATTTTCAGACCTCAAAAACCTAGAAACAACCTCAAGATTAAAACAAGGCCATGATTCCTAATTGGATGCGAGGGGCGGTCTTGATACTCCCGTCAAATTGCTTGGATCAGGTCAAAGCTTTGCTAAGGGCGTGAAGTTATCATCACGAAATGGTGACTTATTATCTGCATGCCTTGAGCCATATGCTGGATTTTACAGGGCGCATGAATCGACGCGCTTATTGGTACTTTCTATTGATGGTGCTGGCGCTGAGTTGCCTGGCGATTTCGGTTGATAGTGCGGTTTTCTTGTCCGCCTTGACCGATGGCACGCCCGAGATCCGGATCGGCACCATGACCATGACGTTTGGGGCCTTGCATGTCCTACCCATATTCTCAGCCAGTGTGCGCCGCCTGCATGATGTCGGAAAATCTGGGATATGGATGCTTTTGAATTTCGTGCCCTTTGTAGGCAGTTTGGTTCTGTTTTCTTGGTACGCGCGCGCCAGTTTTCCCGATAGCCTGCATGGCGAGGCGACGCGCGAGCGACTTTCACGGCCCAATTGGGCAGACCGAACACAATTTTAGACACAAAAAAAAGGGCAGCACCTTTGGCTGCCCTTTTGACTTTGACAAGACTTGTAAACTTAGCCCGCAATCGCAGCCGCGTCTTTTTCGCCTGTGCGGATGCGCAAAGCCATCTCCACATCGACCACGAAGATTTTGCCATCGCCGATTTTGCCCGTGTTGGCGGCACCTGCCAGTGCCTCAACCACTTTTTCGACCATATCATCGGTCACAACGGCTTCAATTTTGACCTTTGGCAAAAGCTTCACTTCATATTCGGCGCCGCGATAGACTTCGGTCTTACCTTTTTGACGCCCATAACCACGGACTTCGGTAACCGTTAGGCCTGAAATGCCCGCTTCAGTCGCAGCATCAAGCACCGCATCGAGACGGCTTGGTTTGATAATAGCGGTGACAAGCTTCATTCTGTTCCCCTCACTTCGCATCGGGTTCGTTCTCAGGAACCAGACCCTAATTATTCCATCACATGCTAGATTAGACAATCATCCGCACTTGTGACCCGCTTTCAATGCCTGACCGCAGGGCGGAGGCCAATAGCTCAAATTTTGAGCGACTTTCGCGTCGATTGCCTTAAAAACGTGCTGCTGCGGGCTGGGCCAATAAGACTCGCTGCCCTTTGCCAGGCAGGCTGTCGGCATACAGACGCTTGACCGCTTCTACCAAAATGACCCCACCGAGCGCTGGCCAAGCCCGTTCACCAATGTTTTCCCAAGTCTCCGCCGCCCCTCCTGTCGCCATCTTCCACGACAAAGGCGGGCCATACAACGCGCGCGACCAAGCGACAGGTTGGAACATGGAATCGCTCAACAGGCCTGCCAGTTGGCTGCGGCTAAAGGGCCTGCCTTGGCCAAAGGGCGTCGACTCAGCGCGCGCCCAAATGCCACCGCGATTGGCCACAGCGATCATCAAACGCCCTTCCGGAGCCAGCAAACGCCAGAGTTCACGCAACAGGACACGTGGGCTTTCTGCCTCTTCCAGCGCATGCACACACAGGATGCGGTCGAAAATCGCTTCGGTGAATGGCATGCGATCTTCATCACCGATGCAGGCAAGGTTAGGCCCGCGTGATGGCCAGCGTTCCACCCCCTGTGTGGCGGGCATAAAAGCAGTCACACGTCGCGCCGTCGAAAGCCACGGGGTCAGAAACGGTGTCGCATAGCCAAAGCCCAAAATATCAAGGCCTTTACAATCGCCCCAAGCATCTAACATGCGGCGTCCAGCCATAGCCTGCGCAGTCTGCCCCAAGGGGCTCGCATAAAAGCTCTGTAAGGCAAGGACATCAACGCGCATGGGGACTAGGATAAACCAAGTTTCTCTCTTAAAGGACAGACATGCTTATCATTCATATGTTTCCTTGTCTGTCGGACAATTATGGCTTTCTTGTCCGCGATTCGGCCACAGGCAAAGTGGCCTGTATCGACACTCCTGACGCTAGCGCCATTCTGGATGAAGCCCAGAGATTGGGCTGGCACATTGATGAAATCTGGAACACGCATTGGCATCCAGACCATGCCGGTGGCAATCAGGCCATTGAAAAGGCATTAGGCGCTGTCTCCTTGGGCCCTGAGGAAGTACATACTCGCATCAGCGCGCTTGCCCGTATCGTAAGGCCAGGTGAAACAGTCACATTAGGGGAAAGCAGCGCAGAGGTCATCGATGTCGGCGGCCATACACTCGGCCATATCGCCTTTTATTTTGCCAAAGACCAAGTGGCTTTTGTCGGCGATGCTTTATTTGCCTTGGGTTGCGGGCGCTTGTTTGAAGGCACAGCAGAGCAGGCTTGGGACAGTCTGTCCCGGCTGATGGCCCTACCCGATGCAACCACCATCTATTGCGCGCACGAATATACCGCTGCTAATGCGCGTTTTTGCGCTACGATTGAGACGGACAATGCAGCTCTAGTCAGCCGGATCGATGAGATAACCCGTCTGCGAGCGAACAATGTACCGACAGTACCGACCACAATCGGCTTAGAGCGCGCAACCAATCCATTTGTCCGGGCCGATCTACCCAGTGTCCGCGCGGCAATCGGCATGGCAGATGATGCAGCGCCTCATGAAGCGTTTGCGCGCGTCCGGCAAATGAAGGATAAGTTTTGATGCAGTGGGCGCTCTCTGGCGATTTATCGGCTTCTGAGATTATTGCGTTACTGCACATGCAGCCACATCCAGAGGGCGGTCACTATGTTGAAACCTTTCGCGACCCAAAAGGGCCTGAAGGTCGGGGCTTTTCTACCAATATTTATTTCTTGCTACAGGCGGGCGAAGTCTCTGCTTGGCACCGTGTTGATGCAGCCGAACATTGGTTTTGGCATGCGGGCGGGCCGCTTGCCCTAAGCATTAGCGAGGATGGTCAAAAGGCCTATGCACACCGCTTAGGACCGGACCTACGCGCCGGACAGCGACCGCAGGCCATTGTACCAGCAGGCGCTTGGCAAGCTGCGGAAAGCTTAGGCGCTTGGACTTTGGTCAGCTGCGTTGTCGCGCCAGGCTTTTTATTTGAACGTTTTGAACTGGCCCATCCCGATTGGTTCCCGGGCAAACCCGAATAAAGGCCTACTTAGTTCGCCTTATCGAGCGCATAGCCAGCAGAGCGCACAGTGCGGATCGGGTCGATCTCATCGCCCTCGTTCAAGGCTTTGCGCAATCGCCCAACATGGACGTCGACCGTGCGGGCTTCGACATAGACATCAGAGCCCCAAACGGCATCGAGCAATTGTTCGCGCGAGAAAACGCGGCCTGGGTGCTGCATGAAATAATCCAGCAAGCGAAACTCAGTGGGGCCCAAATGCACATCGCGCTCGCCTCGCTTCACGCGGTAGGAAACGCGGTCGACCACAATATCGCCAAACACCAGACGGTCATCTGCCAGTCCCGGACGAATGCGGCGCAGCACGGCACGAACCCGCGCCAATAGCTCCGTCGTCGAAAATGGCTTGGTGACATAGTCGTCGGCACCTGTATCAAGGCCGCGAATCCGATCGGATTCCTCGCCGCGCGCCGTCAACATGATGATCGGAATATTGCGCGCATCCGGCTTTGCTCGCAGCCGGCGACAGACTTCGATACCGGGCACTTTTGGCAACATCCAGTCAAGAATGACAAGATCTGGCAAGCGTTCTGAAGCCATCATCAAGGCTTCTTCGCCATCAACAGCCACACCGACATGATAGCCATCTTTTTCCAGATTATAGCGCAGCAAAGTTGCGAGCGCGTCTTCGTCTTCAACGACAAGCACATAAGGGGTCATAATGATGGCTCCTGATTAGGTGATGGTGGGAGAGGAGGCATGACAGGGTCGACCGCTTTCGGGCGGTCCGTGCCAATGTCTTCACCGGTTTCAAGGAAATAAATGACTTCGGCCATATTGGTACAGTGATCACCAATCCGCTCAATATTCTTCGCGACGAACAACAAATGCGCGCCCGGCCCAATCATGCGGGGGTCTTCCATCATATAGGTCAAGAGCTCTCGGAACAGCGAATTATAGTGCTCGTCGAGTTCCTCGTCCTGCATCCAGACTGAAACCGCACCGGCCACTTCATGCGACGCAAAAGTATCAAGGACTTGTTTGAGCTGCGTGACGGCAATTTTGCCCATACGCTCAACACTGCGGGTCAAAGCAATCGGATCAAACTCCTGAATGGTCAGGGCCCGTTTGGCGATATTCTTGGCCAAATCACCAATGCGTTCAAGGTCACCTGCAAGTTTGAGGGCTGCTACGGTCTGGCGCAAATCGCGGCCCAATGGCTGGCGCAAGGCCAACAAGCGCATGATTTTCCGTTCAATCTCGCGCTGCAGTTCGTCGATCTTCTTGTCGCCCTCTATCACACTGCGGGCTAGGCCAGCGTCGCGGCGAGCAATAGCGGTGACGGCGTCGCTCAAGGCCTGCTCCGAATAGCCACCCATACGGGTGAGGTCGGCCCCAAGGGCTTCCAATTCTTCGGTAAAAGCGCGGACGGTATGTTCAGTCATCTCAACTTACTTTCAGGTACACCAACACGAGGTGCCAAAGGCTTAGCCAAAGCGGCCAGTGATATAGTCTTGGGTGCGGCTGTCGCGCGGGTTGGTGAAAATCTCTTCCGTGGGCCCAGCTTCCACCAATTTGCCCATATGGAAGAATGCAGTGCGTTGGCTGACACGAGCGGCCTGGGCCATGGAGTGGGTCACGATGATGATGCAGAAATTCTGCCGCAATTCATCGATCAGTTCCTCGATCTTGGCGGTCGCGATAGGGTCCAAAGCGGAGCAAGGCTCGTCCATCAGAATGATTTCAGGATTGACTGCAATGGCACGTGCAATCACCAAGCGCTGCTGCTGGCCACCAGACAGACCCGTACCCGGCTGATGGAGACGATCCTTAACCTCTTCCCAAAGGCCGGCCTTACGCAAGCTCTGCTCGACGATGCGCTCAAGGCCTTGCTTGTCATTGGCAATGCCATGGATGCGCGGACCATAGGCCACATTCTCAAAGATCGTCTTTGGGAAAGGATTAGGCTTCTGGAACACCATGCCAACCGAGGCACGCAGCACAACAGGGTCAATCGCCCGGTCGTTTACATCGCGGCCATCGACTTGGATGCTACCCGTTACTTTGCAGGAGTCGATTGTGTCATTCATACGGTTGATGCAACGCAAGAAAGTCGACTTCCCGCATCCAGAAGGGCCAATGAAGGCGGTCACTGAAGCATCTGGCACGTCCAATGACACATCAAACAGGGCTTGCTTGGCACCGTAGAAGACATTGACGTCCCGAGCGCGCACTTTGGCGGCTACGTCTGGCAAGATGCCGGTGGTCTGCTGCACATGGCTGGCTTGAACTTCACCATGGGCTTCAGAACTCGATTGAGAGAACGTATTCATGGGTTTACCACCTGCGCTCGAACTTACGTCGCAGGAAGATTGCGACGGCGTTCATCACTATCATAAAGAGAAGTAGGATTAGAATGGCCATGGCGGTACGTGGCTCCCATGCCCGTTCTGGACGGCCTGCCCACATGAAAAGCTCAACCGGCAAAACGGTCGCCGAGTCCGTGAAACTCGTTGGCACATCGGCGATGAAGGCCACCATACCGATCATCAGCAAGGGTGCTGTTTCACCCAAAGCGTGGGCCATGGCGAGGATAGAGCCTGTCATAATGCCCGGCATAGCCAAGGGCAGGACGTGGTGGAAGATCGCCTGCATTTTCGATGCACCAACCCCGAGGGCTGCTTCACGAATGGAGGGTGGCACGGCCTTCAAGGCGGCTCGCGACGCGATAATAATCACCGGTAAGCTCATCAGTGTAAGCACGATCCCACCAACAATCGGGGCCGAGCGCGGCATATTGAAAAAGGTCAAGAAGACCGCAAAGCCCAACAGACCAAACACAATGGACGGTACGGCCGCTAAATTATTGATGTTGACTTCAATAAAGTCGGTCAGGGCATTCTTCGGCGCAAATTCTTCTAGATAGACCGCTGTTGCGACCCCGATCGGGACTGCTGTGCAGAAGGTCACCAATAGGGTCAGGATCGATCCAACGAGGGCGGAAAGAATGCCAGATAACTCGGGTTCGTTTGAGTCTGAATTGGTGAAGATCGTTGAATTGAAGGCGGGGCGAATAACCCCTTCTTTTTGCAATTGCCGGCCAAAAGCGATGACTTCATCATTTACTGCCCGCCCATTTTGTGGCGTGGCAATCTGAACCGTCCGCCAGACGTAATCAGTCGCACCTTTGGCACTGCGTGCCAACAGCACGCCTTGGGCGGCAGTTGGCGCGATGCGAGTAAGCTTATAGGTGGCACCGCGAACCTCGACCAAAATACTTGGCTTATCATCATTGAGCTCAATGAAACCGCCATCGCCCTTTACCGCGGCACGATAGGCAGCAATTGTGGCAACATCGACCTCGATCTCACCGGTCAAATTATCGACAAACGTCTGGGCTTGATCAGCCAAGGCTTCGGCGGCGGCCAAACCCGCCCCATTTGCGGATTTCAGTTCTGCAACCCGCGTCTTCAAGGTGGCGACTTGGGTTTGCGCAATACTGAGACGTTGACGCTTGAGAACAAGGGCGTTTTCGAGTTCCTTGGCGGCCACAGCTAAATCTTCGCGTAAATTGGCAACGGGCTTCGAAAAAGGGGCACGGCCTCCTGACAAGGTATAAGTCCCGTCGGCGGCCTTTGTTTCCGTGAGTGGTTCTTCGCCCTCGCCGACCCGGGTTTCGCCATAGGCCCCCTTTAGAAACAGATCGAGGTCGTCATTGATCGGCAAGGAGACGTCCAAGCTCTTGCCTATGAGGCTGGGATCTTGCGCCAAAGTGCGCCCAATGGGGACTGCTGCGAGCGAAGTTACGACATCAAACAAGTCATCTATCTTCCCGTCGGCTTCAGCTGACGGGAAACGTTGAATGAGAGCATCCTGGACCAAGCCGTAGAAGTTTCCTTGTTCGCGAATCTCTGTTGGGTTCCGATTGCCCATGGGATCGGCTTTGTCGGCGCTAACTTGCAGCGTCACATGCAGACGGTTTTCGGTCAAAGCCGGTATGGATTGAGCAATTACCGACAGCAAAAGAAGGCCGCAGGCGGCAATCGCCGTCGCAACCATCGTTATTCCAAACCAACGGAAACGGGTTTCAGCCGCATGACGCCGCTTGATTTGACGGTTCACGATATCGCGCAAGGCGGTCCGAGAAGGGGCGGCGTTGTCACTCATATTTGTCTCGATATTTTTGAACCACGCGCAAAGCGATGATGTTGAGGATCAAGGTCACAAAGAAGAGGACAAAGCCCAGAGCAAAGGCGGCATGCGTTTTGGGGCTGTCATATTCTTGGTCGCCCGTCAGCAAGGTTACAATTTGAACCGTGACCGTCGTCACCATGTCTAAGGGGTTGAGCGTCAGATTGGCGTTCTGGCCTGCTGCCATGGTCACGATCATGGTCTCACCGAGCGCTTTTGACACCGCCAATAGGACAGAGCCGACAATGCCGGGCAGAGCCGCAGGGATCACAACCCGGCTGATCGTCTCAGACTTAGTCGCGCCCATTGCGTAGGAGCCGTCCCGCAAGGCTTGGGGTACAGCATTGATCACATCATCCGACAATGACGAGATAAAGGGAATAATCATGATCCCCATCACAAGGCCAGCTGCTAACGCGCTTTGTGCCGAGACGTCGAGGCCAATACTGGTTCCGATGGCTCGGATAATCGGTGCAACAGTCAGCAAGGCAAAAAACCCAAAAACGACCGTTGGAATACCTGCAAGCAATTCCAAAACGGGCTTTACAACGGCCCGCGCTCGCGCGCTGGCATATTCTGAAAGATAAATAGCTGAACCCAATCCGACTGGGATCGCAATTGCCATTGCAATCAGCATGATAAGCGCCGTGCCGGCAAACAAGGGGACCGCACCAAATGCACCTGATTGGCCGATTTGATCCGCCCGAATCGCGACCTGCGGGCTCCATTGTGTGCCAAACAAAAAGTCGATTGGGCTGTAATTGGAAAAGAATTTCAGAGTCTCAAATAACAGCGATAAAACAATGCCAAGCGTTGTTAGGATGGCAATTCCAGACGCCACCATCATAGCGGCCTTGATGCAGGTCTCCACCGCGTTACGGGCCCGGAAATCACGGCCTAAATGAGAACGCGAAAGAAAGAAACCCAATGCAGAGAGCGCCAATGCCCCCAGCCCAAATGCAAGATTGAGATTGGCTGAAATTCCGCGCATTGCTTCCGCGGCTGCGAGTACATCCGGGGTGCGTTGGCTCGGGGTGCCGCCGAATGCAATCTTAGCTGCGTCGGCAAAGAAAAGGTCGAGGCGCTCTTTCGGTAGAGCCAAAACCTCTGGCGGCAGACTATGCAACAAGAGGGAGCGAATAGCAGAATGCGCAATCAGCTCATGCACCAATAACAGGCCTAAGGCAGGTCCTACGACCCATAGAACCGCGTACCAACCATGGTGCCCGGGCAAAGAGTTTAAACGGCCCTGACCAGAATTGGCCAAAGCCAAGGCTTTGGTGGCCCCAGTTTGCCAAGCCCACGTCCCGAAAGCCAACACAATGGCTGCCGCGATCAAGCTTACGGGCACATCTGCGAACGCATCCATGAAGAATCTCAGCCCCTGCCGGACAATCCGACACCATTTCCACCCCGCCCCTTAAGGCTTTGCTGAGAAGGCAAGATTACATTTTTATGACACTTCGATGACAGTGACGGCTTGGGACAGGCTTAGCCAGCTTGGACCTCAACCATTGTCCGTACAGGACCCAATTCTAAGGGCTGCGGCAAGTAGACAGAAAAGGCAGTGCCCCTGCCCTGCTCGCTCTCTACGACTAGGCCACCTCGGTGACGATTGACGATATGTTTGACAATGGCCAAACCGAGACCCGTACCACTTTTACCCGTGGCGGTTTCCTCCACACGATAGAAGCGCTCTGACAAGCGTGGCAAATGTTGTCGTGCAATGCCCGGACCTGAATCCTCCACCCGCAGCGTGCAATAGAGCCGATCCCGGTCGACTTCAGGGCTGGTCAGTGGCAAGCGAGACGCGCCATCCCATTCCCGCATGGCAGATTTCAAAGCGGAATCTCGGTCAAGCCAAGCCGATAAAATGATACGGACATCAGACTGCGGACCGCCATATTTCAGAGCATTATCAATGAGGTTTGCGGCAATCTGCTGTATCTCATCCCAATCGCCAATCACCCAAAGGGGGTCATCTCCCGCTTTGAACTCAATACGCTTCTGCTTATCCGGCGGCAGACTTTCAACGATCTCCTGCACGGCGGCAGCGAAGTCTGAACGTGCGGTTGGGGCGACATGCTCATTAAGCTCAATGCGCGACAGGCTCAACAAGTCTGAGATAAGGCGGCTCATTCGATCTGCTTGTAGGTGCATAATCTCTAGAAACCGATCGCGCGCCACGGCATCATCCCGGGCTGGACCCCGCAAAGTCTCGATAAATCCGATGATGCCGGCAAGAGGGGTGCGGAGTTCGTGGCTTGCATTAGCCAAGAAGTCCGCTCGCATTCTCTCGGACATACGGGCCTCGGTTTCGTCTTGGATCGACAGCAGGACAAAACGCTCTTGATCCGCCTCGAAAGGGGCAATTGAAACACGCTCATAGCGATCAACTGGCACCCGACTCTCAATCGATAAAGTTCGCGTCTCGCCAGTTTTGAATACTTCGCTCACCGCGTCCACCAGATTGGGTCGCCGAATCACAGCGCTAAAGCGAACTTGGCCAGCATCGATCGAAAAGCGATCTCTCGAAGCTTGGTTAGTACCGACCAAACGACCTGCTGAATCTACGATAAGAACGGGATTTGGGGTTGCCTCTATCGCAGCGCGAGCAAAGCGCACAGCGTCGCGCACCAAAACTGATCCCTGCGCTGTTTCGGGACTAGCGGAAGCAAACAAAGCATCTTTCTCGGCAAGGATGCGTGCTTCTGCAGCACTTTTTGTTGCCTCCGCCCCCAAGAACCAGCCAACCAACAAAGAGCCGCCAACGCTGGTGGCCCCAATGAGGGTCATTATGACATTTTGGGTTAGCCCAAAAATGAAGCCGCAAGCCACTACCAACACACCCAAAATGGTGGCAATCACAGGCCAATTCAGGGCGGCAGGTTCAGGAAGGCTTTCGGGCATGTGTGTTTTTCGGGATCCGGTTGCGCAATGAAGCGTTTAGGCTGACATGCAGCTATGTCCGTAGGATGACAGTATTTTGACGGTTTTGCCACCCTCGACCGGCAAGCACCTGCGGCTTTGTTTCAGCATGGACACACGCCTCTGATGATGGGAAGTTTAGGATGTGATGTGCGCATTACAGCGCCGACGAAAGGCAAACTTATGTTGACACGGCTAACACTAAGCTTCTGTTTAACAATGAGTCTTGTCGGAACCGTCTCGGCAGACACTTCCTTAAGTCGACGAGAAACTATTGAAATGGGGCGCTCGCTTGCCCAAACCCATTGCGCCGCTTGCCATGCGATCGGCAAACGTGGCGAAAGCCCAAACTCCAACGCTCCGCGCTTTAGAACACTTGGACAACGCTATCCGCTTGAAAATCTGGCGGAAGCCTTCAGTGAAGGCATCGTGGTTGGCCATGGGCCAATGCCTGAATTCCAGTTCGAGCCTGAGCAAATTGATGGGCTGGTTGCTTATTTGAAAAGCGTTCAAAGCCCAACGAAACGCACAAAGAAGCGGAGAGAAAAATGAGTTGGCCCCACCCCTTGTGTTGCTGAAAGGCCACACCTAACTGAAGGGGCAACGATCCTTGCTCCAAGGTCTTCCCTGTCTTTAACGTTAGGCTCTGCCACCATGAACCTTGATAAATTCACTGAGCGCGCCCGTGCCATTGTCCAAGCCGGACAAATGGAAGCGATCAAGCGTAAGCACCAATATTTTACGCCAGAGCACTTGCTGAAGGCGCTGCTTGATGACGACAAACAATTGGCGGCTGGACTGATCCGCTCGGCTGGCGGGCGACCAGACGAGGCCAAGCTGGCAACCGATGTAGCGGTAGCGGGCCTGCCCGTCGTCGAAGGGGGCGAGGATAAAATCTACATGCCACCGGAGACCGCGCGCATTCTACAAGGGGCAGAGGATGCTGCTGGCAAAGCTGGCGATAGTTTTGTGGCGGCGGAATGGCTCTTACTGGCCATCTCGACAGCGCGCACAACCAAAGCCGCAGAAGCCTTAAAGGCAGCTGGCGTCACGCCAACTTCCCTGAATTCAGCGATCGGCATGATGCGAAGTGGCCGTACCGCTGATACGGCGAATGCCGACGACAATTATGAAGCGCTCAAAAAATATGCCCGCGACCTTACCCAAGCAGCGCGCGATGGCAAACTCGACCCCGTTATTGGTCGCGATGATGAAATCCGCCGCTGTGTGCAAGTTCTGTCGCGGCGCACGAAAAACAATCCTGTTGTGATCGGTGAGCCCGGTGTGGGTAAGACCGCAATTGCCGAAGGCCTCGCTTTGCGAATGGTCAATGGCGACGTACCAGAGAGCTTAAAGAACAAGAAACTCATGAGCTTGGACATGGGGGCCTTGATAGCTGGGGCCAAATTTCGCGGGGAATTTGAAGAGCGCCTGAAAGCGGTTCTGAGCGAAGTGGAAGCTGCGGATGGGGGCATCGTACTATTTATCGACGAGATGCACACGCTCGTCGGTGCCGGCAAATCTGAAGGCTCAATGGATGCGTCTAATCTTTTGAAGCCCGCCTTGTCACGCGGCCAATTGCGCTGCATTGGGGCTACAACGCTTGATGAATATCGCAAGCATGTTGAAAAAGATCCAGCGCTCGCTCGGCGCTTCCAACCGGTATTTGTAGATGAGCCCAGCGTTGAGGATACTATTTCTATTTTGCGGGGCTTGAAGGAAAAATACGAAGTCCATCATGGGGTTCGAATTTCTGATGCTGCCATCGTAGCTGCGGCAACTTTGTCGAAGCGTTACATCGCAGATCGGTTCTTGCCGGACAAAGCCATAGATTTAATGGATGAGGCCTCTGCCCGTTTGCGGATGCAAGTGGACAGTAAGCCCGAAGAATTAGATGAAATCGACCGTCGATTGATGCAATTGCGTATTGAAGCCTCAGCTCTGGGCAAAGAGAAAGACCCTGCTTCCATAGAGCGATTGGAAAAGTTGGAAGACGAGATCGATACGCTGCAAGCCAAATCCGACGATATGACAGAAACTTGGCGTCTCGAAAAGGCCAAGTTGGCTGATGCCACCAAGTTGAAAGAAGAGTTGGAAAAGCTCAATCTCGAGTTGGCCGAGGCTACACGTCGCGGCGATTATGCCAAAGCCGGTGAGCTACAATACGGCACAATCCCGAACCTCGAAAAGGCGTTGAAAGAGGCAGAAACCAGTGGCGAAAGCATGGTCCATGAAGTCGTCGACGCCGAACAAATCGCTGCCGTCGTCGCCCGTTGGACGGGTGTACCGGTGGAACGCATGCTTGAAGGCGAGCGCGAGAAACTACTCGCGATGGAAGACACTTTGCGCGCGCGCGTCGTTGGTCAAGAAGAGGCGCTGGAAGCCGTGTCCGATGCGGTACGCAGGTCCCGTGCGGGCTTGCAGGATCCGAATAAGCCGATCGGTTCGTTCTTGTTCCTCGGCCCTACAGGAGTGGGCAAGACCGAACTTACCAAAGCTTTGGCGGAATTCCTTTTCGATGACGATAGCGCGGTCACCCGCATCGATATGTCAGAATATATGGAAAAACATTCGGTTAGCCGCTTAATTGGGGCACCTCCAGGCTATGTAGGTTATGATGAGGGTGGCGCGTTGACCGAAGCCGTGCGGCGCAGACCCTATCAGGTGGTGCTTTTTGACGAAGTCGAAAAAGCCCACCCCGATGTTTTCAACGTTCTGTTGCAAGTGCTGGATGACGGGCGACTGACCGATGGACAGGGCCGGACTGTGGACTTCAAGAATGTCATCCTTGTCATGACATCCAATCTGGGCAGCCAATATCTCGCCGAGCAGAATGATGGTGAGGATGTCGAGCTTGTTAGGCCAATGGTGATGGAGGCTGTGCGCGGCAATTTCCGTCCCGAGTTCATCAACCGGATTGATGAAATCATCCTATTCCGGCGTCTGGGACGGGCCGAGATGGACCGGATTGTGCCGATCCAATTGCGCCGGTTGGAAGCGCTATTGGCCTCGCGCGATATCAGAATTACTCTGGATGAGGCGGCCAAAACTTGGCTGGCAGATAAGGGTTATGAGCCCGCCTACGGCGCTCGGCCCCTGAAGCGGGTGATCCAAAAGGATGTGCAAGATCCGCTAGCGCGCCTCATCCTTTCTGGCGCAATCAAGGATGGAGAAACAGTCCAAGTAACGGCTCAGCCAGGAAGCCAAGAATTGAGCTTCAATGGTTATACAGGGCAAAGTGATAGCCCGCCAAAAGGGATTATCATCAATTAAATCAATGAAAAATCCGGTTCGGGTCAGCTAACGGCCCGAACTGGGCTCATCCCAAACGGTGGTTCTGGTGTTCTGGGGCTCATGGTTGCGCCCCATTTCCAGCCAGCCTCTGCAAACGCAAGAGCGGCAATCTTGGTGGTTTCGGTCATGTCTAGGCCAGGCTCAAAGCCTGCCAGCCAGCGCAGTGCCGCAACGAGCGCGTCTTCATCACCTGCTTGAGCTGCGGCCAACGCATTCAACAGGGTGCGCTCATCCGGAGACGGCTCGAGGCTACCCAATTCCCCCAACCGCAATTTTCTGCCAGACAAGAGTAGAAGACTTGCCAACTTGCGCATCGCAGCGCGCGCTGTCTCCACGCGCTCTGCCGTGACAGGGCACCGAAAAACCGACGGGCCAGCCGCACGACGCATGGCATGGAGCGCAAGTTGCGCACCAGCTTCAAGACCATGCAGGGGCTGCGAATGGGGCATACCGACACTATATGCGAATAATTCTCAAATACAAGCGAAAATGGGAAAGACGACGCGACACAATTACGGCCTGATCTACAACGGCTTCTCGCCCCCAAAGCCAAAACCGATCTGAAAAATTAAGCCCATTGCAACCTTTTTCAGCCATTCTAAGAGCTTAAAAATGCTCGCAAAATTGGAATTCCATAGGGTAAAGTAAGGACTTCAATCGGTGGCAATCAACGCCAATGTCATTAGTCTGTTGAATTCAGGCGGGTTTTCCAACTCGTCAGTGCAGTCTCTTGACTTGTCGTCGCTGGTCAATACTGGCTCAAGTAGCATTCCTTCTGGACCACCGACCCAACGTGACATCGCGCGCATGGCACCTTGGGATTCTCGCGCTAGACCGCCAACTTTATCGCAATTGGCGACTGAAGCGCTGCGTGCCAGCCGACTGGTGAATACGAGTTTAGGAAACGGGGCCGGTTCCGCGGTTAAAGATCCAAACGACAAGAGCCTCTTCATCATCCACAACGGCGTGCAGAAACTACAGGCGCTTGCAGATGCCGCTGCCAAGGATGGTGTGAGCGCGGACACTCGCAAACGGCTGCAAGACCGCATCAACAAAGGTATCGAAGAACTCAATGAACATATCGAAGGCACCAAGCTTGACGGGGCATTTCTAATTGGTGGCCGCCGGCTTGCGCGCCACGAAGGGGAAGGGATCCCTAGAGGGCTTTTGCAATACGATACCAAGCCATTGGTGAATGGCGATTTGACGGCCATTCCACAAGGTTTTCTGGGCGACCGACGCTTCACCCTTAAGGTGACCAAAGCTGGGGTCACCACCAATTTCGATATTAATCTCGCAGAAATGGGCTCAATCGACCGCAATATTGGTAACGTGACCAATTTCATAAACAATAAGCTTGAAACTGCAGGCTTTGAAAGCCGGCTTTCACGCGTCGAAACCACCGTGCCCGCCACGACCAAAGGCGGCACGGCCACAATACAACAACGGATGCGGATTACCACTACCTCACTCGAAACTTTATCTTTTGAGGGTGTGGCGGGCGACACGAAGCCAGCGCTTTATGCGGCTGGCGGCAAAACAATTGATGGTGCCACCCAAAGTGTAGTTAGCAAATTGACGGGCCTTGAAGGCACGGATGAGCTGGCTTCTTTCACATCCGATATCTCTGCGGTCAAAGGTTCTACAGTCGGTGCGCGTGCGTCTGTCGTAGGCTCAGACGGCTCACTCTATGTGATTGCCGATGCGACTGGCAAGGTTAATGGCCAAACACCAAAGGACAAGAGCGACGTCGTCTTAATGAAATACGATACAACCGGCCAAGTCGTTTGGACACGCGCTCTTGGGTCAGCAGCGCCAGCGCAAGGCTTTTCGCTGGCCATTGGTGCGGACGGGACCTTGGCAGTCGCTGGGGCAGTCAATGGTCGAGCGGACACCGCAACGAGCACAACTGGCAATGGCTTGGATTCCTTTGTCGCCGCTTTTGACTCTGAAGGGCGCGATAAGTGGTACCATCAGCAGGGTGCAACTGGCAGCGACAATGCTACCCATGTTCAAGTGGGTGCAGACGGTAGTGTCTACGTCATGGGGACAACGACCAATAGTTACGGCGGAGCCGCAGCCTTAGGCAGCAAAGATGTCTATCTGCAGGCGTTTAATGCAACCGGTTCGGTGCGCTTTACCCAATCCTTGGGCACAACAGGCGATGACACGCCAGCAGGGCTTGCATTGGCAAATGGCCAGGCCGTCGCCATCTGGAATGAGGCGGGTGGTGCCCGCATGCGGAAGTTTGATACCCTTACTGGCACTGCCAGTGGTGCCACCAATAATTTGGCCGCAAGTAATTTGACTGCAGTCACAATGGTAACATCCGACTCCGCCGGTCGAATCTTCCTTGCGGGCCGGTCCGCCAGCAATTCCATTGCCAACAAATTGGTGGGAATGGAAATCAGTTCTGAAACCGTCTTGTTCCAAACCGAAACTTCTGGCGAGCCCATTCGAGCTTTGACAGCCGCCGGCGGTCAAGTTGCATTTGCGACTGAAACGGTTACCATTACGCCAGCGAACGGCTCAACACCTGCCAGCACCAAGCGCGAAAGCTCAATCGTCGGCCTCGACGCAGACACAGGCGCGCAAGCCTTTAACCGCACAGCACCACAATTGGCCGATGCACCGATTTCCATCGCGCTGGCACCGACGGTTTCTGAAAGCTTGGATTCCATGGGTATTCCCCAGGGCACCTTAAGCTTCGGCATTTCAGATGCATTGACCGACCGAACAGGCCTTCGCGCGGGCGACCAATTTAGTGTCATCGTCAATGGCGGTAGCGAAAGGAAGATTACCATCGCTCAAGGCGAGACCATGCGAACCCTTGCCGCCAAATTAAACCGTGTCCTGATGCGAGATGGAACTGCCGAAGCCCGATCGCTTAGAGGCATTGAAAGCTTGGTGATTACGCCAAAGCCTGGCGACCGGATCGAACTGAAGGCGACTGATGGCGTTGCGGACGCCTTGACCCAGTTAGGACTTGAGCCTGGGGTTGCAGTCCCGCGACCTGCCCCCAAAAAGCCAGGCACCAAATCAGTCTCTGATCCACCTCCCATTATCGCGCTAGAAATGCCGGCGGAGGGCGATGTCTCTGATAAGGTAAAAGCGAAGGCATTGGCGGATGCCTTTGACGGCGTCTTGCGCCGCTTGCGCATTGGCTATCGAGAAATATCCACCGACCCAACTCAAGTCGAATTGCGAAAGCAGAATGCCGCCAATGCCGCCCAAAAGGCCGGCGGCAGTTCTGCCGGCGTGGCCTATTATAATCGCCAGACTGCTTTAGGTCAGGATGCCCTTCGACGCCTCGGCGTTGTTGCCTAATCAGAAATTCTCGCCAATAGACTTCCCAACAAGACTTTTTAGTCTTGCATCTGGACGGCCAACCTCTAATAAAATGATATATCCTATGAGGAGGGCAGACTATGCGACTGTGCGCGAAAGTCTTGAGTTTAGCGAGCATTGTTGCTGCGAGTACGGGCCTTGGAATGGCAATGGCTCAACAGGCGGCCGAACCTTCAAAGCAAGCGATAGAAGTCGCCAACGACCCTACAAAAATTGTTGCTCCCGTTGAGCGGCTCCCAATCGATATTCGCCGTACCACCATTATCGTGCGGGATATGGAGACCTCCCTCAAGCTGTATCGAGATGCTTTAGGCATGCGCGTCAACTATGATGAGCAGATGCATGTTTCCAGCCCCGCTTTCGCCCAGGGTGGGCCGCCGAGGCCGATCCGACTTGTTCTTTTGAATGCCAATGATCCTTGGATCGGCTGGATTGGTCTCATCCAATACACCGACCGTCCAGACCACCCGAAGGTCAAGCAGCCCAAAGTTTTGGGGCCAGGTAGCCACATCATCGTGGCCGCGGTCGCTGATGCGCAAAAGGCCTGTGATGCGGCTAAGACTGCGCCGGGCGTGCGACTGATTGTTGAGCCCAAAATCTCTGTCTATCCGCCCCGCTTCCCCGCTGCACCGCCGATCCGAGTTTTGGGTTGCCAGTTTTTTGATGCCGACGGGGCTTATCTTGAACTCAATCAAACTTTGCCGCAGTAAAGCCTGCGCCCCGTAGTAAGCTCATCTTTGGTTGGCCCAAAGACTGCATCATTGGGCCAAGCCATAAAGTGAGTGAGTATGCGTGCCAATTTGATCCTTGTTTCGCTTTTAATGGGGTGGAGCTTTCAAGCATTCGCCCAGACGAATGCCAAACAATCAGCACCCCAAGGGAAGCCGGCGCAAGCTGACGTTATGCGAAAGCGTGATCCTGAAATGCTTACACGGCTGGAAGATGGCCTTAATTGTGCTGCGGCGATCCAAGTGACAGCTATGGCAGCCCCAAGTTGGGCGCGCGACCCGGGTGTGATTGAAAGTAGCAATCGCTGGCTGGCAGAAGTTTATGCGGCGGCTGAGGCGTATGGAATCTCTTTGGATAAAGTACCTCAATTGGTTCAAGGAGAAATGGAACGCCAGCTTCAAGATGCCGTTGCAACGCCAGAAACTCTGTCGCGTCGTGCTTTTGACTGCGCCTCAAGTCCGCCCAGCCCAGAACGATGATGGATTTTGGTTAGACGCGGCGATAGAAACGCTGGATGGCAGAAATTATCAATTTGCGCCGCGCCCGCAAAGAAAAAGCCCGAGCTGAGCGTGCCGCCAAGGGCGAGGCGAACCGTGTGGCTTTTGGTCGCACGAAACTGGAAAGGCTTGCCACAGAAAAGGCCAAAACACGGGTCAAGACGCGCCTCGATGGTCATTTCCTGACCAAGGCGACAGATCATGAGTCTGATTAAGCGATCGGTATCCCTTGAAGGGCACGCCACGAGTGTTGCGCTTGAAGAAGAGTTTTGGGCAGCCCTTGAAGGGCATGCACGGCGACGTAAGCTGTCTTTGGCGGCGCTCATAGGTGAAATCGACAGCGAGCGGGCTGACAGGCCCTTGGCGAGCGCCCTTCGGGTGTGGGCACTTTTACATCAAGGCTTGCCGGAAAGCTGAACCCTTGCCAAATAGGCGTATGCGCCCTTTTCTGACCCTATTGGCGATTCTCGCCAGCTTCCCCGCCAATTCCGACGCACAACAGGTGCCTACACAGGCATCTCAATCAAGCGTCCTTACCTTGGACCGCTTGTTTGAAGATCCTGCACTCAATGGACCGGTCGCACGCGCACCAAAATTCTCGCCCGATGGTAAATTAGTCACGTGGTTGCGTCCAAATGAACGGGACTTTCTACGTCTAGATCTTTGGGCAGCCCCCGTCGGGGGCGGTGAACCCTTTATGCTGGTTGATTCCAAAGCTCTGGTTCCAGACGAAGGCAGCTTATCAGAAGCAGAAGCAGCGCGCCGGGAACGGCAACGCCTAGCCGGCACACGCGGTCTTGTCTCCTACGATTGGGACAAAAAGGGCGAAGCGATTTTGGCACCGCTGGGAGGTGACCTTTATTACGTGCCCGTTGCAGACCCCACCGCGCCACGCCGTCTGACACGGACACCAGAGTTTGAAACCGACGCGCAGATTTCACCCGCTGGCGGCTTTGTATCCTTCGTTCGCGAGGGCCAGTTGATGGCACTCAAACTGGGCACAAACGAGGAAATTGCGCTATCACCCGCAGCTGGTGACGCCGTCACCTACGGCATGGCTGAATTCATTGCACAAGAGGAAATGGATCGGGATACTGGCTATTGGTGGGCTCCAAACGATAGCCGAATTGTCTTTACCGAAGTCGATGAGAGCGCAGTTGCGTTCGTTCCGCGCGTGGAGATTGGCGCGAACCAGACGGAGATTGTCCAGCAACGCTATCCCCGCGCAGGGGCGACTAATGCCAGTGTTGCTCTTTTAATCAAGGACTTGGCTAGCGGTGGTATCGTCAAAGTAGATTTAGGCGATAATGATGACATCTATGTTGCGCGGGTCAATTGGTCCAAGGATGGCCAGACACTTTACGTGCAGCGGCAAAATCGCGCTCAGACGCGGCTCGATCTATTGCTGGTCGATCCTGCTACAGGCCAATCGAAAGTCATCCTAACCGAAGCAGACTTGGTTTGGCTAAACCTCACCAACGACTTTACGCCCCTTGCCTCAGGTGACTTCTTATGGACGAGTGAAAGGACCGGGTGGCGGCATATTGAACGGCGAAAACGTGATGGGACGGGTGTTCAAGTCTTAACCACTGGCAATTGGGCGGTGTCCCAAATCACTGGCGTCGACGAAGCGGCCGGACGCGTCTTCTTCATGTCCAATAAGGACGACAATCTAGAGCAACGTCTCTATTCTACCTCGATCACCAAGCGCCGTTCTCCCAGCGCCGTAACGGCTAGTGGTGGCAATTGGGGCGTGACCATGGCTGTCACTGGCAAGGCTTTTCTAGGCACTTATTCGGACCCCACGACGCCCCCTCGCCTCGGCCTATATGATGCGAGCGGACGCCTCATTCGCTGGATTGAAGAGAACAAGCTCGACAGCAAGCACCCTTGGGCACCCTTTCTGGCAAAACGGGCAAGTGTGCGGTTTGGCACTATGACAGGCCCATCAGGCGACCTCTTGAATTGGTCGATGCATCTGCCAGCCAATTTTGACCCCAGCAAAAAATGGCCCGTCATCGTCTACGTCTATGGCGGCCCCGGAGTGCAGGTGGTTAGCCGTAACTGGGGTAGCAACACCACCCAGCTGCATGCTGCGCGAGGCTATATTGTGTTCTCGATCGACAATCGCGGTACACCAAATCGTGGTCGCAGTTTTGAACGTGCGATCAATCGCAAGCTTGGAGGTCCCGAGGTCGAAGATCAGTTGGCTGGCCTCGCCTTCTTAAAAGCACAAACCTATGTCGACCCGGCACGCATTGGTGTGTGGGGATGGTCATATGGGGGTTACATGACCTTGCGGCTGGCAACCGAGGCACCAGAGGCCTTTGCAGCATATGCATCAGGAGCTCCTGTTACAGACTGGTCGTTGTACGACACGCATTACACAGAGCGTTTCATGGGCAAGCCACAAGATGAGGCTGAAGCCTATTCGCGATCCTCTGTTCTGCCGCGCTTAAAACAGGTTAAGCAACCGCTTTTGATTCTGCATGGTATGGCCGATGACAATGTCACGTTTGATAATTCCACAGCCGCTTTTGACGCACTGCAAGCTGCATCCATTCCTTTTGAGACCATGGTCTATCCTGGGCAGAAGCACGGCATTCGCGAAAAAGCGCGGGCCAAGCATGTCCAACTCACGATCTTGAACTTCTTCGATCGCACATTAGGACCCGGCCCACGCTAGGATTAGGGCACTCGAGCTAGCTCATGCAAATCTGTAAGGCCCACCCTTTTCAAGGGCGGTCTGCCATTGTGGGCGGGCGTGTAACCCCTCGAGCCAAGCTTTCAAATTTGGCAACATGCCGAGCGCGCCCTGGCCTTTAGCAATCTCGCCGACGAAGCTCATTTGGATATCCGCGCCGGTCAAACGATCACCTACAAAATACTGCTTCCCACTTAGCGAGGCTTCGACATAGGATAAATGGTTCATGATCTCGCTGGTGATGCGTGGCATCAGAGGTGCTGCGGCATCGCCTAAGCGCCCAGTGTAAAGCGCCAAAAGGAACGGCAGCATGGCTGAGCCTTCGGCAAAGTGGAGCCAGTGGGAATAAGCTGGGTAGAGCGGTGAAGAAAAATCAACAGCCAGATCAGGACCATAACGGCGTGCCAATACGTCAATAATCATGCCGGATTCGGCCAATACTTCGCCATTATCGGTCACCACGGGTGACTTGCCCAACGGATGAACCTCTTTGAGTTCGGGCGGAGCTAGATTGGTTACCGCATCGCGTTGATATTTTTTGATTTCATAGGGCGTCCCCATTTCTTCCAACAGCCACAAAATCCGTTGCGATCGTGAATCGTTAAGGTGATGCACAATAATCATAAGAGCCCCTCCACATGTCTGTGGTCTATCCACAATGACTAGATGAGATCTGCCTCAACCCAAAAGCCGCGATTGGCAAGAGCCTGTTGAACAAATTTTTTGCCAAGCTGCGCGGCTGGCAGATCGTCATAGAGGGCAAAGCATGTGGCACCAGACCCAGACATCCGGACAAAGCGAACTTGAGGACTAGCAGCCAAGCAGGCCAAGACATCGGCGACTTCGGGAACAAGCTTGATAGCCGCCGGCTCAAGATCATTCGACATAGCCTGAAGATAAGTCAGCAAGCCCTCGCGAGAAGCCACATCGGGGATCGGCTGAACATAAAGCTCAGGCCCAGTTCCTAAGGCGTCATAGGTGCGATAGACGGGCCCGGTCGGGCACGGGACCCCCGGATTGACCAAGACGACACCCATCGTGGCCAAGGGTCCTACCGATGCCAAAGTCTCGCCAGTTCCTGTCATATGAACGGGCCGGCCGATCAGACAAGCTGGTACATCGGCTCCCAATTGCGTGCCTAAATCCAAAAGTTCTTCCAGCGGCAAATTCAGCTTCCAAAACGCGTTCAGCGCATGCATGGTCGCTGCTGCATCGGCCGAGCCCCCCCCAATACCTGATGCGATGGGCAAATTCTTAATCAAGCGAATATGTGCTTGCGCTGATTTATGTGATGCACTGGCAAGGATTTCTGCTGCCCGGATCACCAGATTATCCGGTCCTAGGCTTAGGCCTTGGCGAAAAGGTCCTGAGATCTCCAAGTGCAAAGCCTCTGCCGCCTCGACTGAAATCTGATCGCCGCAGATGCGGGTAAAACAAACCAAACTATCGAGAGGATGTCGACCATCGGCCTGTGGTGGCCCGACTCTTAAAGTCAGATTGATCTTGGCGGGAGCAAAGTAGGAAGTCATGGATGGCTCAGTTGGGTTTTGTTTGGGCGGCAATAGCCGCATCAGCCGCCCTATTTGGGTCCGGCGGTAGCCCATCAACTAATTTGATTTCGAGCGCTCTTGCTTGTTCTGCAGTTGGCTTCAACGATAAAGCGCGCTGCCATTCTAGCCGCGCTTCTTCTTGTCGCCCGGTTCGCCAATAGACGTCGCCTAAATGATCTGCCACCTCAGCAAGGTTTGGTGCCAGCCCCGATGCACGCTCCAAAATCGTGGCCGCTTCTTCAAACCGGCCGCTCTTGTAAAGGGCCCACCCATAGGAATCCAAAATCGCGCCAGAAGCAGGACGCAACCGCATGGCATTACGCAACATAGCCACAGCTTCATCCAAATTCTCGCCGCGATCGGCCATCGCATAGCCCAGATAGTTCAACACATTTGGCTGATTGGGGGCGGCGGCTTTCGCTAAGCGTAAATCCGCCAACGCTTCTGGCCAGCGACCAAGGCGTTCCCGTGCTCCACCACGACCAAAGTAAAGCGGCCATATCTCCGCAGGCGACCACTCAGCCACCTCCGCCATCTGAATGAGTCGATCATATGTCGCCTCGGCCTCGGCATCGAGACGATTGGCCGCCAACATGTCGGCCAACAGAGTCATTGCGGGGAAGCTCTTCGGATATTTGGTGGAAAGCTCCCGCGCCTCTTTCAAAGCTTGATTTGGGTCGCGGGCATAAATTAGCCAAGCAAGCTCAGTTCGCGAGGCAATGTAATCAGGGCTACTAGCCATAACGCGCTGCAGATACGGTTCAGCGAGTTCTATATAGCCGTGAGTGGCCAAATGCTGGCCGAGGGCCGAATTGATTTCGTTAGAACTGGGATTGAAAAAAGCTAGAAGAAACAAGAGATCTGAGGTTTCAGTTGGTGGACGGCTGTCTTGCATGGCTTCAACCAAGGTCAGCAAGCCAATCGCAATATGATCTCGCGTATTAAGCGCAACTTCACCCTTACCCCCAGTGCGCAGTTTGGTAAGCGCGTCGCTGAAAGACGAGGCCCTGACTGAACTTCGCTCCGCTAACGGTGCCAGTAGGGCTTCCGCCTTGCTTTTCTGGCCTACGGACAACAACACTTGGCTGTAAAAACGCAAACCGGCAGGCGAATCTTGGCCAAGTTCCCGGGCCTTCTCGAACAAGGAGATGGCCTCTAATGGTTGTTTGGCGCGAAAAAGAAGCATGGCTCGAGACATCAAAGCCGCATTTTCCAGGTCAGGACTACCAGCACCTTGCCCCGCCAAATCAATCGCCTTTTGGACCTGACCTTGCTCTAGGAGGGCATATGCACGCAAATGGTTGGCAAATTGAGTGAGGCTTGGGTTGAATTTCTCCCCCTCAAGCAGCCGGGTGACATCCAGGTAGCGTCCTTGGCCAAGCGCTTCGATAGCCAAAGTCAATGTTGCCTTTGGCACGCGTTGACCCGGGGCAACCACTTTAGCCATACGCGCGACCATCTCAAGGTCACCAATCTCAAGATTGGCGAAGGTTGCGCGCTCATAAAGCTCTTGGTCTGAAGTGCGGCGGAAAAAGGCCCGCGACCAAGCCTGCGCTGCTAATTTTGGATTATCGACCCCTTGCGCATAACGGCCGGTCAAAGTTGCGGCGAACACGTCGGCGTCTGTTCGCTGTAGCAGCACCGGCGCAGCAGGCGTCAACACGACAGGCCTCGATGCCTTCGGGGGCGCTGCTTTCTTTGGGCTTTGTGCCATCGCTCCTGATACTTGGAAACAAAGCGGGATAGCCGCAAGGACAAGGGCACGTAAGATTGAGATTTGATTGGGTCTAAACACTGCCTGGTTCCGCGACCACAGGCGCAGTCCGCTCAACGGGGGCGGGACCCCTTAGACCATTTTTCAATTTGTCGTCTAATTGGTCCTGCTTGAAATAATGCCCGCCAAAATCTTTCACCATCTGCCACATCCGACGGGCTTCGACCTTTTTACCCTGATGCCAATAGACGTCACCGAGATTGTCGTAAATCTCTGGGTCCGGTGAATCTTTCCGCATTGCAACTGCCTTCTCGATCAAACGTTGGGCTTCATCCAATTGACCAAGCTTATAGTGGGCACGCCCCAAAGAGTCGGTAATAGCGCCGGAATATGGCCTTAATTCATATGCTTTCAAAAGCAATTGAAAACCCTCGTCGAGGTCAATATCGTACTCGATCAGCGTGTAGCCCAACGCATTCATGAACAATGGTGAGCGCGGCATTTCTTCCAAAGCATCGCGCATCAGTTGCACACCTTCGGCGCGGGTAGAGGGGAATTGAGCCAACACACCGCCTAGCGACAACTTTGAGCGACTATCGGCACCCAGCATTTTAAGGCTCTCACGTGCAGCGGGCAGTCCCTCGCGATGGGTCGACGGCTCGCCAGCGAGGAAGAGGCCAGCAGATCCGCGAATTGGGTTCTCTGGCTTTAATTTCTTGACTAGCCCGCGTGCGATTTCAATGGCTTCAGCTTTCTGGCCAAGGTCGTAATGTGCACGCATCAAACTCAAGCGAGCGAGATCTTCATCCCAATCGCCGGTGCCTTTGGCGACAGCAGCACTTTTGCTAGCACTCTCAAATGCACCCTTAAAATCGCCACGCGCGCTCAATGCGCTGGCATTTAAGTCCCACCAACGCCGGTCGCGCAAGCGCTCTGGAACCTCATCAAGCAAAGCTTTGGCCCCAGACGCATCTTCAAGGCTCATATGAAGCACCGCTTTCGCGTGACGCGCTTCATCTACCCGCTCCCCGGATGTGATGGGTGCCAATGTAGCGAGCGCGGCCTTATCCTCATCAATCTCGCCAAGAACTTCTGACAATGCGAAGCGTGCACTTTGATTGGTGGGATCAATCTTTAAAGCAGTTCGCAATAAGAGCGCATCTCTAACGAATTGAGCATCAGCATCTGGTCTTTCAACTGGCAGATCTGCCTCAGTCTTGCTCGGATCATTTTGTTCCTGATTAGCCTGCAACATCCGCACGACCATCATGGCTGAAGCATAATTGCTCATCAGCGAGCTAACGCTTGCCTCAGGCGATAATTTAGCCAAAGTGGCCGGCGTGCCGGCGACAATCGATTCACGAAACAGGGCATCAATCCGGTCAAGGCTCTTTGGGTCGCCGAAGACATCCTCATGGGCCTTCAAGGCCGCTTCCTTTTGGCCAGCTTGAACAAGCAAAGTGATGTAGCGCTTAGTCAAATCACGAACAAAATGGAGTTCGCCGCCCTTTTGAGCCTGTGCGTAATAGTCCAATGCTGCATTAACTTCGCCGTTCTGCTCAGCCAAAAGAGCACGATAAGCGTTGAAAAATGGCCGTTCACCATCACCGCCATAGGTTTCCCATCCATTGATCGCTTGGTTTAGCTGGCCTTGGCCTACATGCGCCCAAGCAACCAAGGCGGCCGTCAACATGTCGTTTGGATCACTGTCGCGCAGGGTGGTGGTAACGTCCGAATAGTTTTGCTGGCTGAGCGCCTTGATCCCACTGTAGTAGAGGCCAGTACTGTTATCACCTGCTGCCCGGCCAAGGGCAGCCAGGGATTTAAAGGCAAACTCTAAATCATCATCAATCAATGCTTGGCGGATCGCATCACCTAAACTTAGCCCGGCATAAGCCCGCTCACGTTCAATTGCGTTTGCCGAGCCGACGTCGGGGGTGCGTTCTATAACCGGTGGCGCTGCGGCCCAAGCCATATCTGCCACCAAAGAGGAGCCCATGAGGAAGGTTGTGGTCGCAAAAAGGACTGCTCTAAGGCGCATGGCAAAATCCTGCTGGTAGCTCAGATAGATGGTTCGGCCAAAAATTGGCCGTGCACTAAA
This sequence comes from Alphaproteobacteria bacterium, assembly GCA_027485915.1. Taxonomy (GTDB): domain Bacteria; phylum Pseudomonadota; class Alphaproteobacteria; order Caulobacterales; family Aquidulcibacteraceae; genus Aquidulcibacter. Next base: position 182,213 of record JAIXQA010000001.1, on the reverse strand, counting down.
CTGGCGCTGATTGGATAACCAAACAAGGGCTAGACCAAGGCCTGCCTGTGAAATGTGATCGCAATCCGCGCCCGAGTTCAAAAATACCCTACATATTTTGGTAGATTGGTCCCTCCCCACCTTGTGGGGTGGTCCAGGTGATATTTTGGTTAGGGTCTTTGATGTCGCAGGTTTTGCAATGTACGCAGTTTTGCGCATTGATCTGGAAGCGCTGCCCGGCCCCATCTTCAACCCATTCATAAACGCCTGCAGGGCAATAACGGTTCGACGGCCCGCCAAAGACGTCTAATTCACTCGATTTTTGAAGCGCAAGGTCAGCAACTTTCAAATGGATCGGCTGATTTTCCTCATGATTGGTATTGGACAAGAAAACTGAGGACAGCTTATCGAAGCTGATCACACCATCGGGCTTTGGATACTCAATCTTTGCGAACTGATCCGCAGGCAACAGACTTGCTGCATCGGATTTGCCGTGTTTTTGTGTGCCAAATGGCGACCAGCCGCCGAACACCGTAGTGCACCACATGTCAATGCCACCAAGGCCAAGACCCATAATGGTGCCAAATTTTGACAGAAGAGGCTTCACATTACGAACCAGTAGCAAGTCCTTATAGACCCAGCTGGTTTCGTAAGCGGTTTGATACTCCTCTAGGGTATCGCCTGACCGGCCGGCAGCTATGGCTGCTGCAACAGTTTCAGCCGCCAACATGCCTGTCTTCATCGCATTGTGGCTGCCTTTAATGCGCGGCAAGTTCACAAAGCCGGCTGAGCATCCGATCAAGGCACCACCCGGGAATGGCAATTTGGGGACAGACTGCAACCCGCCTTCCGTGATCGCGCGTGCACCATAAGACAACCGCTTGCCGCCTTCAAAGGTTGGGCGGACATCTGGGTGCTGCTTAAAACGTTGGAATTCATCAAATGGACTAATCCACGGGTTCTTGTAGTTCAAATGAACTACATAGCCGACTGAGACGAGATTATCGCCCCAGTGATAAAGGAAGGAACCACCGCCCGTGCTCCAATCCAAGGGCCAGCCAAACGCGTGTTGCACGAGACCGGGCTTATGCTTGTCTGGCGAGACCTGCCAAACTTCTTTGAGGCCAATGCCATATTTTTGAGGCTCTTTGCCTTCATCAAGATTGTATTTGGCAATGATCTTCTTGGCGAGTGAGCCGCGGACGCCTTCACCAATCAATGTGTACTTTGCAAAAATATTGATGCCCGGGGTGAAATCTGGACCCATTTCGCCTTCGCGCGTGACACCCATATCACCTACTTGCACGCCCTTTACAGCACCTGCGTCATCATAGACCACCTCGGCGGCGGCAAAGCCTGGATAAATTTCCACGCCCAATTCTTCGGCTTTAGCACCGAGCCAGCGGCACACGTTGCCCAGCGAGCCGATGAAATTGCCATGATTGTTCATCAAAGGCGGCATAATGAAATTGGGTAAAGGCAAGCTGCCTGCTTCCCCCAAGAGCTTTAGCTCATCTTTTTCAACTTGGGTGGTCAAGGGGCGGTCCGACGCTTCACGCCACTCAGGCACGAGTTCATCTAAAGCCTTCGGATCAACAACAACGCCAGAAAGAATATGGGCACCAACTTCGCCGCCCTTTTCCAGCACTGCAACGGCCAAATCTTCATTGAGCTGTTTCAAACGGATCGCAGCCGCCAAGCCTGCTGGTCCAGCTCCAATGATTAGGACGTCATATTCCATCGATTCACGCTCAATCGCGTCAAAAGCCATCGTCTTTCCCCTTTTCGCCTCGGCCCTGCATGGATCAGTTAGACTGTTATCGCATGAGGACAAATTTCAGATTGCCTTTGTCATCAGCCTCACGAATGCTTATCGAGGTCTTAAAGGACGAAGGTCAAGACCAGTTAGGCGCCCAAATCGCCGCAATCTCTGCGATAGGAATGCTGAACGTATGCATGTACGCCCAAGTTTAACAGTGGAAACCGCTGCCCAAGCGCTGGCGCAATGGTGGGAACTGGCAGGGTTAGAGCCGATTGACTTAGCTCCGGCTCTGCGAGCACGCGCTCAAGCCCAAAAGCCTCCGGCGGCTGACGCTCTGGCACCCGCGGCTGCAATTACCCCAGCGCGTGTGACAAACGCCAAAAAGCCAGTCGATGCGCTAGCAGAAGCGCAGCGCTTGGCACAGTCTTGCACCAGTTTAGACGCCCTTCACAAAGCTTTGGAGAGTTTTGATGGCTGCGGGTTGAAAGCCAATGCACGCACGACCGTCTTTTCCGATGGCCGAATAGGTGCCGAAATCATGGTGATTGGGGAGACCGCCGTTCGCGAGGATGATGAAATCGGCAAACCTTTCCAAGGGCCCGAAGGGGAATTGCTTACAAAGATGCTGGCAAGCATTGGTCTTGATCGGCAGCAAGATTGTTATCTCACTTGTCTCATCCCATGGCGACCACCTGGCAATCGAAATCCAACTGCCCAGGAAATAGGTTTGTGTCGCCCATTCCTCACACGCCATATCGAGCTTGCGGCACCCAAAGCAATTTTGATCGTGGGCGGTGTTGCCGCTCAGACGCTCTTGAACACGGCTGACGGCATCATGAAGTTGCGCACCCGATCATTTGACTACCGCCTTGGCCTCGACGCCGAAGGGCGGACTGCCTACGCTCAGTGCCTGGTTTCGCCAACCTATCTAATGAACAGACCCCGGGACAAAGCGCTCGCCTGGCAAGATTTATTAATTTTTGAACAGAAAATCTCAGCATTGGGCGTTGCCACAAAGGGCAGAAACGAGGCAAAAGCTAGGTAAACCTGCCCGTCCGACCTCCTTTTACGGGTCGAGGGCGTCACGGACTTTTGACGTAAAAGGTCAAAACAAGCAAGCAAGTGAATTGATGAACTTCCAGAGTTCTAATGTTTATCAAGCACTTCGGCAAAGGGCCTATTGATTTGACGCTAGGTTATAGGACACAGATTGATGTGCGACAGCGTCCCTTGGTGTGGTCGATCTTAGCGATTGGCTACGTTGCACTTTCAGGCGTCCCTTCAACTACATTCGCTCAAACCGCAGCGGCTGTCCCGGCTTTACGCGGCACGGTTGCAGGATCCGACATCCTGAACAGCAGTGATGAGGCCAGTTATCGCAAGGCCTTCGCTGCGGCGGCCATGAACCAAAAGGATGTCCTCGAAGAGCTTTTGCCAGGCATTTCTGACGGCACCTTGAAACCCCATGTAGAGCGGGTACGCCTTATTGCGACGGCTGCTCCGCCAGATCTGCCAGCTATGGCCGCTTGGCTTGAACGTTGGGGTGATGTGGCGGGGGCAAGCGCGGTTTATGAACGCGCACAAGACGCTCAGGAAGATGCAATTCAAGCTGCCCGCATCATGGGTGTTGTGCCAACACCGTTCCGACTAAAGCGGCCGGATCCCGTACCAGCGCGCCGCTCTATGGGAGCTGTGCGCGAACCAAGCTTTATTCCAGTACCCATCGGGCAAGGGGCAACAAGAGCAGATCGTGCGCAGATTGATGCGTTGGCAGCGCGCTTTTATGCGGGCGACGATGAAACCGCACTGGCGATGGCACGCGAAGCAGTTAGTGGGCCACAATCTGGTCAAGCCGGCTGGATTGGCGGTCTTGCCGCTTACCGCCTCGGTGACTTTGCAACGGCTCAAACCTTGTTCACCGCCGCTGCGAATTGGAATGCGAGTGATGATTGGGCGCGCTCTGCTGGGGCATTCTGGGCGGCACGCGCTTCAGAAAGGCTCGGTGACAAAGCCAAAACTCAGACGTTTCTGGAGCAGGCTGCCTCAAACCCTTTAACCTTTTACGGTCAATTGGCGCTGGCGCGGCTTGGGCGTTGGGAAACCTTGCGCATTCCTCAGGCACAAGATGAAAAGGATCGCGCAGCACGTTTGATGCGGACAGATCCGGGCGTTCGCCGGGCGATGGCCTTGAAAGAGATTGGCCGTCAATCCGATGCCGAGGCCGAATTGTTCACAAGCTGGAGCCGTGGTCGGGCCGAAGACGACCTCGGCTACCTTGCCGTCGCTCGCAGCCTTGACCTAGCCCCAGTTGCCGAAAGGATTGCCCAGTCTTCTTCTGCCGCGGCTTTAGCAGCCCTTTATCCGATTCCAGACCAATTTCGCCCTGTCGGCGGCGAATTCGTGCTGGACCGAGCCGTCGTTCTGGCAGTGATGCGGCAAGAGTCAAAGTTTGACAGCAATGCAAAATCCTATGCTGGCGCGCGCGGCTTGATGCAGGTGATGCCCCGAACAGCGGCTTGGATGACGGGGCGGCGCGACCTTGCTAGCAATCCACGTCTTCTAAATGACACCACATTGAACGTCACTTTGGGTGAGGCCTATTTGGAGAAAATGATGGCGATGGGCGTCGTCTCCAATTGTCTGACGCGGACTTTCATGGCCTATAATGCAGGGCCAGGAAATGTGACGCGCTGGAGTGCGAGCGTGAAGGGTGCCGAGGACACATTGATGTTCATGGAGGCAGCCCCTAATGGGCAAGCACGTGTTTATGCCGAGCGCGTGATGAGCAATATGTGGATCTATCACCGCCGCTTTGGCCAGCGCGCACCGAGCCTTGAGAAGCTGGCTCGTGGTCTTGTGCCAACCTATGAGCCGCAAGATAGTCCGCGCTTGGCAAGTACAACGACACGGTTCAATACCGCAACGTCAACAAGTGTGACTGCGGCAACCGGATCGACTGGTTTCGCCAATTCGGGTGCCTTATCTTTGCGTTGATCGCTTGAGGCTCGCCGCATCGTCGACATCCTCCAGTTCACGCAGGAACGCGACTCGCCAAGTGGTGGGCAAGCACGCCAATGTATCCGCTAATGTATGTGGGCTCGACCAACGAACGGGGGCAAGTCGGGCACGTCGTGCCACGCGCGGGGCCATACCGATTAGCCAGTAGCCGCCGTCTGTAGCCGGCCCCAGAACAACGTCTGCGTGCTTTAAGGCGCGAAAGGCTATCGCCAGATCGGCCCTTTTCAGATCTGGCAAATCAGAGCCGATGATGCAAACAGGCGCACTCCCAAACGCAATGAGAGCCCGCGCCATGCGTTGTCCTAAATCGCCGTGTCCCTGGCCTATCCGGCTCAGATCAGACGGCCAGATACCAGGAAACCGGGCGCTCAGGTCTCTTTGCGGTGCAACTGCCAAATGGGTTTCCCATGCAGGTGAGCGAGCAATGCGACAGGTGAGGCTGTCCAAACGTCGCTTGGTTCGCCAAGCTGCAACCATTCCTACGCCACGCGCTAAACGCGTCTTGGCAAGTCCCATACGTGGAGATTTGGCAAAAATCAGAAGATGGGGTCTCACCGATAAAAGCCTTTGATACGATCGGGTGAAACGCCACACAAAAAGGCAGCAAGCAGTAACAGATTGCGTAAAGGAACAAACCACCAACCACCGCGACGATAACGCTCGGCGCTGGTTTCAACTTTTGCGGACAAGCCGCGAAGACGCGCCTTTCCGATCTTGCGAACGAGATCGACATCTTCCATCAAGGCAATCGGGCTAAAGCCTCCAAGTGACTCATAAAGACTGCGCGAAATCAGAAGGCCTTGGTCGCCATAGGGTAAACCCAACAGGCGTGCGCGCCAATTTGCCCAAAAGGCGATCCGCTTTGCAGCTCTTGCCTGATCGTCAAAGCCTAACTGAAAGTAGGCAGCCAATTGCGGCGTCTTCGCCATATGCGCCTCACAGGCTGCGATCCAACCTTCGAGGGGCACTGAATCGCCATGCAAAAACAAAAGCCACTCACCCTTCGCCGCTTTCGCACCTGCAGCCAATTGCTGCCCACGCCCCCGACCTTGGGAGCCCATTTGAATGACATGACAACCCATATCTAAAGCCAATTCAGGGCTTTGGTCGCTGGAACCTCCATCCACCACCACCACATCGCGGACAAGGCCAGCACCAAGCCCCGCCACCAATGTGGCAAGACAATCAGCCAGTCTAGGCATCGCGTTCAAAGTTGGGATGACGATAGAAAGCGGTGCAGAAGTCATAGTCGCACTAGAAGGGCTTGCGTGAGCCAGTGGCAAGGGGGTTAAGTGTAAGCCGATGGCAGAGTTCAGCCAAGTGAGTAGAAGGGGCACGCCATGCGTTTGGATGACATTCGCCGATCGAGCAATATTGAAGATCGTCGTGGCGGAGGCGGCGGCGGCGGACTCAGCGGTGGCGGTGGCCCTCGCCTGCCCCTTCGTGGTCGCGGTGGCATCGCCATGATCGTGATCGTTTTATTACTTGTCTTCTTTGGCGGCGGCGATTCCCTTGGCACACTTATGTCGATCCTGAGAGCTGGCTCGGGTCTTGCCGGCCCGTCTGAAGGCTTTGAGACAGAAACAACTCAACCCAACGGCTTGGATCAACGGGCTAACTCTAGCCGCAGCGAGGCAGAAACGGCTGACCGTGTAGCGGCTGTGTTAGGATCGACAGAAGACTTCTGGACAGCAGATTTTGCGAAGAATGGGGCAACCTACCCCCCCGCAACCTTAGTCTTGTTTAACGGCCAAACGAGCTCCCCCTGCGGCACAGCCAGTGCCTCGACAGGGCCATTTTACTGCCCGGGGGACAAGAAAATCTATCTGGATATGAGCTTCTTTGAAGAAATGGACCGTGGACTCGGCGCAAAGGGCGACTTCGCTCAAGCGTATGTGATCGCCCATGAAGTCGCCCACCACGTCCAAGACGTCACCGGCGCCTTACCGAAAGCCAACCGTGCGATGCGCCAGGAGGGGCGAAACAAAGGGGCAGACTCGCTCGCTGTTCGAATCGAGCTTCAGGCTGATTGTTATGCCGGTCTATGGGCTGGCCAGTCCAATATAACCCAAGCCCTTGAGCCCGGTGATATTGAAGAAGGTTTAGGGGCAGCCAGCGCGGTTGGCGATGATCGCTTACAAAAGCGCGCACAAGGCTTTGCGGTGCCCGATAGCTTCACGCATGGCACCAGTGCACAACGTATGGCTTGGTTTAACAAGGGACTTGAGAGCCGCGATACGCGCGCTTGCGATACGTTCTCGGCGCGTGATCTCTAGCTAAGGTGTCAGGCGCTTTCCTCCCCGGGCCAAATTTTGATGCGCCGAACCAAGTGGCGAACTTTGACTTGACCTTCTGGAACTGTCTGGTTCTGAACGCTCATACCCGCCTTATGCACGCTTTCGGGATCCCCACTGACTAGGGGATGCCAATTAAACAGGGGCTTGCCCTCTTGCACCAACCGATAAGAGCAGGTCATGGGCAGCCATGTCAGCTCGGCCAAGGTCTGCGGTGTTAATTTTACACAATCGGGTACATGAGTCTTGCGCTCAGCATAATTGCTGCAGCGGCAAGAGCCCGAGTCAAACAATTTGCAATGCACGTCGGTTGTATGGATATCGCCTGTGTCCTCGTCTTCTAGTCGGATCAAGCAGCATTTGCCACAGCCATCACACAGGCTTTCCCATTGGGCCTCGGTCATATCGGCAAGTTTGGTATCGGTCCAAAAGGGCATATGATCTACCGTACAAACTTCGCTGCAATTTCGACATGCGGCGTGAAGCGGAATTGGTCAAAGGTCTCGATCTCAGCGAGGCGATAACCTCCGTCGACCAAAATGCGGGCATCGCGGGCAAAGCTGGCTGGATCGCACGAGATGGCGACCACCAGATCAATCTTGGAGCGCGCAATCTGGGCACTTTGTGCTTCCGCCCCCGCCCGTGGTGGGTCAAAGACGATGGCGTCTAAGCCTTTCATCTCCAAAGGCGCTAGGGGTGCCCGAAACAGGTCGCGGGCCTCCGCAATCAATGTTTTTCCCCCTGCCAGACCGTCTGACGCTTTTTTCATCGCGGCCACAGCTTGGACGTCGGATTCAATGGCACGCACCTGGGCCTTTTCCTTCAGCCGCAACCCAAAGGTACCGATCCCGGCAAATAGGTCGGCAACATGCTTGCGGCCTTCGGTCCACTTCAGCACGCGCGCAGCCAAAGCCTCCTCGCCGGCACGCGTGGCCTGCAAAAACGCACCAGCTGGCAATTCGACAATCGCTTGGCCCATTTTTACGCGCGGGGTGACACGGGTTAACGCCGTCTGACCATGGAGTGTCAGTCGTCCAATGTCTGCCGCTTCAGCAAGCGCTGCCAAACGTTCGAGCCCTTTACGCTCAAACTTATCAATCCTGCCCGCATGACGAACGTCGACATCAAGGCCCACCGGTGTCTCCGTAACAAGGAGATCAATTGTTTCCTGTTTGGGCGCGAGCGCCTCTGCAAGGATCGCTAAGCGGGCAATAGCAGCATTGAGGCTAGGGGTTAGAACAGGACAGGCGCTGATTGGTTCAATCTGATGGGTTTTGGCTTGGGTAAAGCCGAACAAAAAGCGGGGACCCGCATGCTTGCCATGAAAAGTCGCGCGTCTGCGCCCTTGGCCCCAAGCAGGCTGGGTCGGCGGCAAGGCAATTTCGATCCCGACGCGTTGCAGCGCCCGCTCAACCAAGCCTGCCTTCCAAGCTAAATAAGGGCCTTCCGCCCAATGCTGCAGGGCACAGCCGCCACAAACACCAAAGTGGCCGCAAACCGGTTCAACCCGCTCTTGTGAGGGCTTCAAGACGTTGATCAGCGTCGCGCGATCACCGCGCTGGTGGGCTTCAACTTGTTCGCCTGGCAAAGTGAAAGGCACATGGACCGCACGGTCTTGGTCGCGCGAAACACCATCACCGCGTGCGCCAATATGCTCAATGTTGAGCGTGAGAGTTTCCTGAATGCTATTGTTCATATCTGCTCATGCGCCGTTCAGGGAGGATGTTGCAAGTTAGCTTTCACAGAAGGCCTGCACCTGCCCCCTCTAACTCATGGGTCTTCTCTGTAAAGGAGCATCGTGATGCGTACATTGATTTTCTCAAGCTTGGCTGCAGCGCTGGCCCTTTCAGCCCCCGCAATGGCCTCTGCCCAAACCTATGACAACGCCTATCCAAGTTATGGCTCGGTTCCACAGGACTGCCAGCAAAGCTTGAACAATAATCGTTTGGCCGGTGGGGCTATTGGTGCGGTTGCTGGCGCGGTGTTGGGTAAGCAACTAGCTGGGCGTAATGCCCGCAAAGAGGGCACTGTCCTCGGTGCTGTTGTCGGTGCAGTGGCTGGTTCGCAAATCGCCAAGGGCCGCGTTGCCTGCGATGACCCTGTCTATCGTGGCTATGAGCCCAACCAGCGCCCAGCGCGCCAAGAAGAGTACCGCAAGCAAGACTATGGTTATTCCCGCGACGACCGCTACAGCGACTATCGTCCTAGCCGCCGTGGACACCATCGCGACCATGATCGGGCTTATCAAGCTAGCTATACCCCGCCTGTAGCTAGCCGCCAGGAATGTGGTTGGGGTGAAGCTGCTCTGCGACGTCCGGACGGCCTTTATGAGCGTCAACAAGTTTGGATGTGCCGCGACAATCGTGGCGAGTGGCAAGCAGTCAACTGAATCCATGCACTAAGTTTGGACCGCCTCCCCCACCCAGGGGAGGCGGCTTGGGTTTGTGAACCCGGTAGGGAACGCCCGCAGCTATGTCTGTGTTTTCTTTTCCCTATTTTGGTGAAGATCAGCGCCTTATGGTTAATAGTTTGGCATAGTGTTGTGAAGTGACGAAAGAATTTCGTCGAGAATTGATTCGAACGTCCCAGAAAAGGACTTGAATATGCGAAAAGTTTTACTTGGTGTCGCGCTTTCGGGCTTTATGGCTAGCCCTGCCTTGGCTCAATGCGTCTATGTCGCCTGTCCCGGCTTGTCTGGAAGCGGCATATCAAGTTCTAGTGGATCGACCTCGTCCGCCGCCTCATCTGGCGTATCCCAACATCAGTTCCAACAAACGGTTACGGTATCGCCAGCGGTAACCGAGACCTTTGTGCGGGAAGAAGTTGTGCGTGAACCAGAAACGCACAATGGGCACCGAGCGCAGCACCAACAGCACACGCAGCATGCCTACCGGCACGGCTATCGGGATGGTTACCGTGATGGCTATGCAGATCGTGGCAAACAAAAGGCGCGTGCAACCAAGAAGCGCACACGTGCTGCAATTGCCCCGTCCAACCATCGGCGTTCTGCGACGAAGGCCAAGCGAGTACAAAGCTCCACCGGCCATTCTTCGGCTTGGGCCCATGACCGCCGTCCCTATGTTGACCCGATCAAGGACCGCGCTACCAGCTATGAAGCCGCTTCAAATGGCTCCGCGATGTCATTGGCGAGCGAGAGTAGTGCTTGGAGCAATTCTACTTGGTCTTCGTCTTCATCGATGAGCACCTGGTCGAGCCAAGGCGGCATGACCTCGTGGCCAGCACCCGCCATGCAGATGCAACATGGTGGGATGATTTGTGGCTGGAGTGTTCAAACCATCACCACTCCAGACGGTCGTACCACGCCCCCACAGCAAACTTGGGTCTGCCAATGTCCGCAAGGCTGGCGCCCACCGGGCTATTGATCGCCAAGCTCTGATTTCTGACTTTCTGGGAGACGATGATGCGCCAACCCGTCCATTCAATTCTGCTCGCTAGTCTGTGTGCAACCGCTCTTTTGGGCGCAACACCAGCATCCGCTCACGGGGTGGGAGAGCGCAGTCCTATGCCACGCGCGATGGGCCAGCCGGAAGGCTTTTCAGGCCCATGCGCAGAAGCCAAATCAGGCTCTCGGGCAGCCGGTGGTATGATTGGGGCTGTTGGCGGCGGGATTGCCGGTAAAGCTCTGGCAGCAGCGGCCGTGCAACCCGAAGGCATCGTGGTCGGTGCGCTTGTTGGGGCCTTTGTGGGGTCCCAGATAGGCGGCGCAAATGTCACCTGCGAAACAGTACCGGCTGCAAGGCCGAATTTTGAACCCCAAGCCGAGCAAGAATTGCATCCACATGCGGGCTATCGGCCTATGCCAGAGCCTGTGACAGCGCCAACGGCCCAGCGTGTGGTGGGTGGCGACTGGTATCAGTCATCACCTCATTCTTATTATGGGCGTGAGCGACGCGGGCCCCTGTATGCAGCGCCAGCCGATATTCCCCGGCCCGCGCAAGTGCCACGCGATTCCTATGTCGGTAGCCAACCTGTTCCAATGACTGGCGGCATGCATCCTGGCAGCTTCCCACCGCCTTGCATGGTGTGCACGCGCTAGTGCGCTTCCCCGTCCACGCCGTCGCGTCGCGCATGCAAAAGATATTCTCGGTTGCCATCGCCACCGGCAATCGGGCTTTCGATCAGGCCAAGAACCTTGAAGCCACATAGGCCGTCTAACGCTTGGCGGACTTCCTCTGCAATAATCGCAGCAATGGCTGGATCGACGAGCCCGCGTTTGCCTACGCGCGCGGGGCCTGCCTGAAACTGCGGCTTTACGAGCGCCACCAAATCTGAACTAGGGGCGACCAAAGGCAAGATGGAGGGCAGAATTTTCTCTAGCCCAATGAAACTCACATCGATCACAACAAGGTCGGGCACAGGCTCGCCTAGGTCGTCTAAGGTTAAGCCTCTGGCATCTGTGCCTTCAAGCGAGGTTATAGCGGGATTGCCGCGCAAGCTTGCGTCCAGCTGTTCGCGCCCCACATCGACGGCGACGACATGGGTCGCGCCTCGACTGAGCAGCACTTGCGTAAAGCCACCGGTTGAAGCCCCAATGTCCAGCGCATACCGGTTCGTTGCCATAATGCCAAAAGCGTCCAAAGCCGCGATCAGCTTCAGCCCTGCGCGCGACACCCAATGATAGGCAAGTTGGGCCGTAAGTGGGCAATCTGGCTCCAGAAGCTCTGAAGGCTTGACGATTACGCGTTCGCCGGAACGGACCAGACCACCCTCAATCGCCTCTCGTGCCTTCGCGCGGGTGGCGATAAGACCACGTGCCACTAGGAGTAAATCTGCTCTCATACGTTCCATGGCCAAGGGCCTATCCTGCGTAGCACAGTTTGACCACCCCGGCTGCACATGCCTTAAAGCAAAAACGGCGGGTCCGAAGACCCGCCGTCATCGATCAAACAAGGCTGAAGCCCTAGTCGAGTTTGTGTGGCAATTCATTCGCGGCAGGCTCATGACCTGTCACGAATTCACCCTTAGCGAGCTTGGAGTTCCACATCCCATAGAGGAAATAGACCGCCGTCGCACCGACCAAGAAGATAAAGAAGAAGTGCAACACGCGTTGTTCCACGGTGAAGATCAAAGCTCCACACGACAAAATGCCAAAGATGGGCAGAATGGGATACAAAGGAACCTTGAAGCCGCGTGGTAGGTCTGGACGGGCCTGACGTAACCAAATCACCGAAACGCAGACGATGGCAAAAGCTGCCAAAGTGCCAACCGAGGTGACGTCACCCAAAACATTGATGTCGAACAGACCTGCAGCCAAAGCCACAATGATGCCGACAACAATCGTGTTGATCCAAGGGGTTTGGAACTTGGGGTGCACGCGTGAGAAGATCTTTGGCAACAGACCGTCACGGGCCATGGCATAGAAGATCCGTGTTTGGCCGTACATGAGGACCAAGATCACCGAGGTGAGGCCGATGATCGCACCGGCCTTAATCGTCATCGCGAACCAAGCCCACTGAGGACCCATAGAATCAACGGCCACAGCCACAGGATCGGGCACATTCAGTTCTTTATAATTAACCAGCATGGTCAAGACTGCCGCCACCAGCATGTATAGAACGGTACAGACCAGCAAGGAACCGATGATGCCGATTGGCATGTCTTTCTTCGGGTTCTTCGCTTCTTGGCCAGCGGTCGAAACTGCTTCGAACCCGATATAAGCGAAGAAAACGATGGAAGCGGCGCGGAACACACCTTCCCAGCCAAACTTGCCTTCACCCTCATTTTCGGGAATAAACGGCACCCAATTCTTTGACAATTCAGGTAGATGGGTCAGAACTTTATAGCCGCCGATCACAATAAACGCCACAATCACCGTGACCTTGATCGCCACAATGATGTTGTTGACTTGGCTGGATTCAGAAATCCCAATAGTGAGCAAGCAAGCCAAAACCAAAGTCACCAAGAAAGCGGGGACGTTGAACAAAGTCGTCAGCGTGGTGCCATCCTTCAGCGTGGTCACATGGTTCATCGGACCGGTGAATTCCGGCGGTATGACAAGGCCGAAGTCCCCTAAGAGACTGACAACATAGCCAGACCAGCCCACCGCCACCACCGAAGCCGCAAGCCCATATTCAAGCAGCAAGAGCGCGCCCATGATCCAAGCGGCGAACTCGCCCAAAGTGGTGTAGGAATAAGTATAGGCTGAGCCTGAGACAGGCAGGGTAGAGGAAAGCTCTGCATAGCACAGACCAGCGCATGCGCAGACCAGACCGGCAACGACGAAAGACAACATTACAGCGGGGCCTGCGTGCAAAGCAGCTGCATTACCGGTCCGCACAAAAATACCAGCGCCAATGATACAACCAATGCCCAAAAGCACCAGATTGACCGGCCCTAAAGTCCGCTTCAACTCACTCTTTTCGTTCTCGCTCATGATTTGAGCGACTGACTTGCGCGCGAAAATTCGACTAAGTCCGGTCGCCGGTTTGGTTTCAGCCATTCAACCCCCCTTAAACAGGTTCATGTGGGTGCGACACTTTTGGGTCGCTTTCTCCCTCGTGACTTTACGCTAGTGCCCTCTGCCCAGATTGGCAACAAAACAACGTGCTAATCATTGCTTCTGCTGCACACTTGATCGGTTTGAAGCAGGTTCTGAGGCAGATGCAGGGCTAGGAGGTGCGCCGCGTGCAGTGGTAAGGTGCACGAACGCCGATTTAGCGCTACATGAGCCTCATGAGCAATTCTTCTATTTATGAGGGTCTAGGCACCCTCGGCCAAGACGTTCGTGGCTATGCCTCTCCCGAAGAGGCTGTGCTGGAGCGCGTCGCCAACCCCCATCCAGGTACCGCCTATCTAGCGCGCTTCGTGGCACCCGAGTTCACAAGCCTTTGCCCCGTGACTGGGCAGCCTGACTTTGCGCATCTGGTTATCGACTATGTGCCTAGCGACTGGTTGGTGGAAAGTAAAAGCTTGAAGCTGTTTCTAACAAGCTTTCGCAATCACGGTGCTTTCCACGAGGATTGCACGGTCGCGATTGGGAAGCGCTTGGTGGAATTGCTGGCCCCAAACTGGTTGCGGATCGGGGGCTATTGGTACCCGCGCGGTGGCATTCCAATTGACGTGTTTTATGCCACAGGGCCAGCGCCAGAAGGCGTATGGATTCCAGACCAAGGCGTGCCGCCCTATCGTGGGCGCGGCTAAGTGACCGCACCGCTCGATCCACGCGAAGCCAACCATCCCCATTTCCGCTTGGACTTGCAAGAAGCGGCGCAAACCCGCGCGTGGGAGACTTTGGCGCGTGCTGCGGCCATGATTGAGCCAGGCATGAATGATCTCGACGGCAAAGCCATTGTTGATCAAGCCATTTTGGATAGTGGCGCGGACAGACTTTGGCATGCAAGCCAAGTCCGCTTTGGCCCCAATACGCTTCTCCCTTTTGGGGAGGTACCTGCTTCCCCGCACATCCTAGCACCTAATGATATCTTCTTCCTTGATATCGGACCTTGCTATGATGGCCATGAGGGCGATGTCGGGGCGGGGTTCACGCTCGGACAAGTCCCAACCTACCAAAGCTTAATTGACGATTCCAAGGCGGTATTTGCGGCGGTGAAAGCCCATTGGTCCGAAACTGGGGCCAATGGCATCGCGCTTTATGAATTTGCTTTGGCTGAAGCAGCCAAACGTGGACGGACCTTGGCACTGGAAGGCGCATCCGGTCATCGGATCGGGGCCTTCCCACACCGTGTGCATCACAGCGGCAAGCTCAAGGCCTTTGGCAAAACCCCCTCCTCCGCCTGTTGGATTCTTGAGATCCACGTTGTCGACCACGTCTTGAGGGCCGGGGCCTTCTATGAAGACATGCTCTAAGAGGTCTTTGGACCGATCGCACCGGGGATCATATTGCGGCCTTCCGGGAAATTAGCCTTTTTGCCGTGGCTGGCGAGTGTAGCCGTTCGCTCAACACGTTCTGCCCTTGTCTCAGGCCTTTTCGCAGACGCAATCCATTCTAATATCCCCCGCCGGCTAGAGGCTGGCATCAAATTCCAATTCTCAAGGGCATAGGCTGTTGCCGCCAAAGCGGCTTTAAGATCGGCGGGTTCAATTAATGCATCGACGTCGTTCAAACGGTCCCAAGCGCCATTGACTTTCGCTTGTTCGATCATCGCAAGCCCAAGCGGCATAATCAGGCCCTGTTTCATCAGCTTTTCAACGCGTTGTTTATTGAGCGCAGACCAAGAACTGGTTGGGCGGCGGGGTGAGAGCAGCAACATAGACCTATCTTCGTCCAGTCTGGCGATGCGGGAGTCGATCCAGCCAAAGCAAATAGCCTCCTCGACGATCTCATCATAACTGACGGTCGGGCCCCGACCCTTCTTATACGTCACAAGCCAAATACTCTTGGAATAGACCTCGGCATATTGGCCCAACCAAGCGCGCAGCTCAGTGCGGCTTTTTACCTCGACATGTTGAAAATTCATCACTTCTACCGCCGGAGTTCAGCTCGGAATCTCATTTATCAAGACTTTGTTAACCATGCCAAGCCATCCCATACCAGTGCGAAACTAGAATTGGTTTTATGCGCCCTGAGTCGGAGAAGCTGACGATGAATGCCCCAGAAGTCCTTGATGTTGCCCGCGACGCGATTTGGTTGACAATCGCAATGTCGGCACCGGTCATGTTGGTGGGGCTTGCTGTGGGCTTGGTCATTGGCCTTCTACAGGCTCTCACGCAGATTCAAGAACAAACTTTGGTGTTTGTGCCGAAGATCTTAGCTATTTTTGCGGCACTTTTGCTGTTTCTGCCCTTAATGGGTGGAATGCTGGGAGAATTCATGACCCAGATGATGGCCAAGGTTGCTTCTGGCGGCGCGGGCTAGCGGGCCCCGCAGATGGAACTCCTCCCACAAACGGTCTGGGTGATTGGCTTAGTGTTCGCGCGCGTGGGCGCTTTAATGATGTTGGCACCTGGTATTGGCGACCAATTCGTGCCGACGCGCGCCCGTCTCATGGTAGCGCTGTTCATAGCCTTTACGCTGGCACCGGTTGTCGCCAACAAAATTGGCCCCTTGCCCTCTGATACGGCCACTATGTTTCTTGCCATCGCGAAAGAAATCCTCATCGGTCTGTCCCTGGGCCTGACCACCCGCATTCTTTTCTCAGCCTTGGCTACAGCCGGCGCAATTGCGGGCATGCAGACAGGCCTTGGTATGGCAATGGCATTTGACCCATCGCAGCAACAGCAAGGGGCCGTGTTCGGCACCTTTTTGGCGCTTTTGGGTACGGCGTTAGTATTTCAAAGCGACGTGCACCATCTTTTCATTTCAGGGGCAGCAAAGAGTTTCGAAAACTTCCTACCCGGCGGACCATTACCCTTGGGCGACATGGCCCAATTTAGTTTGCGCGCGTTTAGCCAAGCGTTTTCACTCGCGATCCAAATTACCGCGCCTCTATTGCTCTTTGGGGTGGTGATCAATGTAGCTTTAGGCATCATCAACCGCGTGGCCCCAGCCATCCAGGTTTTCTTCATCGCCCAGCCCGTGCAAGTGCTGTTGGGGATCATGTTGTTTGCGATCACTGCAGGCGCGGGCATGCTGGTCTGGCTAGAAGCCATTGCCACCGCCGGCCGGTCTTTGAATTGAGGCCGCCAGATGGAAGAAGATGAATCACAAAAGACGGAAGCCCCCAGCCAATATAAGCTGGATGAAGCGCGCAAAAAGGGCGATGTTCCGAAATCGCAAGACATTGCGACCTTGTTTGTTCTAACGGCTGGCGTTGCAGTCCTTCTGACTCTTGGCTTACATAGTGCCCAAGACCTCGCACGATATATGACGGTCTTTATTGAGCGGCCTGAACAATTTGCGGTCGATAGTGGTGCCCTTCAGCGCCTGAGCTTTGACGTCGGCGGCCGGATGGTCATTTTGATGAGTGCAACGGTGGGGGCGATTTTCGTTGCAGGCCTAGCAGGTCACTTGGTCCAATCAGGCCTGTTGTTCACCGGCGAGAAAATGAAGCCAAAGCTCGAAAAAATCTCGCCAATCGCTGGCTTCAAGCGCTTGTTTGGGGCCGAAGCTCTGATGACATTTGGCAAAACAGTATTGAAGCTGATCGTCATTTGCTGGGTCGCCTATGCAATCTTGGCCCCCCATGCTCGTGAAATGCCGATTTTAGTTGCGATGGAGCCGGCGGCTCTGATGCCAGTATTGGTCAAAATTCTGGTGGAGCTGTGCTTTGCCCTGATTGGGATCATCGCTGTCGCCTCCGTTGCGGACTATGCGATCCAGCGCTTTGCTTGGATCAAGCGTAACCGCATGAGTAAGCAAGAGCAGAAAGACGAATATAAGAAGTTGGAGGGTGATCCGCAGATCAAAATGAAGCTGCGCCAAATCCGGATGCAACGCGGCCGCAATCGAATGATGGCCAAAGTGCCTGAAGCTACGGTCATCATCACGAACCCTACGCACTATGCCGTGGCCTTGCTCTATGTAGCCGGTGAAACCGCTGCGCCTGTTTGTGTGGCTAAGGGTGTGGATAATATAGCTTTGAAAATTCGCGAGATTGCAACCGCTTCAGATGTGCCCATCATCGAAGATCCACCGTTGGCGCGTGCGCTTTATGCCAGCGTCGATCTAGAAGAAACAATTCCTGCTGAACATTATCAAGCTGTAGCAAAAATCATCGGAGTGATTTTGGGTGTAGCCGCGCGGCGCAAATCAGGTGATTCTCTCCAGAGTCGAGTCCAAAACGCCGCATAGGTGCAACTTTGGACCGGTTTGGGGCGAAGAAGCATGGCTGGACTATTGAAGATGTTTTCCCGGTCGGAGTCGCACGACTGGCTAGCGAGTATGGACGGGCCCTCTGCCCTCTTCACGCGCACGGGGCGCTTCGTCGCAGCCAATTCTGCCTATGACGCCCTCTACCGGCCTGTCTCCATTGACCCGCTCTTGATGAGCCTTTTGGATCAAGCATGTGCCTTTCGAGCATCAAAAGCCGTTCGTCGCGGCCTGGCTTTAGATGAAACCCAAAATGGCATGCGCGTGCGTGTGAGTGCAATTGGCGAACACGCCTTGGTAAGATTGACCAAGGTCGATGATGTATCATCAGCTCAACAGATATTGAACAGCAGCGCAGTCGCTGACTCACAAGCAGCCCTCGCAGTTCAGACCAGTTCGTCTCTCTTGACCGGTCTTGCGCGCTTGATTGCCGAAGCCCCAGTTGGCTTTGCCAGGCTAGACCGTCGCGATGCGCGGCAGGCCATCATCCAAGAAGCAAATCCCGCCTTCATTCGAATTGCAGGTGCCGGCAAAGGTACCAAGCTTTCCGATCTCGTTGCCCCAGCGCATGTGGATGATCTGGACCGCCTAGAAGTCGGTGGTCAACGGGCGATTGAACTGGATATGGCCAATACCGGCGGTCAAACCTGCGAAGGCTGGCTGTTAGGGGACGAAAATGATGGTGCCGCCCTGATGCTGGTCGATGTCTCAACCCGCCGCGAAATGGAGCATCGCCTTGCCCAGACCAGCAAAATGCAGGCAGTTGGCCAAATTGCCGGTGGCGTCGCCCACGAACTGAATAATTTCTTACTCGTGATCACGTTAAACTGCGATGCATTGCTCGCCCGCCACCCTGTTGGTGACCCCAGTTACGGCGAGTTGCAAAGCATTCAGAACACCAGCTCGCGGGCTGCAGAATTGGTGAAAATGCTGCTAGCCTATGCCCGGAAGCAGACTTTCCGTCGCGATGTTTTAGACGTTGGCGCGGTTTTGACCGAATTTGCGGTTCTTATGCGCCAAGTCTTGGATGAACGCATCGTCTTTGAAATTACCCATGGCCGCGACCTACCTAATGTGCGCGCCGATAAACAACAACTTGAAACCGTGTTTATGAACCTTGTGACCAATGCCCGCGACGCGGTTTTGATGTCAGGCAAGGGTAAGGGCTCGGTGACCGTGCGGACCAAGCGCGCGACCACGCAAGATGTACGCGCAGCACTCAAAGGTCTCAGCATCGCCGATATTGAAAACTGTGATTGGGCGATGATTTCGGTGACCGATACTGGGACCGGCATGAGCCAAGATATTGCGACGAAGATCTTCGAGCCTTTCTTCACCACAAAGGAACAGGGTAAGGGCACTGGCATTGGTTTGGCCACGGTCTATGGCATCATCAAACAGTCCGATGGCTTTATCGCCCTCGACTCGGTGGAGAATGAAGGCACGACCTTCCACGTTTTCCTGCCTGCCACGACCGTCGACGAAGTCAGCGACGACTTGCCTCAAGCTCAAGCCCAAATTGCCGAAGCCCGGCCGATGGATTTGGCTGGACGCGGACGGATCTTGCTCGTCGAAGATGAAGAGGGTGTTCGCAATATCGCGACTCGTCTTCTGACCCAGCGCGGCTATCAGGTGACCTCCGCAGGCGACGGGGAAGAAGCGCTAGAAATTCTCGAAAATGACCCTAATAGCTTTGACCTCGTCTTATCCGACGTCGTCATGCCGGGTCTTGATGGTCCAGGCCTTCTTAAAGCCGCTAAGCCCTATTTAGGCCATGCGCGGATTGTGTTTATGTCTGGTTACGCTGAGCAAGACTTTGCGCAAACATTAGAAGATGAACGCTCCATCTCCTTCTTGCCAAAGCCATTTACGCTGGCACAATTAGCAGAGCGGGTAAAAACTGAACTTGCGGCGGCTTGATACGTCAATATTGGACGTATGT
This sequence comes from Alphaproteobacteria bacterium, assembly GCA_027485915.1. Lineage (GTDB taxonomy): Bacteria > Pseudomonadota > Alphaproteobacteria > Caulobacterales > Aquidulcibacteraceae > Aquidulcibacter. The sequence continues at coordinate 162,489 of JAIXQA010000001.1, read as the reverse complement.
GTTTTTAAAAAGTAGATTTATCCACTTTGTTCCACTTGTGTTCTGAGAACATATCAGATACAAACCTTGGTGACGTGACAAGGCCTAGTTTGCACAAAGCTCCACTGAGCCTATTGTGCTGACACAGGCGGGAATCGTGAAAAGGGGTTCAAAGATGGCTACTCAGGCTTCAAATGCAGCGCTTCGCTTGGTGGAAAAAAACGATATGGACAAAGAAAAAGCTCTCGAATCAGCCCTGTCTCAGATTGAGCGCGCCTTTGGCAAAGGTTCGATCATGCGCTTGGGTGAACAAGGCGCCGCTGTAGAAATAGAATCGGTTTCAACTGGTTCGCTGGGCCTCGATATTGCCCTTGGCATTGGCGGCCTGCCACGTGGCCGGATCATCGAAATCTATGGCCCTGAAAGCTCGGGCAAAACCACTTTGGCGCTTCATTGCATTGCTGAAGCTCAGAAAAGCGGCGGTGTTTGTGCCTTTGTTGATGCGGAACATGCGCTCGACCCCATTTATGCCCGCAAGCTCGGTGTAGATTTAAGCGATCTTTTGATCTCCCAGCCTGACACCGGCGAACAGGCGCTTGAAATTACCGACACCTTGGTGCGCTCTGGCGCGGTGGACGTTTTGGTAATTGACTCGGTTGCTGCGCTGACGCCCAAGGCTGAAATCGAAGGCGATATGGGTGACAGTTTGCCGGGCTTGCAGGCTCGATTGATGAGCCAAGCTTTGCGCAAATTGACCGGCTCAATTTCACGCTCAAAGACCTTGGTGATCTTTATCAATCAGATCCGCATGAAAATTGGCGTGATGTTTGGCAACCCCGAAACCACAACAGGTGGCAATGCGCTGAAATTTTATGCTTCGGTCCGTTTAGATATTCGCCGCATCGGCCAGATCAAAGACAAGGAAGATGTGGTTGGCAATGTCACCCGCGTCAAAGTCGTCAAAAACAAAGTTGCGCCGCCATTTAAACAAGTGGAGTTCGACATTCTCTATGGTGAAGGAATCTCCAAGCAGGGCGAATTGATTGATTTGGGCGTGAAAGCCGGGATCGTGGAAAAATCCGGCTCTTGGTATTCCTATGACAGCACACGGATTGGCCAAGGCAAGGACAATGCTCGCGCCTTTTTGAAATCAAACCCTGAAATGGCTGCTGAAATTGAACATAAGGTACGCCAGAATGCCGGTATTCTCGCGGAAGCCTTGGCTGGCGAGCCCGTCTCTGACGATGGAGAGATGGACGATATGTAAGTTTGGATTGGGGCGCGTTGCGCGATTCCCGAGAAAAGCAGGACCAAGCCACTCGGTTTGGTCCTGTTGTTTTTCGGGATATGACGGCAGCGCTGTTGCTTAGGCCGCTTTGCGTACCACAATCATATAATTCATGCTGGTGTCAGACCCCAAGGACCAACGGTCCATCAAAGGGTTGTAATTGACGCCGATTGGCTGATCGAGAGTAAGCCCCGCTTCTGTCTTGAGTGCAGCTTGGATCTCAGACGGTTTGACCAGCTTGTCGTAATCATGCGTGCCAGGTGGCAACCAGCGCAAGATTCGTTCCGCCCCGATGATGGCGAGGGCCAGCGCTTTAGGGGTTCGATTGATGGTGGCGACAAACATTAGACCACCTGGTGCCACTAATTGCGAAGTATTCTTTAGAAAAGCTGTTGCATCTGCCACATGCTCAACCACTTCCATATTAAGGACGATGTCAAATGGACCCTCGCCTGCTGCCAACAAGCCTTCGGCCGTGCCATGGCGATAATCGATTTCAAGGCCTGTTTGGGCCGCATGGGTCATGGCTGTTTTGATGTTAGGCTCGGTCGCGTCCACCCCAGTGACCTTAGCCCCCAGGCGCGTCATGGGCTCGCTCAATAGCCCGCCACCACAGCCAATATCAAGAAGTTTCAATCCCTTAAGCGGTAAGTCTATTCCGGGCTTCAGGCCGAAATGCGCCTCCGCCGTTTCGCGAATAAAGTGCAGCCGCGTGGGGTTGAACTTGTGCAGAGGGCGGAATTTGCCGTAAGGGTTCCACCAATCTTCGGCCATGGCCGCAAACTTGGCCACTTCTGCAGGGTCGATCGACGGAGAGCGTGGCGGCATCTCCATCGTAGCGTCTTGGGTGGCTTTGGGCATCGGGTTCAACTCACCTGTATGACAGTTTGCAACATGCAAAAGGATTGACCTAAAGACTTCATAGAGCGAAGAGCGCGCGCGTCGAGAGCCATCGTCTGTTTGTAACAGCAGAATTCTGCGTCTAATGGCATAGCTGAGGAGCAAAGAAGCATGTCGCGTCTGGTGATGAAGTTTGGTGGAACCTCTGTGGGAGACGTCGAACGTATCCGCCGCGTTGCGCGCTTGGTCAGTGCCGAGCGGCAAGCAGGCCGCGGGATCGCGGTGGTGGTTTCGGCCATGTCGGGCGAGACCAATCGCTTGGTCGAGCTTTCGCGCCAAGCGGGCGACGGCCTGCCACCAGAATTATTCGACGATGAATATGATGTGGTGGTCGCCACGGGCGAACAAGTTACGACGGGCCTTCTCGCGCTCGCGCTGCGTAGCATGGGTATTCCAGCCCGTTCATGGCAGGGCTGGCAAATCCGCGTGGCCTCCAGTTCCACCCACGGCTCGGCGCGGATTTCCGACATTGATGCTGATGAAGTGGCAGCGGCGATTGATTCCGGCGAAGTGGCCGTCATCCCAGGCTTCCAAGGCGTGACCGAAGAAGACCGCATCACGACTCTGGGGCGGGGTGGGTCAGACACTTCTGCGGTGGCGGTCGCGGCTGCGCTAAAAGCAGAACGTTGCGATATTTATACCGATGTGGACGGGGTCTATACGACCGACCCCCGCATGGTGCCCAAGGCCCAGCGCCTTGAAAAAATCTCCTATGAAGAAATGCTGGAAATGGCCTCGCTTGGGGCGAAGGTCTTGCAAACGCGGTCGGTAGAATTGGCCATGGCCAAACGCGTACCCGTTCGAGTCTTGTCGAGCTTTGTGGAACCTGGTGAGCCAAACCCTGGAACTTTGGTCTGTGATGAGGATGAAATTGTGGAAAAGCAAATCGTGTCGGGCATTGCCTATTCGCGCGACGAAGCCAAAGTCTCGCTGAAAGCTTTGCAGGATCACCCCGGCGTCGCCGCCGATATCTTTGGCCGCTTGGCCGAAGCCAACATCAATGTGGACATGATCGTCCAAGCGCCATCGCGCACTGAAGGGGCTGTGAATATGACCTTCACCGTGCCTGAGCGCGAGGCTGATCGCGCCATGGCGCTGATGAGTGCCGCACAAGAACAAATTGGCTTTGAGCAGGTCGAAGTCAAAAAAGATGTCTCAAAAGTCTCCGTGATCGGCGTCGGGATGCGCTCGCATGTTGGTGTTGCCCGCATTATGTTTGATGCCCTTTCCAAGAAGGGGATCAACATTGAGAACATTGCCACTTCTGAGATCAAAATCTCCGTTCTGATCGACAGTTCTTACACAGAATTGGCCGTACGGGCGCTGCATACAGCCTATGGGCTCGACGCTGCCTAAGATTTGTGCAGCTTGCAGCAAAAAATGCTGTCGCTTTGAAGGACAGTTTATCCCTTCTCTTGTATGAGGAAGGCGACTTATGGTGTGGTCTTGCGCGTGCGGGGTGCCACACCGCACCGTTTCGAGGAATTGAATGAGCCCTGTTTCTTCTGGCAATGCGGGGGGGTCACGCGTTCTACTGCGTCGCCTGCGCGATGTCATGGTGCAGGACGTCGACACCCAAACCCGCTTAGACCGGATCGTTGCGCAAATTGGCACGACGATGGTTGCAGACGTGTGCTCAATTTATCTTCGGCGCGCCGACGGCTCGCTAGAATTGTTCGCCACTGAGGGCCTATCTCGCGACGCGATCCACCGGACTCGGATGAAAGCAGGCGAAGGCCTCGTTGGCCTAGTGGCCGAGGGGGTAGAGCCAATCAGCTTGGCGGACGCACCCAAACACCCCCGCTTTTCCTACCGCCCTGAAACTGGCGAAGATCCGTTTCAATCCTTTATGGGCGTGCCTGTCCTGCGCAGTGGTCGTGTTGTCGGGGTGTTGGTGGTTCAGAACCGCTATGCCCGCACCTATGAAGATGACGAAATCGAAGCGCTGCAGCTTATTGCCACAGTGCTTGCCGAAATTGTTTCTGTCGAAGATCTGACCGGTGCTCTGTCAGAGTTTCAGATTAAGCCAACTGCACCAGAGACCCTGAAAGGTAAAGCCTATTCGCGTGGTCTGGCTTCTGGGCATGCGCTTCTCCACGATCCTGACGTGGAGCCGACGCGCTATTTGTCCGACGACCCCTTGGCAGAAGAGCAAAGGCTGGATGAAGGCCTCACTAAATTACGTTCGGGCCTTGAAGCTCTTCTAGCCGGTGATGTTCAAACCTTGGGCGGCACGTCGTTTGAAGTACTTGAGACGTTTCACCTTCTCAGCCAAGATCGCTCATGGGAACGACGGCTGCGCGATGGGGTCAAAAACGGCTTAACCGCAGAAGCTTCCGTCGAACAAGTTCGCTCAGAGCACCGTGCCCGCATGAGCAGTGCCAAAGACGGCTATATTCGCGACCGTCTGCATGATTTGGAAGAGCTCGATAATCGGTTATTGCGCTATCTGTCGGGAGATGCAGGCGACCGCAAAGAAGCGCCCGAGGATTCTATTTTGGTGGCGCGCGACATAGGACCGGCCGAGCTGCTCGAATATGGTCGTGGGCGGATCAAAGCCATTCTTTTAGAAGAAGGTTCGCCTTCTTCTCACGCTGCGATTGTCGCGAAGGCCATGGGCGTGCCAATGATTGGTCAATTGCCCAACTTACTTTCCCGGGTAGAAGCGGGCGACACCATCATTGTCGACGGCAATGAGGCACAAGCCTATTTGCGGCCAGATAGGATGGTGTCTCAGGCGCTGCACAGCCGCTTTGAAGCCCAAAGTGCTGAACAGGAATTGTTTGCTGCGACCAAGGATTTGCCCAGCAAAACTTTGGATGGGCAAACGATCCAATTGCTGCTCAATGCAGGCCTCGCAATCGACTTAGAGCAATTGGAAACGACTGGGGCCAGTGGCGTCGGACTTTATCGGACTGAATTTCAGTTCATGATTGCAGACTCTCTGCCGCGCTTGGATGCTCAGACCGCCCTTTATACAGAAGCTCTCGACCTTGCTAAGGGCCGCCCCGTCACTTTCCGGACATTGGATTTAGGCGGCGACAAGGTTGCGGCTTACATGCCAACAGAAAGGGAAGAAAACCCGGCAATGGGTTGGCGCGCCGTGCGAATGGGCCTGGATCGACCTGGCCTGTCACGCTATCAATTGCGGGCGCTTGTTCGTGCTGCCGAAGGCAGGCTTTTGAGGGTGATGTTCCCGTTGGTCGCTGTGGTGGATGAGTTTCACCGAGCGCGAGAATTGTTGGAGAAGGAATTGGCTTGGGCGCGCGCCAATGGCCGCCTAGGGCCAAGTCGGGTGGAAGCGGGAGCCATGATTGAAGCTCCAGCTTTGGCTTGGGATACAAGCGCGATTGCCGAGCATGCCGATTTCTTGTCTATCGGTACCAATGACCTGATGCAATTCTTCTTCGCGGCTGACCGTGGCACTGCCAAAGTAGCAGATCGGTACGATATTTTGTCGCGGCCGGCGCTTACATTTTTGAAGCATATTCGCGACAGCGCTGGTCAAACGCCGATCTCGATTTGTGGAGAGCATGCCGGTCGTTCCCTTGAAGCTATGGCAATGATTGGCCTAGGCTTTAGCCGGCTCTCTATGCCTGCCGCGGGAATCGGTCCTGTCAAAAGAATGCTAATGTCCCTTAATGGGGAAGAATTCTCCAAAACCTTGATGTCTTTGTTGCGCAAAGGCGACGGGCACCTACGCAATGCACTGAAAGACTATGCAAAAGCACACAAGGTTATAGTAAACTGACACGAAGTTACGCTAATGATTTCTAAACTAAATGCCCGCAGTGTGGTGCGGTCACAGATCGAGGATTGACACGATGAGTCCGGCAGAGGCCGCACGCACGTTAGACGCAGCCAAGGCGCTCCATGCTGGGCGTGCGCATTTGCGTCTGGTGGGCTCAGTCGATAATCCAGATGCGGATGGTCCAGGCGCTCGTTTGCAAGCTGCCCGCCGCGATCAAGAGCTATCTATTCATCAAGTCGCAGCGGCCTTAAAGCTGAAGCCAGAGCAGGTTGCCGCCATCGAGTCGATGCAGTTCCAGAAATTACCTGGCCTAGGTTATGCGCTTGGCTATGTTCGGGCCTATGGCGAACTCTTAGGCCTCGTTGACTGCGACGGCCTTGTCAGCGAATTCCGTGACGCATGGGAACCAGTTCAGCGTCGTCGCGAATCTGAAATTGCAACTCAACCTTCCAAGTTTGTTGCTCCTGCAGGGGCCGTTGTGGCATTGGCGCTTTTGGGCTGGTTGATTGTTTGGGCTAGCCTGCATGCGCTGAAGCCCCCCCCTGTAGACGTAGTCGCGCCGCCCGACGAGAAAATCAAGGCTTGGGCCGAAGCACAACCAAAAGGGCCAGTTCATGCCACCGCCGATGTGCAACCACTATCGACCTTAAAGGCCCTGCAAGACGTGCGTGTGACTTTGCGTGGCGAAGACGGTGCCTTGGTCACAGACCGTATCCTGCGCAAAGACGAAAGCATTTCGACCGATGGTCTTGGGCGCTGGTTCGTTTCGGCCCCGTTCGGCGGCGTGTTAGAAGCCAGCGGCTATGGCCAAACGGTTATTATTGGCGAAGCAGGGATCAAAGTCGTCAATTGGCGCGTGCCGGATTTTGAAGCAATTGCAATTGCCAAAGCAAAGGCTGAGGCTGAGGCAGCCGCAGCTGTTGCAGCCGCGGAGGCTGCGAAGCTTGCTGCGGCACAGGCAAAAGCCCAGCCCGCAGCAACTCAATCTGTTGTACCAGCCACGCCGGACACTGTTAGCAAGGCACCAGCATCGGTTGCTCCGGCCAATGCGATGCCCGTTACGGTGACCGCACCCGTCACACAGGCAACGGCACCAGCTCCCCGCTAAGAAGCCGCACAGGCGCGTGACTGGAACTTCTACAAAAGCCGTCTTATAGTTTGCCTACCCGTTTGCGCGTGGGCGATGGAAAGCGTATTTTATGGCTATAGCCTTAAAGGCGCATGCAAAACCTTTGCGCTGAATTGGCCTTTCGAGGCATTGAGAAACAAGAGGTTACGACGTGGCGACCGGTCTGGAACATATCCGCCCTTGGCGCACCATTGTGCGGCGTAAGTCCCGTCAGATTATGGTGGGCAAAGTGGCAGTTGGGGGCGATGCGCCGATCAGTGTCCAAACCATGACCAATACGCCAACACCCGATGCTGGCGCGACCATCGACCAAATCCGCCGCTGTGAAGAAGTCGGCGTCGATATTATTCGCGTCTCTTGCCCGGATGTGGAGTCAACTGCGGCTCTCAAAACCATTGTACGCGCCGCTAAAGTGCCCATCGTGGCTGATATCCACTTCCACTATAAGCGCGCAATCGAAGCCGCTGAAGCGGGCGCTGCTTGCTTGCGCATTAATCCAGGCAATATTGGCTCGGCAGAGCGCGTGCGCGAAGTGGTCAGCGCGGCACGCAACAATGGCTGTTCGATACGCATTGGTGTGAACGCAGGCTCACTTGAAGCCGATCTTCTTGAAAAATATGGGGAACCCTGCCCCGAAGCCATGGTCGAAAGCGCGCTAGACCATGCGCGCATTCTGCAGGACCTCGACTTTCATGAGTTCAAAATCTCGGTGAAAGCGTCTGACACGTTTTTAACGGTCGCTGCCTATCAGGCTCTATCCGAAGCGATTGACTGCCCGCTTCATCTTGGTGTGACAGAAGCTGGGGCCGCTCGCTCTGGCACCGTAAAGTCCGCCATTGGCATTGGCTCGCTCCTCTGGGCGGGCATTGGCGATACGATCCGGGTGTCATTGTCGGCAGAGCCAGAAGAGGAAGTGCGCGTCGGCTATGACATTCTCAAGAGCTTGGGCCTTCGCACACGTGGTGTGAACATCATTGCCTGCCCGTCTTGTGCGCGCCAGGGCTTTGACGTGATCCGCACCGTGGAAGCATTGGAAAGCCGTCTGTCACATGTGTCAGAGCCAATTTCCCTGTCTATCATTGGCTGTGTGGTCAATGGGCCGGGCGAGGCGCTCTATACGGACTTGGGTTTTACCGGCGGCGGCAAGGGCGCAGGCATGGTCTATATGGCCGGCAAAGCCCATCACAAGCTCTCCAATGATGGCATGATTGACCATATTGTAGAGTTGGTGGAAGCCAAGGCTGTAGAAATGCGCGCGGCGAAAGCGGAAGAAGAGCTTGCCACGACAGCTTAATTGAAATGGGCCTGCCCTCTGCGGTCAGGCCCATATGTTCAAACCTAATACAAAGTCGCCAGTGCCTTGCCGTCATAATCCATCAGATCATCGGTACGGCCTTCTTTGACCTTCTTGGCCCATTCGGGGTCTTGTAGCAAAGCACGGCCAATCGCGACCATGTCATATTCGCCCTTTTCTAAGCGGCGGACTACATCGTCCAGCGGTGCTTTAGCAGAACCTTCACCGCGGAAGGAACCCGCAAAATCGCTCGACAAGCCGATTGAACCCACAGTGATGGTGGGAACGCCTGTAACTTTTTTGGTCCAGCCAGCGCAATTAAGGCCATTCTCGCCATCCACTTCGGGGAATTCTGCCTCCCAGACGCGACGTTGCGAGCAATGCAGCATATCTACACCGGCTGCCACAATTGGGGCTAAAAAGGCTTCAAGTTCTTGAGGCGTATGGGCTAGTTTGATCGTGTAATCCTGCTGCTTCCATTGCGAGAAGCGCAGGATGATTGGCATGTTTGGACCCACTTGTTTGCGGCATTCAGCCACAATCTCTGCAGCGAAGGTCGCCCGCTCTGGCAAAGAGCCACCATAGCGGTCGGTGCGAACGTTCATGACATCCCAGAAGAATTCGTCGATCAGATAGCCATGCGCGCCATGGATTTCGATGGCATCAAAACCCAACTTGGCCGCATCACCTGCTGCGCGCGCATAGGCTTGCACCATGTCCCAAACTTCTTCGGTGGTAGGGATCGGCAGAACGGACTTGCCGGTGTGAGTGAGGCCAGAGGGGCTGTCGGTTGGCGCATCGGGATAATGGCCTGTGCCGGGCTTACGCATCATGCCCTGATGCCAGATTTGCGGGGCAATCTTGCCGCCTTGGGCGTGGACATCCTCGACCACTTTTGCCCAGCCAGCCAGAGCGTCTGCTCCATGAAAACGGGGGACGTTCGGGTCGTTGGAGGCACCCTTACGGTCCGTGACCGTGCCTTCTGTGATCAACAGGCCCACATCTGCTGCCGCCCGGCGTGCATAATAATGCGCCACATTCTGCCCGGGCACACCATTGGGTGAGAAGGACCGCGTCATTGGGGCCATTGCAATACGGTTTGAGATCGTCACACCACGAATGGTGATTGGCTGAAACAAGGCAGACACGTCGGTCATGGTCACTCCTGAGCAAAAAAGAGGGCGGCTGTTTTGTCGGCTTGCCGCTTCCAGAAAGGCGTTACGATGAAGTGGCGGCTAGGTCTAGACGGCCAAGACCCCACCGTCGCAAATCGCTTGATAGTCCGCACTAAACCGCCCCTCGCCGACTGGCGGGTGCATATCGATACCCGCCAGAAGACGTAGTGGCGCGCGCGAGCCTTTACGCGCTGAAACTAAAACCCGTTTTGCCGGGGTCCCTGCCCGCGGACGGACCGGACAAATCCCAATATCGCCCGCCCTGCCTCGAAGAGCTGCCAAGATATCTGGCAGCCGGTCAGCTCTATGGATCATCAAAAACCGACCTTTGGGCGTTGCCATGGCCAACATGCCTTTAATCCAAGCGTCCAAAGGGGCCCCTAAAATGTAAGCGGCATGGCGCGCCGCATCGGGGTCTCGGATGGCCTGATCATCATCGAAATAAGGTGGATTGGAGAAGACAAGGTCATATGCTCCAAGGAGAGCCTCATCCGGTACCAAAACATCACCCAGCACAAACTTGACCTCGCCTGAAACCGAATTCGCTTTGGCATTGCTGACGGCCAAACACCAAGCCGCCTCGTCCTTTTCAAGACCGGTCAGTTGCAGTGTCGAATCAGCCCGTAAAGAGGCAAGGCTCAACAGTGCAGTTCCGACACCACAGCCCGCTTCTAAAGCCTTGCCAACATGGATTGCGGCAGCTGCCGCCGCCAATAGGACAGCATCTGTACCCGCCCGATAGCCCTTGCTGGGTTGCTCTATGGTCAAAGCCCCTTTCAGGAATATATCATGGGTTGTTTCGATCATTCAGGCATCCTGTCTTGCGCCTTAGGGGTAGATTGTATTCCGTGGTTGAGACCTCAAACGGAACGGCTGTCAACTAAACTGTTTTGAACGCCAAGGTTGGAAGCAGCATGTGCTTGACCCAAGCCCCCTCAAGAGGGCATGGAATTAAGAGACTTATAAGGAACAAGCTGTCGTGAATGTCACCACCCGCCCAGTTGATGCCGTGTCGGTTAATCCGACTGAAGCACTCGCTGCCGTGTTGGCATCTGAATTGGCGGCAACCGAGGCAGAGATCGCGGCCCGGATGGACAGCCCCGTCGGTTTGATCCCCGATGTCGCCCATCATTTGGTTGACGCCGGTGGAAAGCGTCTGCGTCCCTTGTTGACGCTCGCTGCGGCTAGGGCCTGCGGCGGTGGCGGGGAGCCTGCGGTCAAGCTGGCGACAGCTGTAGAGTTCATTCATACCGCGACTTTGCTGCATGATGATGTGGTGGATGGCTCGTCGCTTCGGCGGGGCAAGCGCGCGGCCAATCTGATTTGGGGTGATAAGGCTAGCGTTCTGGTTGGCGATTTTCTTTTTGCTCGCGCGTTCAATCTGATGGTTGAGACCGGCTCACTGCGCGTGTTGGACATCTTGGCAAAGGCAGCCAGCACGATTGCGGAAGGCGAGGTGCTGCAACTGGCCACCACCAATCGCGGTGAGGCCAGCCGTGAACGCTATTATCAAGTCATTGAAGCCAAAACTGCTGCCTTATTTGCTGCTGCGTGTGAAGCTGGTGCGATCACCGCCGGTGCGTCTGACGAAATGGTGAATGCACTCGCAACCTTCGGGTTGAAACTTGGCCTTGCGTTCCAATTGGTCGATGACGCGTTGGACTATGGCGGCCTGACCCAAAGCTTAGGCAAGAATACTGGTGATGATTTCCGCGAGGGCAAAGCGACGCTCCCCCTGATCATCGCTTTAGAGCGCGCCCAAGGCGAGGAGCGCTTGTTCTGGCAGCGGGTTCTGGCGCGCAAGCATCAGGACGAGGATCTAGCTTTAGCCATCCAAACCATGCGCCTACGTGGGGCTGTCGAGACCACTTTGGATGAAGCCCGCGGGCACATAACAGAAGCTAAAGCGGCCTTGGCTCGCCTGCCCGAAGGGGTCATCCCTGCCCTTTTGGCCAATCTTGCAGATTATGTTGTCGCACGACTGAACTAATGGTCGAAGATGGCAACCCTTGGAAGAAATGGCTGGCAGAAATTCGAGCTGCCATACCGATTAGCCTTGAAGCCATCATGGCAATTCTCGTCATGACAATGGTCATTTTGGTAATGCTGATTGAGCACATTCGAGAGCCTAACAAAGAGGTCTGCCACCGCACTCGAGGTTGCGACACACCCCTGAAGTCCAATCAAGTGCCATCATCGGATTTCTGACAGCAAAAAGGGCGGGACTTTTAGGTCCCGCCCTTTTTTTATGTTCAGCTACCGAGCTGATTATTCAGCTGGCTTCACGTCGGGTTTTTCTTCTACCTTGCGCGTCTTCCACAAGGAGTACGCAATTGCGCCACCTAGCAAAGTCAAGGTTGCGATTAGCGACCAGTGCGGCTCCATATATGGCACCATCTTCAGTTCCTTCGACAAACCGAAGTTCCAGATGATCTTACAGCCGATCAAAACCAGTACAAGCGACAAGCCATATTTCAGATATTTGAAGCGCTCTACCGCCTCAGCCAACATGAAATACATCGACCGCAAACCCAAGATCGCGAAGATATTGGAGGTGTAGACGATGAATGGGTCGCGCGTAACGGCGAAGATCGCAGGCACGCTGTCTACGGCGAAAACGATATCGACGATCTCAACCATCATCAAAGCTAAGAACAAAGGCGTTGCCCATAGAACCAATTTGCCCGAACCATCTGGATGCGGCTTCTTTACGAAGAAATTGTGGTTCTCGATCGTCTCAGTCACGCGCATGCGCTTCTTCACGAACTTCAAGACGGGGTTGTCTTCCAACTTCATCTCATGCTCGCCACCGAATAGCATTTTCCAACCGGTGAAGATCAAGAAGGCGGCAAAGATGTAGAGCACCCAAGTGAACTCATTTACGACAGCCGAGCCCAAGCTGATGAAGATCGCCCGGAATACAATCGCGCCAATAATGCCCCAGAACAGCACGCGGTGTTGATATTCCCGCGGAACAGCGAAGAAGGTGAAGATCATGCCGATGACGAAAATATTGTCAAAAGCCAACGCTGTTTCCAACAAATAGCCGGTGAAATACTGGATCACCGCTTGCTGGTTTAGATTGTCCGGGCTGTTGTAATACTGCGGATCAGGTTCGTAGACGAAATAGACATAAGCCCCGAAGGCGATGGCAAGGCTGGCAAAAGCCGCCCACATTTTGGCAGATTTCGATGCCGAAACCACCCCGTCCTTATTGTTGATGACCCCAAGGTCAAGCCACAAAAGGAAACCGATGAACGACAAAAAAGCGAGCCACAGCCATATTGGCTGGCCCGCGTAAACGGCGGTTAAAAAAGGCAGAGCATCCATAAGCCCCGGTCCCCCACTTATTGGCTGCGTCTTCCACGAGAACAATCAATCCGACATCACGATCAACGCCTTGATCGCCAGAGGGGCCCGGACTGCGGTAGTGGGCTGCATATGGGGCTGTGGCCTCGATGCGCAAGGCACCGAAGCGTGAATACACCGCGGGCTAAGTTCACAAGACCGTGATAGACCTTGCGCCGCAGCCTGCTTTTCCTACCGCCCGCTTGATCAGACCGAAGCAGCGGCCTCTTGTCCATGCTCCGCGAGAAAACGCTCGGCCTCCAACGCCGCCATACAGCCGAGGCCCGCAGCGGTCACGGCCTGACGATAGGTTTCGTCAGCTACATCGCCCGCGGCAAACACGCCCGGCACATTGGTGCGCGTCGTGCCAGGCTCAACAATAATATAGCCATTGTCGCGCATGGCGACTTTGCCAATGAACAAATCCGTCGCGGGTTTGTGGCCAATGGCAACAAACACTCCATGGGCCGGCAGGTCGGAAAGCGCCCCCGTCTTCAGATTCTTCAAGCGCACCCCGGTTACGGACTTTGGCTCGGGGTCAGATAAGATTTCTTCCACCGCACTATCCCAAACCACTTCGACCTTGGGATGGGCAAACAGGCGGTCTTGTAAAATACGTTCAGCCCGCAATTCCGCACGGCGGTGCACCAAAGTCACTTTGCTGGCGAAATTAGTTAGGAAAAGCGCTTCTTCAACGGCGGTATTCCCCCCGCCGACGACAACCACTTCCTTACCGCGATAGAAGAAGCCATCGCATGTGGCGCAGGCCGAAACGCCAAAGCCGCATAGGCCTTGCTCTTCCGGCAAGCCCAGCCATTTTGCCTGCGCGCCCGTCGCAATGATGAGTGTGTCGCCGGTGTAGACTTGGCCAGCATCACCGGTGGCCTTGAAGGGGCGGCTCGTCAAGTCGACATCCATGATCCAGTCGGAAATGATTTGCGTGCCAACATGCTCTGCCTGGGCGCGCATTTGTTCCATCAGCCAAGGCCCTTGGATAACATCTGCAAAGCCCGGATAGTTTTCCACTTCGGTCGTGATGGTCAGCTGCCCGCCTGGTTGCGGTCCTTCGACCAGCACGGGCTGGCGCATAGCTCGAGCAGCATAAATAGCGGCTGTATAGCCGGCTGGCCCAGAACCAATGATCAGGACGGGGGCGTGGCGAATTTCTGACATAAGGGGCTCCTTGACCAGACCTATCTAGTGATTCCCCCCACGAATAAGAAGGGCTCTATCAGCGCCGGGCACGGAAGAAAGTGCGCAACATCTCGGCGCAACGATCCGCCAAGATACCCGATGTCACTTTTGGTCGCCAATGGCAGGTCTTTTGCTCAAAAAACCGCACCCCATGCTCCACTGCCCCGCCCTTTGGGTCCGACGCGCCATAAACCAAACGGGCGATGCGGGCGTGGCTGATAGCTCCAGCGCACATGGTGCAAGGCTCTAAGGTCACATAAAGGGTTAGGTCTGGGGCCAGTCGATAATTGGCCAAAGCCTCCCCCGCCCGCCGGATCGCCAGAATTTCGGCATGACCAGACGGATCGTGCAAAATGATCGGCTCATTATGGGCTTCTGCAATCAGGGCTTGGGTTTTTTGATCCACTAGGACAGCCCCAATCGGGGCTTCTCCCAAGCGGGCAGCCTGCTCCGCAAGCTCACAAGCTCGCCCCATCCAATAGGTATCCCGCCCCTGATCCTGATCGTCCAGCATCCGGCTTTGTTAGCGGCTTTAGGCGGCCGAGACCAGCCTTAGCGTCGACAACTGGCAACTGGGCCTTGTGGCACCATGCGGATATAATTGCCACGACGCACACTGTGGGCGGTTACCTCTTCGCAGCGTCCGGGTTTGCGCCGCACCCAATGACCGTCAACGCAGACTTGGCCTGTCCGGCTTCCATAGCAACGCGGCTCGATAAAGCGCCAATTGCCATCCGCGGGCAGATTGAGCGAATAGCCATAGCCATAAGCGGGCCCTTCCATGCCGTTCCAAGCAAAATTGACCTCAGTCTCCGCCGGATACCCAGCAGGCGTCGTCCGACCGCCGCTGGGATGAGCGGTATTCTCCCCCTGGCCATAGGAGGAAACACCTTGGTTTGGGATGGGCGCTGCGACACTTGCTGCGTCCATAGGCCGCCGATAGGCCCCCGCTTCAGCCGATACACCGGTTAAAGCCACCACCCCGCCAAGAGCCACAGCAAGATTCCGCAGTTTAATACGCACGATTGATTTTCCCCACTCACTTTATTTCGCTATCGCAACAAAGCAGAAAACAAAGGGAAGAGCACGCGGGTTCGTGCCTAAGGGGTAGCAGATTACGTATTTCCCCAATCCTGCGGGACAGGTAACACCAAGATTTTACTTGACGTGTGCGTAAACGTAAGCCAAAGGCGACTCCAAGGTCACCTCTGGAGGTCTGGTATGTCTGATCAAGTTGAGAAAAACCGGGTTTGGACGATTGGCGAGTTATCGCGTGAATTTGGTGCCACTGCCCGCGCTTTGCGTTTCTATGAAGATAAGGGCCTCTTAAGCCCAGCACGCGAAGGCTTGAATAGACATTATTCCGTGCGTGACCGTGCCCGCCTTAAGCTGATTTTACGCGGCAAACGGGTCGGATTTTCCTTGTCAGAAATCCGCGAAATGATCGACCTCTATGATTTGGGCGACAATCAACGCACCCAAATGCAGCGTACACGCGACAAATATATCAAACAAATTGAGCTATTAAAGCGCCAACGCGAGGACATTGTAGGTTCGATCGAAACACTTGAAAATGGCGTTCAATGGCTCAATGAGCAATTGGCGAAGGCTCCAGCCGATCTCGCTGTCGCCGGGGCGACTGCCTATGATGCAGTTGCACGTGCCCGCCTCGATGGCGACGACGCCACCTTCATGAATGAAAAAGCCTCTTAAAAAAGCCAAGGCAAGGCCTGCTCAGGGCCCCTCAAAAAAACTGCGACAATATCAAGGATAGGCCAGCGGCTGGTGGTTTTGTTTTCCCAAAAACCAACAGCCGTCACCGGCCCTTAAGGGAGATACACAATGGGCTATCAAGCACCAATTCGTGACATGAAGTTTCTGTTTGATGATGTTCTGCAACTAGATCGGTTTTCTAACCTCGAAGGTTTCGCGGACGCGCCAAAAGATGTGCGCGACCAGATCCTCGAAGAAGGTGCAAAATTCTGCGAAAATGTGCTGGCCCCTTTGAATGCGGTCGGCGACAAGCAAGGCTGCAAGCTGAACTCGGATAATACAGTGACTGTCCCAGCAGGCTTCACCGAAGCCTATCATGCCCTAGTGGAAGCCGGATGGCCGCTATTAAGCGCCGACCCTAACTATGGCGGCCAAGGCCTGCCGCATGTTGTGAACATGGCCTATAGTGAAATGACCTCGTCAGCCAATATGGCCTTTGGCATGTATCCGGGCCTTACCCATGGCTGCTATTCGGCGATCCACGAGGGCGGCACGGACGAGCAAAAGGACCTCTATCTGCCCAAGCTCGCCAGCGGCGAATGGGCCGGTACGATGAATTTGACCGAACCCCATTGCGGCACGGACTTGGGCCTCTTGCGTACCAAAGCGGTCCCCCAAGCCGACGGTACCTATAAGATTTCAGGCCAAAAGATCTGGATCTCGGGTGGCGAACACTCGATGACATCAAACCACATTCACTTGGTCCTCGCCCGCATCGAAGGCGCGCCAGCTGGGGTTAAGGGCATTTCGCTCTTCATCGTCCCTAAGTTCATCGTACACGCTGATGGCAGCTTGGGTGCGCGTAACACCGTAACCTGCGTGGGCCTTGAAGAAAAAATGGGCATTCACGGCAATGCCACTTGCGTCATGCAATATGAAGAAGCGACAGGGTATCTGATTGGCGAGCCCAATAAAGGCCTGTCCATCATGTTCGTAATGATGAATGAAGCCCGCCTCGGTGTTGGCCTGCAAGGCATGGCAGTTGGTGAATCGGCTTATCAAGCCGCCCTCGCCTTTGCCAAGGATCGCCGGCAAGGCCGCAGCCTGACCGGCCCAAAAGAGCCTGATCAGCCAGCCGATAACATTCTGGTCCACCCAGATGTACGCCGGATGTTGATGGACATTAAGGCGCATACTGAAGGCGGTCGCGCTTTCTTGTACTGGACCGCGCTCTATGGCGACCTCCTGCACAAGAGCCCTGACGAAGTCGTCCGCCAAAAAGCTGGCGATTATATGAGCCTTCTGACCCCCGTCCTCAAAGCCTATTTGACCGACAAGGGCCACAAGAATGCGTCTGACGCGTTGCAAGTCCATGGTGGCTCAGGCTTTACCGAGCATTATCAGGCCAGCCAGTTCCTTCGCGACAGCAAAATCGCTATGATTTATGAAGGCACCAATGGGGTGCAGGCCCTTGACCTTGTGGGTCGCAAGCTCGCTGCAAATGGTGGTCGCGCCATCCAGACCTTCTTTGCGGAGATCGACGCTTTTGTGGCCGAGCATGAGGGTGACGCCGATCTCGCCCCCTTCATCGCAGGCCTCGCTTCGGCCCGCGCGCAATTGCAAGATGCCACCATGTGGCTGATGGCCAATGGCATGAGCAATTTTGACAATGCCGGGGCATCTAGCCACGATTATCTGCATGTGTTCGGCCTGACAGGCCTTGCCTATATGTGGGCCCTGATGGCTAAGGCTGCCTATGCCAAGGCAGGTACCGAGCCCTTCTATGACACCAAGATCAAGACCGGCCGCTATTTCGTCGACCGGATCTTACCAGAAATTGCTGGTCACTTGGCCAAGGTCAAAACCGGTGCTGCACCGGTGATGGCGCTGAGCGCTGAGGAGTTTTAGAATTGCCCTCTCCCGGCCACGGGGGATGGGGACCGCGCGCAGCGCGGTGGAAAGGGGAAACCAACTCAGCCGCGCAACCCAAATGCCCCCTCCACCATGCTTCGCACGGTCCCCCTCCCGCTTCGCAGTGGAGGACAGGGCCTACGCGGATCACCCCTCCTTCGCGGGGGCGGACAAACAACAACAAAACGTCGACACTCAAGGGAGAAACACCATGACAGCCATCACCATGCCGAAAGCCGTTTGGCGCGACAGCGAAGAGCTTACCATGTTCGAGGATTCCGTGCGTGGTTTCTTCGCCAAGGAAGCGCCGCCTGAAGCGTGCGCGAAATGGCGGGAGAATGGGATTGTGGACCGCGAGATGTGGACCAAGGCGGGCCAAGCCGGCCTACTTTGTGTCTCCATGCCGGAAGAATTTGGCGGTGGTGGCGGTGATTTCCGCCATGAAGCGGTGATCATGGATGTGATGGGCACGATGGGCATTGATGGTTTTGGCCTGCCTTTGCACAACGCTATTATCGCGCCTTATATCAAGCATTATGGCAGCCAAGAGCAGAAGCAAAAATGGTTGCCGAAAATGGCTTCGGGTGAATTGGTGGGGGCAATTGCCATGACCGAGCCCGGTGCTGGCTCTGACTTGCAAGGCATTAAAACTACCGCAGTCAAAAGCGGCAATCATTATGTGATCAATGGCTCTAAGACCTTTATCACCAATGGTGCGACCGCCGATTTGATCATTGTCGTCGCTAAGACCGACCCAACCCAAGGCGCGAAGGGGACGAGCTTGATTGTGGTAGAGACCAAGGAAGTCGAAGGCTTCCGTCGTGGTCGTAACTTGGACAAGGTTGGTCAAGACGCACAAGATACGTCCGAGCTTTTCTTCGACGAGGTGCGTGTACCAACCTCCAATCTCTTGGGTCCCGTCGAAGGCATGGGCTTTATCCAATTGATGGAGCAATTGGCCAGTGAACGCTTGCAAATCGGCATTCAGGGCGTTGCCAGCATGGAACGCGCGCTGACTGAAACCATTGCCTATGTCAAAGAGCGCAAGGCCTTTGGCAAATCAATCCTGGACTTCCAAAACACCCAATTCAAACTGGCCGAGTGCAAGACCAAAGCAACCGTGGCGCGCGCCTTCTGTGACCGCTGCATCGAGCTTTTGCTGGAAGGCAAGCTAGACCCCGCTACGGCCAGCATGGCGAAATACTGGGTTTCCGACGTTGAAAATGAAGTGATAGACGAATGCCTACAATTGCATGGCGGCTGGGGCTATATGAATGAAATGCCCATCGCGCGCATGTGGCGCGATAGCCGCGTCCAGCGCATTTATGGCGGGGCCAATGAAGTCATGAAAGTTTTGATTGCGAGGACCTTGTGAACGACCCCCTCCACTCTGCCATTGCGGATGCGCTTGCCTTGATCGAAGCAAACCCTGAGCCAAGCGATGATAATTTGCGCGCGCTTTCGGTTCGCCTGGCCTTGGCCCATGCCGCAACCGAAGATGAAATCAATCAACTCGCCGTTGAAAGCTTTCAAGAAACGATTGAGGACATGCAGGCAGACAACATCCCCGAACATCGCGCCTATTTGTTTGAACAAATGACAACAGGCCTGATGGCTTATGAAGTCCAGCTCTTGCTGGATGGAGCCAAAGGATGAGCCACCATACCGCCTCAATTCTTTGGGAACGCGGAGACGCCGTCTTCACCGACGGCCATTATGCCCGTACCCATCAGGCAAGCTTTGACGGCGGGGTGGGTATCGCGGTGACAACGGCCCTGCCGTTGCCGTCTAACACGGTGCCGGCAGCTGACCCCGAAGAGATGGTGGTGGCGGCTACAGCCAGTTGCCACATGATGTTCTTCTTGGCCTTTGCCAAACAAGCGGGCTTTATTGTCGATAGCTATCAAGATGGCCCAGTCGGCACTTTGGGTAAGGATGAAGCGGGCGTAGAGCGCTTTGTGGAAGTGGTCCTGAACCCCAAAATCAGCTGGGGTGGTGACAACATTCCAGGGGCTGCCGACGTCGACCTCTTGCACCATAGGGCCCACAAGGCCTGCTATATTGGCAATTCCTTGGCCTGCCCCGTGAGAATTGGCGCATGAGCGATCACGCCCAAACCTTCCTCGACATCGGCATGAAACAGCCGTCGCAAAGCTCACAGACTTTGGGCTTTACGTTGATTGAGATGGATGTGAAGGCCGGAACCGCGCGGGTTGAATTTGCGGGCAAGCCCGAATTTGCCAATCCAACTGGCTATATTCAAGGCGGTTTTCTTTCCGCCATGCTGGATGATGTCATGGGCATGATGGCGATGTTGAAAGTCGCGCCCAAAAGCTTTGCCAGCACGATTGATTTGCACGTCCATTATCTGCGCCCAGTTCGGGTCGGCAAGATTGAGGTCGCCGCACGCATCACCAACAAAGGTCCCAGCGTCATGTTCGCTGAAGCGGACCTCTATGATTGTCGGGGGAAAATCTCCGCCAAAGCCACTTCTGCCTTGGCGATCACGCCCTTGCAGATTAAAGCAGACGTATAACAAAGGGAGCGCCAAAATGGCCGAAGCATTTATCTATGACGCAGTCCGTACCCCACGGGGTAAAGGTCGCAACACCGGGTCGTTGCATGAAGTAACGGCTTTGAGCTTAGCCACCCAAGCCTTGCAGGCTATTCGGGACCGCAACAATCTGGATACCTCTAAAGTAGACGACGTCGTTCTGGGCTGCGTAAGCCCGGTTGGTGAGCAAGGCAGCGACATCGCCCGCATCGCAGTGCTGAACGCTGATTATGCGGAAACCACTGCTGGCGTGCAGATCAACCGCTTCTGCGCATCGGGCCTAGAAGCTTGCAATATGGCAGCGGCCAAAGTCATTTCCGGTGAAGCCGATATGGCCATTGGTGGTGGCGTTGAAAGCATGAGCCGCGTGCCCATGGGCTCTGATGGGGGTGCTTGGGCCTCTGACCCATCAATCGCCATCAAGTCCTATTTTGCCCCACAAGGCATTGGTGCCGACACGATTGCGACCAAGTACGGCTTCTCGCGCGATGACGTCGATGCCTATGCGGTTGAAAGCCAAAAGCGCGCGGCGACGGCGTGGAAAGAAGGCCGCTTCGCCAAGTCCATCGTGCCCGTCAAGGACCAAATGGGTGCCATCATCCTCGCCCATGACGAACACATGCGCCCCGACACCACCATGCAGAGCCTTGCTTCGCTGGACGCCAGCTTCATCGCCCAAGGCACCATGATGCCAGGCTTCGATGCCATCATCCAACAGCGCTACCCTGAACTGGAAACCATCAACCACGTGCACCATGCGGGCAATAGCTCGGGCATTGTGGACGGCGCTTCGGCAGTTTTGATCGGCAATAAGAAGATGGCCAAGGCCACAGGCATGAAGCCACGCGCCAAAATCATCGCCATGGCTTCGATCGGGTCAGAGCCTTCGATCATGTTGACCGGTCCAGAATTTGTGGCCTGCAAGGCACTGGCTAAAGCTGGCATGAAGCCAGAAGACATTGATCTCTACGAACTCAATGAAGCCTTTGCCTCGGTTGTTTTACGCTTCATGCAGGCCCTCAACATCCCACATGACAAGATCAATGTGTGCGGCGGGGCCATCGCGATGGGCCACCCCTTAGGTGCTACCGGCGGCATGATCCTCGGCACCGTGCTCGACGAGTTGGAGCGGACTGGCAAGGAAACGGCCCTCATCACCCTGTGCGTCGGCGCAGGCATGGGCACTGCAACCATCATCCAGCGGGTTTAAGCCCACCTAACCTGTGACGCGGGCAGCTTGGTTGCCCGCTAGCTGGCCTGACGCCCGGTCCAGTGGCGAGGCCTAGACCCTGAATTTTGGAGATACCTTATGGAAAATTTCAAAACCAACCTCGATGCTGATGGCGTGTTGCACATCGCATTTAATGTTCCCGGCAAGACCATGAACACCATCACCGGTGGCGTGATGAAGGAAATGGGCGAATTGGTCGCCGAGATCAAAGGCAATGATGCCATCAAAGGGGCCGTACTTTATTCCGGTAAAGACAATGGTTTCTGTGCAGGTGCTGACCTTGGCGAAATCGGTGGCGGCAGCATGGATGCCGACAAGAAGTTGTCGGAAGATGAAAAGCTGAAGAAGTCGTTCGAACAAGGCTTCAGCCTCAACCGTTCGCTGCGTGCGCTTGAAACCTGCGGCAAGCCTGTGGCTTGTGCGCTCGAAGGCTTGGCACTTGGTGGCGGTCTCGAAATCGCTTTGGCCTGTCATTACCGCGTGGCGGCCGATAATCCAAAAATTCAATTCGGTCTACCAGAAGCAAAAGTCGGCCTTCTGCCCGGTGCAGGCGGGACACAGCGTCTGCCACGCCTCATTGGTGTGATGAATGCCATGCCGCATCTGTTGCAAGGCACCAGCATGAACCCACAAGAAGCCTTGAAGAAGGGTGTTGTCGGTGCCGTTGTGCCGGCCGGTGAAACCGTTGCAGCAGCCAAGGCCTGGGTGCTGGCCAATCCAAACGCCGTCGCGCCTTGGGACGTCAAAGGCTATCGCGTCAAAGACGGCCCCTATTCCCCCGGTGGTGGCATGACCTTTGTTGGCGGCAATGCCATGCTTTCGAAAACCACTTATGGCAATTATCCCGCCCAAAAGGCGATCATGAGCGCGGTGTTTGAAGGCGTGCAAGTGCCCATCGACGCGGCTTTGCGTATTGAGACCCGCTACTTCTTGAAAAACATGGCAAGCCCCTCGGCTAAGGCCATGGTGCGCTCGCTCTTCTTGTCGACCCAAGCCCTCGCCAAGGGTGCGAACCGCCCACAAGGCTTTGATAAATATGAGATCAAAAAGGTCTCGGTTCTAGGTGCGGGCATGATGGGGGCAGGCATTGCCTATGTGCAGGCAATGGCCGGTATCGAAACCGTCCTGATCGACCAAAGCCAAGAAGCCGCTGAAAAGGGTAAGGATTATTCCAAGAAGCTGCTCGATAAGGCGGTCTCTCGCGGCAAAATGACCCAAGAGAAGGCAGATGCCGTCTTGGCCCTCATCACGCCAACCACCGACTATGCCCATGTGAAGAAGTCGGATCTCGTGATCGAAGCCGTTTTTGAAAACCGCGAGATCAAGGCCGAGGTAACCCAGAAGGCCGAAGCCATGTTAGGCCCGAACGCAGTCTTTGGCTCCAACACCTCCACCCTACCCATCACCAGCTTGGCCACCGCATCCAAGCGGCCCAAGAATTTCATCGGTGTCCACTTCTTCAGCCCCGTCGACAAAATGGGTCTTGTTGAAATCATCATGGGCAAAAAGACCACGCAAGAAACCTTGGCCAAGGCGGTTGATTACGTCTTGAAGATCAAAAAGACCCCGATCGTGGTCAATGACAGCCGCGGCTTCTACACCAGTCGTTGCTTTGGCACCTATGTGCAAGAAGGCCAAGAAATGTTGGCCGAAGGCATTAAGCCAGCCATCATTGAAAACGTGGGCCGCATGACCGGCATGCCCGTGCCGCCCTTGTCCATGGCAGACGAAGTAGCCCTCGACCTCGCCTATAAGGTTGGTCAGCAAACCAAAAAGGACCTTGGCAACAAATGGGTGGCTACGCCCAGCCAGTTGATCATCGAAGAAATGGTCGAAGGCCTCGGTCGCTTTGGCCGCAAAAATAAGAAGGGCTTCTATGATTATAAGGAAGACGGCACCAAAGCGATTTGGCCAGGCCTAACCTCGGTCGTACCGACCAAGATCCACGAGGCCGATCCGGCCATGGTGAAGGAATATAAAAATCGCCTTCTCTATCGTCAGGCTTTGGAAACCGCGCGTTGCTTTGAAGAAGGCGTCATCACCGACCCACGCGACGCCGACATCGGCTCTATCTTGGGCTGGGGCTTTGCGCCCTATACCGGCGGCACGGTCAGCTTTATGGACGGCATTGGCATCGCCAATTTCGTTGCCGAAGCAGAGCGCTTGGCTAAAAAATACGGTCCCCGCTTCAAGCCAAACAAGCTCTTGAAAGACATGGCGAAAAACGGCGAAACCTTCTATGGCCGCTTTGGCGGCGAGGCCGCGAAAAAGGCAGCTTAAGCGCCTTTCTTCTTCTCATGAATACACGAAGGGCCACCCAACGGGTGGCCCTTTTTTGTTTTGCGCGGCATCAGAACCTATGTTGTAGATGACCATCTAAATGGTCAGGAAGCCAATGAAACGTGTGAGTGTGGCCGAAGCCAAAGCAAAACTGTCTGAGATTTTGGATGCAGTGATAGCTGGAGAGGAAGTGATGATTACTCGGCGCGGAAAAGCAATTGCGAAAATTGTGACGCCCGACCTACCAAAGGAAAAGCTTGATTTTGAAAGAATGCGCGCCCTTACTAGTAAAATGAAGCCTTATCCGGGCAGCTTTGTCGAAGATATGCGCAATGCGGAGCGCTATTGAGCATCTATCTCGACACATCGGTCCTGGTGGCGCTCTGGTCCAATGAACCTACGACCTTTGCAGTCCAGAAGTGGATGTCTCAGCAACGCACCGAGATTTTAGCATTAGCCGCTGGTGCATCACTGAATTCTCGTCAGCCATGGCAGGCAAACTTCAAATTGGCTCAATCACAGAATATGAGCGGGCCGAAGCACTCGCGGCCTTTGGAAGCGCTGTCCGTAGAAGCTTTGTGTTGCTCGAAGCTGACCAGCATGCGTTCCAGCGCGCCGCAATCTTTGCCAATCAAGCCGGTTTAAGGGTTCGCAGTGGCGATGCATTGCATCTTGCCGTCGCTGCTGGAGTAGGCCTGCCGATTGTCACCTTGGATCAACACATGTTGGCGGCGGCAAAGGCTTTGGGGATAGGCGTGATTGAAATCTAAGAGCAGAATCATGCCCCACTGAAATCAACGCACATAGAGGCGTGACAGGCATACGGCTCCGGCTTATGTCAGTCTGACTATGGCGAGCAAAGAAACCCCTCAAGACGTTTTCAAACGTGTGATTACCCATACGGCGCGCGCGTTGTCGCGTACCGAGGAGGTGGAGGTGAGCTTCTCTGCCGATGGGCCAAGTGTGTCGGGCAATCGCATTGGCTTGCCCCATCCGGCGCGCGCCTTGGGTGAGCAAGAAGTCTCGCGTCTGCGCGGCCATGCCGATGCCGCCGCGCTGCGCCTCGCCCACCATGATTTAGCTGCCCACAATGCTGCTATGCCCGAGGGTCCACGTGCGCGTGCCCTGTATGAAGTGGCCGAAAAAGCCCGCATTGAGGCGATTGGCGCTTTGGCCATGCCAGGGGTTGCACAAAACCTAACAGCGGCTTTAGTGGAGACGTGCGAGAAAAAGGGCTATGCCCGCATGATGGACCGGCAGACCGCACCCTTGGCCGATGCCTTGGGCCTCTTGCTGCGCGAACGCCTGACCGGGCTTGCCCCGCCTGAATCCGGGCGCGGTATTGCCGATCTGTGGCGCGATGAAGTGCAGGCCAAAGCGGGCGAGACGATTGATCGCTTGATCGAACGCTTGGGCGATCAAAAGGCCTTTGCCGAAGTCACACGTGACCTCATCCGCGACCTCGATCTGGGTGATGAATTGGGGGCAGAGCCTGATCCATCCGATGAGGATGGCGAAGAACCAGATGGCGCCGACCAGCCCCCGCCAGATCCCAGCCAGAATGAGGATCAGCAAGAAGAAGGCGGCGAGCAGCAAGAGGACACCCAGCGCGGGGAGTCGCAAGGCAGCGAGCAGGAAGATGTGCAGGTGCGCGTCGAGGCCGATGATAGTGACGCTCCCGATGATGATGACAGTGAGGTCGATGAAGGCACCACGCCCGTCCGACCCAACTTCAAACCGGGCGATGGTGATGGCTTTGCCTATAAAATCTATACCAAGGCCTTTGACGAGACGGTGGGTGCCGAAGATCTGTGTGACGGGGAAGAATTGGCCCGCTTGCGCAGCTATCTCGACGCCCAATTGACCCAGCTTCAAGGCGTTGTCGGCCGCTTGGCGAACCGCTTGCAGCGCCGCCTGATGGCCCAGCAAAACCGCAGCTGGCAGTTTGATCTGGAAGAAGGCGTGCTCGATGTCGCCCGCCTGTCGCGCGTGGTGACCGAGCCTTTGGCGCCGCTCACCTTCAAGATGGAAGATGATACCAATTTCCGCGATACCGTGGTGACGCTTTTATTGGATAACTCGGGCTCTATGCGCGGTAGGCCCATTATGATTGCTGCCATTTGCGCCGATATTCTGGCCCGCACGCTGGAACGCTGCGGCGTCAAGACTGAGATTTTGGGCTTTACCACCAAGGCTTGGAAAGGTGGCCAATCGCGCGATAGCTGGATGAAGGCGGGCAAGCCCGCCAATCCCGGTCGCCTGAATGATCTGCGCCACATCATTTATAAAAGTGCGGATGCCCCTTGGCGGCGGGCGCGGCGCAATCTGGGCCTGATGATGCGCGAAGGCCTGCTCAAAGAAAATATCGACGGCGAGGCCTTGGATTGGGCACATGATCGCCTGCTGGCCCGGCCGGAACAGCGCCGCATTCTGATGGTGATTTCAGACGGTGCCCCCGTGGATGACAGCACCTTGTCGGTCAATTCGGGAGCCTATTTGGAACGCCATTTGCGCGACACCATCGCCAAGATCCAAGACTATAGCCCAGTGGAGCTAATCGCCATCGGTATCGGCCATGATGTGACGCGCTATTATCGTCGCGCTGTGACAATTGTAGATGCCGAACAATTGGGCGGCGCGATTGTCGATAAGCTGGCTGAATTGTTCGAAGAAGAGCCCAAAGCCAGCAAAATGGCGCGCGGCAAATCAAGCCCCACCAAACCAACCCCCGCCCCTGCAGCTATGGGCGGTGGCCGCTTGGGATCACGGCCTGTGCGCTAGAACAGGCCATTTCAACGACGTCTAATTCCGATAGGCCGGCCGTGCGATTCCGTCAGCGCTCGGCTTATAGCGGGCGGCGAGTTCGGTCGAGCGGCTGGTCATGGGTTGGGCTTGGCCTGCGATATAAACCGCAGTTGGATAGCTTTGACCCTCTAATGGATCACCTGACCAGATGACGACATCGGCAGCTTTGCCCGCTTCAATTGAGCCAATCTCTTTATCAGCCCCCCAAATCTTGGCCGGATTCAAGGTGATGGCGGCCAATGCTGCTTGGTAAGGCAAGCCATGAGCCACAGCGGTGCCTGCATTCATCCGGCTTTGGCGCAGATTATTGTAATCGCGGCTGCCCATAATCGAGACCTGAACGCCTGCCTGATCGAGAATTTGGGCATTGCGCAAATGCGTGCCCAGTGTCTCAAAGCTTGCAGGAAGAGCGGCTTGGCTGTCGATAATGACGGGCACTTTGGCCGCGGCCAGTTCAGACGCAACGCGCCAGCCTTCCTCGGCCCCTTCCAAAACCACGGATAGCTTTTCTTCTTTCGCCAGCTTCAGAACTTGGCGGATATCATTGGCGCTCGACACCCGGATCAAGAGGGGTGACTTGCCTTGCACCACAGGTACCAACGCTTCCAGATCTAAGCGGCTGACCATCAAGTCTCGCCCCTCGCCCTTATCATATAAGGCGCGATTGGCCGCAAAATGGCGCACATCGGCCAAGACGCGTTTGAGAATGATCAAAGACGCGCCACGCGACCCACCCGCCGCCGCAGCTGCCGACTCGCCAAATTCCAGCACCATGCCTGCATTGATCCTAAAGATCAGGTCAGGTGAATTGGCCGAGAGGTTGATGCCAATACTTTGGCCAGCAAACAAGGTTGGATCATCTTGTTCATGGCCGCCTGCCGTTTCAAAGGCACTATCGTCATGGGCATGAGCACCATTGCCAGAACGACCCGCAACGGGGGTTAGGAAGGCCCGCGTCAAGCCGTTTAGACGCGCCAGTCTAATCGTTGGCGCATCAGGATTGACCCCTGCAGCTGGATTAAAGGCTGCCCCAATTTGGCCGCCCGCCCCATCATCGCGCGTTGAGGGCACTTGTTCAATCTCTGAGATGCCAAGACTTGTAGTGGCGGCCACTAAACCGGGCGTGACCACCGCACCTTTGGCGTCAATGATTTGCGCGCCTTTAGGAATGGCAACGGAAGGGCCCACGGCGACAATCTTGCCCTTGTCCATCACAAGTGTCGCAGCCGAAAGTGTTCCAGCAGGGCCCACGGTTTCGATCTTGGCATTAATGATGGCGATGGGTTCAGCGAGAGCGAGTGCGGGGGCTGAAACGGCAAAAGCGAGAGCAAGAGCAACGGGTTTCATTATTTTTGCTCCAAGCTGGGGCGACCAAGGTCAAAGTCGGACCGAGCATGGGTGGCCGGGTCATGACGGTCATAGGCGATGCCGCCGTCAACATAGACGGTTTGGGCAAGGGCATAAGTCGAGAAGGGATCACGGTCCCACAGCACGATGTCAGCCATCTTGCCAACTTCCAAAGAACCCGTCTTAGACGCGATGCCCATGGCGCGCGCTGGATTGGCAGTGATCCATTTAATCGCATCTAAGCGAGATACCGGAATTCCAGCGCGGGCAGCTGCCCCCATCGCCAAAGCGGCTTCCTGATTAAGGTGCTGAATCATAGTGGCATCATCAGAATGGATAATGGTGCAGGCACCATAGGCCTGAAGAATTCCCGCATTTTCGGCAATCCCGTCCAAAGATTCCATCTTAAAGCCCTGCCAATCAGCCCATGTTGCTGAACATATATCAGCTTCTTTCAAAACTGGGGCGAGCTTATAGGCCTCTGACGAATGGTGGAACGTGGTAATTTTATAGCCAAATTCCTTGGCCATATCGATCATTAGCGCCATTTCATCGGCGCGATAGCAATGGTTTTGAACGAGAATATCGCCATTGAGCACGCCAGACAGCGTCTCCAGTTTTAGGTCGCGCTTGGGCGGATCGGCCGCCGATTCCCCTGCCGCCACTTTAGCCCGATAGTCAGCCCATTTGCGATTATAGTCTGCTGCATCGATCCACGCGCGCCGTGCAACGGCGATATTGCCCATCCGGGTCGAAGGCGCGCGCGAGCGTGAACCGTAAACGCGCTTTGGATTCTCGCCACAGGCCATCTTCAGACCATAGGGTGCGCCCGGAAACTTCATGCCCTGTTGGGTAACCGCGGGCACGTTTTTCAAGGTTACGGAGCGACCACCAAACAAATTGGCAGAACCGGGCAAGATCATTAAGCTGGTGACCCCACCTTCGCGCGCGCGGTTAAAACCTGGGTCTTGTGGCCAAATTGAATGCTCGGCCCAAACCTCGGCTGTATTAGGGTCGGTGGCTTCATTGCCGTCGGAATTAGCTTGCACCCCGGGGCTGGGATAGACGCCCAAGTGGGAGTGAATGTCGATAATGCCGGGGGTAACAAATTTGCCGCGCCCATCCACGCGCTTTGCGCCGTCTGGGATGGCGACATCCTTGCCGACCGCAACAATCTTGCCTTCTGAGAAGACGATCGTGCCATTCTCAATCTCATTGCCAGCTGCAGTCAGGATTGTGGCCCCGACAATCGCTGTCGTTACACCAAATAGTGGCTTGTAAGTTGATGGAAACGGGTCGAGCGCAGCATTGCTATCCATCCCCTTGGCCAAGGGCTTTGGCGCAGGCTTTGGCTTGGCTGCAGATTCAGGACCTGGCACCGCAGCAGGTTGTGCGGACAAAGTTGTCGCGCATCCGGCTACCAGAGTGACAGAGAAGGCCAAAGCCAAGGCCGAGGCGGAAAGGATGGAGTGACGCAGAGACAAGGCAATTGCTTTCTGGCTGACGATGTTCATCTTGTCAGGCAACACGAAATTGTGAACATGCACAAGAGCGATCTTCGCACTTTCGCAGTGTGATTGTGCCCCTATCTGCGTGGCGGCCTTGACCTTCCTCGACAGCGCAGACACTTGCCACGCATGAGCCGAGATATTGTCATCCAACTCAAAGATATTGAGCTGAAGCGTGGTGGTGCCCCTGTGTTTTCTGGGGTCGACCTCACGTTGCGCCGTGGCGAGCGGGCGGCACTGGTCGGGGCCAATGGTGCTGGCAAGTCGACTTTGATGGCGGTGCTTGCGGGCCAGCTTGACTATGACTCGGGCGAGCGCGTTGTGTCTAACGGCACCCATGCTGCAACCCAGACCCAAGAACCTGACTTTAGCGGTGCATCAAGTCTCTTAGAATGGGCGGCACAAGATGTGCCGCACGACCGGGACGAAGCCGCCCGCTTAGCTGCCGCAGCAGCGGAACTCCATAGCTTTGGCCTATCCCCTGATCGCCCAGTTGCTGGCATGTCTGGCGGAGAAGCACGTCGGGCTTCCCTTGCCCGCGCGTTAGCTGCCGACCCCGACCTCTTAATGCTGGATGAGCCGACTAACCACCTTGATATTGCTGCCATAGAGGAACTTGAGCGCCGCCTGAAGCAGTTTTCAGGTGCCGTTTTGGTCGTTAGCCACGATCGCGCCTTCCTGTCTGCGATCTCCACCTCATGCCTCTGGCTGCGCAATGGCGTGGTCCGCCGATTAGATGCCCCGTTCTCGAAGTTTGAACCTTGGGCAGCCAGTATCGAAGAGCAAGACCGCAAAGCATTGGAAAAGCTCGACAAAACTCTTGAAGATGAAGCCCGCTGGTTGGCGCGTGGCGTAACGGCCCGGCGCACCCGCAATGAAGGCCGCCTCCGCCGTTTGATGGATATGCGTGAAGCCCGTAAAGGTCAGGCGGCCCTCGTCCGTAAAGACACCGCCGCACTTCAGGCCGACACCGGCAGTACTTCGGGCAAACTTATCTTCGAGGCCAAGGGCGTTTCAAAAGGCTTCGAGGGCCGAGGCGACATTATTAAGAACCTCGATCTGCGCATTGTGCGCGGTGATCGCCTCGGCATTGTAGGGCCCAATGGGGTGGGCAAATCCACTTTGATCAAAATGCTGGTTGGGAGCTTGGAGCCAGATGCGGGAACAACCCGCATGGGCAAGAACCTCACCATCGCCTATCTAGACCAGTCGCGTGCCGCCCTCGACCCAAAAGCAACCTTGTGGGACACGTTTGCTCCGGCTGGAGGTGATCAGATCATGGTGCGCGAACGTCCAAAGCACGTCGCGGCCTATGCCAAAGACTTTTTGTTCGACAGCCGGCATCTTCGCCAGCCAGTCGGTTCATTCAGTGGCGGCGAACGCAACCGTGTGCTCTTGGCTTTGGCGCTTGCTAAACCTTCCAATGTTTTGGTGCTGGACGAGCCGACCAATGACTTGGACATGGAAACCTTGGATGTTCTAGAGGATATGCTGGCCGAATATGATGGCACGGTTCTGCTGGTTAGCCACGATCGGGCCTTTCTCGATGGAGTCGTGACGGCCACCTTGGCACCACGCGGCGACGGCACTTGGATCGAGACGCCCGGCGGTTGGACGGATCTTGTAAGGCAGGGCATCCCAATTTTGGGTCATCAACAGGCTTCCAAGCCCAAACCAACTTCAGCTCCCGCAGCAGAGCCGGCGGCGAAAGTGCCCGCCAAAAAGCTCTCCTATAAAGACGAGCGGCGCTTAGGCGAATTAGAAGGTCTCATCCCCAAGCTAGAAGCCCAAATCGCCCAATTGGAAAAAACATTGAACGACCCAAATCTCTACAGTCGCGATCCAACACGATTTGAAAGGACATCAACGCAGGCCGTACAAGTGCGGGCACAGCTGCAGGCAAGCGAAGATGAGTGGCTGACGCTACTGGAACTCAAAGAAACTCTGTCATCAAGCGCCTAAATCTGCGATTTGAAATCAAACTTAATTCTACCTTAACCGGCGCACGGCACCGATAAGTCCTATATTAGGAGAGAGTGTATGCGTGCGCGTGATTTCGCCTTCTGGCTGGCATTTATCTTGGCAGGTCCCAGTTTCGCCCAAAATGCTGCTTACTCGAAATTTCCAACAGCAACGGCGGATACATGTGCAACTGCTTGTACTAGCGACAGAATGTGTGCGTCTTGGTCGTTTGGTGGTGCAACTTCGGTGGGGGAGGCAACAGGCCGGTCAAAGAAAAATGCGGGGCCGCCACCCCAGATGTGCGCGCTTTCAACATCGCTGGTGCCAGTCAGTCAAGCGGGCTTCGAATCAGGACTTCCCCGCAGAACAGGTATTTTAACACCGACTGGGCGCTATGCGGATGGCCCAGCGAATTACGAGGTTCGCCCCGCCCCTTGGTTGGACCCACGTGCCCGGGCTCCCCAGCCAGTACCTAGCTATAATCAAGGGGCACCGATTGCTCCTCCACCCACGATGACTGCCGCGCCGCCGACACCACCGTCCGCTGGTCGGGTTGAGTTTGTGCCTGCACAACCTGCTGTCGCAGCAGCAGCCCCAAGTGAGATGAGTGCTCCACGAACCGGGGCACGTGGTATGCCCCGCCAGCAGGAAACTGAAAATGTGGCGAGGCCGGTGCCACCGTCCTATTTCGGCTCGCGCCCGACGAATATTGCGCAACCCAACCCACCGCTTGTTGCAGCCGTTCCAAGCCCAACACCTATGAATGAAGGCGCGACTCCTGCAGCCGCATCCCCGGCACCCCAGCAGCAAATGCAAAGCCAAGCGGCACCGCAACAAGCTTCTGATTTATCGAAGTTTAGAGGCGCAGACGGCATGGTTGACGCCGCTGCCATGCGCCGTGCACAAATCAACTCAGCGCGCGCGACAGGCCAGCCAGCTTATGCTGTCCAACGTGAATGGGAAGCAGTCGAACAAGAACGTCAACGCGCTGCGTCAAATGGCGAAGTCCGCGCAGATCCGCTGGCAGGGACGGTACCTGTCCCAGAAGCCGCGCAACCAAAATCAAACAAGCCTAGCCCCAGATATGATTCAGATCCCGCCAACTTACTAGCGGACGAGGATCCATCTGCATCTGAGGTGCAGAAGCCAACCGTGAAATCAAAAGGCGCTCGTGGTACGCCACGCGCAGAACAATCCAGTTCGCCTCGTCAAAGCGCGCTGAACCAAGCGGTTCGCGAGCGGGCACGCAATCCTTCCTACATTGACCGAGAGCCCCGACTCAGCGGTGGTCCCGGTGGGTAACTTTTTTTCATTTTGATGAATTCTGACCACCAAATGTTTACGCTTATCCTGTAGGACAAGGGTAGAGATAGGGAATTGAGATGCAAGTTGGCGAAAGATACGCTAAGCTACTAGAGGTTGCGGGCGAGAGCTCCAGCGAAAAACGTCGCGTGCTGCTCAATGAAGTCACCGATTTGTTCTTCGACTCTCAGGACAATCAAAGCCCAGTCGAAACCAAGCTTTTTGGCGATTTAATCGCAAAAGTAGCTTATGAATTGGACAATGAAGTTCGCAAAGAGTTGGCCCAACGATTTGCTGGTGGCGAAGCACCGCGCAGTCTAGCGGTGATGATGGCAAGCGATGAAGAGATTGGCATTGCAGGCCCCATTTTGCGCAGATCGACTTCGCTGACCCAAGACGACCTAATTCGCGTGGTTGAAACCCGCGGTCATGCCCACCAAATGGTTGTGACCCAGCGCCCAGATGTGGGCGAGGAACTATCTGAAGCTTTGGTTTCGCACGGCGATGATCGTGTTGTCGCATCTTTGGTCAGCAACCAAACGGCAAAGGTATCAGACGAGACCTTCGACAAGATTGTGGATCGTGCAGCCAAAAATCCCGAATTGCATCGCCCAATCGCGGACCGCAAAGTCATTTCGCCCGAACATTTGAACCGGCTCTATACGATTGTGGAAGGCCCAATGCGGCGTGAAATCCTAGAGCGAAATTCAGAGTTCACAGAAGAAGAAGTCGAGCGCGCGATGCGCCGGGCGCAGACCCGCGTTGCAGTTGTGAATGGCACCTTGCCTTCAGATTTCGAAGTGGTGCACCGCGAATACACCAAACAAAAGGCAGCCAATGCGATTAATCGCGCCATGTTGCCGACCCTGTGGCGCAATCAGGAATCCACCAAGTTCATGATCGCCTTTGGCGATTTTACAGGCCTCGATTTCTATCAGACAGCATTGCTATTTGAGAAGAAAGATATCGATACCATGGCCATGGTATGCCGTGCTGCCAATTTTGATCGCGCCTTGTTCGTGACCATAGCAGTATTGGTGCTGGGTAACGATGGCATGGGTCAAGCCCAAGTTCTTGGCAATATGTATAATGATGTGCCGCCAGAGGCAGCCCAACGCGCACTGCGTTTCCTGCGTTTGCGCGCCAATGTATCGGCCCAAGCAGCCTAAAGCGTCCAAGCCCTTTTCGTTTAATCCGCGAAAACAAGCATGGCTAAATCATGCGCTCACGCACATTGGTGAAGCGGATTTTAGGAAATTTTTCAGCGACATAGCCGATTTCCCAAGCATTTTTTGCCAAGAAGACCTCTGCACCATCTAGGTCCGTTCCCATACCCGCACGATTGCGATCGGCAAATTGTTCAAGATCGGCAGCCGTATCAGCCGCGATCCAGCGGACTCCATTAAAGGAGCAGGTCTCAAAAACCACCTGGAGCCCATATTCAGCCGCTAAGCGCTCCACCAACACATCGAACTGCAAAGGGCCAACGGCACCAACAATCAAGTCCGAGCCGAAATGTGGACGGAATAACTGGGTCACCCCTTCTTCAGCCAAAGACTCAAGTGCCTTTTTCAAGTGCTTAGCTTTAAGGGGATCTTTGACGGATGCGCGGCGCAATATCTCAGGAGCAAAGTTTGGAATACCGGCAAACTTAACTTGGCCGGTCTCAGACAGACTGTCGCCAACGCGCAGTACGCCATGGTTTGGGACACCAATCACATCTCCGGCCCAAGCCTCGTCAGTGATTTCGCGGTCTTGGCCAACAAACATGAGCGGCGCATGGACGCCGATCTGTTTGCCCGACCCGGTCTTCAAACGCATGCCGCGCTGGAATTTACCTGATGCCAAACGCACCATGGCAACACGATCACGATGGGCGGGGTCCATATTGGCCTGAATTTTAAAGACAAAGCCAGTCACTTCATCTCGATCTGCTTGGATTTGGGTCGCCGCCCCTTTGTCCATCGCTTTTTGGTCACGTGGCGACGGCGCATAGTCGCGCAACCCGTCCAGCAATTCGCGCACACCAAACTGTCGAAGTGCAGAGCCAAAGAAGACTGGCGTCATGTGCCCCTCGCGGTAGGATTCTAGGTCAAAA
Source organism: Alphaproteobacteria bacterium (assembly GCA_027485915.1). Lineage (GTDB taxonomy): Bacteria > Pseudomonadota > Alphaproteobacteria > Caulobacterales > Aquidulcibacteraceae > Aquidulcibacter. The sequence continues at coordinate 127,720 of JAIXQA010000001.1, read as the reverse complement.
GCTGGATAACCACCTTGCACAAGCTCAGCAGAACCGCGCAATTCGTCCATCTCTGCTTGGCTCAAAACCTCTGCGATCTCTTTAGAGGACAAATCGATGGCGTCATGCACCAGTGGTCCCGTATCGCCCACTTGAGGGCGACGGAACACGGTGAAGCGGTTGTTGCGCAAGTCCACCATGCCGCGGAAACGATTCCCTGATCCTTGCGGCCAAAAGATGGGAGCTGGATCGAGTGCGAGCTTTGATGCTACTTCATCCAACAACTCCATTGGATCCTGGGCTTCCCGGTCCATCTTATTGATGAAAGTTAGGATTGGGATATCGCGCAATCTGCAGACCTCGAATAGCTTTAACGTCTGCGGTTCAATCCCTTTTGCGGCATCCAAGACCATGACGGCAGAGTCTGCTGCGGTCAGCGTGCGATACGTGTCTTCTGAGAAATCCTCGTGGCCCGGTGTGTCCAAGAGATTGATGATACAGTCATCATGTTCGAACGTCATAACCGAAGCCGAAACAGAGATGCCACGCTCGCGTTCGATCTTCATCCAGTCTGAACGCGTCCGGCGCTGTTCGCCGCGTGCACGGACCGCCCCTGCAGCGCGAATTGCGCCGCCCATGAGCAAGAGATTTTCAGTCAGCGTCGTTTTGCCGGCGTCAGGGTGAGAAATGATGGCAAAGGTGCGACGGCGCTTAACTTCCCGCGCGAGTTCGGCTGACATGATTTAGGCCTGACTAAGACGAATGGATGAACGGAGGAATGACCTGAATGCTCAAGCCCTTGACCCCTTCATCTAGCTGAGGCCTCGTCACAATTAAAGGCCTTAGAGCAATAGGTTCGCTTGCCCGAAACCTAGGCGGCGACAGATTGCCAGACGGAGGTATTGATGATTCCCGAAGTCAAGCGCCCCGCATCTTGTTGAGCTTTAAGACTGCCCAAAGTCGTCAAGGAGACTGTCGCCAACCGGAAACCAACTTCTTGCGGACGCCGACACTTTGGTGGCGCAATAAACAAGATTGCATTGGCGTCGCTGCGGCTGGCAATTAGCCAAGCTAAGGCTGCAGCTTTTTGCGGGGCCTCCGACGCGAGGTTCGGCATTTCCATGATAGCGGTCTGAACAGCCAAAATGGAATCATTCAATGTATAGCGAGCGACCGCCGCTGCTGGAATGCCTGCGTTGATCACTACATCGGCGTTGCCAGTTATCATCAAAACGCGGTCATTGAACAAAAAAAGCATGCAAACGTCTCCAGTCGAGTTGAACACCCTAGCGCGCTTGGGTTAATAATCAGTCCACACGCTCGGTCAGAAAACTTCTGCCTAACTTGTCTTCAATCTCAACAATCCAAACATCTTGGTCTTGTGAGGCGCGTTTTGAGAGATACGCATCAATAGAGGCCTCATCTGGTCCAGCTGTTTTACCTGTTAGATCGAGATAGATACGATCACCAAGACCATCGCGTGCGGGAATTAAAAGGCGTGCATTTCCGTCTAGGCTCGCTACTTTGACCAAAACTGCGCCTGCAGTCTCGTCGCCCCGGCGTATCACATAGCCCGTGGCACCTTGACTTTGGGCTGTCCGCAATAGGGCTTGCACCCAAATATCACTTCGAAGATCGTTGCTGCTCATAGCTTGGTTTGCACCGGGCTTAATCGAAGTGAAAGAGTAGACGCTGTAGTTTGATAGCATGATTTTATTTCATCGCGCCGCGTTTTTTCTGGCACTTTTAGTGCCTGTTACAAGTCACGCCCAAGTCAACGGACTGGAACGTAGCTATGCCGAACGAATGGCAATGCGCGCCATCGATGAGCGCTGCAAACTCCTAGACGCTGGTCCACGTCGTGCTTTGGCAGGCTTTACCGCTCAAGCCCGCGGCGCTGCATTGCGTTCTGGGGCCAGCACCCAGCGATTGGATATGATTGCGGGCCAGGCCAAAGCAGCCGCAGCAGCAAAGGCTTGTCGTGATCCCGCGGTTCAAGCTGAAGCCCAACGCATTATCGCAGCCCATAAGGGCTGGCGGGCACAATTGACCGGAAATTACGCCGGGCAAGTTCGCAGCTGGCGCGTCGATCGGGGTGGCAAGGATATTTGGCGCGCGGTGCAAGACACCGGTGGTGCCACGCGGGCGGGCCTGGTAGCCAGTGGCAGCGGTCTCAGCTTTGCGGTTGAAACGCCCGACGTGGATGCATCTGGTGCTCGGTTATTTCTGCGCGATCTTTCAAAATTAGGACCGCCACAACCAAGTAGAACCCTCACCCCGCCGTTACGCAGCGGGAGCACGATCCATGTTGCCGCATCGAGACGGCCCGCCGCCACCCGAGCGCGCGTAGAGTCAAAGCCACGGGCAGGAACTTTGTTTATTTTCTCCGATGCCACCACGCGTGCGGTACTCAATGCCGACCCACGCGATACGTTTGAGATCGAAATCACCAGCCGGGCCGGCACAGTGACCCGCCTTGTTGTGGAGGTTGGTGACTTGGTCGCAGCATTTACGTTTGCCGCCGAGTTTTGAGGACTGCCGTTACATCGGCGGACTACAACATTACTCGAAGAACACAAAAACTTGGAAAGACTGTCTATTTCTTTCGTGGCTCATTTGTAGCAAGTATACAAGCTATACCAAGCCATCCATTTGAAACCGGGGATTTGGAACATAAACTGGTCGACTTTTTTGCAGAATGCCAAGAAACCAGCCCCAAAGCTACTGTTTCGAAACGGAACGGCAACAAGTGTGACCAGACCAAAATACTCAACTTCGATCGACTTAAAATAACGACGCATAATTTTGAAGTCGGCTGGCAACAAAGGGTGCTCGTCAGGTGTTCTCGCTGATGGCGTCATGACACGATATAAATTGATCGCAGGGTTCAGGCCCAAGGGCTCCCAGAAAGTCGCTTTGCCGCCACTGCGGATTACGCGCGCTATTTCGCTGCAGGCAAGATCTGTGTCGAGGTGGTGAATGATGCCGCTACCGAATACTAAGTCAAAGCTGCCATCGGCATAGGTCATATTCATGGCGTCCATGACCTGATACTCTACGTTTTCATGCGTATTTGAGTCGTTAGCCCGCTGGATAACAGTATCAGAAATATCAATGCACTTAACTGTCCGCGCCTGCTGGCCAAGTCGACTGGCCATGTGGCTATTTCCGCATCCATATTCCAAAACATCTTTGCCGACAGAGCTATCCATCACTTTTTGAGTATACCTTGCAGCTCCCTCTTCAATCGCCCAATAATATTTCATCTGGGCTTCTCGACTATCGCCCTCTTCATAACGATCATTATGAAACGCACGCTCACGCTCAAGCCGTGCTTCCAATTCTACGTCAACCATCGAGATTCCCACCATAATACTAATAATTCTCATTTTTAAATACTTCAGTGGCAGAAAATAGTCAAATTCCTACAATACTTTGCGCAGGGTTTATGATGGATGTGCATGTACAAAAGCAAATATCCCCAAATCGAACATCTTTGCTCAATTGAAATGCCCCAAGGCAGAGTTGTTGCGTGCCAGAACGGTCACGATATCCATTTAACCAATATCGAGCCAAAGCGGTTTGACACACAAAAATGGGCGTCACCGCTACGATTTGCTGTGTGGATTGGGCCCGGCCACTTGGAATAGGCTTCGTTTAGGCTGATGGAGCCTCTAGGTCGGCATAAGGCAAACTGACTTTTGCAATCGTACCTTTGCCCAATGTGCTCTCAAGCCAGAACCGGCCGCCTAGCAATTCGGTCAAGCGCTTCACGACCGCTAAGCCCAAACCAGAGCTACGGACCACGCGGCTATTCGCGCGGCTCTGATTGTCGCCCTGCGCCCAAGGCTGACCAATACGGGCAAGGTCTGCAGGACTGATACCAGCTCCATCATCCTCAATTTCCAAACAGGCTTGTTTGGTTAAACGATCAGGGCGAATGCGAAGCGTGACCGAGCCGTCTTTCGGCGTGAACTTGATGGCATTTGAAAGCAGGTTGAAAGCAATTTGGCGCATCGCACGGGCGTCGCCGCGCACCGTCACGGGTGGGCCAACCTCATGCCGGATCTGCACGCCGGCAGAGCGCGCTGCGCCACTCGACAACGCAATTGCTTCAAACAAAAACTGGTCGAGACGAATGTCTTCCAAACGTACTTCATAGCGACCAGCTTCGATTTTCGAGATGTCGAGCAGGTCAGAGACGAGGTCGAGCAAGTGGCTGCCGCTGGTGTGGATCAGGCCTGGATAATCTTCATAGCCCTTTGGGAGCGGGCCAAACACACCTTCACGCATTGTATCAGCAAAGCCCAGTATCGCATTGAGAGGCGTACGAATTTCGTGACTCATTTCCGCCATAAATCTAGCGCGATCTTGGGTTTCGGCCTGCGCAATTCGGGTCTCAGCTTGGGCGGCGTCGCGACTGTCAAAGGCTTGTTTTGCCTGTTCGCGAGATGCCTGACGAACTTTCTCAATGACCCCACCCGTGCGGGCACAAATGGCCCATGCTAGAGCAGCACTTACCCAGAACGCCAAAAGCTTGGGAATAAATGGCACCCAGGAAGCTGGCGCAAAGCTTGGGCCCGCGGGCAAGAGGGGTGTCACAACCATCAGGGCGCCTGCTACGCAAACTGAAGCTGTTATGCCATTGATCACCGAGACACCGGCTGCACCAGACGCCAGCAATGGCCAAATCACAGCCGCAAAGGCAAGACCAGCTGCACCACCTTCTAAGCTGCCCAGGCCCAAAGCAGCACCGGCCCACAACACTGGAATGACCACCGCCTGCCGCGCTTGACTTGTGTATGAGGCAACCAGAAAGGCTGCCAGAGTACAAGCTGCAACGCAGGATAGCCCAAAAATCAACCTTGGTTCGCCGAGCGAGATGGCATAAAGCACGGCCAAGGCTGCCAACGCTGCGCTGCTGCCACTGGCCCATTGCGCAGCGGTTAGCGGTCGGTCAGATACAGACCAAGCCTTCTCGCCGACTTTGGAATCAGCCAAATCTGAGTGTTGGGTCGCGTCCACACACACTTCTAACCGATGCCCATTGGAAAGTCGCCTAAGTTCGCGTGGCTGGTGAAGTTTAGGAATTTTTGCGTGATCGTGGTTGTGATTTATTCAGACACCCTCTGGCATAAGGTGTAAGTGCAGGCTGAGGGGTGCCGATAGGAGATGGATATGAGCAAAAAGTGGCTCGCATATGCGGTTGCGACCCTGTTTGTCAGCGCAGGTCTGGCCATGAGCGTGGATGCCTCGGCGCAACAACGTCCTAAAGCGAGCGCAACTAAGTCCAACGCCAAAAAGGCCCCTGCCCGCAAAGCACCTGCCAAGAAAGTACCAACTACTAAGGTGGTGGTGGCGCCCGCTGTCCCAGCAGGTCTAGTTATTCCCGCAGGTGCCAACACATTGGGCGCTCATGCAGCCCTATATGCGGCCTATGCAGCCGATGTTGAAGCGCTCAACGTGTCCTCTGTCACCACAGGGCGTGCCTTGACTATATCCACAGAACGCATTGCGAGACACCTGAACTCCGATCGCCTCGCATTGGGGATAATTGCCTATGGAGCCGCTTGGGCCGCGACACAGGATGAGTTTGTCAGCGAAGTCCGCAACCTAGAGGCCCGCATGGGCCGCGACGCCTTGATCGCCAAATTGCGCAGCGAGATCGCCTTTGCACGCAGCCTACCCGGCGGCGAACAAGCCGCTCAAATCGCCGCGCGGGCATTGCTGGCAGACGCCACAAAGATCCAAGAAGAAGGCGATGCTTTTAAGCAAGCCGCCTATGATTGGCAGAAATATGCCTGGGCAAAAGTCAGCACAGCGGATTCCAAAGCCCGCAACGCGGCGTTGCGTACCCTTGTTGCCCCGGTGCCAGCAGCGGATGCCGCCATCACTTTATCAGCGCTGCCCGAACCAATTTTAACACCTCAAACGACACATTTGCGTGCCCTATCGATCCAGCGTCATGTGCGGCTTACAAATCAGTCTACACGCGATAATGTAACCTGGGCTGAGCCGATACGCGCCTGGTCACCGATCGATCGGATGGTTTCACTGGCCGCCTTGTCAGCTATCGGCGGCCCAGCAGATCGTAAAGAAGATACGGAAGCCCTTATGCGCGATCCCCGCCTTGTAAGCTGTGTGAATTCCTCGCGCCTGAATATGCAGATGTGCAATGCAGCCACCAAACAGCCCTATGAGCGTTCCTTCTGTTTGGCTGAACATCCTTTAGGTGAAATTGCCAAATGCATTGCCAAGACCGTTCGCTGACATGCTTATGAGTGACCCGCGGCTTGATGAACTCATTGAAGAATTCTCCTTTCTCGACGATTGGGAGGAGCGTTATCGCTATGTCATAGATCTTGGGCGCACTTTGCCGGCTTTAGAAGAGGGCGAACGGGTTGAGGTTGCAAAAGTACGCGGATGTGCCAGCCAAGTTTGGCTTGTTTCGTCGACAGATACTCAGACTGGTCTGATTGAGTTCCGGGGCCAGTCAGACGCAGCCATTGTTCAGGGCCTCTTGGCGATCTTAGTTCGGCTCTATTCGGGTCGCCAGCCCAATGAAATTCTCGCGCTGGATGCGCAAGCCGCTTTTCAAGCCTTGGGGCTCGGCGATGCGCTCACGCCACAAAGATCAAATGGACTTAAGGCGATGGCCCTGCGCATACAGGATGTGGCCCGTGACGCCCAGGCAGGCTTGCAAACTTAGGCTGCCTCTTTATCGAAGATAAGGCGTGGAGGTGGAGCGGCGCGCAGCGCGGCCTCGAGCTGATCGAGCATGTCATCCACCTTTGCATCATCGCGGCGGTCCTCGATCAGATGGCATGCATAGGCGACGGTTGAACGGTCTCGTCCAAAAGCCACCGCGACGCGGTGCAAGCTCATCCCAAACGCAATATGGGTCAAATACATCGCGACTTGGCGCGCAAAGGCATGCTGGGCTGTGCCGCGATCGGGCACCAAAAGATCTGCTCTGACGCCTAGTGCAAAGGCTGCGGCGTCACAGGCAAAGCGTGCCCGTGCGCAATCTAATTGAAATCTTTCTTCTGGTTTCATCTGTGTCCTACCTCGGTCAATGCGCCAAGATTGGCATGCACCGAGACGGGTGAGGATGAACGAGAAACTATCCCACCGTCAGCCTGTCTAGGCTGACAGGGTGATAACCCTCATGCTGATGGGCGAGCAGGCTGGAAAACGCGATAGCCGAAGAATAGGATCGCTAACATCACGGTTTCGACCACCATGGGTGCCAGAGCCGTCGGTGCCATACCATCGAAAGCCAAGCTGACTAGGCGCCCCATGAGCGCGAGGCCCAACATCACAATCGGCACCAAGAGGGCATCCGCCCGCATCTTCCAGGCACCATAAAGTGCAAACATAGACGCACCAATGAAGAAGCCAGTAAAGTCAGCGCGCAGCGTCGCAAGCCCTTGGCTGCCAACCGGCGACAAAAAGAAGGCAGCCCCAAGTTTGGCAGGTTGCAAGAGAAATCCCAGCCCAATGACGAGATTAAAGACCCCCAAAACAAAGATGAGGATGCGCGGAATTATTTTCATGTGTATCGCTCCCTGAACCTAGGCAGACCTAACTGGATTGGAGCTGTTTGCAAAGACAGCAGCTTTGCGCGGGCACGCGTCAAGGCCCGTCATTTTGTTAGAAAAAGTGGGCCCGTTACGGCTTAAACACCATCAGATAGAGAATGATCAATAAAGGTATGGTCGCAATCAAACCGATGGTTATCCACCACGTTGCATCGCGCCAATAACTATCGGGGATGTCGCCCGTTTCCGCAAACAGCTTTGCCGCCCGGTTTTGGCGGACTTGGAGCGGGATCAAGAAGATCATCCAAATCAACCCCGCTACAACAAACCAGAATAGGCTCCAACTGAGCCAAGATACCTCAAAGAGCGGCCACTGCCCAATCATTGAAATCCCAATGCCACCTACAAGGGTCAGCACAATACCCGGCAAAGTGAATAACCAATCGGCGATGATTACAGCGCGATTGGCAAAGGCAATCTGTTTGGCGTCCTTGGTCATATCTGCCAACACTTTCCAAAAAGCCGTAATCGTGATGTTACCAGCCAATAGGATAACGCCCAAGATATGAACATAAACAAGGGCTTGATAGAGGGTGGGGTTCAAAATATTGCCTATAAAACGGAAGTCATCGGGCAGAAGCCCCATTGGTAATCAGACAGGTGGCAAATACAAGCCTTTGGGCCAACTTGGATTCATTGACCTTTGGCCTGCTTTTCGAAGCCAAACGAAAAGCGCGGCCCGTTGCCGGACCGCGCTCAATTGCATCTGAAACTGGAGAAACAGGCTTCGTAGAAGTATATGTCACCACTGGGATTTGCACAGCAAACCCCAGCACTTTTAATCATGTGCAATTTTATGGACTTCTTAGAAGTCCATATCGCCACTGGGATTTGCATCGCAAATCCCAGCACTTTTAATGATGGGCGATTTTATGGACTTCTTAGAAGTCCATATCGCCCATGCCACCCATGCCGCCGGGCATGCCGCCTGGAGCGCCGCCAGCGTTCTTCTTTGGCGCTTCTGCGATGGTGGCTTCGGTGGTGATCAACAAGGAAGCAACCGAAGCTGCGTCTTGTAGAGCCGTGCGAACAACCTTCACGGGGTCGATGATGCCGGCAGTGATCATGTCGACATATTCTTCAGTTTGAGCATTGAAGCCGAAGGAAACCGAAGCATTTTCTAGGATCTTACCAACGACGATCGAACCTTCAACGCCTGCGTTTTCCACAATCTGACGGATCGGGGCCTGCAACGCTTTGCGCACAATGTTGACGCCAGCTTCTTCGTCGTCGTTCGTACCCTTTACGGTGATGGCTTTCGAAGCACGCAGCAGGGCGCAACCGCCGCCAGCCACAATGCCTTCTTCCACCGCAGCGCGGGTTGCGTTCAGTGCGTCATCTACGCGGTCCTTACGCTCTTTCACTTCAACTTCGGTCGCACCGCCAACCTTGATCACGGCGACACCGCCAGCCAATTTGGCCAGACGCTCTTGTAGCTTTTCACGGTCATAGTCAGATGTGGTTTCTTCAACCTGACGCTTGATTTGTGCGATGCGGCCTTCGATGTCGGCCTTTTCACCAATGCCATCAACGATGGTGGTGTTTTCCTTGGTGATGGTGACCTTCTTGGCGCGGCCCAACATCTCGATTGAAACGGTTTCCAACTTGATGCCGAGGTCTTCAGAAATCACTTGACCACCGGTCAGGATCGCAATGTCTTCCAACATGGCTTTACGACGGTCGCCAAAGCCAGGTGCCTTCACAGCTGCCACTTTCAAGCCACCGCGCAGCTTGTTGACGACCAAAGTCGCCAAGGCTTCGCCTTCAACGTCTTCTGCGATGATCAACAAGGGACGGCCGGATTGGACCACAGCTTCGAGCACTGGCAACATGGGTTGCAAGCTCGACAGCTTCTTTTCGTGGATCAAGATCAGAGGATCGTCGAGCGACACTTCCATCTTGTCAGCATTGGTGATGAAGTAAGGCGACAGATAACCACGGTCGAACTGCATGCCTTCCACAACGTCCAATTCGGACTCGAGGCTTTTGGCTTCTTCAACGGTGATGACGCCTTCATTGCCAACCTTGCTCATGGCTTCCGCAATCATCTTACCGATTTCTGCTTCGCCATTGGCCGAGATAGTGCCGACCTGTTCGATTTCAGAGTTCGACGAAACCTTCTTGGCCGAAGCCTTCAGGCCTGCAACCACTTCGGTCACTGCTTTGTCGATACCGCGCTTCAAGTCCATTGGGTTGCGGCCCGACGAAACAGCCTTCATGCCTTCACGAACAATGGCTTGAGCCAGAACGGTTGCGGTGGTGGTGCCGTCGCCAGCGGTGTCGTTGGTCTTCGAAGCCACTTCGCGCAACATTTGCGCGCCCATGTTCTGGAACTTATCTTCCAGTTCGATTTCCTTTGCGACCGAAACGCCGTCCTTGGTGGTGCGCGGTGCGCCAAAGGACTTTTCGATCACCACATTGCGGCCCTTAGGGCCCAAGGTGACTTTTACGGCATTTGCCAAGATATCAACGCCCTGAAGCATGCGATCGCGTGCGTCAGAACCAAACAATACGATTTTTGCAGCCATGATTGGTGCCTTTCAAGTTTTAGAAAAAGGGGACGATTAGGATTCGAGGACGCCCATGACGTCGCTTTCCTTCATGATCAGAAGGTCATCGCCGTCGATCTTCACTTCCGTGCCAGACCATTTGCCGAACAAGATGCGGTCGCCGACTTTCAAGTCCATTGCGATACGGTCGCCATCTTCGTCGCGGGCACCAGGGCCAACCGCTACGATTTCGCCTTCTTGTGGCTTTTCTTTAGCGGTGTCTGGGATGATGATCCCGCCTTTGGTTTTGGTTTCTTCTTCAACGCGCTTTACCAGCACGCGATCGCCAAGCGGACGAAATGCCATTTGACTTGCTCCCTTTGAGGATTGTCAGGTTTCAGAAAATCAGTGTCGTCCAGTCGGACAGGCGACGTGCTTTAGCACTCACCATGCCCGACTGCTAACACAGGGTGCAGGTAGGGATGGTGTCCCTGCGTGTCAACAGGGGTCGGGGTGAAAAAAGTGCAGTCCACAAAACTTGATTGCAGGATCGGATAAGCGGCTTACGTGCGGGGTTGGAAGCCCGCGACCCCAGCACGCCAGAGGGTAAAGGCAAACTCATCTGCCGATTTTGAGTCAATCTGTTCGCGAGTAGATCCGATGCCATGACCCTCATCAAACGTGACGCGCATGATCACAGGCTTTTTTTGCTTAGGTAGCGATTGCAGACGGGCAGCAAGCTTGGCCCCATGATAGGGGGCGACTCGCGGATCCGTCGCACCCGTGATCACCATCACAGCCGGATAGGCGATGTCGTCTTTCACATTAAGATACGTGTCCATCCCGACGAGATTACGATAATCTTCAGCGACCGAGGGGTCGCCGAATTCTGGAAAATTGCCGGGTCCATTCTGCTCGACTTCGGTCCGTGAACTATTCATGGAGCCCACATCACAAATCACGCCTGCAAAGAGCTCTGGTCGCGTTGTCATAGCGCGACCGACTGCAATGCCACCTGCGGAAGTGCCTTTAATCGTTAGCTTCGATGGACTGGTCAGGCCGCGGGAGATCATATCCTCACAGCAGGCAATATAATCATTCCAAGTATTGGACTTGGTGGCCTTCTTGCCCGCTTCGTACCAAGGCCTACCAAAATCCCCACCACCTCGAACGCTGGCGAACATAAAGATGCCGCCTTGTTCCATCATCGCCAGCATACGCAGATTGAGGAAAGGCGTGTTCGAAATTTGGTAGGCACCATAGGCATCGGCCAAACATGGGGCGGGACCACGCTTGGTCGCGTTCTTTGCGGATATGATCACATAGGGAATTTCAACACCGTCTTTAGCTTTCGCGAGAAAGCGTTTGCTCTCATAGGCAAAGAGATCAATGTCGGGTGTAGGCGAAAGGCCGGTGTTAGAAAACCGATCCGATTCTGGCTCATAGTTCCAAATCGCCCGATGCTGTAGCCACCCCCCTAGCACCATATCGATGCCCGCACGGTTTACGTTGCCGAAAATTGCGTAAATGCCTGCTTCAAAAGGCATTCTAATGTCGGAAAGCTTGCCATGCTTGCTTAGCCGGCGAAGCCTTTGCGGGCCGCCGTCCATGATCTGGATGTAAAGCCCATCTGAGGCAACGCCGATGCCTTCAATCGGGTTTTTGCTGGCTGGTACGACCTCCATGGCATTAGCCAAACTCGGGGATTCAAGGTTGATTGCCACAACCCGACCCAGTGGGCTTTCCTTCTCAGAGACAAGATAAAGTGTCGAGCCTGAAAGCGCATATCCGGTGATCCGATCATTTTGTGCGCAAATCTTCGTCCAAGTTGGGCTGCCAACCGATATCCCTTCGAGGGGGGCACTCCAGATGCTAACTTCTCGGCGCACCCCGTCAACGCCAAGCAAGAGTGCAAATCTTGAATCATCACTCGGGAAGATGATCGGAATTTCGACCTCAGTCAGGTCCACAATTTTGTTCAATCCAAAAGTCGCGACGATAAGATCATCCTTAGGATTTTCCCCCAATTTATGCAGCCAACACACCGACTTCATGAAATATTCTGGCGAGCCCGGCACCGATTTGTCTGACAACCGATTGAGAAAGAAACCTGAAGAATCTGGCAGCCACAACGCGGGTCCGAACAACGCCCGCTCAAATGTTTCCGATAAGGTGACGCCATCGGCTACTCGAATGATGCGTCCAACTGATTCCTCTGAGCCAGCGGGGGAGGAGCCATAAACCACATACGCACCGTCTGGAGAGGCGCGCCACCAGTCAATCGAGATATGGACCCCATCTTCGCCCTTCATCAAATTTGGATCCAAGAGGACGCGGCGTTCGCCATCCGGGCCTTTGACTTCGAGGCGGATCGTGCTTGCTCCTGCCGGGCGCACCGTCAAGAACAAATTGTCTCCGGCGCGCTGGATGTCACGTACAGCTTCAGTACCACCAGATAGGCCTGCAATGCGCCTTTCGAGGGCAGAGCGTCCGGGAATCGCATCCAGCACCTGGCGCGCATAGGCCCCCTGCCCTTTGACGTAAGGCATCCAATCGGGGTCCTTTGGATTCTCCATCCAGCGATAAGGATCGGTTGTCGTGATGCCAAAGCGACTCATTACGACGGGTTCAACACGGGCGACGGGTGGCCGAGTTGCCGCAAATACGGGCTGAAAGCCGACGAAACCTGCCCCTGCAAAAGCACCAGCGCCCGCCAGTAATGTCCGTCTCGTCGTCATAATCCACCCCACACAAAAAAGCAGGCTTTGGCCCAAATCTACAAAAATCACGGAAACGTTACTCACAGGATCACGAAGTCGTCAATGAGATTTAAGCGGGCGGGCAGAATTTGGCTCAACTGTTGCGAACTTACCTAAAGACGATGACATCACAGCCCAGACTTCCTATTTGCTCGCCATGACCGATGCACCCCTTACCCTCGTTAAAGCTTGGACCGCTGCTCGCAAGCGCCTAGAAGCCGCTCAAATCGAAACGCCCGTTATCGATGCCCGTATCTTGCTTTTAGCAGCAGCAGAAACCGACCGGGCTACGTTGATAGGTGATCCGCAACGTCCTTTAACCCCGGAGGCAGCGAAACGATTTGAAACCTTCGTACAACGTCGCGAACGGCGCGAACCTGCGGCCCATATTGTGGGCAAGAAGGGCTTTTGGACGCTTGACCTAATCAGCGATCGTCGAGGCCTCGTGCCTCGGCCTGAAACTGAGGTCATTGTCGACTTGGTCCTGAAAGCGCATGCCGTGGATGTGCCTAATCGGATACTGGATTTAGGAACAGGGTCTGGGGCAATCCTTTTGGCCCTCCTGGCCGAACGCAAAAGCTGGACTGGTGTGGGCATTGACCGATCCGAAGAAGCGCTGGCGCTCGCCGCTGAGAATGCGGCCCTTCATGGCCTTTCTGACCGGGTAGAGCTGCGACTGGGTGATTGGCATCAAGGTTTGGATGAGCAATTTGATATTGTCGTCTCTAACCCACCCTATATTCCTTCCGACGTAATCGACTCGCTGCAGGATGAAGTACGTCTTCATGATCCTCGCGTGGCATTGGACGGTGGCGAGGATGGGCTTGACCCCTACCGCATTTTGTTTGCGGCATTGCCGCGGGTTCTGAAGCCTTCAGGTGTGTTTGCCTTTGAGTTTGGAATTGATCAGGCCGAGGCCGTCATGGCTCTGGCCCAATCTGTCCCGGGATTGATTAATTTGCGCGTGATCAAGGACTTATCTGACATCGACCGTGTCATTTTTGGAACGCTTGCCTAAGCCCCAAGCTTTCCCTAACGGCTATTGGGCAAAACAAAGAATTCGAAGTCAAAAAATCTCCTTTACAGATAGAAATTCCAGTCGCACACTTTCTTTGTCCGAAGCGGATCCACCCAAAAAAGGACCGCACGGGCAAGGGAGGACAATATGGCTAGAAAAGCATTGCTCAACGGGGCAAGTGCCCTGTTGGCTGTTATCATGACGACAGGCGCGACACAGGCATTCGCACAATCCACCACAACAGACGAAGCACCAAAGAAAGAAGTCGAAGTTATTGTGGTAACCGGTTCCTTCATTCGGGGGACTTCAGAAAGCGCTTCATTGCCCGTGAATGTGATCAGCTCGGCTGATCTGGAAAAAGCGGGCACCCCCAGCACGGTTGAGTTGATTAAGCTTCTCAACGTCTCGAGCGGGGTACAGGGCGACACGAACCAGTTTGATGCCCGCGCGCAAGGCAATGAAGGTGCAGGCTCCGTCAACTTACGAGGCATTGGTCCAGAACGGACACTGGTCCTGTTGAACGGTCGCCGCATGGCCTATAACCCATTTGGCCTCGTCGGCACGGTGGTCGACACCAATTTGATCCCATCGGCTGCTATTGGCCGGGTTGAAGTGCTCAAAGACGGCGCTGCCGCGACTTACGGTTCTGATGCGGTGGCTGGGGTAGTGAACTTCATCACCCGCACCAATCTCGAAGGCTTTGAAGTCGGTGGCGACTATAAGGCGATTGATGGCTCAGACGGCAATTATACGCTAGCCGCTTCCTGGGGCCATCAGACGGATCGGGCGAAACTGTTTGTTTCCCTTGGCGTGCAGATGAAGAGCGAATTGCCTCTGATCGAGCGTGATTGGGCTAATCGAGACTATTTGTCCAACCCTGAGGGCGGCTGGTCAGCTGCCGGCAACCCCGGCACCTATATCGCCATCGGCCCCACGGGTGGTCCGATTTCCTTGCCCACGCGCGAGCCAAATTGCACGGGTCTTGGTGGCTTTGCAGGCTTCAGTGGCACCACGCCTGTCTGCTTCTTCCACTTCACACCCTATGACAATATTGTTGAAAAGGAAGAGCGGTCGCAATTGTTTGCAAGCGCAGATGTGGACATTAATGAAGACCACACTTTGCACGCAGAGCTTTTAATCTCCAATACCAATACGCCTGAATGGAAGACGTCGCCCAGCTACGCCTTCTTGCAAGCGCCATCCGCGCAGGCCTTGCCAACATTATCTGGTCTTACCGGACGCTTCTTCGTGCCCGCCACAAACCCAGGCTATATTGACCTCTTGGCCAGAAACCCAGGCCTGTTTCCTGCCAGCACAATTGGCGTGAACATGCTGGCCTATCGCCCCTTCAGCTATGGCGGCAATCCAAAATTCACCTCAGACGACCCACGTGGTGGCTCACAAGGTGAGCGTAGCTTTGAAGCGGTGCGCGTTTCTGTTGGCTTGAAGGGCAAGCTGTCCAATTCGGTCAATTACGACGTCAATCTTGCGGCCATGGATGATACCGGTATCCGTACGGGCTATGACGTCTTAGTCAACCGCTTCCAACTCGCCCTACGCGGCCTCGGTGGACCCAATTGTAATGTGGCCGCGAACACGCCGGGGACCAATGGATGTCAGTGGTTCAGCCCGTTTGGCACTGCCATTCCCGGCAATTCCATTACTGGCGTCGCCAACCCGCAGTATAACCCTGCTTTAGGGGCAGCAAATGCGGCCTTGGTTGACTGGTTCTATCCAGAAGTACGCACCAAGCAGACTTCCAGTTTGGTCGTTTTTGATGCCGTCTTTAATGGCGAAACCAATTTCAAGCTGGGCGACGGCCCAATTGGTTGGGCGCTTGGCTATCAATATCGGAAGAATTCTTTCCGCTCTGAATTCTCGAAGTTCTCGGATCTGACCCAACAGCCTTGCGTCTCGTCACCAGACTTCAACAATGATACCTGCCCCGCCGTCACAGGCCCAACGGTATTCTTGTCCGGCTCATTCCCTGCCAATGTCAGTGCAGACGTTAATGCGGCTTTTTTCGAACTCCGTCTGCCGATTACCAGCACATTTGAAGCCCAAATTGCGGGTCGGTATGAGGATTTTGGTGGGGAAGTCGGTTCAACCTTTAACCCGAAATTCTCGGCAAAATGGCAAGTCACCGATGCGTTCGCCGTGCGTGGATCCACCAGCACCACATTCCGGGCTCCATCGGTGTCCAACATCCAGCCAACCTCTGTGACAACCTTACAGAGTATTTTGGGCACTTTCCGTGCGGTCGATATCTTCGGTAACCCGAATTTGGACCCAGAAACCGCAACCACCTATAATTTCGGTGGATTGTTGGACACCGGCAATTTCAAAGCCTCAATCGATTATTGGCGCTTTGACTTTGACAACCCAATCGTGAGCGAGCCGATTGCGGGCCTTGTCTCGACCTTATTCCCAACCACGGGGCCCGGTAATTGCGGCAACCCAACCTTTGCCGCCATCCAAGCAAAGTTCACCTTCAGCGGCGGCATCTGTAACTCGGCCAACATCTCGCGCCTCAAAACTACGGTGATCAATGGCTCTGCCGTTTTGACCGACGGGGTGGACATCAGCGTTGACTACACCTTCGAAGAAATTATGGGCGGCGATCTAAAGATCGGTTTGGATGCCACCTATACCATGAGCTATGATGTTGACCCACTCTCGATTGGCGGTGTCCCGGTTGCACCAGCATTGGATGCCTTGGGCAAGCTGAACTTCCAAACAACCGCCTATCCTCTGCCGCAGTATAAGGGCACACTCTATGGCCTCTATGAAACTGGTGGTCATTCTCTGCGCCTCGCGATGAATTTCATCGACGAGTATGAAGACCAACGTACGGCCCCGTTTGCACCTAGTTTGAACTATAGCACAGTTGCAGGTGCGACGGCTCAGATCACAACGGGCAAAACCATTGAGGCTTGGCAGTCGTTTGACCTGAACTACCGTTGGGCGATGGATAATGATCTGACGTTCACATTCAGCATTGAGAACCTCCTCGACAAGGATCCAAGCTTTGCTCGATTGGAACTCAATTACGACCCATTCACTGGCAACCCATTGGGTCGCACTTATAAGATCGGGCTGAAGAAGGCCTTTGGTGGTCCTAAATAGGGTCAAAAGCTAACGCGCTTGCTGCGGCCCGATCTTTTCTAGATCGGGCCGTTTGCTTTCTTCACTCGGGTTCAACAATGCCGAATTGCGCTAGTTTTGATCAACAGAATTAGGCCTTTTCAACTGAAGCTAATCAAGCTAAGAGATTATTCGTCCGTGATGCAGCCCAAAGGGGGGCCTGCATATGGAAACGACACACCATCAACTCTAGCCCACTCCTTAAATCCGCTTTCGCTCTGATCTTGGCCGTCGGTCTCGATTTAAGTGACATGCAAATTCAGGCTTGTGGAATCAGGGAAATGATCGTGTGGATACAGTCTGTCCGCTAGACGTTGAAATCCATTTCCGGATTAAGTGTTAGCGATAGCTGTTTTTGGAGCCGGTTGTGCAAGGTCACGGATCAATTGCACGAAAACCACGCTCTCTTTTTTAAATCTTTGCGTGTCAGACGTCTTTTTTGAAGCAGTCACGCAAAAACCATGAAGCCGGCTTGCAGGCTTGCTCATGGCTTTAATTGGCCAAAACACAGCCAGGAAACAAACAGGGCTTGCATGATGAAGCGGCAACGCGGTCGGGGACGTAATCCAGGCCAAAAACCACAAAATAATAATCCAAATCGCGCCTATGAGTCGAACGGACCCGATATTAAAGTCCGGGGTTCGGCCCAAACGGTGTTTGAGAAATACCAACAGCTCGCGCGCGATGCCAATTCCTCTGGCGACCGGGTCTTGGGTGAAAACTATTTGCAGCATGCGGAACATTACTTCCGCGTCTTGCGCGCCATGCAGCCAACCTTTGTGCCACGCACCGAAATGATGATCGCGGGCTATGATGATGAAGCCGACGATGGTGACGATACCAACGAGGGCATGGAAGGCACAGAGGGCGAGAGCGCTGAAGGCGGCGAAGGTGCCCCTCAGCCAGAGTTCAACCCAAATCGCCCACCTCGCGAAAACCGCTTTGACCAAAACCGCGGAGAGGGTCGCAACGAACCCCGCGGCGAAGGTGACGAAGACCGTTTTGGTCGTCGTCGCCGCCGTCGCAGAGATCGCTTCGGCAATGAGATGCCCTATCAAGCCAATGGCGGCGGGGAAGAAGGTCAAAGCGAAAATGCCCGCCCTCCACGCCAAGATAATCGGGGTGAACAAGGCGCTGAGCCCAACTTCAACGGCTCTAGCGAAACCTATAACCGTCCTTTGAGCGCACCGCCGAGTGAATTTGCTGAACCCACAAGCTTTAGCCAACCACAGGAAATCGTTGCCGCGTCTGAAACCGCACCGGCACGCGAACGTCGCCCACGTCCCCCCCGCGCTCCACGCGCTCCGCGTGAAGCTAAGGCTGAGGATTCAGGCTTTGGCGGCGATTTACCAGCCTTTTTGGCAGCCCCAGTTCCAACACCGAGTGCTGACTAGGTCGAGCGGCTTCTTCTAAAATGGATTTGGGCGGCAAAGCTTCGGCTTTGCCGCTCTTTTGTTTTTATCCCCAATACTCCCTTGTCCGCATTATCCTAGACAGAGTTCTTCGACGTGCCATTCATGGTAGAAGTTCCGCTATTAGCGTCCTATGTCATCACAAATCCAGCGTGGCGGGCCATCGCAATAAGTTTAATTGGAGTGAGTTGATGAAAGTTACATTTCAGCCTTTACGTTCAGCTATGATGTTGGGCCTTGTAATCACCGCCAGTCTGGTTTCGGGCTGCGATTTCAAAGCAAAGGTTGATATCGAAGAAGGTGGCACAGTCGCTTTCATCGAACCAGTCATTCGCACTCCGATCGCAGGGCGTCCAACTGCAGGATATTTCGGCTATGAACGTTCTTACAACACGACCGATCAGATCATTGCGGTGGCGTCACCCGCATTTAAGCGCGTTGAAATGCACGACAGCGTTACAGAAGGCGGGATGAAGAAAATGGTCAAGCTCGATACGCTTGATCTACCAGCCAAAAGCTCGATTAAATTTGCGCCCGGCGGCAAACATCTCATGCTATTCGAGCCTACAAAAGAGCTCAAAGGCGGCGATCAGATTAAAGTCACTTTTGTTTTCGCAGAACAGAGTCCAATGGTCGTCACCTTTGATGTAAGAGACGTAGTTCCTGTAACAGGCATTCAGGAGACAATGGATCACGGCTCCATGGATCATGGCGCGATGGGCCATGGCGATAAGAAGCCTTAATCGGATGCAGCCTGCGGGAAGTGCGGTGCAAGGGCCTAGTCGGGACGCCAACACCTCGTTAAACCTGACCCCGTGACCACTCCACTTGACGCCCAACCTCGCACCTTTGTGGAACGCGCGCCACGCGCGTGGCAGCCTTATTTGCGTCTGTCCCGCTTTGATCGTCCGATTGGATTTTGGCTATTGGCCTTGCCTTGCTTCATGGGGCAGTTTTTCGGCCGCGCCGGAATTGGCTTTTCGATGTTCGACGCCCTCCTCATGGCGCTGTGGGTGATTGGATCCATTGCCATGCGCGGCGCGGGCTGTAGCTTTAATGACCTTGTCGACCGCGATATAGACGCCAAAGTAGAGCGGACCGCTGGCAGGCCCCTGCCCGCGGGCTTGATCAACGCAAAACAAGCTCTAATCTGGACTTTGGCGCAGTGCTTTGTAGGCCTTTTGGTGCTACTCGCTTTACCCACACCTGCCCAATTCATGTCGCTGTGTGCGATCCCAATGGTGGCAGCCTATCCTTTCATGAAGCGCATCACTTGGTGGCCGCAAGTTTGGCTGGGCCTTACCTTCAATTGGGGCGTGCTGGTCGGCTATGTAGCCGTCATGGGCAGCCTCGATCTCTCTGCCCTTGCCCTTTATGCCGCCTGCGTTGCGTGGACGATCGGCTATGACACCATCTATGCCCAGCAAGACCTCGAAGATGATGCGCTGGTAGGAGTTAAATCTACGGCGCGTTTGTTTGGCGATCACGCCAAGCGCTGGGTTGGTGGTCTTTATCTGGCGACAACCCTTTTGGCCGCAGGCGCCTGCCTCTTGCGCGATCAACCTCTCGCCAGCCTGATCGTCGGCCTTTGCGGTGTCTTGGCGTTTGGTCTGCATCTTCTGGGCCAAGTCAAACAAATACCTGCAGACGGGCTAGCCAAAGATCCATTAGCCTTGTTTAAATCAAATAAGACCGCTGGCTTGATCTTGGTGGTCGGCCTGTTGGTGCAAGCCTTGGTTGGCTGGGCGCTGTCGGTAGGGGGATTTGGATGAGCGAAGCTTTGGCAGCCTTAGATCCCGTGATGGCACGCTTAGTGGCAACCCATGGCCCTTGCCCCATCCCAACGCGCGAAAGTCAAAGCGCTTATCAAAGCCTGTTTCGTGCCATTGTTTATCAACAATTGTCCGGCAAAGCTGCTGGCACGATTTTGGGCCGCGTGCTAACCCTGTGTGGCGATCCGCAGGCGGCACCAGATCCCGCCGATTTCCTGAGCCATTCCGACGAGGCATTGCGTGCCTGTGGCCTGTCTCGGCAGAAACTCGCGGCTTTGCGCGACCTTTCCCAAAAGCGGCTTGATGGCATTGTGCCCGATAGCGAAGAGATTGATCATCTGCCGGATGAGGAGATTATTAGGCGTCTGACCGCCGTGCGCGGTGTTGGTCAATGGACGGTGGAAATGTATTTGATGTTCACCTTAGGCCGACCTGATGTGTGGCCCGTGGATGATTTGGGTGTTCGCAAGGGCTGGATGATCGCTTACGGCCTGCCTGAAATGCCAAAACCTAAAGCATTTAAGACGATGGCTGACCATTTGCGCCCCTATCGAACCCAAACGGCTTGGTATTGCTGGCGTGCCGTCGATACGGTGACACCGGATGCTTAAGAGCTGGCTCGTCGCCACGCTCAGTCTTTACCTAACCGCTTGTGCGAGTGTGACGGGGCACCTTTCCAGCAGCCCTGGCCAAGCCTTAATCGGGGTATGGGATAATCAAGCCCAAATCAAAGCCGCACCAGCCGATCTGCTGCGACCGCAGGCCGCTGGAAACCCCTATCCTTGGTTGGATGCCCAAAGCGCAGAGTTCATTGAAGTTAAAGCCCCTAAAATTGCCGGGCCAAAGGATCGGGCAATCTATCTCGTTTGGCGCAGCGGCGATGCCAGCGGTCCAATCAGTCGGCAACGCCTGTGGGTATTTCGCCCGCAAGCAAGTGGCGAGACGGTGATGGACTTTTACGCCTTCAAAAACCTTGAAGCCTATTCAGGCGCTCCACCCGGCACGGACCGCTTCCAAAAAGTGACCTTCGGTGATTTGACCGCTTACGGCCCCGCGTGCAGTCTGCCGGTCATTGAAACCGCCACTGGTTGGATCGCATCAATCCCCGCAACCTGTTCCATCACCGCGCGCTCTGGCCGGAAAATGACTTTATCCGCCGAGCTTGTCCTAGATGGCAAAAGTTTCAGTTATCAAGAGCACGGCATGCTAGAAACTGGTGCCTATGCGTTTAAGGTACCCGGCGGCCCCGCCTATCAATTCATCAAAAAAGGACCTGCCCCATGACCCTCTTAATATTAGGCCTGATCATCTTCTTGGGCTCACATGCCTTTGTGAGGTTTCGTGGGCCGCGAGATCAAATGGCAGAAAAATTGGGCGCGCAACCTTATCGTGGGGTGTTTTCCTTGATCAGCTTGGCGGGCTTTGTCCTGTTGATTTATGGCTATGGCCAATATCGCGCAGCGGGTATGGTCCCAGTCTGGACACCGCCAACTTTCCTCAGCCACATTACCCTCCTCCTCATGCTGCCGGTGATGATCCTCTTGGTTTCGGCCTATTCACCGGGCAAAATCAAAGCAGCTGTCGTCCATCCCATGTTGGCATCGGTTAAGATCTGGGCTTTGGCGCACCTTCTGGCCAATGGTGACTTAGGCTCGATCCTGCTATTCGGCAGCTTCTTTGCTTGGGCCTTGTTTGCCCGCATTCGTCTCGGCAAGGCTGAGCGCGTGAGCTTGCCGATGGGAAGGGGCGACTGGATTGCAATTGGCGGCGGGGTAGCCGTTTGGGTTGGGTTTATCGCAGGTCTGCACAAATTGCTGATCGGCGTCAGTGTATTTGGTTAGCTCATGCCAGCGCCCACGATTGATCCCAAAACCATCTTTTCGCCCGAAGAATGGGCCAGCCTGCGCCAGCGCAATGACTGGATTGGCTTGGGGCTGGTGGCACATGCTTGGGTACTGATCGGCTTGGCAGTAGCGCTTTTTGCTTGGGCACCAAACCCTTTGACCTGGCTGATTGCGGTGATGATCGTCGGCGCGCGCCAATTGGGCCTCGCCATCTTGATGCATGAGGCCGCTCACGGTGGCCTCAGCACCGATCAGAAGCTCAATGATTTTGTGGGTCACTGGTTGTGCGGCGCGCCGGTGGGGGCATCCCTCCACCGCTATCGGCCTTATCATTTGTCCCACCACCGCCATACGCAACAAAGCGACGATCCAGACCTTGGCCTCGCCGCCCATTTCCCGATTAGCAAGAAGAGCTATCAGCGTAAGCTAATCCGCGATTTGAGCGGTCAAACGTTTTTCAAGCAAACACTCAGGCCACTTTGGGGATTTCTACGCGCACCGGGCAAAGCAAGTCCTGAAGCGCGCTCTGCAGCCCTAACGTTTCTTGGCGCACAGGCCCTCATCTTTGTGGTGTTTGCGGCTGCGGGCCAAGCTTTTGCTTTCTTCACCATTTGGCTGATTGCCCAAGCAAGTTGGTATCCGGCTGTCACGCGCTTACGCAATATCGGCGAACATGCCTGCGCAACGCCAGACCCTAGCGACCCTTGGCGACTGGCCCGTACCACTTATGCCAATCCCATAGAGCGGCTGTTGATTGCGCCCTATTGGGTCCATTTCCATGCCGAGCACCATTTGTGGATGTATATTCCCTGCTATCGGCTCGAAGCAACGCATGCCCTTTTGAAACAAAAAGGCCTGACGGAGCGCATGGAGATCAAACAGGGCTATCGGCAAATCTTGGCGCTTGCGACGGCCAAACAGGCCTGATCGAAGCGCTGGCCAAAACGAAAGAGGCCCACTTCGAACGTCGAAGCGGGCCCTTAATATTCTGATTTATAGATGATTTAGCTATTGGGCGCGCTAGCTGGCGTAACCGCCCCCTCTGGCTCCAAGGTTACTTTCATTGGATTTGGGACTAAGTCCAACATGGCCCCTGAACTCGCGTCAACACCAGCACCAATCAGGCCGCCAACAAGAACATTGCCAGCCATGGCAGCACCGCCTGCGCCTGCCACTTTCGTCACCACTGTGCCAGTATAGGTTTTGTAGCCGGGCTTAGTGATCGTGACTGTGAACTCAGACTTGCGTGGCATCTTGAAGGTGCATGGCGTTGCCAAGCAACCATAGCCATTTGTCGTTGCAACCGTCGCGCCAGAAGGCATGGTTTCAACCGTGAACGTGGTATTTGTACCGCGGGTGATCGTGGCACATCCAGACAGAGACATCGCTGACACCACAACCAAAGCAGCTAATTTCAATTTCATACTTTCCCCCAAAAAATCAAACAAAACAGGACGACAGCCATTTTACCAAAAATCGTAAGTCCCCCTGCCCCATTCTGTTTTGCTCTTTAAACACAACTTACGATGTGGGACCAAGCTATACGCGAGCTTGGGCTTGTCAATCACAGTTGGTGCAGATTGTCAGCGGCTGCTAAGCTCGCACAGGGCTGCACCATTGTTGCAGAGATAAGTAGACATGAAAAATCTTCCCAACGCCAATTTCATTCTGGACAATACGCGACTGCTTAAGCCGCCCCATTGCCCCGAGATCAAACTATATTTGGCCGATGAAGCAGTGGCCTTGTGGCAATTGAGCGCGGATGAGTTGGACCAGCAAGGGCTGCCATTACCATTTTGGGCATTCGCTTGGGCAGGTGGTCAGGCTTTGGCCCGCTATCTGCTCGACCATCCCGAAGTGGTCAAAGGCAAGCAGGTCTATGATCTGGCTTCTGGCTCTGGCTTAGTTGCGATTGCCGCCAAGCTGTGTGGCGCAGGCCATGTGACAGCAGTCGATATTGATCCTTACTCAATAGCCGCCATTGATCTGAATGCGGGAGTAAATGGCGTTGAGCTTTCGACCCATCTGGGCGACATCATCGGGCAACATCTTGAAACTGACGTCCTACTGGTCGGAGATTTATTTTATGAGCGCGAGATCGCCGAGCCCTTATATGCGTGGCTAAAACAGTGCCAGCAGGCAGGAATGACGGTCTTAGTCGGCGATCCTGGCCGAACCTATTTGCCCAAAAATGGCCTTAAGGAACTTGCATGCTACCAAATCGAAGTCTCGCGAGACTTGGAAGATCAGGACGTAAAGGTGACTCGCGTTTGGGGCTTTGCTTGACCGTTGGCGCTAAGTTCGATTGAAGAGGCTTAAGATCAGCCTATGTAATAGGCGACACGCCCAAAGCGCAAATCCTTGGAGAGGGAATCACGATGAAACAATGGTTTGCTGCCATGCTTGCACTTTGCAGCCTTAGCGCCTGCTCTGGCCCTCAAGTGCTCAACCTCGTTGCCCAAACGCCCGGGCCTGTTCAGCACGACATGAGCTATGGCCCACTGCCGCGCCATATGCTGGATATTTATTCCCCAAAGGTCATGCAGGCCGATACCCCAGTTCTGGTGTTCTATCACGGCGGGTCTTGGCAATATGGCTCAAAGGATGACTATAAATTTTTAGGCTCCGCGTTTGCCGCGCGTGGCATTCAAACCGTCATCGTCAACTATCGCTTGCATCCTGACGTGATCTTCCCTGCCTTTGTCGAAGATGGGGCTAAGGCGCTGGCCTATACCCAAAAGTCTATTGCCAAGGGTCGGCCTGTGTTTATTGCGGGGCACTCAGCTGGAGCCCATATTGCCGCGATGATCGCGCTCGACCCTGAATTCCTTGCCGCGGAAGGTACCAGCATATGTGACGCGGCAAAGGGCGTGATTGGGATTGCAGGGCCTTATGACTTCACCCCCGTTGAGCCGGTCTTTAAGCGCATTTTCCCGACCGAAATCCTGCCCAGCACCAAGCCCATCAATTTTGTCGCCAATAAAGCCCCACCAATGTTGTTGCTGCACGGCACTAAGGACACAACGGTGGACCCAAAGCGGAGCGAGCAATTGGCTGCCGCCTTAGCCGAGCATAAGAATTTAGCAGAAGTAAAGCTCTATTCCGGTGTCGAGCACCTCTATATCCTTGGCGCAATTTCGCCGGTGGTGCGGCGCAGCGCGCCTACTCTCGCCGATACGGTCAACTTTATCCAAGAACAAAGGGCCGCCGGCTATCCCGGTTGCCAAAGCCAAGTCAAAAGCTGATGCGCCGTTTTGATCCTGATGCCTGCAATGTTCTCGGCGGCCCTCTAGAGGTATGCTCGATGAACCCGCTGACGGGGTGGTTCCGCAACGGTTGTTGTGAGACAGAAGGACTCGACCACGGTACGCATGTTGTTTGTGCCGTGGTAACCGAAGCGTTCCTAGCGCATCAATTGCGTGCGGGGAATGACCTCGTGACGCCACGACCCGAATACCGGTTTGCAGGACTAAAGCCCGGCGACCAGTGGTGCGTTTGCTTAACACGATGGAAGGATGCGCTTGATGCGGGCTGTGCCCCACCGATCCGCTTGGAAGCCACCCATGAAGAAGCCTTGGTCGTGGTGCCGCTCGAAACTCTAAAAGCCTATGCAGCGGTGGCATGAGGCAGATGACTATTGGATCTGAGCCAATCTTTGAGGATTTGGGGGCTGGTCGCGCGCGCCTGACCCTTGTCCGTGAAAGCGCTTCTGGCCCTAAATTATGCGAGATCACTTGGCATCACCGGCGTGATGGAACGCGCGTTTTAGATCACACTTTCGTCCCGCCAGCGTTAAACGGTCAAGGCTTGGCGGCAATTCTGACTGAAGCAGCCCTGAGTTTAGCGCGACAGGACCAAGTCCGCATCGTGCCTCAATGCTCCTATGTGGCCCGTTGGATTGAG
Source organism: Alphaproteobacteria bacterium (assembly GCA_027485915.1). Lineage (GTDB taxonomy): Bacteria > Pseudomonadota > Alphaproteobacteria > Caulobacterales > Aquidulcibacteraceae > Aquidulcibacter. Next base: position 101,799 of record JAIXQA010000001.1, on the reverse strand, counting down.
CGTCACCCTGCTTGGCTGGAGTTGGTGGAATCCTAATCAAGACCCCACAAGGCGGCCATTTAGTGCAGTCATCTCGGCAGCATCTGGCAATTCCCACATGGTTTCGACAAAATCAAACATCGAACGATCGACCTCCATGGCGTAGGTTTCGCCTCTTTTCGCATTGCGACCTTCAACGCGGGCCCAACGGGTCTCAACCGGTACATCAAGTACATGCAGCACGACCGGGATATTCGCTTCAGCAGCTAGCTGAGCGAACTTCTGCCGGTGCGCCGCTTTGGTAAAACCTAGGTCTAAAATCGCTGGCGCGCCGATCGAGACAGCTTGTTTTGCCGTTTCGAAGATTATCGCTTCACAGCGATCAATACGCGTCATCGTCCAATCAAACTGGATAGGCTGGGGGCTGTCCTGCCAAAACAAGGTCACCATCCAACGATCAATAGCAAAGTGGAGACCGCCAAGCTCGAGCGCCAGTGCTTGCGAATAGGTCGACTTACCGGCCCCAGTCGAGCCACAGATTAAGTGAAAAGCTGCTTCTGTCATGCGCCTTGCCTTTCGTCGGCGAATGCCCGACTGCTGAGGTGGTGAAGATGGGCTTGTACATCATTGGGCCAGCTTGCAATCAAGGATAAAAAGCGCGCTTTCTGGCCTGCAAACAGCGCTCGAGATACCTCGTCATAATCCGGCGCATTACCTGCCACCGCTGCCATAAACCGATAGAGCGCATCGCGGCCTTCCGTGATCGCGCTTGCGCCTTCGGTCTCCCGACGCGCAGCCTCAACCAATTTGCGCAAGGTGACGCTCGCCCCGCCCGGTTGACGGGCTAGCCAGTCCCAGTGGCGCGGGAGCAGCGTGACTTCGCGGGCAGCGACACCCAATTTAGGCCGCCCAACTTTACGAGTTGACGCAAGCTCAACGGGGTCAAGGCGCGCGACGACATCGGCGACACTGCCCCGCAAATCAAGTTCAATCGGCTGGCTGGTTTCACCATGAAAGATCAAAACCGAAAGGTTTGGGTCTTTGTCGAATTGCTGTTTGACGCTGGCCGCGACTTCGCGCAGCGCGCCAAAGGCCAGCATGATTGGGCCAGCAAAGGCAATGGCGGGTAAATCGGCTTGATAGGTCATGTTCGGCTCCTGTGACTTGTTATTACCCGGACAAAATACCTTCGGTCAATATCATCCGGATAAAATTAAGCAACTCCCACAGATCTGCGCACTGTCACGTGACTGAAAACAGGGATGACCTGACCCCTGCCTCGGACTACATGAGGTCGGACGGAGGACACATGGCCTATAAAAGCATGCGCGAGTTCATGGCGCGGTTGGAGAGCGAGCAGAAATTGGTGCGCGTGCGCGAACCGGTCTCGACTGTCTTGGAGATGACGGAGATCCAGACCCGACTCTTGGCCACGGGCGGGCCTGCAACGCTGTATGAACACGCCTTGATGGCAGATGGCTCAAAGGCGAGCATGCCTGTTCTGACCAACTTATTTGGCACAGTGGAACGGGTCGCTATGGGTGTGACCATGGACGGTAAGGACCGCCGCACTGCCCAGGACCTGCGGGAGGTGGGCGAACTTTTGGCTTTTTTGCGCCAACCAGAACCGCCGCGTGGCCTGAAAGAAGCGTTTGACCTGTTGCCCTTGGCCAAAACAGTCATGCAAATGCGTCCAAATACAATTTCAGGCGGGGTTTTTGCCAAAGCACCTTGCCAAGAAGTTGTGTGGGAGGGCGCAGACATCGACTTATCGCGCCTACCCATACAAAGCTGCTGGCCTGGAGAGCCAGCCCCTTTAATTACTTGGCCATTGATCGTCACCAAAGGGCCCAGCGAAAAGCGGCAAGATAATTATAATCTTGGCATTTATCGCATGCAGCAATTAGGCAAAGATCGCGCCATCATGCGTTGGCTAGCCCATCGCGGCGGTGCCCAACATTATAAGCGCTGGAAAGATACCAAGCCTGAGCCCTTGCCCGCTGCTGTTGTCATTGGCGCAGACCCCGGAACGATTCTCGCAGCTGTAACGCCTGTTCCAGACACATTGAGTGAGTATCAATTCGCAGGTCTCATGCGCGGCCGTAAACTGGACCTCGTCCCCTGCAAAACCATCCCAATAGAAGTCCCGGCAGAAGCCGAAATCATTATTGAAGGCCATGTGCTGCTGGATGAGTTTGCTGACGAGGGTCCCTATGGCGACCACACAGGCTATTACAACTCCGTCGAAAAGTTCCCAATCTTCCAAGTATCTTGCATCACCATGCGCAAGGACCCGATCTATTTGTCGACCTTTACGGGCCGGCCACCGGATGAGCCATCCGTTCTAGGCGAAGCCTTAAATGAGGTCTTTATCCCGCTTCTTCAACAGCAATTTCCTGAAATTACTGACTTTTGGTTGCCCCCTGAGGGGTGCTCTTACCGGATTGCTGTGATCTCAATGAAGAAGGCCTATCCGGGTCATGCCAAGCGGGTAATGATGGGCGCATGGTCTTTCTTGCGCCAATTCATGTATACCAAATGGATCATTGTCGTGGATGACGACATTAATGCGCGCGATTGGAAGGATGTGATGTGGGCGGTCTCCACCAGGATGGATCCTGCCCGAGATATCACCTTAGTTGACCGTACACCGATCGACTACTTGGACTTCGCCAGTCCTGAGAGCGGATTAGGCTCCAAAATCGGGCTAGATGCGACGAACAAAATACACCCCGAAACACACCGTGAGTGGGGCGAGGAAATCCGAATGGATAAGAAGGTCATTGATACAGTGACTGAAAAATGGGGGCGGTTAGGCCTGCCTGGTGCCGGCAAGCCAATCTGGAAATAACTAAGGGCTGTACTTTTAAGCGAGAAGATTTAAGCGCGCACGATCCGGTTGGGAATCGGTTTGGGAAAGGCTTTCGCGGCGCGCGTTCAATCCCTGCAGTGCGCCGCCAAACTGCACCGCGTCCGCAAAAGTATTGGTCCTTATCGTGGCCTCGCTCGGCTGAGGACCGTCTTGTGGATGGGCAGGATCGATGTTCTTCTTCGCGTACGAGACGTCGGTGCAGTCGCGGCACATATATCCATTGACGATTTCCATTCTGGCCCTCCTGAAGTTTGCATCATTCAGCGAAGATTACGCATGGAATAAGCCTCTGGTTACAATGACAATTTTTAATTGATTCACAAGTGAATTTATAGTCACTAATTGGTTAACCCCGCTGAGCCGCCTCAAGAGCCAAAACGCGCTTGGCCCGGTGAACTGCGGCGTCCAGTTCTTGTAAAAAGCGGGATCGGTCTGAAGCAGCAAAGGGGCGCGGTCCAGAGGTTGCCACACCCATTGCACGGAGATGTTCACCAATCTCGCGACCAGCCAAGGCGGAACCAATCGAATCTCGTGTGAAAGGCTTGCCTTGGTTGCCAATCGCCTGTGCACCAGCTTTCAAAGCCCTGTCAGCCAAGGGAATGTCTTGGGTAATGACAATATCGCCAGTGCGACATCGTTCAGCGATCCAATCATCGGCAACATCAGGCCCCGCATCGACGACCAATCTCTCGATCAAGGGGTGGGTTGGGATTTGGATGAAGCTATTGGCCACGACAAAAGTCTGCAAGCCATAACGGACGGCGACTTTATAGACCTCATCTTTGACGGGGCAGGCATCGGCATCCACAAATAAGCGAGTCATGCCGCTTTATGACTGAAAGCCAATTTCAGCGCCAGTCCGAGACAAACAAAGGATTAATCGCGCGCACGTGGAACTTCAATAAAGCCTGAATAATCTACCATGCGTTGAGGCATAAGTTCTTCGAACTGCTCCCGCATAACGCGCGCCAATTTTAAGCCTAGGTAGAGAGCCAAACAGCCCAAAGAAACCAAAATAAGACTTGCAATGATAATTGGCATCTGTGTGCCTCCCCACCATTTTTTCTCAGGCTATCACCCGAGTGCTGAAATCCGATAAACTTACACTTCACGTTTATGATGCGCCTTTTCATTCATTCTTAAAGGCTGTTTCGATGACGATTTAATGTTATCTGCCAGATGAACAGCCACTTTCGGCTTTTAAGAAGGGCCTATCATGACAGCATCCGCCGCCATCGCACTCTACACAGGTTTGAATGTACTGATCATTTTGGCACTTATCTGGCAGGTCATTGGCCACCGCCGTCGTGAAAAAATTTCCCTAGGAGATGGCGGACATCCCCCCTTGATTCGGGCCATTCGCGCCCATGCCAACGCGACCGAAGTGGCTCCCATCGCTTTAATTGGCTTGTTGGCCATGGCCATGGCCAACGCACCACTATGGGCGATTCATGTGGGAGGCTTGAGCCTGACAATTGGACGTGCCTTACATGCTTATGGGTTGAGCCGTTCAGAAGGTACATCCTTTGGCCGTATGGTTGGTATGGTCTTGTCGTTAACCGCCTTATTGTGGATCGGAATGACCTGCCTTTTCATGGCGTTTTAGGCTAGGCCACACCAAAACGATAAAGGGTCGCTGCGCGAATGCAGCGACCCTTCAGCCCCCTAAGAGCGCGAAACAGCGCCCCTAATCTTGTGATCAACTAGATCGATATTCCGTTGGATCAAAACACACCTTGGCCAACGCCGCCATCGACGAACATCGATGCACGATAGGTAGCCGCCTGTTGGGTAGCCGACTGACGCGTATTAGTGAAGGTCTCGGTCCGGGTGATGGTGGCATATTTAATGCCGGGTCCGAAGCGACGCAGCAGCGAACGCTCGTTGCAATCTGCTTCAGCCTTTTGCGCAACGCACTGGATTGTCGCGGCACCAACAGCACCCCTGTCGCCCTTGTAGGACAAGGCTTGACCCTTTTGGCACGAAATGGTGCGGCCACCGTCAAAATTAGCCTCGCCATTCACCACTTTTCCAAGGGTCACCAACATGCGGGTGCCAGCCATACAGCGGAAGACTTCGCCATCAAACTCAGAACCAACCTTGGCATCGCCATTGGTACGCGAAGCAGGATGTGGGGTGTCACGGTCGTCCATGCAAACGGCGCGAATGGCTACTGTTTCAGTGATCGTACGAGAGTCTTGGAATTGTTCCATAACGGTTTCCATTTTGCCGCCAGAAACCTGCAAGCCATCGATTAGGCCAGTGGTAGCCGGCATGGGCACAGAGAAGCCACCGCCACCGCCGCCGCCAATATAGACGCCGCCGCCACCACCGCCGCCACCTACAACGGTCGTGCTGCCGCCGACATAAGTGTTCCCACCGACCAAAACATTGGTACCGCCGAAATAGCTGCCGCCAACGCTAACGTTTACGCTTGGACCTGGCACATAGACGTTCGGCACGCCGATGATATGACCCGTGGCGGAGCCACAGCAGCCACCCGATGGACCTTGGACCACCGGAATATTGGTGGTACCGTTACCGCCGTTCCCACAGCCATTGCAGCCACCCGCTTGTGCAGATGAAGCCATAAAGACCGCGACAAGTGTGGCTGCGGCGATGTATCGAACTGAAACACTCATGGTGGGACTCCCCAAATTTTGTAAGTCCATCCAGCAAGTCCGGCGCCAATTTCGCCCATGTGGAGAGTATCGACACATTAAGTCACCGAACTGGTTTGGCATGAGTCCTGCGCCACACCTCGGAAAGCAGCCAGAAAGTGGCTTAAATCGAGGAAATACACATGCATTACGGCGCACTTCATCCAGAGAGCCGGGCTTTTTTGAGCTCTTGGCAGGCCTTAAACGGGCTTGCTGACCAATCGGAGACAGGCTCTACCCTGTCCAAAGATGCCTCTTCTATGATTGGCCGTATCTTTTTGGCGCAACGCACCAGCGAAGGTGTCTTCACGTTTAAGACCGTTGGTGCCGATCTGAAGCTCTGGACGGGTCGCGATTTACGCGACCATGACGTTTGCACTCTATTTCACGGCACGGATCGAAATCTGATCCGCGCCTTGTTAGAATCCGCGATATCAGGCCCCGGTCCAGCTTTGGCCCGCGCAGCCGCGTTTGGCGCTGCGTTTGGGCAAAGAACGGAAGTTGAGTGGGTGTTCTTGCCCTTGACCGATAAATCCGGTGCAGACCGCGTTCTGGGTCTTTTCCAGCCAATCAATCGGTCACCATCTATTTCAAAGCCTGTTCTGCGCTTTTCACTAACGGCGCTCTTGCCTCCCACACCGGAAATGCCTGTTCGACAAGGTTTGCGCTTGGTGGTCAGTCGCGACTAGGCCGTTTTAAGCTTCGGCCTGAGACGTGGATTGAAATTGGCGTGCGGCCAGCTCTGCATACAAGCCCCCTTTCGCAATCAACTGGTCATGGGTACCTGTTTCCACGATCCGACCGTGGTTGAGTACTAAAATCAAATTGGCCCGGCGGACTGTCGACAAGCGATGAGCCACCACAATCGTTGTGCGATTGGCAGCAAAACGGTCCAACGCCTCCTGAACACGGGCTTCAGAATCTGAATCCAAGGCGCTTGTGGGCTCATCCAACAATAGAATTGGACTGTCGCGCAAAATCGCGCGTGCCAAGGATAGCCGCTGACGCTCTCCGCCGGAAAGACGCGAACCGCGCGGACCAACTGGAGCCGCAAGTCCGTCCGATAGGCGATCTACGAAGTCACAAGCTGCAGCAGACAAAGCGTCGCGAATCGCGGCCTCGGTCGCATTTGGCAGACCCATCGCAACATTGTCGGCTATCGAGGCATCAAATAACGTGGCATCTTGGCTGACCAACGCAATATGCTGGCGCAAACTGGCCAAAGTCGCCTGACCAATGTCTTGCCCATCGATCAGGACCCGCCCGCTGTTTGGATCAAACAGGCGTGGGATCAAATTCAGTATGGTGGATTTGCCAGAACCAGAGGGCCCAACAAGGGCCAAGGTTTGGCCCGGCTCTGCGGTAAAACGGATATGGGCCAGCCCAATTGTGCCATTGGGCCAGATAAAGCCCACATCCTGAAACTCAATCCGGCCCGGTCCCCGTGCCAGAGTGACAGCTCCTTCCCGGTCTGCAATGCTGGGGATCTCATCCAAAACTGAGAAGAAGCGCTCTAAGGCAGACAAGCCTTCCTGCAGCACGCTATTCAACCCGCCTAAACTACGGATTGACTGCGCGGCCAATAGCAATGAGGCAATAAAGGCGGTCAATGTACCAACACTTGCCGCCCCTTGGGTGATGCGGAAACCCGCAAACGCAAAGACGCCAGCAATGGCAAGTCCGCCTAATACTTCGAGGATGGGATCTACCCTGCCCTTTTGCTCTGCCATTTTGAGTAAAAGTGACATTCTAGTGGAAAGCGACGCCCCTACTCGACTACTTTCGGCCTTCTCCAAGCCATAAGTCTTCACCAAACGTATGCCGCCTAGGCTTTCTTCAACCACGCCGGCTAAATCTGCCGCTTGATGCTGCGCTCGGGCGGCAGTTTTGCGAAGCCTCGCCCCAATCATCGATACCGGGCCAATGGCCAACGGTAGGATGACAAGGCAGACGACGGCCAATTGCCAATCGCCGATGATCATCACACCAACAACGCCAACTAATGTCAGAATATCCCGGACAAGGCTGTTAGCCGCCCGAAGCACGGCTTCACGGACCGCATTTATGTCATTTAAGAAGCGCGCGGAAAATGCCCCCGATGGCTCGGAGCTGAGCCTGGCGAAATCTAAAGTCAAAAGCTTTGCGAACAGGTCTTGTTGAAGCTTTGTCGTAGCGGCCAATGCCACTCGATTGGTCAAGACGGTCGATGCATAAAGCGCAATGCCCTTGATCATCGTTGCCACAATAATCGCTACGGGCCCGATGGTTGCCATGGCCGCTGGGGCCATCCAAGCTGGCTCGCCCTTTTCACCGGTGCTTGAGCCCGCACTCAGCGTGGCTAAGGCGTCAATCACTTGACCAAACAACCACGGATAAGATGCTGAAGCGGCCGCGACTACAGCCATTAACAAAGTCGCCAAAAGCAAGACGGCTGCATGCGGTACCAGCCAACCTGACCAAAACCGCTTGATTAGATCGGTGCTTGCGTCCGATTGCGTGACAGGAGCCTTAGTGATCGTCTTCATCCGGGGTTGGCCCGTTTGGATCGATCAAACGATGCGCATGGATAACAAAGTAACGCATATGGGCGTTATCCACTGTCCGCTGTGATGCGCTCTTCCAAGCATCACGGGCCTCGGCATAATTGGGATAGGCCCCAACAAAGTCCATCGCTTTCAGATCGCGAAACTCAACATCCTCTAAGTCTTGAACTTCTCCACCAATCACGAGGTGGAGCAATTGTCTCTTTGGGCTGGATTTACGTTCCATTCGTTCCTCACGACAGTTTTACATGGTGGACGCGTTCAATCAGTTGGGGATGCAGCGGTTTGCCTGCAACCACCAAGCTTTTCTGGAGAGGTACTAGCTGATTGTAAACAAAGGCTGCACCTTCATGGGTGGTTGCCAGTGCGCCTGCCTCCTCCACGATCACATGAGCTGCCGCTAAGTCCCAATCGCTCTTGGCCGACAAGGCTATGGCACCATCATAGTGCCCTGCGGCAACCAAGCACATCCGATAAGCAATGGAGTTGCGCGATACCACGTCCATCTCTGGCCAAGGCTTGGGCCAAGCAGGGTGACGGAACATGCCAGGATCACCTAACATGGCGCATCCTTCTAATTGATCGACTTTGCTGGGTTGGATTGCCACGCCATTCAGGCGTGCGCCACCGCCTTGAAAGGCGTCAAACATTTCCCCGGTCGCAGGATTAAACACCACACCCACAACGGGCTGGCTATCGAACAATAGTCCGATGCAAACGGTAAAATGTGGCTTGGCCTTAATGAAAGCGCGGGTGCCATCAATCGGGTCGACAACCCAACAAAAACGGGCCGTTTGGCGCGATTGATCATCGACGGTCTCTTCTGACAACCAGCCATAATCGGGTCGTTTAGCCAATAAACGCTCTTTCAATAACGCATCAATCGCCAAATCCGCGTCACTCACGGGATTATTGGGGGATTTGTCACGCACATCCATTTGGGTACCGAAATAGCGCATCGCCACAGCACCGGCCTCCGTGGCGGCCTCCAAGGCTAGCGCAAGATCAGCCGCCAGATTCATGGCCTAAGCCCCGGCAATCGTCATGGCAGGCACCAAAAGGCTAGGACATTGCAGCGAAGCTCGGCCATCATAATCATTGCCGGGGATTAGTTTGCCATACATGTCAAGCATATTGCCGGCCACCGTGATTTCGTTGACGGGGCGTACGATCGTGCCATTCTCGAACCAAAGACCAGAGACACCCACCGAATAATCGCCCGTGTTCGGGTTGAAACTAGGCGAAAGCGTTTCAATCACTAACAGACCGGTGCCAGCATGCGCCTGCAGCCCTAGCAGATCATATTCACCAGGCATAACCGTCACATTGCTGGATCCAATGCCCGGTGCGCCGCCGGGGTTCAAGCTGGCATGGCCCGTTGACTTCAAACCCAATTGTTTAGCGCTCGCACGATTAAGTAGCCAGGTCTGAAGCACGCCATCCGTCACCAAATCACGGGCCGCTACTGGCAGGCCTTCGCCATCAAAGGGATGGGACGACCAACCACCTATTTCCAATGGATTGTCGATTATGCGGATATTTGGCGCAAAAACTTGCTGACCCAATTTGTCCCGCAGGAACGAAACCCCGCGCGCGACCGAAGCGCCCGAGATCGCCCCTAAGAAGAAACTGATCAGGCGACTGGCGACCCGATTTTCGAAAATGACTGGCGCAACACAGCTTTCAAGCTTAGTCGCCCCAAGGCGCGCCAATGTGCGTTCACCGGCATTCCGGCCGATCACGGCGGAAGCCTTCAAATCTTTCAAAAAGCGACACGAATCGCTGTCCCAGTCTCGCTCCTTATGATCGCCGCGCTCGGCAATGGCGGATAAGCCGAGACCCCAAGAAGTACCCTGATACCCACCGCGAAAGCCGTTGCTGGCCCCGTAATAGACATGACTTGCGCCCCATTCCGCGCCCGAGCCGCCAGAATTGGTAATGCCTGCGATATCCAGGGCCGCAGCTTCGCTCTCCAAAGCACGGACTTCCAGATCAGCAATATCGGCTTCTGTGTCATCCCAAAGCTCGAGGTCAACGATATCTTTCGCAAGCTCACCGGGCTCGGGCAGGCCACACCAAGGATCTTCGGCAGCCGCCTTTGCCATGGCAACAACCCGCTCTGCCAATGCATCCAGTGCCGCTAAGCTGAAATCAGAGGTCGATGCCCCAGCCTGCTTCTTGCCGATCAAGACACGTAAACCTGCAGAGCGGCTCTCTTCACTTTCCACTGATTCCAGATTACCCAGCCGGACCGAGACAGACAGACTCTTGCGGTCAACACAGGCTGCATCAGCCGCTTCAGCACCGAGAGATTTTGCGCGGGACAGGAGCCGATCAACGGCTGCATTAAGATTTGAGCTCATGCATTTCTTCTAAAGCGGGTTTGACTCGATGCGAAGTCAATTGCGCACAAAAGCTTCAGTGCGACCGCTCTAAGAACCTAAGCCCAGATATTCTAGCGAAAGGAGCCGTAATCGACTTTGGATTAGAGTTCTGAGTCAAGCTCACTGCTGAGCAATTGCTCTGCAAAGGCGTCTGCATCCGCGCTCAAGGCTTTTTGTTCAGTCTGCCACGACTGATAATAGACGAAACCACCAACACCGAGAACCAAACTTGCGGCCAAAGCACCAAATGTTTTCACCCATGCGTGGCGCGACGCCCGCTGCGCGTCAAAGGCTGCCATGGCAGCAGCTTCAATGCGAGCGGCAGGCATTTCGGGCACGGGGCTGGCGTGATTTAATACGTCAGCCAAAGCCTTATTCAGCGGATGATGATCCATGATACTCATGCTGCATGTCCTTCCACGGACGCTTGTAACAAATCGGCCTTCTCAGGCGCAAGGGCAAGGCGTAAGGCGCGGCGGCCTCGTGCCAAGAGGGATTCTACGGCATCCACACTGATGCCTAAAACTTCGCCGACCTCTTTGGCTGCCAGTTCCTCATAATGGGTGAGGACAATAGCGGCCCGTTGTCGATCGGGTAAACTGGCCAAAGCGGTATCAACACTGTCGCGTAAGGCCGACTGATGTAGCCTTGTATCGGGCAACGGCCCAGGATCGAGTGGCTCAGGCGCTTGGTCTTCATCCACAAAGCGCCCAGCTTTACGTAGTCGGTCAAAGCAAAGATTGGTGGTCACTTGATGCAACCAGGTCTCAACCCTTGCCCGGCCAGTTTGCCAGGTCGGCAGCACTTTCCACAGTCGGATTAGCGCTTCTTGAGTCACATCCTCAGCCTCTGCGGCGTCCCGCAAGAGGCGCCAGCTGACCCGCCACAGTTTTGGTGAGACCGCTTTGACTAAGGCAGCGGCCGCGGCGCGATCACCGCGGCCTGCTTTGGCGATCAAACCCGCCAAGGGATCAAAGACGAGGGGGTTTGACACGCGAGGCGACCTTGTTCCGGCTTACCAAGGACGACCCGGACCGCGGCGTGGGCCACCTTCGCGACCTTGACGCGCAGCCGCAGCCGCTTCTTCACGGGTCAAACGACCATCCTTATTGGCATCGGCGCGCTCAAACATCGGATCCGGACGCGACACCCATTCATCGCGGCTAATCTTGCCATCTTTGTTCGCATCAAACGTGCCCAGTGGCGGTGGTGGCGGTGGCCCGTCGCGGCGCCCCTTCATTTTGTCGCCCATTTTGCCACGCATGGCATCAAGTTCGTCCCGTGTCACACGACCGTCCTTGTTGGCATCAAGGCGTGTAAACATCTCAGACGAACGCTCTTGCATCTTGGCTTGCTTCTCTTGCGCACGGGTCGCCATGACTGCGTCAAACTCGGCGCGGGTAACAGCTCCATCCTTATTGGCGTCAGCCAAGGTCATCAGGTCCCGGCCCTCACGTGGTTCACGAGGTGGACGTCCAGGCATGCCCTCTGCGCGGGGTGGACGAGGCGGGCGGGCAGCGCGCATTTCCTCGTCAGTGACGAAGCCATCTTTATTCTTGTCGGCCCGGTCAAACATGGCCGTACGCGCACTGCGCACCTCATCCCTGGTGATGGCTCCATCCTTGTTGAGGTCAGCGCGCTCAAAGAAGCCAGGACCCTCACCTGGAGGGGGCGGGGGGCCTTGCTGGGCCATTACGGGGCTTGCCAGCAATATTAAGCCAGCGGTGGCGAGAACAGTCTTCAAACGCATGATCGGGCTCCTCAGTGCAGCTGGCCTTGGGGGAGAAGGCCGAGCTTAATCGTGATCTGCATTTAAAACGCATCAGATGCTCTATTCCGTCGCAACGCCTGCAATCTGATTAAAATGGCGCTGGATCAGCGCGCGCGCATCCTCATACATCGCCATTGCAGTCGTGAAGTCTGGTGCATCCAAGCAATGCGCCACTGCCTGCGTAAGCCCCGCTGCTGCGCGCGACGGCTCAAAGTCAGAGCCCGCTGCCACGGCAAGGAGTTGGCGGACATTTTGCAGGACCGTTCCTGCCTGAACCAGCCGACCCGCCTCTTCTGGATCCAAGAATCCAAATGAGGCCAGTGCTTTGATAGCTTCAATGGTATTGGCATGGATGACTGCCTGCCCGGAGCTTGCCGCCAGCAATTGATGATATTGTGCAAAAAACTCCAGATCGATCAGACCACCTCGCTGACGTTTCACGTCCCAACCGCCACGCACAGGGTGAGCGGCGACCATTTTCTCACGCATCGCCACAACTTCATTCGCTAAGGTCTTTGTTGATCGTGGTTTTTGCAGCACTTTTTGCGCAAGGCTAGCGATCTCAGCCATCAGGCTCGCATCCCCCGCAACTGGCCGCAAGCGCGTTAGAGCCTGAAACTCCCAGGTCCAAGCTTGGTTATCGTAATAGCGTTCAAGAGCAGACAGTCGCACAGCCACTGGCCCCGCCCGCCCGGAGGGTCGCAACTGCATATCTACGTCATAGAGGCTGCCTTCTGCGGTCTGAACCGAAAGTGCAGAAACCAAGCGCTGGGTCAAACGGGTGTGCCATTGTTCGCCGCTGATGGGCCGTTTGCCGTCTGACTCACACTCTGCATCAGTAACATCATACACGATCATCAAGTCGAGGTCAGAATCTGCCGCCAATTCCTGCCCGCCCAGCTTTCCCCAAGCGCATACAGCGACCCGCCCGGGAATATGGCCATGTGTCTCTGCCATGGCTTCATAAGCAACTGGTAAGAGCGCCGAAATGCTTGCTTCGGCTAGGTTCGAATAAGCCTTACCCGCTTCATCGGCCTTTGCCCTGCCATGAAGAATCTGGAAACCAATGCGGAACATTTCTTCGCGATGTGCGCGCCGCACCGCGTCAAGACATTCTTCAAAGCCTCGAGCATGTGCCATTCCTGCTTTCAATACGTCGAGGCGGGTTTGTGGTTCATCCAAAGATAAAGGTGCCGAAAAGCGGGGCGAGAGCATGGCATCCAAGATGGCAGGGCGCTGCGCCAAAGCGGCCCCCAAACGCGGTGCCAAGGCGAGAGTCGCACAAGTCTCTTTTAAAATGAGGGGTTCAGCCTTGAATAAGGATAAGACCTGAACGCCCGCTGGCAGGGCTGCAAAGAAATCTTGGAACCGCACAAAACCGGTATCGGCCTCGCCGGTTGCAGCAATCGCTTGTAGCAAATCTGGGGTCAGAGCGGTCAAAAGCTCGCGTGCACGCGCCGTCCGAGTTGCGGGTATGTGGCCGTGGTGCCAAGCGCGTATGGTGCGCGCGATCTGGCTTGGCTCGGTGAAGCCTAACGAAGCTATCGTCTCAATTGTCTCGGGGTCGTTTTCAACACCTGTAAAAACCAAAGATCCGAGCGGGCTTGAGAGTGGCTTGCTATCGGGAAATAACTCGCGAACTCGGCTTCTAACCATGTCGCGACACGCCCTTATATCACGGTCAAGAGCGGCAAGGTCCTCGTGACCAGACAAGGCTGCCACCCGCGCACGTCGATTGGGGTCGGTCGGCAGTTTATGTGTCTGTTCGTCATCCAACATTTGGATGCGGTGCTCGATCGCACGTAAGAAGCGATAACCATGTGCCAAATCATTGCGTGCGGCGGCATCGATCCGGCCCGCAGCTACCAGCGCGTCTAAGGCTTGCAACGTTCCTCGTACTCGCAAACTTGTGTCGCGCCCGCCAAGGATAAGTTGTTGGGTCTGGGCGAAAAACTCTATCTCGCGAATACCACCTCGCCCCAATTTCACGTCAAAGGCTGGGTCATCCAAGTCAGTCGAACGCCGAACGGCATGGATTTGGCGCAGGATGGATTGCACATCATCAATTGCGGCAAAGTCGAGGTTCTTGCGCCAGATAAAGGGCTGCAAATGCGATAAAAGACCGTTGGCGGCTTCAAAGTCCCCGCCAATCGCACGCGCTTTGATAAAGGCCGCCCGCTCCCAATTTTGGCCGACGCTTTCATAATATGCTTCTGCAGCCCGCAAGGACACCGCAACGGGAGTCGACGCCGGATCAGGCCGCAACCGCCAGTCAACCCGAAACACATAACCCTCTGGGGTCACCTCTTCGAGAATGCGCGAGACGGCTTGCACATGGCGCACACACACACCGCTAGCCCCGTCTTGATCATCTGGGCGAAACGCATCGCGATCAAAAAAGGCGGCGAGATCAATGTCGCTCGAATAATTGAGCTCATGCGCGCCATGCTTGCCCATCGCAATAATGAACAGGCCGGGCACTTTGTCTGGAGAAAGAAAGCTTGCGGCATCGCGGCTGGCTGCACTGCGACTGGCCAAGATCATGGCCGTTTGGGTGACTTGGTCAGCTAGACTCGACAGGGCGGACGTGACGTCACTTAGCTCTAATTGTCCACTCAAGTCACCGAGGGCACACGCCAGATGCGTATCCATCTTTGCCTGACGCAGTCTCGCCATAGCCTCATCCATGCCAGATGCCGAGGCGTTTTGTGCAGTCTCAAGACTAGTAGCCAAGACTCGATTGACCTGTCCGGACAAGATGGCGCTGGCTGTAACGGCTCGCCTTTGGCTTAATCGATCAAGATATGGTGCAACCAGGCGCGCAGCGTCCAACGCATCTGCTAACGTCCCTAGTGATTTTATGGCAACCATTAGGCTTTGAGCGGCAGGATTAGCCGCGCCTCTAGGCCAAATGTATCGCCACGCGGCAACCCATCGGCCAAACTTAACCGTCCACCATGCAATTCTGCGATCGCCACCGCTAACGAGAGTCCGATACCAGAACCGGGCAGTGAGCGCGCGCTATCCAAGCGCACGAACCGTTCTAGAACATGGTCGCGCTTATCCACAGGGATACCACTGCCGCTATCACTGACGCTGATCGACATTTGATTGGCCGGTAGACGCTTGGCAGACAGGCGCACTTCACCTTCGCGCGTGTATTTGACCGCATTGTCCAAGAGATTGGAGATGGATTGGGCTAAAAGCGATCGGTCGGCCATAATCATGAGCTCTGGCTCAATCTCGACCGTGAAGGCGAGGCCCGCCTCTTCAATAACTGGCTCAAATAGATCGGCCAGTTGCCCAAGTAGGAGACTGACATCCAAAGGCTCTAGTTTCCCACCTTCGCCGGCTTCTAGCCGCGACAAACGTAGCACCGCATTGAAGGTGGCGACCACGCCATCTAATTGGATCAATGCGTCTTCAATGGCGTCGCGTAATTCTTCGGTGGATTTGGCCTTGGCTGCTGCCCCCTCCAGACGTGCGCGCAACCGTGTGAGCGGCGAACGCAAATCATGGGCGATAGAATCTCCCGTGGTCCGCGCTGCCGCGACCAAGCGGTCGATCCGCTCTAACATTGCATTCAGATCCTCTGTTAAATCATCGAACTCGTCGCCATCGCCAGGGCGGATTGTGCGCACGGCGGCACGGCGCTTAAGGTCACCAGCCATAACAGCTCGGGTGGTGCGTGTGAGCTCGTCGACGCGGCCTGCGGCTTGTCGTGCGGCCATAAACCCGCCGACAAGGGCAAAAGCTAATACCCCTGCTCCGCCCATCCAGATAACGCGTGCGACATGATCAGCAATTTGGACGCCAGGTCCCAAGTCACGAGCTACAAAGAGACCAAAGCCATCGGGTCCAGCCAGGAAGAGGCCGCGTGCGCGCCTACGTTCAATCCTACCGCTTTCTAGGTCTGGGCGTTCGTAGCTGAAGCCAGCCGAGACGGCTCGTTCAGGCTGCAGTGTGCTGTTTGGATCGGGCTTGTCGATTTGGGAAAGATCGAGGGGCGCGCCATCAATATTGCCGGATAGGACTTTGCCATCAGGTTGGACCAGCACGTAAAGCGAGTCACTGGCGCGTGCCGCCCGCTGGATCACTTCCATATTTAGGCCATCGATGCTTTGGCGCTGCCAAATATCGGCGAGTTCGGATAATTCGCGGCGCGCAAACCGGTCTGCCTCTAGTCCAAGCCGACCAACAGTTGTGGCATAAAGAAAGCCCAACAACAGGATCGCAAATCCTGCAAACAGCCCTGCAAATGCCATAGCGACGCGAAACGTTGTGGTGCGCATCAGCGACCGCAATGGCAAGAGCAGTTTTTTGAACATCGGCTCTAAGCTTCGAGCCGATACCCGGCACCACGCACTGTGTGCAGCATGGGTTTATCGAACTCACGGTCAATTTTTGACCGCAAGCGCGACACATGGACATCGATGACATTAGTCTGAGGATCAAAATGATAGTCCCAGACTTTTTCCAGCAACATCGTCCGCGTGACCACCTGGTTGGCATTGCGCATCAGATATTCCAACAAGCGGAATTCACGTGGCTGAATGTCAATTTTCCGACCTTCGCGACGCACAACCCGGGCGAGCAGATCCATTTCCAACTCGCCAACTTTCAAGTGCGTCGAAGGCGCACCCCCTTCATGCCGACGACCCAAAGCCTCAACCCGGGCGATAAGCTCACTCGCTGCGTATGGCTTTGCCAGATAATCATCGCCACCAGCTTTGAGGCCTTCGACCCGATGTTCCACATCGCCTAACGCCGATAAGAACAAGACCGGAGTTGCAATGCCGGCAGTGCGTAAGTCTGCCACAACGCTGAGACCATCTTTTTGCGGCAACATGCGGTCGAACACCAAGACATCAAATGCCCCGCCGCGTGCCATCATTTCGCCAGTTGGGCCATCGGCGGCCAAATCGACGACGTGGCCGGCTTCTTCCAAGGCACGCCGCATATAAAGTGCGGTCTCCCCAGCATCTTCAACAATCAGAACACGCATCGGTTACCCCCCGGCTGGCCTTAATTACTTCTTGGGCTCAGGCTTAGGCGCAGCCTCGAGTGGCAGCGGGACAAACCCGCCGACGCCGCTTTGGCTTTGAATAAACAGCCCAATGAAGGAACGACCAGCGGCCCGAGCTGCCTCGATCGCTGCATCCAATTCTTCGGCAGAGCGCACTTCTTGGCCGTTGGCCGTCAAGATCGCATCGCCAGCACGAACGCCACGCTCCGCGGCGCGCGAATCTGGGTCAACTTCTAAAATCAAGACACCCGCTTCATTGGCAGGCAGGCGCAGACGCGTCCGGGCTTGTGCGGATAGAGGACCGACGCTGAGGCCGAGAGCATTGGTTGCGGCACTTGGTGCTTGGGCTGCATCTGCCCCCTGCGCGGGGTCGCCTTGGTTTAATTGCTGCTCAGACGGACGGGCCATAATGGTAACCGGCACGGTTCGACGATTGCCCTTTGCGTCCACAACATCCAAGCGAACCACTTCACCAACACGGGTTTGGCCTACGCGGCGTGTCAGATCGGCAGAGCCTTCTATCTTTTGACCATTGAACGACAGCACGACATCGCCGCGTTTCAAGCCAGCTTTGGCGGCAGGTGCGCCGGGCGTGACGCCCCCGATCATGGCGCCCTTGGCATCGCTGCCGAGGCCCCAGCTATCGGCCATTTCGCGGCTGACATCTTGGATCAAAACGCCGAGCCAGCCATAGGTGACTTTGCCCTGCTCCATGATCTGCTTGGTTGTGCGGTCCGCGAGGGAAGCAGGAATAGCAAAGCCAATCCCAACATTACCGCCCGAGCGGGAGAAGATTGCCGTGTTCACGCCAATGACGCGACCACTCATATCAAAGGTCGGACCACCGGAATTACCGGGGTTAATCGGCGCGTCGATCTGAATGAAGTCGGCAATATTGCCTTCGCCGCGGATATCGCGACCCAAGGCCGAGACGATGCCGGCAGTTGCTGTACCTCCCAAGCCAAATGGGTTACCGATCGCAACAACCCAATCCCCGACGCGGACGCGGGCTTCAGGCGCGAATTGAACATATGGGAAGCTGCCGCCTTCGACTTTCAAAACTGCCAAGTCGGTGCGCTCATCGCGACCGACAACCGTGGCCTTCAATTCGCGACCATCTTTTAAAGTGGCGGTAATTTCCTTGGCCTTTTCCACCACATGATTGTTGGTAACGATAAAACCGGTCGATGTGATGAAGAAGCCAGAGCCGCCGCCGCGCTGTTCACGCGGACGTGCATTGCCGCGCTGGTTTGGCATTTGCTCGAAGAAACGGCGCCATTGTGGGGGCATGCCCTCAAGATCATCTGCCGATGGTCCGCGCTGATCGTCCTCGGCAATTGCGACGACTTCAAGCGACACCACCGCCGGGGACACGCGGTCAACCAAATCGGCAAAGCCAGGGAGAGTTGCCGCAGCCTTAGGCGCTTGGGTTTTAATCTGTTGGGCAGTGGACAGGCTTGGCGACAAAATCTGACCAGCGCCAAACGCGGCTACACCCAATGCCAATGCCGCCGCCCCAGTCAGGACCGGACGCCGCAGAAAACGGTGTGCCTTCGTCTTCTGTGCTACCTGGCCAGAATGGATGGTCTGATCTTCACCTTGCTTATCCAACGACATGAAACTTCATCCTGCAGTGTGCCACGGCCCGCCATTCGAACCGCGCGTTGATTACACTATGGCAGGCCGAAGATGGCCAGACCATGGCCAAAACATTACAATGATGTAAGAAAGCAGCTTTGCAGATGAACTTGCTGTTAGATTGGCCGATTAGTCTGTTTTAGACTTGTGCTCAAACTCTTTGAGGGCAGCCATTGCTTGTTCATCGTCAATGGTCGGACCCTCTGTGGTAGCGGTTTGGCCGCGCAGACTAGCAAAATATAGGCCGAGCCCACCGAGAAGCAGCAGGGCAAGGGGCGCGCCCCAAAGCGCAAGTGTATCGGCGCCAATTCGGGGTCGAAGCAACACAAACTCGCCATAGCGCTCCGCAAAGAAACGGCGAACTTGAGCATCGCTGTCCCCTGCTGCAATCCGCTCCCGAATGGCTTTGCGCATGTCGACAGCAATTTCAGCGGACGACAAGGCGACAGGTTCGTTCTCGCAAACAACGCAGCGTATCTCTCGTGCAAGCTTTTGGGCACGGGTCTCAAGCGCTGGATCGCTCAAGGGCGCTTCAACCGCCTCAACGCTCATTGGCGTGGCAAGCAAAACCAGCCACGCCATTAACAAGAAAGGGCGGCGCAAGCGCTTCATTCAGCGGCGACTCCAGCACTTGCGGCATCGGTCGGTGGTGGTGTCGCTGCTCCGCCACGCTTGGGCTTCGCCGGTTGCGGGGCACCAATCCGCAAGCGGCGATCGGTTAAACTAATCGCGCCGCCAAGGGCCATTAGGAAAGCACCGCCGAAAATGGCAACCACAAGCGGGTTCCAATACATCCGGACGGTCCAAGCCATGCGACCGTTGATCTCGGCCGGATCCCCCAAAGCTGCATAAACGTCGCCCGCCAAGGATGAACGCAACGCCACTTCAGTGGTTGGCATACGGGCGGCGGGATAAAAGCGTCGCTCTGGGGTCAAAACCAACTCGCGCTTGCCATCGGTGACAATTAATTCAGCCCGATCGGCGTAATAATTGGGCCCCTCTTCAGCGGTAACAGCCTTCAGAGTTACCGTTCGGCCTGCGAAACTGGTTTGTTCGCCCAAGGCAAGGGAAGCGGTATGTTCGATGCGGAACGCGGTCTCTGATACTGCGCCCAGCACGAAGACGCCCATGCCCAAATGTGCGACCGTCATGCCCCAAGCCGCGCGCTGCAAGCCTTTGACGCGGGCCCAGACTTGTGGTGCGGGCAATTTGCCAAATCGAACGCGGTCCAAGACTTCTGCGATCGAGCCGCAGACGAGCCAAGTCCCAAGCCCAATGCCGATTGCCGCTAAAGCTTTCCCGCCCATCAAAGCCACGCTCAAGGTGATAGCCAAAGCGGTCAAAGCGGCTGCGACCCACAAACGTTGCAGCACGGCGGCCAAATCCCCCCGCTTCCACGCCAAATAGGGGGCAATCGGCAAAGCGATGAGGACCAATGCCATAAGCGGGGTGAAGGTCAGGTTGAAGTAAGGCGGGCCAACGGACAATGCACGCTTGAAAACAGCCTCGCCTAAAAGTGGGTAGAGCGTCCCCACCAATACGGTGGCGGTTGCCACGGTCAGGAACAAATTGTTTAAAACCAGAGCCCCTTCCCGACTGATTGGGGCAAACAGCCCACGATCAGAGCCGAGACTTGGGCCGCGCCAAGCAAACAGGGTCAAGGCACCGCCAGTAAAGGCTGCAAGGATCATCAAAATGATGAAACCACGCTCTGGGTCGAGGGCAAAGGCGTGGACCGAAGTTAAAACCCCCGAACGAACCAAGAAAGTCCCCAGTAGGGACAAAGAAAACGTCAGAATTGCCAGCAAGACGGTCCAACTGGCGAGGCCGCCACGTTTTTCAGTAACAATGGCCGAATGTAAAAGTGCAGCCCCCAAGAGCCACGGCATGAAGCTGGCATTTTCGACAGGATCCCAGAACCACCAACCGCCCCAACCGAGTTCATAATAGGCCCAGTAGGAACCCAGTGTGATCCCGATCGTCAGAAACGTCCAAGACGCCAATGCCCAAGGCCGTACCCATCTTGCCCAAGCGGCGTCGACACGGCCCTCTAGCAAAGCGGCGACAGCCAATGAGAAGACCACCGAAGAACCTACATAGCCCAAATACAAAAAGGGCGGGTGGGCTGCCAAGGATGGATCCTGCAACAATGGGTTTAGCCCCGCTCCTTGCAAGGGTGCTGGATCCAACCGAACAAACGGGTTCGAGGCGAAGGCCAAATAGGCCATCATGACTGCCGTCAACAGACCTTGAACGCCGACGGCGCGCGAACGCAAATCCCAGCGCAAACCTTTGGAGAAATGGGCTAACATCCAGCCAAAACCAGCCGAAATCAGGCACCACAACACCATGGATCCTTCATGATTGCCCCAAGTACCAGCGATCTTATACAACATGGGCTTTAGGGTATGGCTGTTGGTAGCCACGTTCTCGACAGAAAAGTCTGATCGGACAAAGGCACTCATAAGCGCAAAGAAGGCGAGCGTGATGCTCAGCGTTGCAATGTCAGAAGCGGCTTTCGACATGGCCGCAAAGCGGCCGTCGCGGGCGTGACCGCCCCATAATCCAGCTATGGCCTGCGCAAAGCTGGCAAAAAGCGCGAGAAAGATGAGGAAGTGTCCGAGTTCTGCGATCATAGTCGTCTATGTACCCCGCAGGCCGTTGGGTTCAACCTGTTTCCGCTGCTCAAATCGCGTTTTTATGGCCGAGCATAGTCACGTTTACTTTGAACCCGTATGTGCGGGGTTCACCATGCCGGCACCAGTACCCAAATTCGATTGGTTGCTGGATTGACTAACGGGCAAAGGGGCATCGCGCCACTGGCCAGAAGCCTTCAATGAATCAGCCACTTCCTTGGGCATGTAATTCTCATCGTGGCGAGCCAAAATGGTGCGCGCCTCAAACGTGTCTGGCGCCGTAAACTTACCCTCTGCGACGACACCTTGGCCCTCGCGGAACAGATCAGGTAGCACACCACGATAGCTGACACGGACATCGGCATTCATGTCCGTCACAACGAAATTGACACGGCCATTATCACCCCGCACCACAGTGCCCTTGGCAACAAGTCCGCCAATGCGTGCTTGCGTGCCTGAGGTTGGTTGCTTGGCTTGAGCATCGGTGGGCGAATAAAAGAAGGAGGCCGTTTGGCGCAAAGCCACGCTGGCAACCGCCGTTGCACCCAGCAGGACAATCCCTGCGGCAGAAATCAGAAGAAGGCGGCGGTCACGTCTGCGCATGGCTCTTACTCAATCTTTCCCACAAATTACTGCGTCACTTCATGTATGAAAAGCAACCTTTGCGTCACTTTCCCTCACCTTTTCGGCATCGAAGCTGGCCCAGTTGGGCCGGCAGCGTCTAAGCTTGGCACGCTCTGCAATGCCAAACCGAAAACGGCTGACAAGAGCGGATCGCCTGCCTGTTGCTTCTGGCCAACCAGCAGAATCTCTCTGGCCTCTTGTAGCTTGCCCGTCATTAACAAAACCCGCGCTGCCGACAGCCGTAGTGCGGGGTCTGATGGATTTTCCGCCAAACGGTCGACTCGCTTTGCAATCATGGTCTCGATAAAGGCTTTTTGTGCGGCGGGGTTTTCATTGGCCATCGCGGCCATGGGCGGGGCGTCACCCTCCCCTGGGCCGCGGTCCAGTTGCGACAAGACTTCGGCGACCCGTCCAACCAATTGGGCTTTGGTATCGGCGTCTTTTCCATTGACCACAAAGGCGTTACGCCAAGACGCCAAAGCCTCTTTCTTTTTTCCTGCCTGCCAATCCGCCAGTCCCAAGAAGAAAAGCGCACTTGGGGAATTTGGATTGAGACGCAAAGCAGCATCAAAGGCTGATCTGGCATCTGCCCCGACGACGCCGTTGTTCAAGCGCATCAAAATGGCACCCGTCTCAGCAATGAGCTCAGCATTTTCAGGATCCCGGCGCAGGGCAGCCTGGAAAGCCCGAAGTGCATCTTGATCTCGGCCAGCGCTACTCAAGACCTGTGCCATGAGGGCGTGCGGCTTGGGGTCTTTGGGTGACTTTTTTGCCTGCTCTTGCAAAATAAGCATGACCTCATCTTCGCTCAAGGTCTCTGGCGGGCGCGACAAAAGTTCTGCTTCCCGCTCGGCAAAGGGTTGGTCAGTCTTTTGGGGCGAGCCATAGATCAGATAGAGCGCCCCTGTCCCGAGTGCGATGGCTGCGGCGACACTCGTCAAGGCCAGCCGGCCCAAGCGCGGCCCTTCAGTTAAGGTACGGTCGCGTGCCTGAACAAGTCTGCGCCCGATCTCAAGTTTTCCCGCTTGCGCCGCTTCCTCCGAAATACGGCCTTGCACCAAATCGCGTTCTATTTCTGCGATTTGGTCCTGATAGACCTCCAAGTCTGCGCGATCACCTTCAAGTGCACCACCTCGTGCCCCAGCCCGCAGCACCCACCAAGCGGCCCCGACCAAGGCAACAAGCAAGGCAAGCCAAAAAAGTCCAGCAACGAAAAGCGGGGGGAATTGAGTCATGATAAAAGGCGACATGCACGCTCCTACCTTTCGGTTCAAGGCTTGAGGGTGAAAATGTCGCAGGCAAATGGTTCAAGCTTGCGCGATCAACCTTGGCCTTATGCAGCCTTTTTCAGAAGGGCGCTCATCCGGCGTTCAAAATTCTTGGCAGGCAATTGCCCATCTAACGCATTGATCAAAGTAGAGACAGCATTGATCCAGTCTTGGAAGTGGGGCGACGTTTCCCCTTCCCGCGCAACGCGGACCAGCCCCTCACAGACAGCGTCTAGTTGACCCGCACTGGTCCGGCTCGCATTGTCACGGAAGCCCCCGAAACCCGCCAGCGGAGCTAGAAGGCGCGTGGCCACCAAGAATTGCATATGACACCGCGCCACTTCGACTTTGGCCGGATCGATTGGCGCACTATATCGAGGCTCTGTTAGCATGCCCGCATTTTTCTTGCGGACCATGTCCATGGGCAAAGCTTGATCCAAAGCCTTCACAGCCGCATGGCAAATCATTTCCAACCGGGAACCGACTTGACCACAGATCGCTGTTAATTCTTGCCGCCAAGGGCCGTTTGGCGAAAGAATGGTGTCGCGCGTCATACCGTGCACCAGCTTGTTATGCCGGTCGATAGCCACCGCAACGGCATCGACATCAAAAGTACCACCAAGAGCGGCATGTTCAATCACTGTCCCTTCGCGGCGCAACAGCGCAATGACGCGCCGGCCAACAACCGCGAAATGGGTTGTATCTATCTTGCGGTCATCGACGCCTCGAGACACGCGCTGCAATACGCGCAAGGCCTGATACGGCTTTGGCAAAACCGACATCGTCAGCAGAAGGATTTCGGCAGCCGTCTGCGGATTGGTGTTTTCTGCCTCTTTAACCGCGGTTGCCAGCCGCAAAATCGATTGCTCATGCATATCGCCGCGCAGACTTTGAACCCCTGTCCAAATCTCCCGACCGGCCTTTTCCGCTTGCAGGAGCGGGATCAAACGACCCAGTACATGAGAGGCCTCTGGCATTTTCGACAAGGCGCTCAAGCGCTCTGATGGAATGTCCTGGATATTGGATAGAAGCTCGGTACGCATTTTTTGAGCGTAGTCTCGGGCTTGGCCCATATCGCCTCTAAGACTGGCGGCTGTTCCCAAGGGTTCGAGATCCACATAGGCATCTGGAGCCAATTGGCCGATGATCAGCTTCCAGACCGGGCCTAATCCGATCCGCGGCAAAGAACCCGGCATCAGGCGATGCAACGGCCCGTTTTCAAATAGGTTTTCAAAAGGCTCAAAAAACAGCCGGTCAAAGCTTAGGACGCGGGTGTGACCTTGTCCTGTCGCAAAGCTCGAAGGAATGCCAGCTTCGCGCATGGCGTTGAGCAATTCTCCAGTCGGGATCGACTGAACGCCTTGAACTTTCATGCGTTCCAATAGCGCCCACAGCTTTCCGGCAGTTGCTGGCGGGGTTGAGAGCAACAGGGCCTTTAAGGCTGCAATCTTGTCGTCGGTTAGAACAGTCATCTGCTGAAACTCAAGTCGATACTCACGCGCGGCCCCAACATCCATGGCCACCAAGCACAGTATGGTATCTAAAATGGGTTAATTAGGCGTTTGCAGGCAAAACAAAGTAAAATTTAAATCTAAACAGATGTTTCGGCGGCGGGTAGAAATAATTGAGCGCGTAAACCACCCAATTCAGATCGGTCCAGCTTTAGACTGCCACCGTAAGCACGCGCCAATTCATCGCAAATCGACAATCCAAGCCCAGAGCCAGGCAAGGTCTCATCCAAGCGCGCTCCCCGCTTGAGCGCGGCAACCAAAGCATCGCCTTCGAGGCCCTCGCCATCGTCCTCAATGGTAATCTCAATCTGGCCATTCGTGGCCATGCGCGCTTCAATCTCAACAAGTCCGCCGCCATATTTACAAGCATTTTCAGACAAATTGCCGATCAAATCTTCTAAATCTTCCTTCTCGCCCCGGAAAATTAGATTGTCGTCGAAGCGGGCTGAGACTTTCACCCCTTCGGCTTTGAACAGACGGCCTAAGGTGCGGCTCACATCATCAATAACCGGGCCAACTGGGGTTCTAGCGCCAAGAGATTCTGCGCGCGCGGCGGCAGAAGCGCGCTTTAAATAATGTTCGACCTGGCGCGTCATGGCTTGCGCTTGGCGGGCAACCAAATCCTCAAACTCGCCTTGATGTTGTCGGGATTCATTGAGTAGAACCGATAAGGGCGTCTTCAGGGCATGCGCCAAATTGCCGACATGCGTGCGGGCGCGCTCAACCACTTCTTGATTGTGCGAGATGAGGGCATTTAGTTCGCCAGCTAGTGGGGCAAGCTCCTTTGGCGCGTCTTCATCCAAGCGGTCACGCTCGCCATTTCGGATCATGGCAAGTTCGCGCCCCATCCGACGCAATGGCTCGAGACCCAATTGAACTTGCAGAAAAATCGCGCCCAATAGTCCGAGCGCAAGGGCCAAGAGGCCCATCGATAGCGCAAGATTGAACCGATCGCCGGCGGCAACCGCTTCGCCCGTATCAGCACCAACCATGAGAAGCGTTTGATTTTCTCTTCCCGGCAATTGCACCAAGCGGGCGGCGACCCGCAAACGCTCCTTGTCTCGGCTCATTTCGACGGTCTGGGTAGTCCCTGGCTGAATGAGGACTTGTTCGACCAGTGGCAAAGGCGGTTCGAAAGGTTCGTCCCAAACCGAGCGTGAACTGACGCCCATACCCAAAAGTTTTGGCCCTGAGGTTACATCGACAACCCGCCAATAATGGCCAGACAAGGGGCGAACAAAGCGCGGATCTGTTGGCGGACGCGGCACCCGCAATTGCCCTTGAGGATCGGTTTCGATCGTCGCAGCCAAAGCATCAATTGAAACCGTCAGCTCGCGATCGAAGGCCTCAAAAACAGAGTTGCGAAACAGGGCTGATAGGCCATAGCCAGTCGCAACCAGCACCAAAGCTGACCAAATCGCGGCAACGGCGACAAGTCGCCCTGCAAGAGAGCGCTTAGACCTCACCCCTTAGCCGACTGGCTGGCGGCGTCTGGGTCCAGCAATTGATAGCCCAGCCCCCGAATGGTGGCGATCCGGTCTTGTCCAATCTTCTTGCGTAGCCGTCCGACAAAGACCTCAATCGTGTTGGAGTCGCGATCAAAGTCTTGGTCATAAATATGTTCGATCAATTCAGATCGCGGCACTACGCGACCCACGTGGTGCATCAAATAGGTCAAAAGACGAAGCTCATGGCTGGTCAATTTCACCGGATCTCCTGCCACAGTGGCACGTTGGGCACGCGGGTCCAGTCTTAAGTCGCCACACTCCAACGCTGGGGTGGCGTGTCCAGCTGCGCGGCGAACTAGGGCGCGCAGTCGCGCCAGCAATTCTTCGATGTGGAATGGCTTGGTCAGATAATCATCCGCACCGGCATCAAAGCCTGCAACCTTTTCGCTCCAACGATCGCGGGCAGTCAAAATCAGAACTGGAACGACTTTTCCAGCATTGCGCCAACGCTCCAGCACGGTCACACCATCGATCAGCGGCAGACCTAAATCCAAAACGATAACATCATAGGGTTCGGTTTCGCCAAGAAAATGGCCTTCTTCGCCATCGGCGGCAACATCCACGGCGTAGCCGGAATCCTGCAAGGCACGCTCCAGTTGGCGCCGCAAATCGGGATCATCTTCCACTACCAGACAGCGCATCCGCTGCACTCCTCTCACAACCAAATGTTACCAAATGGCCAGACGGGCCTGAAGGCATGTCCATTAGCACGGACATTGGCCCAAAAGCAGCCTAGCCTTGGCGGCCGACAATTTGCCCCGATTGAGCATCGACTTTAAATATCATGATGCGGCCACGAGAGGCCTGCCAGCGCACGATATAAAATGGCCGCCCGTTCTCGGTCACAATCTGTGTGTCGAGCTGATTGCCTGGCTCAATGGCATTAATCATTTCCAAGACTTGGCTTAGAGGAACGATTTGGCTCGCTAGTTGAAACAGGCCGCCATTGCGAACATCTTCGCGAAGCACCAAGCCTGTTGGGCTGGGTGGCGCAGCAGATATCCGCCCTGCTTCCGCAGGCCCAACCAGACTAAGACTGGCTAGAAGAGACGAGCTCAACAAAAGGGCGATCAGCTTTTTCATAAGGACAAGATTACACGCATGGTTCTGAACGTGGACTAAACGCGATCGATCCGTTTCGTTCATCGTGGCAGCCCATCTGGTCCACTGTACCCGCACTGTGAAGGCTGTAACAGTGTGGTCATGATACGAAGGACATCCAATTACAGCGCCAAAGGCTGCAATCGGGAGGCTTTGGCCCATTCATATGCCGATGTTACGAAGGCCTGAAAGAGTGCATCAGAGTCTGACGTTTCCTCAATCAGTCGCTCTGGGTGCCATTGCACGCCCATGACAAAGAGGCGATCGGGTCGCTCTATGGCTTCGACGAGGCCATCATCGGAATAGCCTGACACGATAATTTGATCGCTGATCTCGACCAAAGCCTCACGATGAAAACTATTGACCTGAAGATAATCAAGGCCAGTGATGGCCTGCAGCTTGGTTCCCGTCTTCACTTTAACGCCATGACGGGTGGTACGATCATCATGAGCAATGGTGCCGTCGGTGTAGGATTTAGCGTTGCCGCTCATTCGACAGCCGGATAAACAACCCAGCATTTGCATCCCGTTGCAAATACCCAAATACGGCCGATCTTCGGCTAAAAACATCTCTACCAGAGCCCGCTCTATGGCAAAGCGGTCTGAGTAGGGCGCATAGCTTTCTTCGCCAGGAACATACCACTCAGAAGGAAATTTGATCCGCGCACCCGTCGACATCAGCCCCGCACAATGCTGGCGTGCAAACGCAAGAGAGTCTGAAGCGTAAGGCAGGCCCAACGCAACGCCGCCGGCCTTTTCAATCGCTCGAAAATAGCCCTTGCCCGTCTCATAAGACGCCCCGCCTTGGCTGGTGTTCTCGTCCAGAACGATGCCGATAATCGGCTTATCCCCCAAAAGACTCATAGCCACTCATCCTATTGCGTCAGCTTAGCGCTTGGGTGGTTCATCCCACCGTGACCATTTTGCCAGAAGCGTTTTCAATTCACCATTATCGCCCTCGGGTAAGCCCAAAATCAAGCGGATGAACAAGTCACCCGGTGCGCCGGGACGGGCAACGCCCTTACCCTTCAACCGCAAAACTGTCCCGGAATTCGAACCAGGTGGGATGGTAAGCGAAACAGTTCCGCTGGGAATCGTGGCTTCAACCCGCCCACCTTCAAGAATTTCGCGCAAGGAGACAGGCAGATCCATCCGGACATCGTCGCCATCACGCTGGAATACGGGATGGGGCTTCACCGTGACCGTCACCATCAAATCGCCAGCAGGCATCCCCCCTTGGCCTGCGCCCCCTTGTCCCCGCAGCCTGAGGGTTCTGCCTGTTTCAACACCGGCTGGGATCGTTACATCAATGGTCCGGTCACCAACCTTGACCCGTTGCTTGGTGCCGGCGATGGCATCTTCAAAGTCGATCTTGATCGTGGTTTGAATGTCTTGGCCTTTGGCACCGGCTTGAAAGCCAGGTCGTGCGCCACCACGCGCGCCAAAGGCTGCACCAAACAAGTCGCCAAACATATCTTCGAACTCTGGTTGCCCAGGGCCAGTCGTGCGCCGTCCAGCCCCCGCCCCGCCGAAGGGGCCGCCTGGGCCAAAGGGGTCGCCACCACTAAACGGTCCGCGTCCACCACCGCCAAAGCCGGCAAACTTCGGATTACCGTCGGCATCGATCTCACCACGGTCGTATTTCGCTTTCCGGTCCGGGTCGTCGAGAAATGTAAAGGCGGCCGAAACGCGTTTGAAGCGTTCTTCAGCTACCTTATTATTCGGGTTTGCATCTGGATGGAGTTCTTTGGCGAGCTTGCGATAGGCTTTGCGAACCTCGGCAAATGGGGCTCCGCGTGTAACGCCAAGCACTGCATAAGGTTCTTCTGCCACGCCTTCATCTCCCGGTTTCTGACAAATCCGGCGAGTCCACCCAAAATTTTGAGGCCACCCACCGCGTATCGTAGAGACTTAGGCGCTCTCAACTGGCGGCGAAAGGGGGGCTAGCTATTGGTTTGCACGCTGACCCGCTCCTCAAGGGGGTAACCAAGCAGCCCCGACGGGCCTAATTGGCGAATAGAGATAGAAACATGGCTTTGAGGGTGGCCAAAATCGGCTAATTCCTCCTCACTCGAATACAAATAGGACGGTTCATCGACCTCGATAGATCGAAGGTTGTCGCCCATCTCGCTCCATAAGGTCACGACATAGCGCTCCTTGGCCACGACGTGCGGCACATCTGAAAGCGCCCAGCTGTCGCCATCCCCGCACGCTCGTCGCACCCAAGTGAAGTGAATTCCGCTTTGGGTCCTACCCGCCCTTAAATGGCAGGGTGACCAAGGCAAACTAGCGCGCCCAGAAAAGCTTGCTTGCACCTGTGTCACGATATCTGGCAAGCCAGTCGGGTTAGCAACCCATTCCAACCCCATACCGATCAAGCTAGGGTCCATATCTGCGGGCACGAGAGCTTCATCCAGCGCCACGATCCCGGTCCCAATCGGGATATAGGGGCCAAATGCGCCGCCATGATAGCCGCGCACCAAACCTTCGAGTCGCCAAGTCTGGCTAGCTACCCAAAGCGTGGCTGACCACGTCACAATATCAATAACCCCATCGGGGCCATAAAGAGCGGCCTTGCCCGCTTTCGGCGGGGGGTCGTTGGTCGCGAATTCAACAAGACAGCCTTTACTCAATCGGCGTGAGATGGGGGCAGCGTCGAGGGCTTCGGCCAAATGGCCATAGGTCATGGCGCGGCTAACTCGGGCGACCTGTCGATTCGAGACACTAACCTCGACCTCTCCGGGCCATGGATTCGCAAACGCGCCAATTAAGGGTTTAGGCGTTAGGGTTTGTGTGAAAGGTGCAGGCAGGTCAAGCACCACTAAATCGGGGGCGGCAGCCGTCCAAGGCACTCGAGGCTTTGGCGTAACAGCATGGCTTGCCAAAGGCTTTGACCGCGCGTTTGGCGCAGGCGACGCAATAAGTTCTTGCGCCCAGGCACCCTCAAGACGATCCACGCGCCAAAGGGTGCCATCTTCCCATAGAAACCGGTCACCGACGTGGAGAGAAGCAGCGCAGCAGGGTGCCAATTTGCCCTGCATCCGTTCAATCGGGGCCGATACGGCGAGGCGGGCAGCGATGGTTTGCCGACTTTCCGCGTCCAGCACCATGGGCAAATTCACGGCAAGGGTTACCCCACTTCCCCCTGTCCCTTCGGCCAGGAAACTTGCGGGCTCAAAATCGCGCTCACTGGCATAGGTGGTGACTTGAACCTGCGATGGGGCTTCTTGGGGTTGCCGGACCCGTGAGAAGTCCGCGGCACCATCTCGCAATTGGAAATCAGAGCACGCCAGTATGTGCGGGGCTTCGGCTGACCCAACATCTTCAATCAAGAGCCCATCGAACCTCGGGTGCGCTTCTAAGCTCAAGGGTTGCAACAGTGAGTCGATCAGGGCGCGTGCGGTTGTCGGAGTCTCGACGACATAACCCTCAATGAAGCCAGAAACCCCCTCCAACTTCAGATGTGCCAATCCCGCCTTAGCAGCTATTGCGGCCAATAGGTCCCGCACCGGCAAAATCCCGGCTCGGCCAGCCAACCAATGTCCTGTTGCCGCATGCGCACCATCACCCCATACAGATTGCAAGTGCGGAAAATGCGGAAAAGGACGGGCATCCCAAGTCCACAGAAAGACATGCTCCGATAAGATCATGGGTCGCCCGTCAACCGACGAAACCGGGCTGTGATCTCGCCAATAGGCTAAGCTTGCTTCAAGCGCGAGACGCTGTTCGCCATCATCACGCGCCCCGGTAGAAAAGGGGGGCAAGCCTGCCTCAGAAGATTTAGGATCAGGGAAGACACTCGGCCGATTAGCCCCCTTATCTACAGCTGGAAAGCCCATCTCCATCAAGCGGATGGGCTTGGATTGTGGCACCCAGGGCGTGGGCATCGTCCGCCGCTGGCCAGCGACACGCTCAAAGTGGGTTTGGCTCCAGAAATTACGAATATCCTTCGCGCGCCAAACCCATGGCTCCTGATAGACACTGTCAGTTATGGGTGTGCGCGAGCGGTTCAGGCGGTCAGCCTCATTGGCATAATAAAAATCATAGCCTTCCCCACTCTCAATGCCTGCTTGCAGCGCTGCAAAATCTGGCGCGGGTTCGCCGGGGCGACGATCGGTCAGAGGCGGGTACCAGTCGAGTCCAATGAAGTCCAAGTTTGGATCAGCCCAGAGCGGATCGAGTGGAAAATAAAGGTCTTGGCTGCCCGGAGGATTATAACCGCCATATTCGGTCCAGTCGGCCGCATAGCCTATGGCAACCTCGGCCCCGAGAAGTGTGCGAACCTCTGCTGCGAGGGCCTTAAGCGCTGCGACAGCGGGGAATTGCCCTGTCGTAGATTGCGCACGAGTAAGCCCAATGAGCTCTGACCCAATCAGGAAACTATCTACCCCTCCGGCAGCTTTGGCCAACAGGGCTTGATGCAAGATGAAGCGGCGATAAGACCACTCCGTCGGACCTGAATAGAGGGGCTCTAGCCCTCGCAGACTAAAGTGGTTCGCTGAAGCCGTGCCAAAGAACGCCGCAATTTGGGCATCTGTTGGCGATGCATTGCCTAAACACGAGATGCGCCCCCGCCAAGGATAGGGCGGCTGGCCCACGCCACCACCAGGATTGGGCAACCCATTGCCGGCCGGAATATCCATCATCACAAACGGGTTTAGAGTGACCTTAAACCCCCGTGATTTGAGCTCAGAAATGGCTTCAATCACGCTGACATCGTCGGGCGTGCCGCCATAGGCAGGTCTGCCATCAACTGAGGATACCAGATTGGCGTTCCCACGGCTCACGCCAGCCACTTGCCAGACGCGGGGACGGGTTGGCTTATAGCGCTGATCGACTCTGGGTTCGATGCGACACTGCGCGGCCCGCAGGTCAGTCCCAAACCAAGCCACCACCAGCGAGACATGATCCACATTGGGCAAATCGCGGGCCAAATTGTCCAAGGAGACACAAAGGTCGGTGCGCGCACTTTGCACATGCACGTTTTCAGACTGCGCCGTGCCTGGTTTCCACATGGTTTGGATCGGTGTTGTCGCATACGCAAATTCGCCCGCGCCGGGTATCAAACAAACACCGCGGGCTAGGTCTTGGAGACGCGGGCGATTAGGCTCGGCAGGTGGTGCGGCCATGATCTCAACCGATATATTAGGAATTCGGTCGTTGAAGGCTGTGACTGGGAGATCTTCAAACACCAAATAGGCAATCCCGCGGAATGCTGGGGCGGTGTCACAGCCCTCAATCGCCTCAAGAAGGTGGTCAGGCTCTTGATCTTCGTCCCCAAGGTACAAACGATAGTTCACTTGGCTTAGATCAAACAACTCGCCATTCATCCAAATTCGGCCAATGCCTTGAATTGGCCCTTCGCAAAGTCCAAGCGCAAAACTGATGGAATAGTAGCGCTCAACAACACGTTGTCCGCCTTTGCCACCGAGGGTGCGCTTTGTTTTATGCTCTTTGAACTGGGCGGCCCAAATTACGTGGCCCGTCACACGGGCTTGACCAAATACAACAGGAATTGCCGCGCCTTCCCCACTCCCCTGTACTTTGAGGCTGGACAAACGGGATGGCTGCGCACGCGCGGGCGTCAGGCTAGAAATTAGAGCTTGGTCGATAGAATTGCCGGCCACGGCGCCCACAGCCCCACCAACTGGTCCAAATAAAGTGGAGCCAATCGTGGAAAGTATCAGCGTTGCCATGAGTGAACTCCTGTTGGCCTTGGCGGCGGCGGTGATGTTGGCGGATCAGGCCAGTCAAACACATGGGTCGTGCGCATCTTAAACCACCGCCCATATCGGTTTTCGACGACGCCGGTGGTCCAATGGGCGTGGATGAAGCGGCCTTCCTCGGCCATCACGCCGGCATGGACCGGTGCCCCACCCGCCTTGTACGCCAACAAGATCACACATCCTGGGCTGGGTTCAGCGCATGGCCGCAAGAAAGATTGCGCCGCCACCAAAAGATCATGTTTCAAAGCTGTTCGCGAGGGGCAAGTCAGATTGAGGTCGCGCGCCAAGCCCTCAATCAATCCAACACAATCGACCGCAACACCGCATTGGCTGGCACCCTCACCAAAGGGCGTAGCCAGCCATTGGCGCGCCAAGCGCAGGGCTTCTAATCTCATCGCTTTCCTCCAGCATTGCTGGCAGAGCTGGGACCTGTGACCATGGCAGAATCCCCGGGAAGCGTCGGAAAACCGCGAAAGTTCATGCCATTGCCAAAGCGCGTGCAGCAGGTTTCAAACCGTTTGTCACAGCCAAGGCTAAGCGTCAGTTGATCGCCCGGTGCGGGCCAAATCGGTGTTGGTTGCGCCAACAGGGCAAGCAGGTGGCCACCGACCACTTCGACATGTTGCAAAGCACGCTCTAGACCCGCAGCGCGACCAGATGTGACCCGCAAGACACCGCCGGCTAAGGCCGCGACCTCTAAGGTTTGCGTCAGACTAAGCGTTAGGGCGCGGTCACTTTCAACCGACACGATGCTCGCTTGCGCGTGAAAACTGGCTTCAGTCAGATCGACGCCGCAGCGGTCGTCACCCAAAATCGCGTCACATGTACGGGTGTAATAGCGCCCAAGCATGCGGTTCATGGCAGGTTCAAGCGTCTGAATATTCAGTTCAAACTTACTACTTTGGCAGATAATCGCCTGAACAAAGCCGGACCAAAGCGGCAGACAAAGCTCCGGCGCTTGCCAGTCGATGAGATAGGCCTCCACCTTTGCCTGATCCCACCGCCCCAGCTCGATGTCATCGGCACTCACGCCAGCCAAAGACAGCGTGCCCGATAACGCAGCATGACCCGGGCTCAGAGATAATTCTGCCTCTACTGGGCTTTCAGCAAGGCTGAGTGCGGCCTTAAACAGGGTACCAGCCGCGAATAAGTCACGGTCATGCTCGGTTGCAGCAGCCACAAGCCCGTCTTTGCGGGTCAAGCGCCAGCCACGGGCCAGTGTGGTCACGCCTGCACGCCACTTGGCTTCTAAAGCTGGTGGTAGAGCCCTCATACCAAGATCTCCACCAAGGCCAATGAGATCACCCGGCCGGCCTCGAAAGCATCATGGGCAATGTCCAGCCGGTCGCTGTCAAAGCGCACTGGGGTATCAAAGCTATACCCGGCCCGGACAGTCTGGCCGGCGGCTGGGGCGGTCTCTAGGGTTAAACGCCCCGTCTCACCATCGACGGAAAAAGCTGACATTGGTAGCTCGGTCGCACCAACGCCAACCCGCACACTTCCCAAAACTGGCAATTGAATGGGACGGACAACGCTGCCAGCATGATCACTATAGGTCTTTTGCAATTGAAACGCGGTTTCGCCGCCATCCCCAGTGCCTAAGAATTGATCGAATGGTCCCGGTGTTTGTGAAGGCCGACAGCTTTTATGGTCTGCTGGGTCGCGAAAGCGAAAGCCGTGTAAGCGCCCGAGGCGGGCTTCAAAAAAGGCCGTGATTTCGGCTAAATCATCCAAATTTCGAATGGCGGAGCCGACATCCCAGCGCCGTCGTGACCGTGACAGGCACGTGTTGCGCATTTCTCGGCCATCGGCCAAGGCTACCACTTCAGTCACGCGTTCCGGCCCGCCAACGGCACCTCGGGCAAGCTTCAGGGGAAAGCCAATATTGTGAAACGCGGTCATAGAAGGCTGCCTCCGCGCTGCACGGCCCGCGCTAAAGCGGCCGCCACTTGCGTGGAGGAACGCTTTACCTCGGATAGATTACTCCCGGGGGCCATATGGATTGTGATCGAAATCGGCTGAACACCTTGGTTGGGCACAATCTGTCCGGACCCCGTCGGGACAAATAGTTCTGGGCCGCGCTCTCCGACCAAATAAGCTCCGCCGGAGGTCACAGGTCCACCATCCGCACGTGCCCCTGCTTGAGGAAGACTTTGAACAACCTTCAAAAAGGCGGCTTGTAGGGGCTGGGTGACAAAACGCTCCAGTGCCAGATTAGACAAATCGCGAACGAGGCTGGCAGCGAGGCTACGTAACGAAAGTTCGCCGCTACGCGCCGCCTCAGCGAGCGATGACGACACACGCTTGCCAGCTTTGGCAAAAGCGTCCCCCAATGCGTCTGCTGCAGCTTGGGCTGGACCGGAAGCAAATCCGTCGAGACTATCGGCGGCACGTTGCAACTCGTCATCAAATGAATTTTTATTCATTGACGTCATCTAATGGAACCTCCTCATCGGGGAAACGAAGCGCCAGCTGGTTCAAATTGGCGCGGCTCATGCCTTGGCCGAGTGCTGGATCGGGAGTTACGAGAGCGCGCCACTCAGCAACGGAGACCTGCCAGAAAGCCGATGGCGCAATGCCGAGGCTGCCAGCCTGATAGAGCAAGCGGGCCCAGGGCAAAAGGCTCATGGCCCCGCCCTTTCAAACGCTTTTGTAATGGCCTCTGCAGCCTCAGCCGGGTGAATTTGTGCCTTGGCTAATTCGGCGGGACTTAAGGTTTCGCCGCACAATAAAGCCGAAATAATGATCAAAATATCCTGACCAGAAAGATTGGCTAATCGGGCTTCAAGGGCCTCTAAACTCTTGACATCAAAGGCTGCTTCCAGCCGTGCCAAAGCGCCCATCGTCAAGCAAAGGATCAATGGTCGGCCGTCAATGTGCAGGACAGCCTCGCCGCGGGGAGCATTTATGAGCCCGCTCATCCTGCAACAAATCCTAGTTCGCCGGCGCTAACGAGCGTCATCGAGAAAGTCGCTTCGCCGTCATGGGCACCCCCATATTCAAGCGCGGCGATTTGAAACGGTCCCTCAAGCGTGCC
The DNA here is from genome assembly GCA_027485915.1 of Alphaproteobacteria bacterium. Classification (GTDB taxonomy): domain Bacteria; phylum Pseudomonadota; class Alphaproteobacteria; order Caulobacterales; family Aquidulcibacteraceae; genus Aquidulcibacter. Next base: position 65,516 of record JAIXQA010000001.1, on the reverse strand, counting down.
GAAGTCTGGGACAATTAGGCGCCAGACTCGGCGATCTTGTGCAAAAAAGCTCGCCCGTACTAAGGCATCTGAGGCCGCGTCCTTGAACACACCACTGCCAGTGACGCTGGCTTCTTTCAAACCTGCCCCCGCCAGAAGTTCGCGCCAAGCGTTTGGGCTTTCTGCGGATGTAGCGTCAACCGACTTTGCCGCCAGAGCGATGGTTTTGGCGCGCAATCCCGCAATCGTCACAAAATTCGGGGTTGCGGCCCCATCAGATATTTTGAGTAGGACATCCCGTCCCGCTTGTCCTGCCATAACGGCCTCCTTAATGAATAAAATTTCAGATATGGTCGGCGACAATTTTTAAGCGCAAAAGGCCGAACCAAGACCGACCGTCCGCGCTGCGCATCACGTCGCAATAGAGCGGCAAGATCAGGACGATGCGGGCACCGACTGCATCGGGTCTCGCTTGCGTGGCCGCCGCGGCAAGGGCTGCAACAGCCTCCCTCGCGAGCTCCGCCCCAGCTTGACGACAGACCACCTCCAACGTGGCAATATGCTCATCACTTCGCACCAGTGAGGCGTCGAGGGGCTTGGTCTCCCAACGTCGCCAAAACGCAAAAGGATAAGCAATAAGCTTGGCTGGGGCGTCGACCAATCGAACTGGATTGCCCAAGACAGCTTGCACGGACGGATCAGAGCGAAACACGGCGTCTAACGCCTGCTGGCAGGCGAGCGCGGTCATAATTTCACCTTTTGAAACGCCTGATCCCAAAAGCCTTTGTCGGCTGTGGCTGGAACAGAGCCATCGTTATCGCGACGGGCGATCGCGGCTGCAGCGGCTTCTAAAATCGCCAAGCGATGAGCTTTGGGCACCAGCGAGCTGGTGAGATATCCCGCTTGATAGTCGATGCTGAGATCACGCATCGGCTGGTTCAAGATAAATTTGCCGTCCATCAGGCTAACCACCGTGCTGCTTACTTCTGCGGCGATCCCGGTAGGCAGGATGGTCTTGATGGCATGTACTTCCGTCACTGGGTTCGCCGCCGGGATTAGGAATCCCGGCGATAAACTCCCAAGGAAATTCTGACGCACCCGTCGTGTAAGAAGCGCTAGCCCGGTTCGCGCTTCAAACACTTCGCGAGCCGCAGTGATGACAAGCGCCAGCAGAGCATCATCGCCCTGTGAACCGATCCGGAGATAGGCGCGCACGTCTGACAGGGACACAGGTTCCCCCTCAGGGGGGATCAGAATTTCCAGGGCCATGATCTTTGCCTTAGTTGACGGTGAATTTGAGCAGCTTGATGGCGTCGAAATTCTGCACACCACCGCCGAGGCGCTTGGTGACATAGAACATCACGAACGGCTTATTGGTGTAAGGATCCCGCAAGACCCGCACATCCGCACGATCGACGATCAAATAACCCTTCTCGAAGTCACCAAAGGCGATAGCCAGACCGCTCGCGCTGACGTCAGGCATCTCCTCACACTCCACAACTGGGAAGCCTAGGAGCGTTGCAGGCTGGCCGGCGACCAAGGACGGTTGCCAAATATATTGGCCGGTAGAATCCTTAAACTTCCGCACCAAACCAACCGTCCGGCGGTTCATGAGGAAGCTCGCGTTGGCCCGATAGGGTGTCCTCGGCGCATAAGTGAGGTCCACCAACTTATCGACCGGATTGGCAGCTGGAAACGCACCAGCAACGCCCGAGGCTAGATAGCCCAGTTGTCCCCAGGTCGCAGAGGCATCTGGTGCTGCTGTATAGGCAAGCAGGCCCTTAGGTTTGTTTACACCATCGCCCGAGATGAAGGCGAGGCTTTCCGCGCTCGAAAAGCTTTCAGCGATCTCACCGGCCAGCCATTGATCCATGTCAAGCAAAGCATCATCGAGCAGCGTTTGAGTCGCCGCGGCCATGGCGTAAACCTCGCCCATTGGGAAGGATAGGAGGTCTAAAGATGGCGTCGCCGTTTCGGTGCGCGTTCCGGTCTCAGCAACCCAACCTACAGCTGGCGCAGAAACTGCAATTGGCTTGCGGAAGATACTGGCCGAGCTTATCCGGATCGAAGCCAAGCGCCGCATGGGCGAGGATGCAATAATGCGGCGATCAATCGTGGCCTGCACTTCAGGCGGGGCTACATGGCCACCGTCGGCCGCAACGCCAACAGACAAGGATTTGGCCTCAATCGCCGCCAAAGCGCTTTCTTCGCCGCGACGCATAAAGCCCGCCCACGCAGCCTTAGCCTCTTGTCGCTCTTGGTCGATTCCTGGTTGCGCGCCGGGGCGAAGGCCAGCCAGTGACAACCGGTCCAAGCTGGCCTGGGCGCGGGTTAAGCTGCGATCAATGCGATCCACCTTTTCTTCCAGCAAAACATCGGCTGAGGACTTTTGTTCGATCTCAGCCAGCCTCTGGTCATTGGCTGCCCGAAAGGCCTCAAAAGCAGACATGAGCTCGTTTTGAGCCGCCCGCACTTCGGGCGACTGGGTCATTTTGGTTTCCATGGACTTCTCCGTTAAGCCGCAGGGGCGGCAGAGTGTTGAACGCGACGCGTATGTTCCGCAGGCTCTGACGGCCTTATGGAAGGGGTTAGGCCACGCACGCGGAACCGGGCGCGGGGCAACATTGGGAAGGTGACGATTGAGACTTCTCGCAAATCAATCGTCTTTAGGACGCGCCCACCCGATGGGCGCGGCGTGGCTGCCAAGGTACGAAAGCCAATCGAGAGACCGTCGGCAAGGCCAGCCTGGATCAGGGCGGCGATCTTTTGGGTGTCACGATGATTGGGCTCAACCAGCCCACGCATCCAAAGCCCTACAGGGTCTTCAAATGCCTCTACCCACCGACCAATTGGCCTATCGGGATCGTGCTGGTAGAGCATGCGGATGGAGGCGGCGGGCAGACGGCGAAGTGAGGTTTGAAACGCCCCCTGCTCAACCACATCGCCAGCTAGATCCGGCATCCCGAACAGACTGGCATAACCCGAGATGATCAGAGGCTCAGTCATTTTACCTCCGCATCAATGTGGTTTTCGATCCGATCAAGGCTGGAGTGGACAGCGGCGACTTGCGCTTCAATGCGCGCCATCCGTTCGAGGATTGGCTGCTGCAGCTTGATCTCGGCTTCTAGATTATCAAGGCGCTGGGCCGCCGCGCCAATCCATAGAAGGGCGGCAATCGCTTGCAGAACAAGGGTGATAAGGATCGCCAAAGTCACGCGGAAATCAGGCGCTTGGCGAAAGCTGGCCGGTACGCTGAGATCGCTCATCACGCACCCCCATTAGGTGCGGGCAAGTCGGCAGGTGCCAAACCTGCCAAAGCGCGCTTTTCTTGCGTGGTCAGGAAGGAAGTCGCCTCAAGGCGAGCCCAAAAGGCCTCACGCTCGGCCGACAAGGCAGGCACGTGGTCTAAGTCCGGTTGGATCAAAAGCGGCCCATCACTCCACGGGCTCAACCAAGCCGCCAAAGCTGCTGCCGCCTTCGACACCAAGGGCACAATGGTCTGTCGCCAAAACGCGGTATTGGCCTCTTTATAATTGGCGTAAGTGGCATCCCCCGGAATACCCAGCAGCATGGGCGGCACGCCGAAGGCCAAAGCAATATCGCGGGCAGCCGCGCGCCGAGCTTCAACAAAGTCCATCTCGGCAGGTGTCAGGCTCATGTTCGTCCATTCGAGCCCGCCTTCCAGCAAGAGGGGGCGGCCCGCATTGGCCGCACCTGTGTGAGCTTGATTCAGTTCTGCTTTCAGCCGGTCAAATTGCGCTTCGCTTAGGCGCTCCGCGCCAGACACGCCGCGATACACCAAGGCCCCCGATGGACGGGCGGCATTGTCAATCAAGGCCTTGTTCCAAGCCCCACCCGCATTGTGAATGTCCACTGCAATCGCGGCTGCCTCCAAGGGCGACTGGCCATAGAGGTCATCGCTTGGATTGAAGAGCTTCAGATGACAAATGGGCGAGCGCTCCGTCACAGGGTCACGCCAGAGACGCCGCTTGATGCCATTGGCTTCATGCTCCCAACCCGCAGGCCAACCTGAGGCACCTGGAATGATACGAACACGGTCTGGGCGCAGCGCACAGATTTCGCGCGGCTGCCCTTCGAGGGCCACTAATTCTAGCCAACCATTTCCAGCGATCTGGAGGTGCCCAAAAAAGGCTTCCAACAGTTCCGGCCCTGATTGTTCCGGGTTTGGCCGTTCTAAAAGGGCGGTAAAGCGGTGCGTCTGCCCTGCCCCCCCGCTGACGCGCAGCGGCACAGAAGCCGCCGCCTCTGCGACAAGCCGCACGCACCGATACGCAATCGCGTTGCGCTGAAACCCCTCGCGGGCCAGCGCGCCATAGTCACGTGGTGTCCAAACCGGACGACCCGGACTGGTATAGGCCAGAAGTGACGCGCCCATTTTGGCCTCGGGTGAGGTCTCTAGCGCACTGGACTTTGATTTTGAAAGACGATTAAACAAAGGAAAGACGGCCATGACTGAATATCCATTCATAGGCTACGGGCAGAAGGGTTGGCCCCTTGCTCAAGGATGAGGTCGGTGAGTGCCCAGACGAGCGCATCCACCCGGTCAGGAGAACCCGAGAAGCCCGGCGCGCCAAAGCTGCACATCTGATCCTCCAAGTCTCGAAAATATGCGGCATGGCACACCCGATCCTGGGCATAGAGGAGAGCAATGGGCTCGGCGCGGGCGCGTTTGCCATGACTGGCATGAACCAAGCGGATCGGCGCGACCGGGACTGCAAGGCGGAGCACCGTGCGCACCATCTCCCCGCCCTGATTAGCCTCGGCGACAATCATGTTGGCGCCAAAGTGCGTATAGGCCTCAGCGGCAATTGCGGCCCATTCTGCAGGCTGCAAGCCTTGCTGCGACAGATCGGCAAGAATGACCGCACGGCGCCGTTGCCCCACTCCCCCAGCTGCTGCGACCACGATGCCGCACGTATCAGCGCTGGCACCCGCACTAACGGGCGGATCAATGGCCACAACCACGCGGTCAAAATCAGTATTCAGTTCAAGCGCGCGCGCTCTGGCCAATTGGGCCCGCGTCCAAAGCGCACCTTCAGGGTCTTCAACCAGTTCGCCTTCAAGTTCTTGGCGTGCCCAGACTGAGCCATGCCAACGGGCAGTGAGATCCTCAACAAATCCGTTCGACAAGAACTGGCGATTATCCTTGGTGGCGGAGCGGGTAATCGCACAAGAAGAATCGCCGATAAGCTGTTTTAAGGCTGGGATAGGCCGCGGCGTAGTCGACAGCACCAATTGCGGATCGACGCCTAAGCGCAACGCCGGTCTCAACGTCGAAAACACCGCGTCTGGCTTTGGCCACGCCGCCATTTCATCGCCCCAGGCACCGTCAAATTGCGGTCCACGCAGGCTGTCAGGATCTTCGGCAGAGAACAGTAGGGCATAACCACCATTCGGCCAGACTAGCCGGCGACGGGAGACCTCAAAGCGGGGTCGCTCACGCGGGCTGGCAATGGCTTGCAGGCCCGATTGCCCTTCGACCATCACATCGCGCACATCGGCAAAGGTCGGGCCAATCAAAGCCATGCGAGAGCAAACAGCATTTTCCATCCGCTCACGCACCCACTCGGCAGCCGAACGCGTCTTGCCAGAGCCACGTCCGCCCAGGATGAGCCAAGTTCGCCATTTTTGGGCGGGGGAAAGCTGCGTGCCGCGCGCCCAAAAGGGCCACAATCGGCGCAGGTTCTCGATTTGCCGGTTGCTGAAGTGCGCAATAAAGTCTTGCCGTGACTTCTCTGGCAGGCTGGCAACCCGGGCGAAGTTCCACTGAAGCGGCACGCGCCTTTGGAAGGGCTCGTCGGCCTTGCGGATCAATTTGCCTGTCACGTTGCATGTCTTTCTCCAAGAGCGCCGAAAGGCGCGGGTCGCTTGTTGCAATGACAAGGATGGCGCCATCTGGAAGCCGGTCTGAGAGAAAGCGGCGAAAGATCCTCGATTTAAGCACCAACAGCCCGAAATTTCTGGTCTTTGCGTGCCTTAAACGTCAATTTCTACATGGATAAAGCTTGACCCATTGGGCGGATCAGCGGCGTTCTCTGACCTCATTTAAGGGACGGGTTTCAGGCTGATGCAGGGCGTCTTTCGCGCAGACTTATTGGAGCGCAAAGCCAAAATCAGAGCCTATAATATGCGCCTGCTTGCCATTTTGGCAGGTTGCGTGGTCGTCCTCATTTGCCTATCGAGCTATGCGACGTGGCGACACTTTTTTTCGGACTTGCCGAAAATCGCGTCAAACGAAGAGATCTGGACAGCCAACCGCCCGGCAAGTTTGGAAATGGTCGATGCCAATGGCGAGACCATTACGATTCGTGGCCCACGTTATGGCCGAAAGGTCAGTGTCGATGCCCTGCCTGCCCATGTCTTGCAGGCATTTTTAGCGGTCGAAGATGCACGCTTTTTTGAGCATGGCGGGGTAGATTTATGGTCGATTGGTCGGGCTGTGTTTGAAAACATGACAGCAGGCCATACGGTACAGGGTGCCTCCACCATCACCCAGCAATTGGTCAAAAATGTCTATTTGAGCCCGGAACAGACCTTTAAGCGGAAGTTGCAGGAAATGGTATTGGCATGGCAAATCGACAGCCGCCTGACCAAGAAGCAAATTCTGGAAATCTACCTCAACCGCATTTATTTCGGGCAAAATGCCTATGGCATTGATGCGGCTGCGTGGCGCTTCTTTTCCAAACATCCAAGCAAGTTGACCTTAGCAGAGGCAGCGATGCTGGCGGGTCTGCCCAAAGCACCCGGACGTCTGGCCTTGGATTTGACCGCCGCCCCAGCGATTGAGCGCCGCGCTGTGGTGCTACAGCGCATGGTAGCCGCTGGTTTTATCACGCAAGCCCAAGCGGAGGCGACGATGCGCGCCCCTGTCGCCTTGCGAGTAACACCTGACATTCCTGAAGGTCAGATGGGTTATGTCATTGATATGGCTCAAAAAGAAGTAGAAAGCGTTGGCAAACAAGTTGCGCCTGACCGTATTTTGCGTCTCACAGTTGATGGGAAAATGCAGGCAGCAGCCGTGCAAGCGGTGCAAGCTTTGGTGGGGGACGGAACAGGCACCGGCGTGACGCAAGCCGCCTTGATTGCCATGGATCGCCAAGGGCGAATCCTCGCCATCGTGGGTGGTCGCAATTATGATGAAAGCAAATATAATCGCGCCACGATGGCCAAGCGTCAGCCCGGCTCCAGTTTCAAGCCTTTTGTCTATGCTGCCGCGCTGGAAAAGGGCATGACGCCGGATACGATACGCGTGGACAAGCCGATTAGTTTTGGCAACTGGCGGCCCCGCAACTTCAATGGCGGCTATTCCGGAGCCATGAGTCTGTCGACAGCCCTGACCCGTTCTACCAACACGATTGCTGTCCAATTAGCCTCCGAAGTCGGCATTGATCGCTTGATCCTGTTAGCCCAACGCTTAGGGATCGACAGCGAGTTACCGCGCAATTTATCAATCTCTTTGGGGGCTGGTGAAGTCACCTTATTGGACATGACCCGCGCTTATGCCACCTTGGCCAATGACGGTGTTCGAGTTGATCCGTATTTGATTGAGCGAATTGACACGACCAGGGGTACTGTTGCCTTTCAACGGGAGAATAAGGCCCCAGTCCAAGTGTACGAGCCGTTGCGCGCCCGGCAAATGACCGCCATGCTGGCGGACGTAGTGGCCTTTGGGACAGGCAAGCGCGCCCGCTTGCCCGGCGGCCGAGAAGCGGCCGGTAAGACTGGAACTTCGCAGAATTTTCGCGACGCGTGGTTTGTTGGCTATACTTCTGACATCATTTGCGGCGTTTGGGTTGGCAATGATAGCTCCACCCCGATGAATGGCGTCACGGGCGGCACCTTGCCCGCGCTCATCTGGGAAGACTTCATGGCTGCGGCCCATGAAGGCAGGCCACTTTCACCGCTGCCGACCCTCGATGACCTTAAGCGGCCCAGCCCAAACACCTTGGCAGCCTTTTACGAAAGCCTCGCCGATATGTTCGCCGCAGCCGGCGGGCAAGATGTTGCCGCCCTGCCTGCCCTGCGCAAATTACCAAGTCCAATCGCAGCCGCACCTACCCCGGCGACCCATGTGGGCCGCTAAGCATAAGCCGCCTCACGGGCCGCCAAAATCATATCCGAAGCCTTTTCAGCGATCATGATCGTCGGGGCATTGGTATTGCCGGAAATCAGCCGCGGCATAATGGAAGCATCCACAACCCTTAGGCCCTCGACCCCGATCACACGAAGCTGAGGATCTACAACCGCCATCGGATCGCGGCCCATTTTGGCCGTTCCAACAGGGTGATAAATGGTTGAGCCGGTTTCGCGTGCATATGCGAGGAATTGCTCATCACTGACAATGCCATCACCGGGCTCCATCTCGGCTTCGATCAAGCCTGCCAAGGATGGGGCCTGCGCCATGCGGCGGCCAATCTTTAGGCCTTCAACAATGGTTTGCTGATCCAAGCTATCGGCCAGATAATTCGGCCAAATGCCTGCGTGTTGGGAGGGGTCGGCGGACTTGATTTGGATGCGCCCCGTGCTTTCCGGCCGCAATTGGCATGGCGCAATGGTCAGCCCTGGTTGGTCTTCTAACACCATTTTTTGTTCTTCAAACAGCTTTTTCTGGTCCATGGTGGCCGGCAGAATGTGATATTGCACATCAGGCGTTTCCAGATCTGGCCGGGTTTTCACAAAAGCGGCGATATGGGCAGCAGACAGGGTTAGAAGACCTTTGCGTTGGAACAAAAACTTCAAAATCTCGCCGACGAAGGTCAGGCCCTTGGTCATTTCATTGACCGACTTCACCCCCGCCTTCAGGCGATAGCGCATGCCCACGACATAGTGATCGCGCAGATTTTCGCCGACGCCCGGCGCATCGACTTTGACGTCAATTCCGTGGCGCTTGAGCAATTCGGCAGGACCAATGCCCGACAATTGCAACAGCTGGGGTGAGTTGATCGCGCCGCCCGAGAGAATGACTTCTTGCTTGGCTGACGCCCGGATCAAATCGCCATCGACGGAGAACAGTACCCCGGTCGCGCGCCTGCCCTCAAACAGAACTCTATGTGCCAAAGCATGGGTGCGGATCGTCAAATTTGTCCGGTGCTTAATCGGGTTGAGATAGGCGACGGCTGCCGAGCAGCGCATGCCATTTTTCACCGTCAATTGGTAATAGCCAATGCCTTCTTGGTTCTCGCCATTGACGTCATCATTCCGGGGTATGCCGGCTTCAATCCCTGCTTGGATAACCGCGTCCGAGACCGGATGCCTTTGGGTAACATCAGACACGTTTAAAGGGCCACCGGTTGCGTGACCGGCCATGCCAGACCGTTCTTGGTTTTGAGACTTCAGGAAATAGGGGGCACAATCATCCCAGCCCCATCCTTCGCAGCCCAATTGCCGCCAAATATCATAGTCGCGCTGCTGGCCGCGAATATAGAGGAGGCCGTTGATCGAACTGGAGCCGCCCAATACTTTACCGCGTGGCCAAACATGCTGTCGGCCATTGGTGCCGGGATCTTCTTCGGTCTGATAGAGCCAATTGACCTTGGGGTCTTTCAAGGTCTCGGCGTAGCCAACCGGGATATGAATCAAGGGCGAAGTATCTTTGCCGCCTGCTTCGAGAAGTAGCACGCGAATTTTTGGATCAGCGGTAAGACGATTTGCCAAAACACAACCCGCGCTGCCCGCGCCAACGATGATATAGTCATAGGTTTCGCCCGCAGGTAGATTGGCTTCACTCATCCCAGTTTCCTCTGTTTTTGCTTTGATTTGCCGATAGATTAGCCGAGACGAGTTCAAAAGGAAGCGGTTTCTAGGCTTTCGGATAAAAAATGACACTGCCGTCAACATGACGTAACGTAAAGTTCATGCTTGACGTAAGGGAAATGTGGGTTATTTGTTATAACACTGACCAGCAAGCCAGCTGTTCAGCTCCAATTTTAGGAGACTGGTTTATGAAGCAGCCCTATGCTCTCGCACCCCCCACACAAAAGATGCTGTATCGAACTGCCGCCCTTATGGGGTCGGGGGTCTTATGGATCGGCCTTGGTTATCTGGCCTTGACCTATGTTCCTACCATGCAGAAACTGGACCTGCCTGAACCGCCCCCGATTAGTGTCGACCCGCGCAAACCACCCGAGCCGGTCATCCCGCCCAAACGTGATCCTGAGCCTGTCCGGGCGCAGCAAACGCCACAAGCATCAACCCCGGAGCCAACACTTACCACGCGGCCGACACCGGAAGCTTCCCCCATACTCGCAAGCGATAGTCTGTCCGCAGGCCCGGTGAGCGACGAGCCCGTTGCTTTTGCTGGCCCGGCAGTCGCCCTAGAACCCGTCACGGATCCTTTCCCCCAATTGGGTGAGCCTGAACCTCCGCCTGCCCCGCGCCTGATCATCAATCCGGTTCGCCAAGCGGGAGCCAATCCGGCCTTTCCCAGAAAAGCATTAGACCGGGAAATCGGTGGGGATGTGGTATTGAGCTTTACCGTTACGCCACAAGGCACGGTTTCAAATCTGGTTGTGGTAAGCGAAGCCCCAAAAGGGTATGGCTTTGCGGAGGCGGCCCGGAAAGCGGTTGAGGCTTGGACCTTCCAGCCCCAAACAATTGATGGAATCGCCATCGCCTACCCCGCCCGCTATACAATCAGCTTCAAGCTGGAGGATTAGGTTTTAGCCAAGCGGGTTGTGGCTTCGCCAGAAGCGGCAGCCATAACCCGCCCGACTGCTTCATCAGAGTCAAACCGGTTAGCAACCGCGGCAATCGCCATTGATTTTTCTGGATCAAAGCTCAATTCTGCTAGCCAATAAGTATTAGACCCATTGTGCCACAGACTGCCGTCTGGTCGCTTCACCCATCCAAATGCGTAATCTGCTTTCGGCGGCGGGGTGTGAAGATAGCGCCACGTTTCGGTTTTGAGATAATCGCTTCGCTGGCCTTGATGGCCCAAACTATGGGCGAGGGCAAAGGACAGTAGGCTTGGAATGGCAATGTGGACTCCACCTGCCGGGGCCATGGATGCTGGATTATCTGCGCCACGATCATGACCAACCCCGATCAAACGTCCACCAAGTAGAGCTTTTCGGTGGCCTTGTGGATTGCCCGAAGGCGGTGGACCAAACCCGGCTGAGGCCATGTTCAAGGGTTTGAACACTTCCTCGACCATTAAATCCTCATAGGCCTTACCCGTCACCGCTTCACATAAGGCACCGGCCAAGACATAGCCATTATTGGGATAAACCATGCCGCTTTCCGGCGTCAGGGCGAAAGCCTTTTTCACCCATAACAATCGTCCTTCTCGCGGCGAGTCCATGCCCGCCTGCGCCAACATGTCAAAGGGTGATAAATTGGTGGGCATGCCGGTCTGACCCGTCATCAAATCGGCCAAGGTGCGGTCGCGATAGGCCGGGAACATAGTCGGAGCGAGTTCACCAAATGCCTGCCAGAGCTTCATATCCCAAGCCAACAAGCCGCGCTCGATTAAGCGGGCCACCAAAGTAGCGGTCATGGATTTGGTGATGGAGCCGACGTGCCAAAGCTGCCCTGTCTGCACGGGCGTTGGGTCGGTCACCGAGAGCTGACCAGCCACGGCTTCGCGGGCTTCTATGGCCTTCCCCTGCATAATTTGAAAGCCACCCACTAAGGCAGGAATCTGATACTTAGTTTGGCCTGCAGTGACTTCAGCCTGTAGATCTCCCAAGTCTTCAAGGCCACTTTTTTCCGGTACAGCCCCTTCTGCAAGGCGTGACAAAGTCACGGGCAGCGCCCGTCCTTGCGACCATGTGCCCTCCAAAACACCCTGATCCGATAATTTCACCGCCAGACGACCTTTGATCGCCGAGAAAGTGACATCCATTTCCGTATCGCCCACTGTGCCATCATCGGCAGGAATAGGCTGGGCACCCTGATCTATCGAAAAAAGAACTGGCAATTGGCCATCGCCAACTTCCAGGACCAGCCGGAGCGTCACAGAGCCTGCCACCAATTGCCCGCCCCAACGCCCGACTAGGCCCTTACCGGGCTTTGCTTGTGGCGATTTCAGGGGTGCGAAGAGCCAAGCCATGAATGGCAAGGAAACTGCCAACGTCTGAAGGGAAGTACGACGCGAAACCATATGCAATCCTCGTCAAACAAACCGCTGGGGCCGTTTTCAATCCATACCTAAAAAGGCATTCACCGTCAGCCGTCCCGTCGCAGGATTTGGGTCAAAAACGAAGTTTTTTGGAATATGTGCACAATGCAAGCTGGAGCTCAAATAGACGATCATGCGATTGAAGCGCGCTTGATGACGGCCAATCATCTCATAAATGGGGCTGGTCTCATCTATATAGGCAGCGTCAGGCAGACCCTCGCGCGCAACATCCGCATGCAGGGCCACCTCAAATGCTTTGAAGCGGCCAGCATCTACGCTTTCAAAACCCGTGCTGCGTTGCCGGTAAAACGCCGTACCGCCCTGATTGTCGCCACGCCCCAAGTAGAGCAGTGCCGCCACACGACCATATTCAAGGCTGTCGAAATGCGGCAAGCGCTGGATCGGTTGCAACTGATCAGAAGGCGTTGTCACCAGCGAGAAATTACACTCTCGCAGGCTCGCTCGACCGGTATAATCAAAGCAACGCGGTAGGATTTCTGACAGCGGACCTAACAGGGTCTGGTAGGTGCTGGGAGGCACAGGCGCGCGGATCCCCGGATAGAAGCGGCCATTGGGCGCAAAACCGGGGCCATTGACAGCAAGGTCAATGATGCTTTCTGGCTCTGGTAAATAATCGTCTAGAACAACCACTTTTATGGGTTCGCGCCCATGGTGGAACACATGCGCCAACCGCCCGTGCGTTTCAAAAACCTCAACCAGGTTATTGGCCTGATAGTCCATCACACCCCGTCTATCACGGCGCGACAATAATCCTTGGCGCGCTCCGCTTGCACCCGTTTGAATGCTTCAGCACTGGGTGCGAGTCGGCGGACCAGCAACAGGCCCTTATCACTCGGCAGACTGACGACAACCTCGCCCGGCTGGGCTGCAATTGGCGAACGCGCCGACACCACCATAATCTTGGCCCCTTCTGGGCCGATCTTGCGGTCATTTAAGGTGAAGACATTGTCGGTATTGCCGGCATAAAAGGCTGCGGAGGTGTAGTCAGCGCCTTTGCCGATGAACACACGGACAGGCCCCTTCGACAGATCCAGTGCGCAGGTGGAATAAGCGAGGTCTGGGGAGGAGCGCACAATCTGCTGATTTTGTGGCGTGACCATATTGCCATGCGCCAGCCGATTGATGCCACCGGAGGCTTCCGCAATACGCTTCATCGCAATATTCATGATGGCGTTGGGGATGAGGCCGATGGTCAACAAATGACCCAGAACAACCATTAAAGCACCAAAGGCTATCGGCTTCAGCCAGCCGGGCTTGTATTTATCTTGGGCCATTAGTTTGCCCCTCCCGAAGCTGGAGATTGGGTGCAGGAAACCTTCTTCACACTGGGAAGCTTCAAGGCCTGCAGCGCAGATTTTTCAACCGATTGCGGATTATAAAGTCGGATGGTCAAAGAATATGTTCCACCGCCCTTGCTCGACAGCCAAGGTCCGGGCGTTGTCGGCCGTGTCGGGCTTAAGGTTCCACTCCAAGTCGTTGCTGGCGCAATCAGAGCGCGAGTGGCATCGATGGAGCTCGCACGATCGGTATTAATGGGCAACATCTGATCCGCCCCATAAATCGTGATCGACCACCAACGCGTCGGGATCGCCTCACCCGCTAAGGCATAGGTACAGCCTTCGACCAGCTTGGCCCCATCTTCATCGACATCGCGATTGAAATAGACGGTTTCTTCCTTAGTCAATGCCAACAGGCCAACGCGGGCTATGGTGGCGCGCAGCCACGGATTTGCAGCTGCAGCCCCCACGGTCGGATCGGTCGACCAGCGGCCTGAAACAAGCTTTGCGTCACTGAACAAGCCACCGGAGACAGCAAGCGCTGACCCCACACCTATGCCGAGGCCCAAGACGCCACAGATAAGCCATCGCCACATAGGCACCCTCCCCTGAGTTATTTTGTTAGAGGCAGCTTAAGCGACTGGGCAGGAAAAAACAGGGGCTCAATGCATTTGCAATGCGCGTCAAACTTTCGAAATCGCCAAGCAGAGCTCTCGGCCAATCAAAGCGGCGGTACCGACGTCGCCATTGTCCCAGCGCAGCACCAAGGCCTTTGCACGCAGGCTCAAGAACGGGGCCTCCCCCCCGGCAGCAGACATGGCCAGTGCTGGGCCCAATCGGGTGCACCAAAGCAGAGCCGGGTCGCGTTCTGTCGCCCAAGAAAGGCCATCCACGCCGCCGGGCGTCGGCATGGGTGTAAGTTTGCCATCAGAGGGTAAAGCAAACGGCCAAGGGGCAGCCTTCGGGGCAAAAATCAGGCTAAACGGGATGACTTGCTTTAATCGGATAACGAGGAAAACATGCGCACCCGATTGCACCGCAGCCAAGGCAAAGCCATGGACGCGCCCGGTCATGGCGTCTTGAACCTCTCGCGTGCCTAGCGCACGTAAGCCTGCATCTTCGGCATCGGACAAAGCGGCCTGAATGGCGGAATCATTAATGGTTCCGTTGGCTTGAATTAGGGCACCGCCGCCACTGCGTGCGCCTTCGGCCATCAGCCGCCATAACGCGACAGCCCCAGCTCCTGTTGCGGCAAGCACAAGCAAAAGCACCAAAGCACCAGCGCCATAAGAAACAAAGCCCGGCGCATTGAGGGCCAAGGGTGCCAGCAAGGCCAATAGCAAAAACGCTAGGATGAGCCCACCCGCTGAAAGCGCAACCAATACCCCTTCAGAGCCCGTCCGCGTTTTGGCCGCATCAAAGCCATCACGCAAATTCTGCAGGAGAAATTTGGGGTTTAAGATTTGGGGTGCACGCGCCATGCCCCCTTGTTGAGCTGACTCTGCGACTTTGTGAAATCCCCTAAGCCAAAGACCCTAGGCTTGCGCAAAATAGCGTGTCAGGACGCCTTCATAAATGTCGGTCAGGGTTTCGATATCGCGTGTTTCAACCCGCTCATTAACTTGATGCATGGTTGCGCCCACCAAACCGAACTCACAAACTGGGCAATAATCCTTGATAAAGCGGGCGTCCGATGTGCCGCCCGTTGTCGACAATTCAGGTCTGCGGCCCGTCACCGCCTCACACGATTCTTGGATGAGTTGCGTCAATAGACCTGGCGGGGTGAAAAAGGCTTCGCCAGAGACCATGATAGACAGATCAATCTTGCCCTTAAAGCCAATTTCGGCGCGTTGAGCTTCTGCCTGCAACCATTTGGTTAAAGTCTCGCCGGTGTGTGCCGTATTGAAGCGAATGTTAAAACGAGCGGTTGCCTTCTCCGGAATGACGTTGGAAGCAGGGTTGCCCACATCCATAGTCACGACTTCCAGATTGGAGGGCTGAAAGCCTTCAGCACCGTCATCGAGTTTATGGTTCTGAATTTTGTGCAGAAAGTCGATCAAGGCGCGCACGGGATTCGCAGCCTTGTGGGGATAGGCCACGTGGCCCTGGATACCCGTCACCGTGACGGTACAATTGAGTGAACCGCGCCGGCCATTCTTGATCATGTCGCCCATAGAGTCAGGATTGGTCGGTTCGCCTACCAAGCACTGATCGAGCACCTCACCTTCTTCTGTTATGGCGCGAAGCAGCTTTTTAGTGCCGTGCAAAGCCACTCCTTCCTCATCCCCGGTAATGAGGAAAGAAATCGAGCCCTTAGGCTCTTGGTGCTTTTCCAAGTAGCGCGCTGTGGCAGCGATAAAGGCAGCGATTCCGCCCTTCATGTCAGCGGCACCCCGGCCAATCAACAAGCCATCTTGCAAGGCCGCTTCAAATGGATCGACTTTCCATTGCGCCAAATCGCCCGTCGGGACCACATCTGTATGGCCAGCAAAGCAGAAATTAGGGCGTTCCGTGCCGAGCCGCGCATATAGATTGTCGACATCCTCAAAGGGGTAGCGCTTGACCACAAAGCCTAAGGCCTCAAGAGCGCCCTGCACCACATCCAGCGCACCAAGATCGGCTGGTGTGACAGAAGGTTTGCGGATTAAATCGCAAGCGAGATGTATGGGGTCGAAATTTTGCGCGGTCATAAGCCCAACCTAGGGCAGATTGGTAGCTCTAGCCAGAGGCGGCCACCCGACGGATCGCAGCCATGGCTGCAGCATTGGCGATCAGGTCCGCGCCCTCGGTCCAAACAGGCTTGCCGGTTTGTATCGCTTCTACAACGCCATCGAACTGATAGGCAAAGGTTGGGCGGCGCGGGAAGGTTTCGCGGGTTTCTTGCCCGTCGATGGTCAATTTCAATTCCGCGCCATATTGGGGGGCCAAAGGATTGTCGATATCTAGGCGGCCCTCGGTGCCAATAAGTTCAAGCCTTGGTGGTTTGCGCCCGCCTTCGGGGTCCATGTCACAAATCACATCGGCCTCAAGGCCATTTGGGAAGGAAAAATGAGCTGTGGTGCGCCGATCGATCCCATCGGGCTCAAGGTCTTGGTGGGCGGAAGTGACCTTCGGCTCCACAGCTGCGAGATGTCGCAACCAACTCACCGGATAACAACCAAGGTCTGCCAATGCCCCGCCCCCCTGGGAGGCTTGCCAGCGAAACTCCCGCGCATTGCGGACGATGGGAACCGAAAACTCCGCCTCCGCAGACACAAGCTCACCTAATTGGCCGGATTGAACAATGTCGACCGCGCGGCGAAACAGAGGGTGCCAACGATAATGAAAGGCCTCAATCAATCGCTTTCCGGCCTTGTTGGCTGTTTCAACCAACGCCAAGGCATCGGCCTCGTTTACCGTTGCAGGCTTTTCAAGAAAGACATGCTTGCCGGCTTCAAGTGCCTTCAAGCTCCACTCAAAATGTCCAGCCGGTGGCAGCGCGATATAGACGACATCCACATCCTTACGCGCGATGATTTCTTCATAAGTCCCAGCATGAGGGATGGCATGGGTCATGGCATATTCAAGCGCGCGCTCCCGCGTCGAAGCCCCAATCGCGACCAGACTTGCGTCCGGGTTCTCAGACAGGGGATCGATCAATGCGGGTTTGGCGATACGCGCCGCGCCGAGTATAGCGAACCGAAGAGCCATCTACTTCCAATTCATTTTGACAGATGAACTTACTATAAGTCAGCAATCTTCATCCGAATCGACAAAAACGCAACGGTCTCACTTTCGTTTCGTCGAGTGTCGGGTCAAGCCTCCCAGATCACGAAAACGTGATAATTATGACAAAGACTGCAAAATCTGACATTACCGAAAGAAATATCAACTAACCGCAGCGTTTGGAGCGCCACTCAGCAACTTGAGGCAAGCCCTCCCAGCCAAAGGCAGCTTCACTTGGCCCATTGGCCCGAAGCGCTTCTAGGCGTGTCATGCCTTCATCATAGGTTGGAATATGGCCAATCGGCACCCACCAAAAGGCCATATGGGCGGTCCCTAGCGCGGGAAACCAGTCGGCCTTTTGATTATAGACTTTGACGTGAGCGGTCTTCCAAACAAAGTCTTCCAAGGCTTCAGCCGTCTTCCACACGCTCATATTAATCAGAAAGCGCGGATCGTCAGAGGCGCGAATATCCATCGCATTGCCCGAGTCAGACTTGAGCCGCCAGACAAAGCCCTCTGCCCGTTCGGCAATGGCGTTCACCGCATCAATGCGGCTGGTGAAGCCATGAAAGCGCGGATCGTCCTGATCATAGCGCGAGACCGACACATTGATTTGGGCCAGGTAATGGCCTTCGGGTTGCGGGAACATAAGGCCTCCTAATCGCGTAATAATTCATTGATTCCTGTTTTGGAGCGGGTTTGAGCATCAACCGTCTTGACGATGACGGCGCAGGCCAAGCTGGGTCCACCCTTGGGGTCTGGCATAGAGCCCGGCACGACCACGGCATAGGGTGGCACTTCGCCGCGATAGACAGCCCCAGTCGCGCGGTCGATGATTTTGGTCGACGCGCCTAAGAAAACGCCCATGGAGATCACAGCGCCTTCGCGCACAATCACACCTTCGGCCACTTCAGACCGTGCGCCGACAAACACATTATCTTCGATAATCACAGGACCGGCTTGTAGGGGCTCCAAAACCCCGCCAATGCCTGTTCCGCCAGAAATATGGACATTGGCCCCGATCTGGGCGCAGGAACCAACCGTCGCCCACGTGTCAATCATGGTGTTTTCGCCCACATAAGCCCCAATATTCACAAAGCTGGGCATCAGGACCGCGCCCTTGGCGATAAAGCTGCCCCGGCGCACGACAGAGCCCGGTACCATGCGAAACCCTGCCTCGCGGAAGTCAGGCTCGAGCCAGCGCGCGGTCTTCAAGGGCACTTTGTCAAAGGCGCGCCCGGCATGCTGCACTGGATGGGGATCATGCTCAGGGTCGATCAGATAATTGTCATTGAGGCGGAACGACAAAAGCACGGCCTTCTTCAGCCATTGATGTGTTGTCCATTGACCGTCCGCGCCGCGCGAAGCCACGCGCACAACGCCTTGATCCAACAAGGTCAAAGCCTCCCCCACGGCATCTCGTACGGGTCCGGTTGTCTCAATCGAGATGGCGGCCCGGTCTTCCCACGCGGCATTGATGGTGGCTTCAAGGTGGTTGAGATCAGTCATGGGCGTGGTCATTTTCAGCTAGCAGGTTTGGCCATAAGGCTTTCTGCTATGCCTGTGCTTGATCGGTCACGCAATCGCTTGCGTCACACGTGGCAGAAGGAATTAGAACAAACGTCCACCATTCGGCACGTTTTGGTCGGGGGCGAATAGGACCACTTGGCCATCCGCGTCTGGGAATCCCAGTGTCAGCACTTCAGACCGGATAGGCCCAATCTGGCGTGGCGGGAAATTGACCACGGCAGCAACTTGGCGTCCGACGAGCGCATCAAGGCGATAATGCGTGGTGATTTGGGCGGATGATTTCTTGACACCCAAGGTCGGGCCAAAGTCGATCATCAAAATGTAGGAGGGTTTGCGCGCCGCTTCAAACACCTCGGCTGAAACAATCGTACCCACTCGAATATCGACCTTCAAGAAGTCATCAAAAGTAATCGGCTCGGCTTTCGGGGCCAGGGGATCGTGCAAGTGGTGCATGGGCTAACCTAAATAGAACCCTTTTCTTCGACCACCAAAATTCGGGCGGCCCCGACAGGGCGCGCAATATGTTCATCGCCCACATTGGCCACAAAAACATCATTGGGACCAAGCCGTACGGTCTTTTCAGCGCCATCGACCTTATAGGACATATCGACCGCACCATCGACGACCATAAAGACTTCCGCGCCAGTATTTGTGTGCCAAATATAGGGCTTGTCGGTCCAATGCAGGCGCACGGTCGCACCCGCAATTTCAGCTAAATCCCGCGCACCCCAAGCCCGCTCTGCGGTGAATTGGGTGATGTCTTGATGGATCTCAGCCATGCTGCCCCCCCGACTCAACAACCGCTTCCAAGAAAGCGGTCAAATCATTGGTCATGTGATGGACATGGTCGGGCGTTTCATCAACAGGCCCGGCAGGGCGGCCATCGACAGGCTCGTGACTCCAATCCTTCCACGACCACACAAGAATGGTGGAAAAGCCAAGCTCATGGGCGGTCAACAAATTGCGCGACAAATCTTCCACCATCACGGATTTGGTCGGCTCAACCACATGGCGGTCAATCAACACATCAAAGGCCTCGCGCTTGGGCTTAGGCACATAGCCTGTGGCTTCAATATCGAACAGATCGTGGAAAATATCGTCCAACCCCAAGGCTTTCAGGGTGCGCTCGGCATGGCCGCGCGAGCCATTGGTGAAGACAAGCTTGCGGCCAGGCAAAGCCTCAATCGCGGCGCGCAATTTCGGCGCGGGCACCACAGGGCTATAGTCGAGATCATGAACATAATCGAGGAAGGCGCTGGCGGGCATATTATGCTCGCGCATCATGCCATTTAGGGTCGTGCCATAAGTCGTATAATAATGCTTTTGCTTGGCTTTCGCCGCATCATAGTCAAGGCCCAAATAGCGGCCGACAAACTCGGTCATGCGCTCGTCAATTTGGGCAAACAAATCACATTCAGCAGGATAAAGCGTATTATCGAGATCAAAGACCCAATCTTCGGCCTGATAAAGTCGGGTCAGCGGGCGTGTGGTCATGAGCGAATAAGGGTTCCTGAACCGGAGTCGGTGAAAAGTTCGTTGAGGATGGCGTGGGGCGTCCGGCCATCTAGGATGACGACGGCCTCCACACCGGATTCAATGGCCGCGATGGCTGTTTCTAATTTAGGGATCATCCCGCCATTCGCAACGCCAGACGCCATCAAAGCGCGCGCGTCCGCGATTGTCATCTCAGGGATCAGATTGCCTTTGCCGTCCTTCACCCCCTCAATATCGGTCAACAACAAGAAGCGCTTGGCGTGTAGCGCCCCGGCCAAGGCCCCGGCAGCGGTATCGGCATTGATGTTGAAGGTCGCACCCGCTGGGTCCACGCCAATGGGGGCGACCACCGGCACATAATCTTGCTCGGCCTTGATCAAGGTCATGACCAATTGCGCATCAACTTCTTTGGGGTCGCCAACAAAGCCCAGATCAACCACTTGTTCGATCCGGCTTTCAGGGTCTTTTCGGGTGCGCACGACTTTTTCGACCGTGAACAGGCGGGCGTCCTTGCCTGATAGGCCTACGCCGCGCACATCGGCTTCGCGGCCTGCTTGGGTAATCAAATGGGCCAATTGCTTATTGACCGCGCCAGACAGCACCATTTCGGCGATTTCCATGGTGGCCGTATCGGTCACGCGCAGGCCATCGACAAATTCAGACTTCACCCCTGCCCGGTTCAGCATGGCACTAATCTGCGGCCCACCGCCATGGACGACCACGGGGTGAATGCCGACGAGCTTTAACAGGACGACATCGGCAGCAAAGCGTTGGGCGGTCGCTTCATCACCCATCGCATGGCCACCATATTTGATCACCACCGTTTCGCGGTCATAGCGCTGGATAAAGGGCAACGCCTCAGCCAAGGTTTTGGCGGTTGCAAAAGCGGTCTCAGCTTTGCTGGGGGCGGCGGTGTCAGCAGTCATAGGCGATAGATTCCCAAAGGGCTCAAAGGCGGGGAGTTCGCTTTAGCGATGTCTGCCCTTCACGCCAAGCTGTTTGGGCGTTTTGGGGTCTGATATTCAGCGGCTGGTGGGTAGTAACGGGTGAGGTCATTGCTAATGTGCTTGACGGTGGTGGGTGAATTCCAGCACGAACGGCCTCGAAGCACGATGCGCAATGCTAGAATTTGCTTGTCAGAGATGCTATTTTGCGCCGGAATGTATTATAGTGTACTGTTTAAAATAGAAAATCTTATTCGAAACTGTGAGCCAAGCAATGCTGTCTGACCAATCTTTCTTGCGTAATGTTCCAAAGGTTATTGATTTGGAATCTCGACTTCAATGGGAGGTTTTGGTTAATGCGTCTGATGCAATATCCTTTGCCTACTCCCAATTAGCGAATGTCTTGAGAAAGATTTCGGAATTTGCTGACCTCAGGGAGGCCGAGCCTTACCGCGGCCTTGTTTCAGTTTATTGTTGGACAATTATTGATCAAACACACGCAATTTTCCAAATACTTCGAGGAGTGGATAGAATTCCCAATGGAGCAACAGATACTCTTTTAGAGACGTTTGGCCCAGCTATTTCGAAAATGAGAAATGGGATGGATCATATTCATCAAAATATTAGCAACATTTCAAAGAAGAAGTCAGCAGGGTACGGCATTTATGGCAACATTGCCTTTACGACGCCGATTAGAGAAGACAACACATACAGCTTGTTCAATTTCGGTCTGGGTGGGATGCAGTTCAATGAGCAACTTGGTTGTACAATGGACCCTAAAACAATCCCGTTATGGGATCAGATCGGGAATATTTCATTTGCTTCGTTTGACACTAATTTAAATTTTAGCGAATTATTTGAGCGCTTAACGAGCACAATTAATCGCCTTGACCTAAGCATTCAAGAGCAATGCACGCCGCGAATTGCCGACTATACCAAGAGAAATAATCTGAATTTCGAAGATGTTATGAAGGAAACAGTCAAAGGAACCGTATACATAAATATACAATGTAAAGTTGAAGTTGATTAGAAGTTTAGAAGCAAAGAATGTGCATCAGGAAGGCGTTTTGCTCCGCAGTATGAATGCCTGTGCGAATGCCCACTAAGGCACAAATTCCAAGCGAAAATTCCGCTTCTCTCACCGAAATGTCTTCACCTCAAAGCGGCCCGTATGGGTGGCAATTCCGCGCTTCATGCCTTCGCTGACATAGGGCGTGGAGACATTGCCCATGGCATCGACCGCGATCAGGCCGCCATCGCCGCCTTGGGTTTCCATGTCGGCCAAGGCCCCGGCACAGGCAGACGCCAAAGTCTGTCCACCATAGCGAACGCGGGCAGAGATATCGGCGGCCACAGCCGCGCGCATGAAATATTCGCCTTGGCCGGTGCAGGAAACGGCCACGCGCTCATCGGCCCAAGTCCCTGCCCCGATCAAGGGCGTATCCCCAACCCGGCCCGGCATTTTATTTAAGAGACCGCCGGTAGATGTGGCCGCCGCCAAACGCCCTGCAATATCGCGCGCCACTGCGCCCACGGTGCCATGGGCAAGCTCACCTGGCTCCACCGGGCGACGCACGGCAGGGGTGTAATAAGCGGCAGGGTCTTCAATCTCTTCTAACCCCATGTCGTGCGCAAAAGCCTTGGCCCCAGCGCCAACCAACAGCACATGCGGGGTTTCTTCCATCACAGCACGTGCCGCCATAATGGGTGAGCGGAACCCGACCAAAGCCCCGACAGCCCCGGCCCGGCGCAACGCGCCATCCATCACCGCGGCATCTAATTCATACTCGCCATTGCCATTGGCAGAAGCACCCTTGCCTGCAACATGGAAGCCAGAATCCTCCAATTCCCGCACCATGGAGACTACGACATCGAGGGCGGACAAGCCTTCTTCCAGCATATCCGCGCCGCGCTTGAGGACTTCAGCCATATGGGCTTCTTCCCGGTCATAGGTGCGACCACGGGCAGGCCCTGCCCCGCCATGAAGTGCCAATGCCCAAGCCATAAAATGCTCCCGATACGTTGGGTGCCCCAAAGGACGCCTAAGAAAAATGAGAAATGAGACATCCTGCTCTAGTGCGAAGCGTAGCACTTCGCTATGCCTTTCAAAACAGATTGCTCAGGAGACACATCATGAAGGCGCTTTTGTCCCACTCACCCGGCATGCCCGAGACCCTCAGCCTATCGGAATTGCCCGATCCAGTGGCCGGCAAGGGCGATGTGATTCTCGATGTGAAGGCCGTCGGCATCAATTATCCTGACGTGTTGATCATTCAGGACAAATATCAGTTCAAGCCAGAGCGCCCATTTGCGCCCGGTGGCGAAGTCTCCGGCGTTGTCTCGGCAGTTGGCGAAGGCGTCACCCATCTCAAAGTCGGCGACCGCGTGATTGGCTCGACGGGTTGGGGCGGTTTGGCTGAAAAAATCGCTTTGCCAGCCGCACGCTGCATCCCTATCCCCGACACCATGCCGTTTGATGAGGCTGCTGCCTTCATCATGACCTATGGCACCAGCCATTATGGGCTCAAAGATCGCGGGCATTTAAAAGCCGGTGAGACTTTGTTGGTCTTAGGTGCCGCAGGCGGCGTTGGCCTTGCGGCGGTTGAGCTTGGTAAAGCGATGGGCGCAAAGGTGATTGCGGCTTGCTCCACCCAGGAAAAAGTCGACGTCTGCCTCGCCCATGGCGCGGATGAAGGCCTTGTCTATCCCACTGGTGAATTTGATGCCGAAGGCAAAAAGGCCTTGGCGGACTTGTTCAAAAAGGCCTGCGGCCCCAATGGCGCTGACGTGATTTATGACGGCGTTGGGGGGGCCTATGCCGAAGCCAGCTTGCGCGCCATTGGCTGGGAAGGCCGTTTCTTGGTTATCGGCTTCCCGGCAGGCATTCCCGCCATTCCTCTTAATCTGACGCTTCTAAAGTCCTGCCAAATTGTTGGCGTGTTCTGGGGCGCATTTACTGCGCGCAACCCAAAGGCGAATCAGGAGAACATCGCTGAGCTGATGGCCTTGTATGCAGCGGGGAAAATCAAACCCCATGTCTCTGCACATTTTCCATTGGATAAGGGCGCTGAAGCGATCCGTCATCTTATGGACCGCAAAGCCACTGGAAAGGTTGTTGTAACGTTATGACCGAACCAAAGCCTCCCGGCCCTGTGATTGTGGCCGGGACTTTTCGGGCAAGGCGGGGTGTTACCTTGCCCGTCTTGGCAGCGATGGCAGCGATGTCGACAGCATCTCGGGCAGAGGAAGGGTGTGAACTTTATACCTATGCGGTGGATGCCTTTGACCCAATGACGATCCGCGTCTTTGAGATTTGGGCAGATATGGCGTCATTCAAGCGCCATCGTGAAGCCAATCACACAAAGATTTGGCGCGGAAAATGGAACGATCTTGGCCTTGGCGATGCTAATCTAACGTCGTACGAAGTCGATAACAAAGCTGCGCTCTAGACGTGGCAACAATACTCGGAGAGTGAAGCCATGGTTGGACGCGTAGAGGACAAGGTTATTGTCGTAACTGGGGCTGCCAGTGGCATTGGCCTTGGAACGGTTGAGCGCCTGATTGAGGAAGGCGCCTTTGTTTTGGCAGCCGACATCCAAGATGAAAAAGGGGCTAATTTGGAAGCCCGCTTCAAGGACCGTCTGATCTATCGCCATTGCGACGTCACCGATGAAGCCCAAGTCAAAGCCATTCTCGACGATGCGGCCAGCCATTTCGGCGGGGTCGACGGCCTGTTCAACAATGCAGGTTCTGCGGGCATTATGAGCCCCTTGGAAGAGGTGGAGTCCAAGGACTGGAAGGCAATTTTCGACATCCTCGTCACGTCGGTCTTCTATGGCACCAAGCACGCCGTGCCGCATCTGGCCAAACGCGGCGGTGGTTCGATCGTCAATACCGCCTCGATCGCAGGCCTTGAAGCTGGGTGGGGGCCGATTGCCTATTCAACGGCCAAGGCCGCCGTCATCCATTTCAGCAAAGTGGCTGCCGCTCAATTGTGTGCGAAAAACATCCGGGTCAATGCAATTTGCCCCGGCCTGATTGCGACCTCGATCTTTGGCACAGCCTTGGGCTTGCCACGCGAACAAGCCGATCAACTTGCTGCCCTGATTGCCCATCAAGGCGGGGCAGCCCAACCGATTGGCCGGGCCGGTCAGCCAAAAGACATTGCCGAAGCCGTCCTGCTGTTAATGAGCGATGCGGGCAGCTTCATGACGGGCACGCATTTGGTCGTCGATGGCGGGATCACGGTAGGTCCGCGTCATGCATGGGACCCTGCTGCGCCCTCGCCCATGGCTTCTATCTTTGGCGATGCCGTGCCGACAGCCCAGGGCTAGAGCAGGGCATTCATGGATCAGACCCCAAGCCCTGCCCAAAACAAATTGCCGCTTTCGCCCAATGGTATTGGCGCGTTGTGGATGTTGGGGTCAGCAGCAGGCTTTCTGGTAATGGCGGTGCTGGCCAAGGGCTTGGGCTCGACCACCAGCGTAGCCATGTTGATCTTCTGGCGCTCGCTCGCCGGTGTGGTGGCGGTCTTGCCCTTTGCTTTGATGGCGGGGCCGAAGGTGTGGAAGACCAGCCGACCCGGTAAGCTACTCTTGCGCTCTAGCTATGGCACGATTGGCTTTTTTGCGGGCTTTTACGCGCTGGTGCATTTGCCCCTAGCCCAAAGCCAAGCTTTGAGCTTCTCGCGCACCTTGTTCATGACGATCCTGGCAGTTGTGATCTTAAAGGAAAAAGTCGCGTGGCGGCGCTGGACGGCTGTTGGTATCGGCTTTGTCGGGATCTTGATGATGACCAAACCTGATTTCTCAGCCCATACCACAGCCATTGATCCGGCCACTTTGGCCGCGCTTGTGTCTGCGCTCGCCTTCGCCTTTGCCCTCGTGACAGTCAAAGACCTAACCAAGGATCATTCGTCTTTGACTTTAGTTGTCTATGGCAATGTGTTCACCACTTTGGCAGGCTTACCCTTCCTGATCCTTGACCCAGTTTTGCCAGACTTGAAGACCATGGGCCTATTGATCGCGATGGGCTTTGCAGGGGTTGCCGCCCAATCCTGCTATGTACGCGCCTTGTCGACGGGGGAAGCCTCGCTCATGGGCTTGATTGACTATATACGCTTGCCCTTAGTGGCCGGTGCCGGCGTGATTTTCTTTCACGAAATACCCGACACTTTGGCGATGGTGGGTGCGGCGATTGTTATCATCTCCACTCTCTATATCACTTTGCGCGCCGCGCAGACCAAGACGTCTAAGCCGCTTGGGCCCCCACCAGCCTAGCACCCCATTCGTTTAAAATGCCCAGCGTAATCAGTGCTTGGCCGCCATAATAGAGGGTCCAGACCGCAGGGCTCGTCAGCCGGTGCCAAAGCGAGTCTGGTTTGAGGGCGAACATCTCAATGCCCAAAATCATATCCGACGTCGCAAAGGCCACAACACCGATCACAGCATAGGTCAGATAGGGGCTTGATGGCAAAGCCAGGGCTGAGAAGCACATGGCCAGAATGATGACAAAATAGAAGCTCAACGGCCCCTTCATAGCCCCCAAATGCCGCCAAAGGATACCAAACAGCAGGCCAGCACTGGCCAAAAGAAGGGCAAGTGCGGCGACGACCTGCCAAATCCCAAGACCGTGCTCAAACGCGCCAAACTCCAGAAACAGCGGGATATAGCAGCCGTGTGCGAGGGCAAACGCGGCGACGCCCGCCATGAAGCGCTTCTCACCCGGCCCCGCCAATAAGAAATCCCCGATTGCACTTGCCGCTAAAGCAATCAGCAGGAATGTAGGCCCTTGCGCCTGCCACACCACCAGTGCGAGACCGGCCACCGCTGCCGTCTTTATCAAGCTGCGCAAAGGGCTCGGGGCCTGTTTGTTGAAGATAAGCCCGTAGAGGATCGCTGCGCTCCCCGACAACAGCCAGAACCAAACCATCGGCTCAGCGAAATTGATCAGCATAACCTCACCCTCCGACGCGTAGCGACAGACCACCATCGACGCAGAGGCCTTGGCCAGTGATGAATCCCGCGTCATCGCTGGCCAAGAAAAGGGCGACTTTTGCGATATCATCTGGTTCGCCTAAGCGGCGCAGCACGGCCTTATTGGCCCAGGTGTCGGCAATCTCGGGCCGCGCGTCCCAAATCCCTTGGGTCATGCCGGTGCGAATGGCTCCGGGCAACAGCCAATTGGCGGTGACGGCATATTTTCCAAGCTCGATCGCCAAAGCGCGGGTAAAGCCTTGAACGCCCGACTTAGAAGCAGAATAAGCCGCCAATCCCATGCCGCTGCCTTCGGCCATGACCGAGGCGGTATTGATGATGCGGCCAGCGGAGCTCGCCTTCAGGTCTGGGATCGCCGCGCGCGTCAGTCGGAACATGGCGCGCAAGTTCACATCCAAGGTTTGGTCCCAATCGGCGTCCGTCGTCCGCTCGACCAAACTATTGGTCGCAATGCCCGCATTGTTGAACAAGATATCCACCCCGCCCAAATGCGTGCGGGCGGCTTCCAAGATTTTCTCAGGTGCGTCCGACTCGGTAACTGACTGGCCGTGGGTTACAATGGCCGAGCCTTCAAAGGCCTGCACCAGCTTCTCGCCCGGCAGATCAACTGCAAGAATTTGAGCTCCCTCACGAGCAAATAAGTGTGCGGTAGCCAGCCCAATGCCAGAAGCGGCCCCAGTGATAATGGCGCGACGGCCAGCCAAGCGTTTGGTCAAAAAAATATCCCTTCTCTGCGTTTGCAAAGAAGGGATAGTAGATTAGGGCGCAGTGTCGATGGAAAAAAACTTGCGTGCCGGCTGAACTGCAGTCCGCAGACCCTGGAGGGGGGCTGGGGGGGCTGTTGGGAAACCAGAACCTGCGAGATGTTCTGCTGTCCAACCGACAATGACCTTATCGACCCCGCTTGTGGCGCGATCTGGGTGCAAATGCGGCGGAATGGGGGCATTGCATTAATTATTTGTCATTTAACATCTCCAAAGCATGAAGATGGTTTCCACTTGGTGTTTTACTTCGCTTCAAATGCGCCTAAATAAAAGCCATGAAATTCGCAAAAATGAATGGCCTAGGTAATGAGATCGCGGTCCTGGACGCGCGAGAGCGTCCCATCACGCTCAATGCGAGCGCAGTGGAGGCCCTGGCGACCGTCGGAAAGGGCATTGGCTTTGACCAATTGATGGTCCTTCTGCCGCCAAAAAATCCCTTGGCGGACGTCTATACCGAAATTTGGAATTCGGATGGATCGAAAGTTGCCGCTTGCGGCAATGGCTCGCGCTGCGTTGCTTGGTATGTGATGCGGGAAATGAATTGCGAAAATCTCGTCATGGAAACAGAGGCTGGCCTTTTGGGGGCCTCCATTGTCGGGCCCAATATGATTAGCATCGATATGGGCGAGCCGATTTTGGACTGGGAACATATCCCAATGTCTGAGCGGATGGATACGATGCGAATCGAGTTGCAAGTAGGCCCGATCGACGATCCGATCCTGCATGGCCCCGGTGTAGTTAACATGGGCAATCCGCATTGCGTCTTCTTTGTACAGGATGCGGATTTGGCCCCGGTTGAAGCAGTTGGGCCGATGATTGAATATCACCCCCTTTTCCCAGAGCGCACCAATGTTGGCTTTGCAGAAATTGTTGCCCGCGATCATATCCGCTTGCGGGTTTGGGAGCGCGGTGCGGGCTTGACGAAAGCATGCGGCACGGGGGCCTGTGCGGCTTTGGTTGCGGCCGTTCGCCGCCGCCTGTGTGACCGGGTCGCCAAGGTCCAAGTCGACGGCGGCATGCTTCAGATCGAATGGCGCGAGAGTGATAATCACGTCATTATGACAGGGGCCGTCGCCCTTGAGGCCGAAGGCAATATACGCGGAAATTAGGCAGATCGCAGCCTGATAGCTTGACGTGTTCGCCGTCAGACCCCAAGCACCCCGCGCAAGCAGGGAGTTTAGACTCATGGCGAATGTGGTGGTTGTCGGGGCCCAATGGGGCGACGAGGGCAAAGGCAAGATTGTTGATTGGTTGAGCGACCGCGCCGATGTGGTGGTCCGCTTCCAAGGCGGTCACAATGCCGGCCATACGTTGGTGGTCGGCAACAATGTTTATAAGCTTTCGCTGCTGCCATCAGGCGTTGTCCAAGGCAAATTGTCGGTGATTGGCAACGGTGTTGTTGTCGACCCACACGCCCTCCTCGACGAAATTAGTCGGGTAAGCGGCCAAGGCGTTGTCATCGACCCATCTATTTTGGTCCTAGCTGAAAACGCCACCCTGATTCTCGCTTTGCATCGCGACTTAGATGGCGCACGCGAGGCACAAGCCGGAGCAGGTAAGATTGGCACCACGGGCCGGGGCATTGGCCCTGCCTATGAAGATAAGGTTGGTCGCCGTGCCATTCGCGTCGCCGATCTGGCTGACCCCGATGCGCTCGACGCCAAGATCGACCGCTTGCTTGCCCATCACACCGCTTTGCGCAAAGGCCTAGACCTGCCCGAATTGGATGGCGCAGCGATCAAAGCCGAACTCGTCAGCTTGGCCCCCAAAATCCTGCCCTATGCCCAACCCGTTTGGAAAGTGCTGGAAGAGGCGCGCCGGCGTGGCCGCCGCATCCTGTTTGAGGGCGCGCAAGGCACATTGCTCGACATTGACCACGGCACTTATCCCTATGTGACCTCCTCCAACACGGTTTCAGGCCAAGCCTCTGCTGGGACCGGTATGGGTCCTAATTCCTTGGGCTATGTGCTGGGTATCTGCAAAGCCTATACGACCCGCGTTGGCGAAGGCCCCTTCCCCACTGAATTGTTTGACGATGTTGGCAAGCGTATTGGTGAGCGTGGGCATGAGTTTGGCACCGTCACCGGTCGGCCCCGTCGCTGCGGTTGGTTTGACGCGGTGCTTGTCCGCCAAGCGGCGATTGTCGGTGGCATCAGTGGCCTTGCCCTCACCAAACTCGATGTGCTGGATGGGTTTGAGCAACTCAAAGTCTGTGTCGGTTATCGGATTGGCGACCGCGCCTTGGATTGGTTCCCCGCAGGCCTGAAAGATCAAGCCAGCGTTGAGCCCATCTTTGAATATTTCGACGGGTGGCAGGAAACCACACGCGGTGCGCGCTCTTGGAAAGATCTGCCGGCAAACGCCATTAAATATGTGCGCCGCATCGAAGAATTGGTGACCCGCCCCGTCGCCCTTCTCTCCACCAGCCCAGAGCGGGACGACACAATCTTGGTGCGCGATCCATTTGAGGGGTAAGGGCTGATGGATCAAAAACCTCGGTCCCCAAACTCTGACAACGCCCCAAACCCCGACTGGGATGATGAGGACGCCGATGAGGCCCCGCGTGAGCTGACGCCAGAAGAGCAGGCCCTGCATCAGGAAAATATGGCCAAGCTCGGCCGGATTATGCGGGCCTATACGATTTTGAAGATTGGTTTGTCCGCGCTTCTGATTGCGGTCGTCATCAAGTTCTTTGGCCGCTAACGGCTTAGCGCCAAATGGCACTGGCATCGCGGGTGCAACTCACTTGTGTGCCGCCCACATCAAGGGCCAAACGGTTAGCCGTCGGCTCGCCCCAAGCAAAGCCCTCAGCCCGATCATCGCCGTCAATTAAAAGATAGAGCGTCAAAGAAGGGCGGTTTTGGCCAATAGGCCATTCCACATTGCGTAAGCGCAGACGGAGTTTCGAAGGGCTGCCGCCCGCAAACTCCGCGCTCACCATGCCGCCTTGGTCATGCACAACAAGATCTGTGACAATGGCGCGCTCCCCCCCTTTGGCGACCGAAGCCCAGCAGGAAAACGTCTGTGCCCGTTTTAAGCGCGTCGCGGGGGTATCGCTGCCACCAAAAACACGCACGCCGCGGTCGTCGACGCCAACATCGCGCACTTCCCAGACATTGGCTGAGATGTCATGCTGTTCGCTGACCGATAGCACGCGCTTATCGGCATTGGTCACAAGCTTACAGGCAGCTGGCCGCGTTGTGCCACTAAAGCCTTCACCGCGCCGACGCCAAATGATGTCGCAGCCTGTAACGGGAGTGAAAGCTTCTTTTTTGAGCTGGTCTGGCTTTAAGCTCCCACCAGCCTGACCCTGTCGCCAACCCCCTTCCAAGCCTTTGCCCTCTTTGGGGGCAAAACCGGACAAACGAATACCGTTCAGTTCTGGATCAACACTCAAAGTCCAGATGCGTTGGCGGGCGACTGGGCCAGCCTCACCACCTTTGCGGTACTCGACATAAAAGCTCGTAGTCCCGAATTCAGGCGCTTCAATGGGCTTCACCACTGCGTGAAGGCGTTCATGGCGCAAAGGGAGCGGCACATTGAGTTCTGGTTCGAAGAAGGTCTGCAATTCATTGTCCCAGCGACCTGTCAACAAGTCAGCAAGGTCGAGCAAATCCTTGTTGAGAACTTCCGTCATGGCCAACGACATGGGCTTTACGGGCACCGGCACGGCTGGGGCCTGCATCGCTGGGGCCGGCATAGAAGCGGCGGAAATAACGGGGGCGGCCAGCTCTGGCACGCCAGCCTGCTCGGCAATCGACTGCGTGACCAAGTCCTTTAAAATGCCCTCTGGCGTCATCTCTGGCGGCAGGGCTTGTGTCACGGATGCGGGTGGCGAAAGAGCGGGCGCTTTGGAGATAGGCTCGGCCAAAGCAAAGGCTGGTGGCAGGACGAAGAGGCCCGCTAGAAGAAGCGCGGCCCCATTTTGGTAGTGGCGTGTCGAAATCGGCATGTCCAAACCCGTCTAGCCCCCGTTTTCCCCTAGAAGGCGAAAGACTATGACATGATTTTGGTAAGCCCTGCCAGTCCAAGACCTGCGATACTCACAGGTTCGCTTAGGAAGCCAAAGCCGTGGGTCCGGGCGGGGTCATCGGGGTAGAGGTTGGATCGGCTGGCTGGTTGGTGCTGACAAGCGAAGGAGTCGTGCTCGACGTTGTCGGAGTCAACAGACGTGCGAATTCACTGGCCACCATCGGCCTGCCAAACAGATAGCCCTGCAAAGTGTGCACGCCGGCCGCTTTCAGAACCGCATGCTGGGTTGCCGTTTCTACGCCTTCAGCCACCACTTCACGGCCCAAAGCGCGACCAATACTGGAGACCGCTTGGATGATCGCCAAAGCTTCGCGTGAGGTTTTCGGATCGAGATCCAAACTGGTGACAAACTCCCGATCAATCTTGATCTTGTCAAATGGGAAGCGATGCAGCGAGGTCAAGCTCGAATAGCCCACCCCGAAGTCGTCGAGGGCGAGTTTGCAGCCCATGGATTTCAGTTGAGCAAACAGCTGGCGTACGCGATCTGGGTCACCCAAGAAGGCTGTTTCGGTCACTTCCAAGACGACGCGGGCTGGATTGTAACCTGTTTCGGCAAAAAGCTCTTTCAAGTCGCCGACAAAGTTCTCGTCGATCAATTCAAGTGGCGATACATTGAGCGCAATAGGCAGATTGCCCCAATCAGCCGTGTCGTTGAACACAGCCTGGCGCACAAAATGGCCAATATGCGCGATGAAGCCAGACTTTTCCGCGATCGGAATGAAAACGTCTGGGCCAACGCGTGCCCGGCCACCACGATCCCACCGCAGAAGTGCTTCGGCCGACACGACTTGATTGCCCATGCGGTCGTAAAGCGGCTGATAAACCATGCTGAGCGCGCCTGTTTCTAGATCGGCTTCAAGCTCATCGCGCAGGGCTTTTTCTTCGGGCGACAAAATGGCGGTGTTCATGACTTCGACGACGGAAGGCTTGACTTCAATCTTTTTGACTGGGGTTTCAGGCTCCGTCAGGTCGGTTTCCATCAGTTGAGCGAGGCGATCGAGCGTCATATGTAAAAGCGCGATGGCACGCTCAATCTCTGACGGCGCAACAGGTGTATTGTGAATGCGGACTGCCGCCTCAATCCCGCCTGCCAGCTTTGCCACAGCTCTCGCCCCGATATTGAGGCTCATGGATTTGAGCGAATGGGCAGCCTTGGCAAGACGCTCGCGGTCGCCCACCTCGAGTGCCTCTTGTAGTTCGATCAAGGTGCTGGGTGCATGGTTTCGATACAAGCCAACCACACGCACAACGAAATCGCGACGATGCGTCTTCAGGTCACGCAGGAATGGCAAGATGACCGCATCATCAAACAAACCACCCTCGCCGCTATCGCCGGCTGGATCAGTTTGCTCCATCGGCTGTTCGTCAGAGCGCGCGTCGATCATTTCGAGAGCTTTGGTTGCCAAATGGGCCGGCAGATTGGCTTGCAGGATCTCGCCCAAAGCCACCAAGGTGAACGGCTTGTGCAGCACGCCATCCATACCACATTCTGACCACGCATTGGCAGCAGTACCCACGACATGGGCCGTCAAGGCAACCACCGGCAAACGCTTGCGACCGTGCTGGGCTTCAAGATTTCGGATTGCGCGCGTAGCTTCATAGCCGTCCATGACGGGCATCGATCCGTCCATGAGAACCAGATCATAGTCTTTGGTGGCCAAAACATTCAGCGCGTCTTGGCCATCGACGGCAACGTCAGCCTTGATTTCAAAGCGAGACAAGGCCTCCACCGCGACTTCACGGTTGACTTCACCATCGTCGACCACAAGGACCCGAGCGTCTGGATAAGCGATTGTGATGGCTTGGTTCGTGAGCCCACCTTGGGTGAGCGCGAAGCTCGTGCCATTGCGTAGAGCCATGATCAAATGGTCTATATCGGCGTGGCGCACGGGGCGCTGGAGGGCAGCCACAGCTTGACCAGAGCGCACCATGGAATCGGCGGCGGCGTCGTCTGGGTCGGCAATCAACACCAGTTTCTTGGGATTAATCCCGGACGGCAATTCGGTGCGATGTGCCCTATCAGCGATCAATAAATCTGGCTGCAGAGCGTCTGTCTGGCCGATCACGGCCCCAGCTGCCGCAAACCTGCGGCTGATCGCCCAAGCTTCCACTTGGCCTTCAACAAACACTTTCACACAGGATGGGACATCGGATTCTTCGAGTACGGGCGGTGCGGCAAGGACACGCGCATCGCCGGTCAGGGCTGGCAAGCGGACATGAAAGCTGGTGCCGTGGCCCTGCTTACTGGTCGCACCAATTTGTCCGCCCATAGCCTCCACCAACCGCTTGGAAATCGACAGGCCAAGGCCTGTACCGCCAAAGCGACGCGTGGTGGTTTGGTCTTCTTGCGAGAAGGCCGAGAAAATACCCGAAATCTTGTCTTCGGCGATCCCGATCCCAGTATCTTGCACAATCAAGCGCCAGTAATTGCTGTCTGGATCGGGCTCAAGACGAACCAGCACATGGCCCGTCTCGGTGAATTTCAACGCGTTGGAAACAAGGTTGGAGATGACTTGGCCTAAACGGACGGAGTCTGCAGGGATCATCTTGGGGGCTTGTGGATGGGCAGAGGCCACCAATTCCAAGCCCTTTTCACGCGCTTTGGTATGGAATAGCGCCAAAACGTCGTCGACCAAGTCTAGCAGATTGATTTCGCAAATTTCGACTTCCAACTTGCCAGCTTCAATCTTGGAGAAGTCGAGGATGTCATTGATAACTGCAAGCAAACTGCGCCCAGACTTCACAATCGTATCGGCGTGGCGCTTGGCTTTAGCCGGCAAAGACTCGGCGGCCAACAACTCAGCCATAACCATCACACCATTCATGGGCGTGCGGATTTCGTGGCTCATGGTCGCCAAGAAGTCGGACTTAGCTGCATTCGCCCGCTCAGCCGAGTCACGTGCGATAAGATAGTCGCTGGTCCGTGCGGCCACTTCGGCTTCCAAGCCGCGCATATGGGCTTCAATGCGACGGTCGCGCTCGCCAATAGCTTCCAACATGGCGTTAAAGCCCGTGACCAAGGTGCCAACTTCGTCCGTCGTCGTGGCTTCCACCCGTTGCGAGAAGTCGCCCTTTTCGCCAATTGCGGCGACCGACTTGGTTAGATCACTCAACGGCTCAGTCAGGGCGCGCTGGATACGCCGAGAAATGGCCAAAGACATCATCAAAGCCAAGAACGCGATGCCAAGCACGCTGCCGATCGAGCGCAGCAGCGGGGTTAAAAAGTCATTGGCCATATGGACCACGACCACGCGCCCCAAAACCTGTCCACCCAATTCAATTGGCGAAACCACTTCCACCGATTTGGTGGTGATCAAGGCCACA
This sequence comes from Alphaproteobacteria bacterium, assembly GCA_027485915.1. GTDB lineage: Bacteria > Pseudomonadota > Alphaproteobacteria > Caulobacterales > Aquidulcibacteraceae > Aquidulcibacter. Next base: position 30,311 of record JAIXQA010000001.1, on the reverse strand, counting down.
AGGTTTGGATTGGCGCTTTCAGAGTCCAGCCGCACGTCGTTCCGCAGGCGCGTGCCAGAGCCATTTTCGGCCAGCGACATGCCATTGGCCAATTCGACCCGCGCATAGACAATCCCAGGGCTACGGGAAATGGCGCGTATCGCGATAAAGGCGCGTTGACGATCTTGGGCTTGAACAGCCTCCGCCGCACTGCTGGCCAAGACCTGCGCTGCCGTCCGCATTTCAGACCAGCGGGCCTCCGCATGGCGCGTCATGTCCTGGTAGGCGAAAATCATGGTGACGGGCACGACCGAGAAAATCACCGAACCCAGCACAAGCGCCGCCAACCGTGATCGGATAGAGCTTGGCTTTTTGGCCTTTGGGACTTTCTGTTTAGGAGGCTTCTTCTGAGATTTCACCTGATTAAACCCGGGCACTGACATCGTCCTCATTAGCTAGCGTGGACACATTAAGTGCGGGTTAAGCCAACAGAATTTGACCACTGACAAAGCTCGTCAAATTGCTGCATCGCGACGACTTGGCTTGACGGGCGGTTAACCGATTTAAGCTACAGGTTGATACCAACAGGAGTTTAATAGACGTGCACAACGCCGTTCTAATCCATCAGTATGGGCCCTTAGAGACCGCGTTCGCTTGCTTTCATGCCAAGGTAGCGGCCTATGACTGACTTTGGCAAAAGCCTTGGGCCGACGGTTTCGCCACAATTTGTGGCGACCGACTACGCGCGGATTCTGGTGGTGGATGACGACCCAATCCTGCGCGAGTTTGCTGGCGTTTATCTATCCAGTCCAACAATGGAAGTTGAAGTGGCCGAAGATGGTCGCGCCGCGTTGGAGCGCCTGAAGAAAGGCGGGATCGATATTGCTTTAGTCGATCTGGAAATGCCCATCATGGACGGCTTTGAGCTGATCGCTGCCGTGCGTGCCGAACCCAGCTTGGAAGATTTGCCCATCGTGGTCATCACCGGCCGCGAAGACATGGAAGCTATCGACCGCGCCTATGGCACGGGGGCAACCTCGTTTGCGATTAAGCCGCTGAACTGGCGTTTGGTCAGTCACCAATTATCCTATGTGCTGCGCAACAGCCGTGCAGATGCCAAACAACGACAAGGTCGCCGCTTGGCAGAACAAGCAGATGGTCTCAAGACCAATATTCTGCGCTTGATGCGGCATGAGTTTAATACGCCCTTCAATGTCATCTTGGGCTTTGGCCGTCTGATTGAGAGCCATAGCGAAAATACGGCGATCCAAGGCCATGCTCGTCAGATTCTGATGGCCGCTGAAAAGTTCAAGCGGATGCATGACCAATTGATGGAATCCGCCCGCATCCTGTCCGGCGACATTGAAGTCACTAAAAAAGTCTTCTCAGTTGCCGATCTCATCAAAGCAGCCGCACGTGAGGCCCTGCGCGGAGGCGGGAAATCAACCGACCTAAAACTGGCTGACCGCACCGGCAATAGTGAGATTACAGGCGATTATGACTTGCTGCTGACAGCGCTGCGTAATCTTATCGAAAATGCTTTTGCCCATGGACAAGCGCCAATCCACGTCACGGGTCAGAAGACGGCGAATGGACGGGTCGCGATCCGGGTGTCTGACGCAGGGCAAGGCATGGATCAGACAAGCTTTGCGCTCGCCATCCAAGCCTTTAAACAGGGCACTTCGGCACTTCAGCGCACAGAAGACGGTTTAGGCCTTGGCTTGGCCACAGCTGTTGGCAGCTTGAAAGCTGTTGGCGGAGAAATACATCTTGTCAGCGGTGAAGATGTCGGCTTTGGTATTGAGATGGAGTTTCCGCTCGAATTAGATTGACTATTCGACCAATCCAATAATTGTCTTTCGACTACCTGAATCTTGGTTATTGAATACATACGAATACTGATCGCATCTGGGCGGACAGCTTCATTTTACCTTCAACTTGTAGGCCTAGAAGCAGCCTAACGGCAGTAGGCGTGCAAAATGTTTGACCGACTCTTCAGCAAGAAATCACGGCGGGGCAACATCACAATGGTCGGTGCTATTGCACTGGTACCACTGAGCTATGCTGTCCTTTGTGGTGTAGAGATGGCCGGGATCGCTAAAAGCAAAGCCAATTTGCAAGCAGCGGTTGATGCAGGCGCACTTGCTGGAGCTGGCGAACTTAGTGTCTCCACCCGTGGCGATGATGGCATTCGTAGCACAGCGATTGCACTCGCCGCCAATGCCTTAAGCGGCGTGACGGACACAACCGAACCCAGTTTTACCGTCGACATCAATCGTACCGCCGGCACTGTGAGCGTGACCGCGCGCGCCCAGTTTCAGTCCATGTTTTCCGGTCTCGTGACCAGCCCGGCAACACTTGAGGCCTCATCCACAGCTGAGACCTTAAGCAAAACGCCGCTTTGCGTGCTCCAAATTGACCAAGCCGCAGCGATTGGGGCGAATGTAAAGGATCGCGCGATCATTCGGGCGCCTGGCTGTCTGGTTCAATCCAATTCTGGGATATCGGTGGTCAATCTAGCGCGCATTGAGGCCGGTGTCGTCCAAGCCGTAAAGACCGCGACAGGCATGATCACACCGAGTGCAAGCGTCGGGGCTCTACCGATTGACGATCCGTTTAAAGACCTCAACCTCACCCCACCAGCTGGCTGCTTGACGACCGCTGAAAGCATTCAGTTTAGCGGCAATGAAACGGTTAGCCTACCACCAGGTGTGCATTGCGAGCAGATTTCGATCAATGGCAATGCCACCATGATCCTCGAACCAGGCGAACATTATTTCAAAGGTGAGATGGAATTTAATGGTCGAGCTACACTAAAGGGCGATGATGTTGTCCTAATTTTTGATACCAATCGAGCCTTCTCTTTTGGTCAAAATTCGACGGTAAACTTGACCGCGCGAAAAACAGGGCCACTCGCGGGCTTCCTGATCGCGACAGGGCGTACCAATACAAAGCGCTTCACCATTTCATCGAACCGGGTCCGGGAACTGTTGGGCACGATCTATATTCCGGGCAGCGAGCTCTTTATCTCGGCAGCTGGCAATGTCGCCCAAGACTCGGCTTGGAGCGTCATTGTCGCCAAGTCGATTACCTTAGACAAAAATCCAGTCTTGGTGATCAATAAGAACTATGTGGGCTCCGGTGTGCCTGTCCCTGAGGGCGTTGGTCCATCAGCGAGCGCGCCACGGCTCGCCCGCTAATCAGCCAAAATTCTGCGCCGCGGCCATGGCCGCCATCCGAGCAGAAATGGCGTGAAATTCGGCAACTGTCTCCTCAATAATGTCGCGAGCGGTCTTAATCTCGTCAATCAGGCCTGAGGTTTGGCCGGCAAGGCCGACGGCGGCCTCCATGTCCCCGCCGAAATAGAGATCGAGAATGCCTTTAAATGTATCTGGCGGCATGACACCTGCGTCATAAATGGCTGCCGTACGCTGCGTCTTCAAGGCCCGAATACAGGGGCTTGCCTTCTTGTTTAGAACGTAAGTTCCTGTTTCTTTGGCATCGAGTATAGCTTGCTTGTAATTGTGATGTACGGGGCTCTCGGCGCAGCTAACAAAGCGCGTACCCATTTGAATGGCCTCTGCCCCCAAGGCAAAGGCAGCTGCCATCCCCTTACCGTCACAAATGCCGCCTGCCGCCACCAAAGGCACGTCCGTGACACGCCGGATGGCTTGCAGAAGGACGAGGGTTGAGACTTCTTCTGGGTTCTTAAAGCCACCGCCCTCAGCGCCCTCGACCACTAAACCATCAATGCCTGCTTCCACGCATTTCAAGGCGGCGTCTACGGTTGGCACGGCATGATACACAACAATTCCAGCAGCCTTCAGCGGCGCAATAAATTTGGCCGGACTGCCAGCAGAGGTGGTGACAAACTTCACCCCAGACTCACAGATGAATTGCAAAATCGCATCATTTTTCAGAAACATGATCGGTAGATTGACGCCGAAGGGCGCTGTGGTCAGCGTCTTCATCTTCAAGATTTCGGCTTGGCAGTTTTCAGTTTCGCCAGAGGAGGTTTCGATCACGCCAAGGCCCCCTGCCTCACAGACAGCCGACGCCAATTGCGAACGAGCGATCCAGCCCATCGGGGCTTGGATGATCGGATATTTTGCGCCGGTATGGGCCAAAAAACGGTTCATGGCGATTTCCTTCCTTTGAGTGTTTAGCGACCGGGCCGATAACTACGCTCAATTTGGCCAGCAAGATCGGTGCGGTTGAACAGAACGGGCTTGGTCTTCATCTCGACAAACAGCTTGCCTTGGTCGGCATAATGGGGCGAGGCTTTGTCCAAAGTCGCCGAGCCATATTGGTGGATACTGCGCGAGGATAATTTGCCTTCTTTGTCCCAACTGACGAACATAATGAACGTATCTCCGCCATTTGCTGTTAGCGTGCCATCCTTTTGAGTTGCACCATAGACTGCGCGATAGACGTCGGGGCCACCGGCAATGGGTAAATCGAGGTTGCCGCGGCGATAACGATTGACCTCGCCCCAGGTGGGGTCCAAGCGCCCGAAATGGGTCTTAAGCTGGGTGATGGCAGCATCTAAGGCTGGCCGAAGCGGTGGCAAAGTCTCGCCATTTTCTGCCGCGCGACCAATTGGCTGGCCCATAAGCACCGCCAAGGCCGCTCCACGATTATTCCGATCCGTACGCCGATCCCAGGATTTTAGGATTTTCTGCGCTGCCGCTAAGTCAAGGTTGTCTGTTGCGTCATAGGTCAAGGCTTCTCGGATGAGGCCGGCTAAAATGCTTTTGTCGCTAAAGGCCAAATCATACTTATAGGCCTCAAATTCTTCCGCGGAGATGGCAGGGTCCAAAGCATAGGTTTCCAGAACGCGGTAGGCGCGATTGGTCATATTGGTCTGCAGGCCCAGATGTGCGCCCAAGCTTTCAGAATCGATATTGTCTGGGCCTTCTGTCGCCACCAAAGGCGTATTGTTTGAATTGAACACCAAGCCAGATTGTGGGTTCCAAAGCTGGGGCAATTTGTCAAACGCCACCCGGCCCTGCCACAAAAGATCGCTGCGGTCACCGGGCAAAATGCCCAACCAATCGACGCCATCCTTGCGGATCGGGAATTGGCCATTGGATAAATAGCCAATATTGCCCGCGTCATCAGCATAAATGAAATTGATACTTGGCAGGGCCTGCATCGCCATAGCTGCGCGCCACTCGGTGAGATTTTTGGCCTTATTGATCGCCATATATTGATTGGGCTGGCGTAGCTCGCCTTGGCCAGCATAGCTGACGGCAAAAATACCATGATCGGTTTCAAGCGCCGGTCCATGGACGGACCACAACAGATCGCGCTTCACAGTCCATAAGATCGGACCCCAGACTTTCACACGGAAAGTGGCAACCTTCTTTTCAAACTTCACCCATTTACCGTCTAAAAGATATTGATCAGGTTTTTTCTTATCGGTCGTGAGCCGATAGACGTCCGCCAGGTCAGGCTTATTGACCGTGCTGGCCCAGCCCAGATTGGCATTATGACCGTGCAGCATGAAGGGAGAACCCGGGAAAAAGCCCCCAGCAACATGCCAGCCTTCACCGCTTTCAAGGACGGCTTCATACCACGCCACCATGCCGTCATAGGGCTGGTGGGAATTGACCAGAAGGCGGGTTGCACCGTCGGTGGAGCGCTTGGGTGCAATCGCAATCCCATTAGATCCCTTTGGCGGGGCCTTATCTGGCCCGGCTTCGGGTTCCAAGATCGACTTAAAGACTTTATCCAGCCCATAGAAAAACGGCCCGCGGAACACAGTGCCCGCCGCCACATCTTTGCCAGATAAGGGCAACAGGCCGCTGGGCACTTTTGTGGGGTTTTGCGCGGCATAAAGATTGATCCCGTCGGCATAGGCCTGCATGACCGCACGGGCTTCTGGAGTGACTTCGCGCTCATAGCCTGCGTTGACGCTGTCCCAAACCTTCAGCAATTGCACCAGATAATCGCCAACAGCCGCATCCTTGCCCTTGGTCTCACTCATGCTACCACGTGTGGTCAGGACGGCTTCGGAGATGGTCGCAAAGTCATCTTCTGAATGCGCATAGCCCATCCCAAAGGCGACATCGACATCGCGCGGCCCAGAGATATGAGGCACGCCAAATTTATCGCGCTCAATCAAAGCATTATAGGTTTTGGCCTTTTCAAGATAAGGCGCTGGATTGATCGCCTCAGGGAATAAGGCCAGTCGTACACCCGCAGCATAAGCCCCCACAACCAGAATAAGGATCAATAGACCAGCCGTCAGGCCGATCTTGCCGCGTCTTTGCATGATGTTGCCCCCAGGAGTGCTTATGACTCTGCACTCTTAACGCACCTTGGTAACGCAAATGCGGGCAAAGTCTATGGGGTGACGGGCCAGAAACTTGGTTTGGTTATGATGGTGAAAACCTAAAGGCTCCCCAGTATCCCGGAGAGCCAATTTAGGCGCTATTACTTCACGCGCTAACGATGGCCATCGTGGCTTCCCCCGCTGGCGGCGGGAATTGGTCATGGACGAATGAGTTGGTTTCAAATGCGAGCCCTGGCGCAATGCGAGAGCCATCAGACCGGATGACTTCGAACCGCCAAGACTGTGCCCACAAGGCCGCTGCGTGGCCCGGCGGTGACGTCAAAGACCGTTGCACCGTGTCGCTTCGCATAACCGCAGTACTAGTAGAGGTTGTCAGGGTGAATTGATAATTGAGTTCAACCTTCCACTTCACCCCGACACCGCCTTCCCAGCCGACCTTCACGCCTACGCTGTGGGAGAAGGACTTGCTTTCGGTTTCGGTGATCCCAACCATCGTCGCCTTTGATTGGGTTTGCGGCAGAGAGGTCGTGTTGTTGTTGAATAGGACCAAAGACCAATAAGTCCATCTCTCAATCGTACAGAAGGGATTTGCGATTTTGTCCAAGGACGGGCGATCGGTGCGGTCAAACAGGCAGGTGAAGGGTAAAGTGACCTGCCGATCGCAGAGTGGCTGCGTTGTCGCAGGAGGTGTTTGGCGACTCTCAAGATTAGGCGCGACCTCCGGCGTGTTCACAACATTGGCTTCCAGGGGTACCAAGATCACACGGGCCAAGCCACCATTTGGCGGGGTCGAGTAATTATTGATGCTGAAGAAAGTATCGGGCTCAAACACAGCCTTGGTGGGGTCAACCGATGGGTCCTTCAAAATCACGGGCCATGCGGCGATATCGTATCTGCCGCCGGATCCAGCATCCTGCCACGCACATCCCCCAACAAATTGCCCTGCAGCGACGAGGTCCGCGCGCAAGCACCAAACATCATTGAGGGAAGGCTTTTCATGGCCCGTTTGTGCGACATCGCCCATAGCGACATAGCCCGGCGGTGGAACCGGTCTCCAAACTGACCCATCCCATCGTGCCCCCGACCCGGAATCGTTCCAAATCCAAATGTAATCAACGGGGGCTGCAACCGCCTTGTTGCCGCCATCTGCGACCAGCATCGAAGCGCGGTTGCCGTTAATTTCGTGGTGACTGCCGATCACGACACTCCCCAAAGGCCGAAAATCACCCTGGGGCACGGGGTGCCAGAATGTACCATTCATACGCGCGCCACTGCCGGAGTCAGGATAGCGCACGCTATAGGTCGATGTCAGCGTGACCTTGAGATCACCATAGGATCGAAATTCGTTCATCATTACCCCCTTGCGTGCAGCAAAGGAAGTTACCTATCAGTAATTACATTGAATTGCAATTTGAGTGATTAAAATTTTTAATTGAAATTTGATTCCTCTGCAGGCCCAGGATGCTGCAGTCATCTCTATTATTCTCGCGACAAGTCCGCCCGTGTGGTTTAGCTAAGGCCAAAGCCATAATTTGCGGAGAAAACACCATGAGCGACACCCAGCTGAACGGCCTTGAATTGCGGTCGACCGTGACCTCGGACGGGAAACTAATCCTCCAACTTGAGCCGGTTACGATCGACGAACCGGGGCCAGATGAAGTGATTGTTCAGGTCGAGGCTTCGCCGATCAATCCATCCGATTTGGGTCTATTGCTAGGACCTGCCGACATGGCGACTTTGGAGGCCAGCGGGACGGCGGATCGTCCGGTCTTAACCGCAACCATCCCCCCTGCCCGTATGGGCATGATGAAGCCGCGCTTGGATGCGTCCATGGCAGTAGGCAATGAGGGCGCAGGCATTGTCGTGCGGGCCGGGGCGAATGCGACGGCTTTGCTGGGTAAAAAAGTCGGTATGTTTGGCGGCTCAATGTATGCAACCTACCGCAAACTCTTGGCACGCGATTGTTCACCGCTGCCAGAGGGTGCAACCTCGGCAGATGGTGCCTCCATGTTTGTGAACCCATTGACGGCGCTGGCCATGGTGGAAACCATGAAGCGTGAGGGCCATGTTGCCCTCGTCCACACTGCCGCCGCATCCAACTTAGGTCAGATGTTAAATAAGATCTGCCTCGCCGATGAGGTGCCTTTGGTCAATATTGTCCGTAGTGCCGAACAAGCCAAAATCCTGAAAGATATTGGCGCGCACTATGTGGTTGATTCAACGTCAGAAACGTTCCAGGCAGACCTCACTGACGCCGTCACCGAAACCAAGGCCACACTCGCCTTTGACGCGATTGGTGGCGGTCGTCTGGCCAATTCGATCTTGCACGCGATGGAAGCAGCCGCCAATCGCAACGCCAAGGAATATAGTCGCTATGGTTCCTCCACTTTCAAACAGGTCTATATCTATGGCGGCCTAGACCTGCGCCCAACGGAACTCGACCGCGGCTTTGGTTTGTCGTGGAGTGTTAGCGGCTTTTTGTTGACGCCATTCTTACAAAAGATTGGCTTGGAAGCTGCATTGGGGCTGCGCCAACGCGTTGCACGCGAACTAACCACCACGTTTGCCAGCCACTATACCTCGACCCTATCGCTTGCCGAAGCGCTTCATCTAGACCATGTGCGCGCCTATGCCAGAAAGGCAACTGGTGAAAAATATCTGATCAATCCCAGTCTTTAAGATTGGGCTCTAGGCTTTTGGTGGAGCTGTGCTGGCGCGCTCCACCAGTGAGCCCGTCACCAGATAGGGCTCATCGCTTTTAGATGTCGCCTGATGGATTAAAAGCTCGACAGCCTTTGAGAAGGTTGCCGCAATTGGCTGATCCACTGCCGTCAATTGCGGGTTCGTAAACCGAACGACCGGGGTATTATCAAAACTGATAAGCGACAGGTCCTGAGGCACATGGAGCTTGCGCTCATGGGCGACATCTAGGGTGGCTAGGGCCATTTGATCATTGCTGGCGATAATGGCGGTTGGTGCGGGATCAAGGCCCAAAAGGGTGGCTGCGGCGTCGCGCCCACTCTCATAACTAAAGTCGCCTTGGACGCATAAGCCATCATCGGGAAGACCTGCTTGCGCCATGGCCTGCCGCCAACCATCAACCCGCCAATGCGAGAGATTATAGTCCGGCGCGCCCGCGATAAAGCCGATTCGCTTATGACCGAGGTCAATCAAATGCTGGGTTGCTTGGGCCGCAGACCCCGCGTCACCCATGTGAATGGCAAAGCCACTGCCGGGGGTTAAAGACCCAATTCGGGCAAAGGGAATATTGCGCCGTTCCAATAGATTGGTGATCAGCGGGTTTTCAGAGTGCGGCGGTGTTAGGATGATGCCATCGGGCTGTAACGCCGCGATTGTGGCACTCAACTCGCGCTCAACGTGATCATTATGCGTGTCGACGAGCTCAAAAATCATCCGATAGCCATGCTCGGCACTGGTGAGCATGCCACCGAGGAGCATCTGATCGACCCAATCAGCCCCCCGACGTGCGTGCCATTCCGCAATCGTCCGCTCGCGGTCATTGATCGCCAAAATAAGATAGGAGCGCGAACCACTCATACGTTGGGCGGCGATTGAGGGTACATAGTGCAATTTCTCAATCGAGGCCTGAACCCGTGCCTTCATTTCAGGGCGTACATTGGGTTCATTATTGATGACACGACTAACCGTCTGCAACGACACGCCAGCATCCGCCGCAACATGGGAGATGGTAACCGATTGATTGCGGCGGCCCATAAACTACCCCCTTTGCGCCCGCACGAACGTCAATTCTGGCCATTTCGCTATTTCACAGAGCAAGAAAATGTATTCAGCATACAAGCGAATGACTTTCATAGGAATCGCCATGATCTTGATAACCCGAAATAAATCCCAAGGGTGAACGTTAAATGTTTAGTCTTGAACAATCAAAGGGTATATCAAATCTACACTGAAAATTGATTGGTCGAGACATTGTTAGAATGACGTTGCTTGAGGTCCAAGGATGAGTCAATCGATTGCATGCTTAGGCTTGTGCGCATGGCCGTAAGCTAGGCAAAAGACGAGCCTTGGAAATAAATCCAAGGCTCGCTTCCAACAGATAGATTAGAACTCTACCCGTGCCATCAGAGTGAAGCGACGGTCGTTGCGGAAGGCCGAACGCGACACCCGTGTGCCTTTGAAGTCAATGACCTGGCTGGTCTGGGTGACTTCATCCAGCAAGTTCACGCCTTGGATGCCGAACTTAACCCTTGGGCTCCACGTATAGAAGATCGACCCATCAAGCTGACCTGTTTCCTCGCCATAAATGGGCGAGAAGGGGAAGATGACATCGCGCGGTGTCTGCAAGAATTCCGAACGCCAGTTATAAGCCAGACGCATCGCAATCGGGCCTTTTTCATAGAAGCCAACTGCGTTGATCGTATGTTCGGACACACCAGCCAATGGCGTAGAACCCGCAAATGGACTTTGGTCTGGACCAAGGCTCGAATTGCTAAAGTCTCCAGCATCGACATAAGTATAGGTGAATTGCGCACCCAGGCCACTCAATAGGCCCGGCAAGAAGTCATAGGTCTGCTGGTAGGAAACCTCGACCCCTTTCAAGGTGCCGCCGTCGCTATTGACCGCACCATTGATGAGAATGTCGCCAGAGACTCCCTTCGGGCTTGTGAAGCGGCGCACGGTGGCCCCACTGTTCACAATGCCTTGGATGTCCTTCATGAAGGCCGAAACCGAGAGCGAGCCCACTTTGGCAAAATACCATTCATAGGACAGGTCATAATTCCAGGATTCAACTGGCCGCAACAGGCGGTTCCCCGTGCCAAGCTGGAAGAGCGGCCCTGTCTCCAACGTGCCACCGGCTTTCAAATTGGCTGTATTGTCAGAAATCACACCGCCGGTGGCGAAGGCATTCAAATCTGGCCGCGAAATGCCTTTCGAGATCGCCATCCGGACCAGCATGCCATTACCAAAGTCGGCCTTGGCATTGAAGCTTGGCAAGACGTGGTCGAACTCAATATCGGCACCGTCGCCAATTTTTTCGCCTGTGAAGAAGGCAGCGAACTGCGACAGCCGAGTGGATGAGAGGCTGCAATAGCCTGGAGCGACTTGCCCCGGTTGAACATTGTTGCAAGAAATGAGCACTTCATCGACAGTAACGATACCGTCGTCATTACCACCACCGATCTTGTTATTATTCGCGTCTTTTATAGACGCGTCAAAGAATTGTGCTCCAGGCAGTTCGATGAGGCCGGCAGCCTGAACGGTGGTCTTCACATAGCGCAGACCAAAATTGCCTTTGATGTTGAGATTGCTGGAGAATTCCTTGCCAAAATCCACGCGCAAGAATGCGGCAGAGGTCAATTCCTCCACGTCCGAGATTTCGCCAGCCGTCCAAGGACCACCGGGCAAGGCCTTGTCACGGGCAGAGATTGGGAACCAAGCATTTGGGGTCAATGTGTAAGCGGTGATCGCGCTGGCCTGCCTGCGGATTTCGCCGCTCAGATAGTCGCGAACGGTGTTGTCGCCGCCGAAGAAGAAGGCAGAGCCATTGCCCAGAGGCACGGGTACTTTGCCGCGCTGGAAGTTGTCACCGAATGGATTGCGAAGGGCGGACGACCCAGGGAAGTCCTTGGCATACGCACCACCGCAACCAAAGGCTTGGAAGTCGCCACAATTCCAGTTGCCACCGCGACCGGTCCATGGCGCACCCAAATTGCCCCAGTTGGAGAAGTTGGCATTACGGGTGATACGCGAGCGATCACTCCAGCGCGCACCAAAGCGCACGCCCTTGAAGAAGCCATCCTCTTTCAAGTCATACTCGCCATCGAGACGGACGCTCGTCATCTCGCCTTCGTTAAAGACTTGGTTGTCCAGCAAGAACCAATAGAAGGTCTTGGAAGGATCGTTGAAATAGCTGGTTGGCGAAGTTGGGGTCCCTGGTTCCAGGAACTGAACAAGTGGGGTGTCGCCCGTATTATCGATATAGACATCGCTATAGGTCTGCATGGCCGAGATAAAGCCATTTTCCGTGCGGTCCGATGCAATGTGCTGCGCTTCCAAGTTAAAGCGCAGGCGGTCGGTTGGATTGAACTTCAGGGTGAAGGACACATCCTCGGTTGAGGCCTCATCTTCACGCTGAAAGCGCAAGAGCTCGGTTGGGATACCCCGACCACCCGTGAAGGGTTGAAGCTGAGTCAACGTACCTTTGGCAAACTGGTTGCCCGCAAAAGTAGCCGTCGTGCCAGGTGCCACGACTGGGAACAAAGCATCGTCATTGACCAAAGCCAAGGCGGAGAATTCTTCCAAGGTGGCTTCGGTTGTTGCCTTCAAATATTCGACAGTAGCCAACCAGCGCTTGTCATTGCTTTCCCACTGACCGACGATCGAGATCGCATCGCGATCACGGGTGAGATCGGTGGTGCGCACGCCCGCGCCCTTTGGCACGAAAACCGCATTTGCAGGTGGGAAGTTAGAAGCATTGAAGGATTGGCTGCCACTAAAGCCACCAGAACCCACAGGACGCACCCGAATACAGGCCGTGGTCAGCGAAACATCGCGGTAGCAGGGGTCAGTGATTTGCGATGCGTCGGTCTTGGTGACCAATTCCGACTGAGCATAAGCCAATTGAATGCCGAAGGTACCGACTTCGGTTTCATAGGTGTTTGAGCCCAAGAAGGAGAAACCTGGCGACCACTGCTTTGCCATGTCGCCGTAATTGCTTTCAAGAGTACCCGCAAAGCGTGGGCCTCTCTTGTCGAGTGGCTTGCGGGTGACCAGGTTGACCGTCCCCGAAATGCCACCGTCAATCATGTCGGCCGTGGCATTTTTGAACACTTCCACGCGGCCCAAAAGCTCTGGCGAGACGTCATTAAAGGAGAGTTCGCGGCCGCCGTTGGCCGAAAAGATATCGCGGCCATTCAATTCAGACCGGACATAAGGCAGACCGCGAATGATGACGCCAGAACCTTCAACCGAGAAGCGGTCTGGGTCATTGCGCTGTTCAAAGCGGGAAATATTGATGCCGGGAATACGCTGCAGCGCTTCAGCCACCGACCGGTCCGGCAAAGCGCCAATATCTTCAGCCGTCACGACATCAACGAAGGTGTCGAGGTTGCGCTTGATCGACTGTGCATTTTGCAGCGAGCGGCGGAAGCCGGTTACCACGATCACTTCGGCTTCAGGTTCCTCGGCTGCGGCAGTCGCAGGGGGTACAGTTTCAGCTGGCTTAGCGGGCTCTGCTGCGGTTTGCGCGAATGCAGGCTGCGAAACCAGTGCCAAAAGGGCGAGACTGGATGCGGTGGTCAAGGCGGTGAAACGCCGAGACCGAGACGTGGCTGTGCCTGCGTTGAGTTGATAGGCCAAATTTTCCTCCCCTGACTCCCTTCTTTTTTGAAGGAAGCTAATCATATTGAGTGAGCCGTAACCGAAATTGAGAGCGTTCACAAGAAAAAATGAACGTTCACATTTGCGTCATCCGTGCTAGATGGCAAGAAAATACAGTTAAAATGAACTAGGGGGCAACGAGACATGGCAATTGAAACAATCGTGATTGTAGGTGGTGGCACGGCGGGCTGGATGGCAGCGGCCGCTTTGTCGCGCCTGCGTGCGGGTAGGCCTGTCAGTGTCATCGTCATCGAATCGGAACAAATCGGCACGGTCGGCGTGGGCGAGGCTACAATCCCGCCCTTCCTAGACTTCAACCGCTTGCTGGAAATTGACGAGCGCGAAATGTTGTCCGCCGTCCAAGGCAGCTTCAAGCTGGGCATCCAATTCGTCAATTGGGGCAAGATTGGCGATAGCTATATCCACCCCTTTGGCAATTATGGCTATCAAGTTGATGGCGTCTCCTTCCATCATATCTGGCACAAGTTTAAAGAGGCGGGCGACAAAAGGCCGATCCAAATCTTCAACATTGAAACCATGGCCGCCCATCACGGCCGTTTCGCACGAACCGAAGATTACCAGCGTGACGATCTGCCCCCGATCAATTACGCCTATCATCTCGACGCAGGCCGTTATGCCAAATATTTGCGGACCTATGCCGAGACGCGCGGCGCGATCCGCATCGAAGGCAGAGTCAATGATGTCGCCTTGGATGGTGAAACGGGTTTTGTCACCTCTGTCACCATGGATAATGGGGTGGTCATCGAAGGCGACCTCTTTGTCGATTGCTCGGGCTTCCGGGGTCTTCTCATCGAGCAGGCGCTAAAAACGGGCTATGAGGATTGGTCAAACTTCTTGCCTTGCAATCGCGCTGTGGCCCTGCCCTGCAAGCGCGACGATGGCAGCCCACCGCCGCCTTATACCCGCGCTACCGCTCACCGCGCTGGCTGGCAGTGGCAAGTGCCGTTGCAGCACCGAAATGGCAATGGCCACGTCTATTGCAGCGAATTCATGGGCGATGAGGAAGCCCTCGACATTCTGGTCAATAATATCGCTGGCAAACCCCAGGCAGAGCCAAACTTCCTGCGCTTTGTCACCGGACGGCGAAAGAAGTTCTGGAACAAGAATGTGGTAGCCTTGGGTCTTGCCGCAGGCTTTATGGAGCCGCTGGAATCAACCTCCATCCATCTGATTAATACCGGCATCAATAAGCTGATCGCACTGCTGTCTCTTGATGGCATCACCCAAGCGCAAGAGGATGCATTTAACCGCCTGACCGGCAAAGAATATGCCCGCATCCGCGACTTCTTGATCCTGCATTATAATGCCACCACGCGCGACGACAGCCCGTTCTGGAATTATTGTCGCAATATGGCGGTGCCAGAAAGCCTAACGGAGAAGACCGACCTCTTCCGTCTCAATGGCCAGATCTTCCGTGAGGATGATGAGCTCTTTACCGAAACCAGCTGGGCAGCCGTCATGATGGGTCAAGGTATCGCAATGCAAGGCCATAATGCGATGGCGGATGCGCTGATGAACACCAAGACGACCGATGAGTTGCGCGGGATCGAACAATCCATCCAATTCGTCGTACAACACATGCCCAGTCACAAGGATTATTTGCAACGCTATTGCCCGGCACCGATGTAGGGGGGCTGTCTAGGACAAATGGTACAAGTGCGCCCCCGCTCCCAGAGGGAGAAGGGCGCACCAAAGCCCCCCCAATCAGAACCGGCAAGCCGTCTCGCCGCCATCATCGACCAGCGTGACGGCAGAGATAGACATTTCAAAGCTGCCGCTCGATTGGATCGATAAAGGCATGCCGGTTGGGGTGCCCTTTTTGAAGCAGGACAGTGGCAGAATGGCGGTCATCCAGCCCTTTTGCTCGGCCAGAGCCAAGGACGCGGTAATGTCGATTTCATCGCGGCAATTGGCTCCGCAATTCATGGACAGTTTCACCGGGCCCGTTGGGCGTGTGCCGATCTGATAGTCGATCCGGATTGCGCGCCCTTCGGCCAAGGCCGCAGGGTTAAGAGCAGCAGAGGCTTCAAACCCGAAGGAGCCACCCGCTTTCCAGCGAATGGTGCGGGCATCTTCTTGCGCATTGCGGTCCATCGCGACCACTTCGACTGAGCCGTCCGCGCTTTTGCCTTTAGCCCCTGCCAAAGTCACGCGTTGGCCCTTGCCATCGGCGGCTGTCATGGTGAAGGGGGCAATTGCTTGGCCCTTGGCAAAGACAGCCACATCATTTTCAGCATTGGGCTGGCTGAGGGCGCACTTCTCGTCCACCTTGGTCCAAGCCGCCTTCTCACCATTGGCTAGGCCGAAACCATAGCCGAACAGAGGCTTGTAATTGGCTTCACCAGGATTGAGCGAATAGGCGTCGCACGCCTGTGGCCAAGAAAAGGACAATTTGCCCTTAAAGTCCTTTTGGACTTGGCCTTCCTTGGTCTGCAACAACACATCGGCAACGCCGCCGCCTTCACTGCCGGGCAGCCAAGCAGCGACAAAGGCGTTGGAGGCATTGAGTTCCTTATTCACCCACAAAGGGCGGCCTGTTAGGAACACCGCCACCACAGGAATTTGCTGGGCTTGAAATTTCTTCATCAAGGCCAGAGGCTTGGTATCGGCATAGGACAGGTTTTTGATATCGCCCATAAACTCAGCATAGGGCTTTTCGCCAAAGACCACGATGGCCACATCGGGCTTGTCCACAAAGCTGCCATCAACCGACAAGATCGCTTTGCCGCCGGCGGCTTCAGCCTGTTTGGCGATGCCGGCAAAGATGGATTCAGCACCCGGGAAGTCGGCATTGGTCAGGTCACCACCGCCTTGCCAGGAAATCGTCCAGCCGCCCGATTGTTTGGCGATATTGTCTGCCCCCTCGCCTGCGACCAAAATGGTCTTCTTCGGATTGATTGGCAGAACACCGTCATTCTTTAACAAAACGAGCGATTCTTGCACAGCCTTGCGGGCTACGGCCCGATGCTCTGGCGCGCCCAACAACTCAAACTTCCCGCCCAATTTGCGGGCCGATGGGGCTGGCAGGTCAAACAGGCCATAACGCATTTTGACACGCAAAATCCGGCGCACAGCGTCATCCAAACGCGCTTGCGAGATTTTTCCACTGTCGACAGCTGCCTTGGTATTGGTCAAAAGCGCTTTCCAATCTTCCGGCACCATGAAGATGTCGAGGCCTGCATTGATCGAGTCTGGGCAGTCCTGATTGGTACAGCCTGGGATGCGTCCATGGCCGTTCCAATCGCCAACAACCAAGCCATCAAAGCCCATTTCAACTTTCAGCAATTCGGTCAGATAGGATTTGCTGCCATGCATCTTCTGGCCATTGATGCTGCTGAAGGAGGCCATGACCGTTTGTGCGCCCGACTTCAAAGCGGCACGGTAAGGGAATGCATGGAGTTCAACCAGATCGGGTTCATTGCCAACGGTGTCGCCCGTGTCGATGCCACCTGTGCCGCCATCACCAAAAAAGTGCTTGGCGGTGGCAATCACACGTTCTTGGCTCAAAAAATCTGGACCTGTGCCTTGCAGACCCTCAACCATGGCCGCGCCCAGTTCGGACACAAGACCCTTATCTTCCGCATAGCCTTCATAAGTGCGGCCCCACCGGTCATCGCGCACGACGGCTAAAGTTGGCGCAAAGGTCCAGTCGATCCCGGTAACTTTGATTTCAGCCGCCGTAATGCGGCCAATCTCGCGGATCAGCGCTGGATCACGTGTCGCGCCCAGACCAATATTGTGCGGAAACAAAGTTGCCCCCACCACATTGCTGTGCCCGTGGACGGCATCGGTTGCCCACAGGACCGGTATGACCGGGCTGCCATCGGCATGGGGCGTGCGCGAGGCTTCCCAAAATGCGTCCGCCAGCTTTAACCAATCTTCGGGCTTGGAGCGTTCATTCCCATAAGGGCCCGAATTGCCGCCATTCAAAATGGAACCAAAGCGATATTTAGCCACATCTTCTGGCGTGATCGTCGAGATGTCAGGCATGATGAGTTGAGCGACTTTTTGCTCCACACTCATCTTGCTCATAATCTCCGTAATACGCGCTTCGACTTGGTCATCTTTCTTGGGGCCTGAGGCACACCCAACCAGCCCTAGCGATAGGGCAAGGATTGGGGCGATGCAGGCGCGGAGGGACTTGTGGACAAATGGCTTCATGAGGGCACGCATCATCGTTTTCGCTTTCGCTTAGTGTGCTGCTGCAGAGTTTTGACGGTGAACAAACAGCCCGAAGAAGACGAGCCAAGCATAGCCAAGTATGGGCACAATCAAGGCCACGGATAGGCCGACATGGTCGGCGGTAAAGCCCGTGACAAGCGGCAAAATAGCCCCGCCCACAATGCCCATACACAAAAGGGCTGCCGCCTTTGGCGTGTCTTCATCATTCAGCCCAATCACCGTCTGTGAGAAAATGGTTGGGAACATGATGGAATTGAACAAGCCAATCGACAAAATGGCGATGGCGGCAATCTGACCAGTCAGCACCATGGCCAAGGCGGCGAGGACGATTGCGGCCACGGCGAACACGGCCAGCACTTGGCCCGCTGGGAAGCGGCTCAAAATATATGAGCCCGCGAAGCGACCCACCATCGCCCCACCCCAATAGAGCGCGACCAGCTTACCCGCTTGGGCTTCCGTGGAGCCCAGGATGCTCGCTTGGCTCAAATAATTGACCAGAACCGAACCAATGGCGACTTCGGCACCGACATAGGTGAAGATGGCGATGACACCGAACAAAATTTTCTGATTGGCCAGCAAATGAAAGCCAAGGCCGGTTGGCGTTTCGGCTGTTGCTAGCGGCGGCAACAAATCGCGCTTCATATAAAAGACGATCAAGATCAACACCAACACGGTAGCAATGCCCAGATAAGGGGTTTGCAGGGCGGCCGCTTCTGCTTCACGCAGGGCTGCCAATGCTTCTGGTGTCAGGGTGGAGATATCCTTCGGGATCTCAGGTCCGCCTTCCAAAATCAACTTGGCCCCAACAAATGGGCCGATAAACGTACCAAAGCTGTTAAAGGCTTGGGCGAGGGTCAGGCGCGCAGAGCTGGTTTCAGCGGCACCGGCAATGGAGATCACCGCGTTAGCGGCAACTTGCAGGATGGTGATCCCTGCAGCCAACACGAACAAGGCAAACAAAAAGCCGGAATAAATGCCGATATGGGTGGCCAGCACAAACAAGATACAGCCGCCGATCATGACGGCGAGGCCTGCGATAATCCCGCGCATATAGCCGACTTTCGACACCAAATTGCCAGCGGGGATGGAAAAAACGAAATAACCCAAAAAGAATGCCGACTGCGTCAGCATGGCTTCTGCATAGCTCAGATTATACAGCCCGCGGAATTTAGGGATCAGAATATCGATGAGAACGGTCGCGAAACCCCAAATGAAGAACAGAGCAAGCGACATGAAGAACAAGGTTCGGTCGTTCACATTGCCTTCTTGTGGCTTAATCGTCACTGCGCTTGGTCCGGCCATTTTAAGGTTTCCTATCCTCAGTTTTTTGTTGCTTTTCGCTTCTTATTTGGTCTCTCACTCAGGTCTACAACCCTCGTTCCCCGCACGAAGCGGTATCATGTGAGCGTTCACATTTATAGACCCTAACCCAATCAATTTCCATTGTCTTGGGAAAATTCTTCGGGGAAACACCACGCAGATTACGGCCTTCGGGTAAGTTTCCACCTATAGCGACGTTCAAAATCAGGTAAAAAGGCTGATCAAAGGGCGCAGAAGGTCGGCTTGGACTTTGAAGTGCATGCCAAGTGGCTGGCGTCTGGGTGGCATAGGGCACCCCGTCAATCGACCAGACCATTTTGGTGGCATCCCAGTCCAGCGTGAAGGTGTGAAAGTCATCGAGACTGCCTTCGAGTGGGGTTGTCTTGGAGAGAAATGTGTTTTTGGGCCAAGCCCCACCATAATGCAAAGTGCCCAGAATGGTGTTTTCCACCCCGCCCGGACAATTGGCGCAGGGCTCGCCCAGATTGACCGCCTCCATAATGTCGATCTCGCCAGAGGCCGCCCAAGGTCCATAGACTTCGCCCGCAGGCAACATCCAGATTGCGGGCCATGTGCCTTGGCCCTGTGGCAGGCGCGCGCGCACGGAGATCCTTCCATAGCGCCAATCGGCTTTGCCCTTGGTCGACAACTTTGCCGAGCTATAAGGCAAGGTGACTTGCTGCTCGCGGGCGGCTTTGTTGGTGCGCTGTTCTAACGGCAAAGCATAGCCACGGCGGCGCTCCTTGCGGGCTTGAATGACGAGCTTGCCATCCCTGATGAAGCTGTTGTCGGGCCGCTCGGTATAGCATTGCTTTTCATTATTACCGCCGCCCCAACAATCGACCACATGGCTCCATTTCGTTGGATCAATCGCCGCACCATCAAACTCATCGGACCAGACAAGCGACCATTTCGCGGGGGCGACGTCTTGGGCGGGCGCGCCTTGCGCCATGGCCTGATTCCCTACGGTAATGGCTATCGAAGCCGCGACACAGCCCACAGCAAGCGCCCACAAACACACATGTTTTTTGGCTAAGAACAGACCCACAGAATTCCCCCCTTTTCCATCAGTCTGCCTTGGTCACACCCACCTGCATAGCAACAATGCCAGTCCTTAGACGTCAGAGACCATCGTCACCGAAATTGTCAGCGCTGTCAATTGGTGATCAGGCTTCTTTCCTTTGACGAGGCAGCCGTGGAAAAATCACGGAGCGGAGGGCATCCGCGCCGTAGGGTGCAGTCCCAAGGGACTGCACCGCCTCACGCGCCATAGTCTAGGAAATAGCTTTTCCGACTTCGACAGCCTTTGCCGCAGGCTAGGCCTAGGTAAAGGCAAGGTTCGAGCTTGCGCAGAAACAATTTTTCCTCGGCTTCAAGGCAAGCGAAGCGCGGCCTGAAGCCGTTCCGAGTGATTTCGCTGAGCTCAATCAAAGACGATTTTCGGCGTTGGGTGACCATGGTGCGTTCCATGGCTGGCATGCACCCTACGGCCCCAATAAATTCAACTACTAACAGTGAAAGAAAAGTGGTGCCCGGAGCCGGAATCGAACCAGCGACACGCGGATTTTCAATCCGCTGCTCTACCGACTGAGCTATCCGGGCAACCTGTCGGGAGGCAGGCGTTTAGCGGATCAGATTGTCTCTGTCCACGGGGTCCTCTGCATCGGGTATGCCATTATCCTCTTCTTGAACAGGAATAGCATAAGAACCATTGAGCCAGCGGCCCAGATCGAGGTCGGCGCAGCGCTTGGAGCAAAAGGGGCGATAGGCGTGGTCTGTGGGCTTGCCACATTCAGGGCAGGTGCGGCTCATGCGATCACCACTTCACATTGGGTCTGGCCGGGGCGGCCGAGGCGGAGGTGGAATTGGCCGCCAATCGTCTCGGCAATATCCTGCCGCCAGCCGATGGAATCAGCCTCCAAAAAGGCCAAGGGTGCGGCTGGGGCGTAGAGGGTCACGGTGCGGCCTTTGGCCCCCTTCAGGGCAGCGGCCAAGCGATTGATGCCCTCAATCGCCAACGTCTCTGCCGTGGGCTGGCCTGCCGCATCAAGACAGATGTCGGCCAAGGCTTGGCGACGCTTTTGGCGCGCGATCTCGGCAATGCCAAAGCGCGAAACGGGAAGGACCTCGGTTTTGGGGGCGGCAACGCCACCATTTTTTTCCGCATCAAAGGCGCTGATGAGCGCTTTGGTCAAAGCCTCAGCATCGCCCTTGCGGCGGGGCCCGGTAAAATCAACGCAAATGAGGCCGCCAAGACCGCGCAGACGGATTTGCCGCACGATTTCGGGCACAGCGGCGAGATTGAGGCCACGGGCAAAGCGGGCAGGATCTGTGCCGCCTGTCTCGCGATTGGCGCTATCGACATCGACCGCGGTTAACGCGCGCGTGCGCTCAATCGTCAGACGGCCACCGCCCGCAATCGGCACTTCGGTGTGCAGGGCCGCTTCGAAGGCAGCATCGATGCGGTCAATCTCATCTTCATCGGCCTCACGCGGTTCCCCTGGCCAGCCTTGCCACGGCGTGGCATCTTCTAAGAGGCGTGGGCAAGGCCCTTGTGGGGCGAGGCCTTCATAGGCGAGCGCCGGGCCCTTGCCGCCTTCGGCTTCGCGCACAACCCGCACGGCAACCGCAGCCCCCACGCGCAGATCAGCCTCACGCTCACGGCCAAAGGGGGCAAAAGCTGGCTCGCCCACGCCCAGATCGACAAAAGCGCCGCCAATGCGGCCATCAATAGCTGTCACACGGCCCGCATAAATCTGGCCCCAGCGGACGCGGCCGTCATGGGTGGACCAACGCTCTAAGCGCAACTCCACAATCCGGTCGCGATCAAACAAAGCCGCACGCAGCTCGCCAATGCGCTCATGAATGACGATCTCACGTGTAGGTGGCTTTGGCGCGTTCATGACAACACCCTTTGATAGCCAAAGCCCTCCAGCAGCGAGACGGTCTCATAGAGTGGCAGACCCATGACGCCCTCCCAAGAGCCATGCAACTGGGTGCAAAACGCACCAGCCAAGCCCTGGATGCCATAGCCACCGGCCTTGCCCATCCATTGCTCGCTATCGAGATAAAAGCGGATTTCTGCCTCACTGAGGCGCTTGAACGTCAGGCGGGTTTCCACCGCCCGGCTGGCCTTGGCCGCACCACGCTGGACAGAGACGGCGGTCGTGACGCGGTGATTGCGCCCGGATAAGAGATGGAGGCAAGCCAAAGCCTGCTCGCGCGTTTCAGCTTTAGGCAACAGCCGGCGCCCCACGGAAACCACAGTGTCAGCCGCTAGGATCAAATCATCAGGGTTCTGCAGGGCGATAGCTTCGGCCTTGGCGCAGGCCAGACGCAAGCCGTGCTGGCGCGCCGTTTCGTGGGGCAGAGGTGTTTCGTCCAGATCCGCTGGACAAATTGTGTCGGGCACAATCCCAACTCTGGCCAGAAGCTCTTGTCGGCGCGGCGATGCGCTTGCCAGAATAAGCTTCATGGGATTTGTTTTACCGGAAACGATAGGTGACCCGGCCCTTGGTCAGGTCATAGGGGGTCATTTCGACCAGAACTTTATCGCCTGCCAAAACGCGAATGCGGTTCTTGCGCAATTTACCAGCCGTGTGGCCAATAATTTCATGTTCGTTTTCAAGACGGATGCGGAAAGTGGCATTGGGTAGAAGTTCTACCACGGTACCTTGAAATTCGAGCAATTCTTCTTTTGACATTGGGTCTCCCGGCCGAAAATGACCTGTTGGGCTGACAACTCAGCATGATTGGCGCGCTCTATAGTCTGTTTTGGGGGTAAAAAGCCAGTGCTACGGGTGTTGAAGCTGTTGAACTGGGGCCTGTGTGCCACAGGTGGGCCAGATCCTCTAAATGCTCCTGTCAGTTTCCCCTACGCCCGTCTTGCGGCACAGCCCATTTTCGCCCATCTGAAGGGCACAAGACTAATCAGAGAGCTTTATCCCCGTGTCCGCTTTTACCACTGAAACCGTGCTGGACGTCCAGCACTATACAGACCGCCTTTTCCGTTTTCGCACCACGCGTTCGCCAGCCTTCCGGTTCCGGACGGGTGAGTTTGTGATGATGGGCCTTGAACTAGAGGGAAAGCCATTGGTGCGGGCCTATTCCATCGCCAGCCCCAATTGGGATGAGGAATTGGAGTTTTACTCAATCAAAGTGCCTGATGGGCCCTTGACTTCAAAGCTCTGCACCATCGAAGTCGGCCAAACCGTGCTGGTTGGGCGCAAACCAGTGGGCACCTTGGTGCTCGATGCGCTATTGCCCGGCAAAAGACTTTATATGGTGGCGACGGGGACGGGCATTGCCCCCTTTGCCAGCCTGATCCGCGACCCTGAAACCTATGAGCGCTTTGATGAGGTTATCCTGACCCATACCTGCCGGACAGCCGATGAGCTGACCTATGGGATTGAGTTGGTGGCAAGCCTAAAGGATGATCCTTTGGTCGGGGAGTATATTGAGGCAGGCAAACTCATCCATGATACAGCCGCCACACGGGAAGCGCACAACCCCAAGGGCCGCCTGCCCGCCCGCGTGACTGACGGCAGCTTCTTTGCCGAACATAATCTGCCTTCCTTTAATCCCGAAGTTGATCGCGGCATGATTTGTGGATCGATGGAAATGCTAGCGTCTTGCAAAGCCATGTTTGAAGGAGCAGGCTTCACCGAAGGCTCGGTCAGCCAGCCCGGGCAATTTGTCTATGAAAAGGCATTTGTCGGTTAAGCGATTGGTGCTAGGCCTCCAGAATGGACACTATCAAGCTTTGCCTCGTTGTCGCACGTGGCCGCAATCATGTGATTGGGGTCGACAATGACTTGCCGTGGCGGCTGGGAAGTGACCTGAAAAACTTCAAGGCGGTCACTTTGGGCAAGCCCGTGATCATGGGCCGAAAGACGTGGGACTCGATTGGAAGGCCCCTGCCCGGCAGACCCAATTTGGTGATCACCCGGGATACGGACTTTAAGGTCCTTGGCGCGAGCATTTGGACCAGCCTGTCAAGTGCCATTGAAGCTGCGAAAGCCATGGCGCGAACCACGCAACAAACCGAAATTTGTGTGATTGGCGGCGGGCAAATTTATGCCGAAGCCCTACCTATTGCCGATCGGCTTTATCTAACAGATGTCGATGCTGCCCCCGCGGGCTCAGCCTACTTCCCGGCATTTGACGAGGCGGACTGGACGGAAAGCACGCGCACGGAATTTTTGGCCGGGCCAAAAGACGACCATAACTTTGTCGTACGCGTTCTGGATCGGATCGTTTAGGCGGCTTTAATAGCCTGATAGAGCTTTAGGATTTGCAGTGTCGCCCCATCATTGCCGGGCTTGCCGCCTTCATCCAATTCTTCCTGCAAAGCCAAACCGTCAATTTCGGACTGGAGTGCCAAAGTCAGCTTATCGCGCAAGACCGGATCATGATTGCTTAAAACTTCCCACAAGGTGCGGGTTAATCGCAGTGCAACATCGGTATCAATGCGGACGCCCAAAATCAGGGACTGCTCTTCTGGGGAGCGGGGAGCTAGCAATTTCGCCTCCATTTAGAAATCAGAAAACGGTTCCGTCGAAAACGGTCGACTATATGACGCGGGCAAGCCTAACTGAAAACATATTGATAAATGGTTGCAAAGCATTTGCATGCGATTGCATGCCCCCTTGCGAAAACCCGACATTCATGCTGCTAGAGACAAGCTCGTTTCCTGCCGATCTCGCCTTGCTAAAGCTTGTCCGGCCCGACATGATGCGGTCCTTGTCCATTTTGCCCGATTGAGTTTTCCCTTGTCTGAGCCGGAGACATCAGAGCCTTGGCGCGGCAGCGGGGCTACCAAAGGCCGACAAATTGGGCCCATGGCAGAATTCCTTATTCTCGAAGTCACGTCCCAATCAAAAGTCTATAAGCAAAAGCTCGACCGGCTCTTGCGGACGGAGATGCGGATCCGCCCGCGTCACGGCGAGTTTGAAGTAGAGATTCTGATCGACCTTAATCGCGACTACCCCGCGATTGACCTCGACAATGTGGCCAAAGCGGTTCTCGACGGCATTAAAGGTGCAGTGTTTTTCGACGATGCCCAAGTGATGCGCTTGGTCGTTGAAAAGCGCTGGGCAGAGTCAGAGCGGGTTTTGGTGCGGGCATGGCCACGTGCCGATCAGGGCTAAACCGACATCGCGTGCCCATCACCGTTGCATAGATACAATTTGTTACAACAAAGTCAGTAAATTGAACGAATAGCCCTCGACAGACCCCGAAGTATGAGATTGAAATGACATCAGAAAGCTTCATGAGGGCGGATGATGCAAGATTGGCGCGAAGATAAGACTTTTTTCAGGGCAACCATCGCGCTGCCTGTGATCTGGTTCTTGATCTTCTTTGTTGTCCCAATGGCCATGGTATGGGCCTATTCGGTTGGCGAAAACGTCGGCCCAGTCGATGTTGAGATCACAGGCACATTCGCCAATTACGCCAAGGCCTTCACCCCTGAAGTTTTAAAGGTCATGGGCGACTCGATCGTGCTGGCGTTTGTTACCACCCTGATTTGCCTTGTGGTCGCTTTCCCGGTCGCGCTGGCCATGACCTTCGCCGATGAGAAGCAAAAGGCTTGGCTATTGTTGCTGATCATGCTGCCATTTTGGACCAATCTTTTGATCCGCACCTATGCACTGATCGCCGTAATGCGGTCATCGGGCGTCATCAATACGGGGCTAGAGGGCCTGCATGGTCTATTGGCATTTGCCGGCTTGCAAATGGGCACTTTTGAGCCTTTGCCGCTGCTTTACAATAAGTTCGCCGTCGTGGTGGGCCTTGTTTATGTCCACCTACCCTTCATGGTCCTGCCTTTATATGCAGCACTCGACCGGCTGGACAAAAGCTTGATTGAAGCAAGCCTTGATCTGGGCGCTGGGCATTTGGAAACCATCCGGCGCGTCATTGTCCCCTTGGCAGCACCGGGCATTGCTGCTGGCCTTGTGATCACTTTTATCCCGGCGCTTGGGGCGTATCTGACGCCTGACCTCTTGGGGGGGCCGGATGATCTGATGATCGCAAGCCTGATTGAACGACAATTCAAGCGCGCCAATGATTGGCCGTTTGGGGCCGCTTTGTCCTTCATTCTGATGTATATCACCTTACTCTTCTTTGCCATTCGCGCCTTTATGGAGCGTAAGGGCGGAAAGGTAGGCGCACACTAATGGCCAAAAAAGTCGCCCGCGCGCCGCTTGACTACCTCAATATGCCGGCCATGAAGGCCTGGTTGGCTGGGGTATTTGTCTTCCTTTACACGCCCCTGATCATCTTAATTTTGTTCAGCTTCAACGACTCGAAGGCCAATGTCGTCTGGAAGGGCTTTACGCTGAAATGGTATGTAAAGGCGTTTGAAAACACGCAATTGCGCGAGGCCTTGCTCAATTCCCTGCTGATTGCCGGGGTCTGCACCATTATCTCGGTCGTCCTTGGTGCTTTGATGGCCTTTGCCTTCTGGCGCTTCAAATTCCCGTTCAAAGGCCCGCTTGAAAGCGGGATGAGCTTGCCGATCGTGGTACCAGAAATCTGCTTTGGCGTGGCGGTCTTGATGTTTTTTGCCAAGATCGGCTTCCCAAATGATCTGCCCTATCCATTCAATCTGACGCAGATCATTTTGGCGCATGTGACCTTTGCTTTTCCCTTTGTCGCCATTGTGGTGCGCGCAAGGCTAGAGAGCTTTAATTCCGAACTGGAAGCCGCAGCGTTAGATCTGGGTGCCACGCGCTACCAAGCGTTTAGAGATGTGATTATCCCCCATATGAAGCCCGGTCTCATTGCTGGGGGACTTTTGGCCTTTACGTTGTCGCTCGACGACTTTGTGATCACCTTCTTCGCCTCTGGGCCAGGTACCATCACATTCCCCGTAAAAGTCTATTCGATGGTGCGCTTCTCGGTAACGCCCGAGGTCAATGCAGCCTCCACCATCATCATCCTAATCACGGTGATCGCCACCGTCCTTGCCTTGCGCGCCCAGTCTGCCACCACCAAAGAGAGCTAAATCATGAGCGATCGTGACACCATTATTCGGGTCGAAGAAGTAACCAAGCGCTATGGCAAGGTGACAGCGGTTGACCGCGTGACTTTGGAGATCCCGCGCGGCGAATTCTTCGCGCTTTTAGGCCCATCCGGCTGTGGCAAGACGACTTTGCTGCGTATGTTGGCCGGCTTTGAAATGCCGAGCGAAGGCAAGATTTTCATCGATGGTGTCGATATGTCGACCATCCCGCCGAATAAACGGCCGGTGAACATGGTATTCCAATCCTATGCCGTGTTCCCGCATATGACGGTGTTTGAAAATGTCGCTTATGGCTTAAAGTTCGACAATGTCGCCAAGGCTGACCAATATGGGCGCGTGATGGCGGCCTTGGCTGATGTGAAGCTCGACCATCTGGCTGAGCGCAAGCCGGATCAGATGAGTGGCGGTCAGCGCCAGCGTGTCGCTTTGGCCCGTGCGCTCGTGAAAAAACCCAAAGTGCTCTTGTTGGACGAGCCGCTGAGTGCCCTCGATGCCAAACTCCGCGAAGCCATGCGGTTTGAATTGGCTGAGCTTCAAGACAAAGTTGGCATCACCTTTGTAATGGTCACGCATGACCAAGACGAAGCTTTGGCTATGGCGGGGCGCTGCGCTGTGATGGACCGTGGTAAACTGATGCAAACCGCCACTCCGTCTAACCTCTATGAATTTCCGGCCAATAAGTTTGTGGCTGACTTCATTGGCAGCGTGAATTTGTTTGAAGGCACCCTCGAGGTCGACGAACCCGACCACGCCATCGTGCAGTCCGAGGAATTGGGCGGGCGAATTTTCTTCGACCACGGCGTCTCAGGCGCAGGTGGCGAGAAAATGTGGGTTGGCATTCGTCCTGAGAAAATCGAACTCCTCAAGCGTGAGGAAGGCTCCACCCCCCCAACGCCAGAAGATGCACCATCGGGCTGCAATGTGACGGCAGGTATTGTGCGGCAAATCTCTTACCTTGGCAGCGAAAGCATTTATGAGATCGATTTGATCAATGGCCGCCGCATGCAGGTCTCGCGGCCCAATTTGTCGCGCTGGGATCAAGAGGATTTCACCTGGGACGATGAAGTCTGGCTGCGCTGGCATGGTGATAGCCCTGTGCTGCTGCAGAGTTAGGCATCCAAAAAGATGGAAGATAAGCTGCAAGGAAAGCGAGGCGGATGCCGCTGTGGATCCGTCCGATTTGAGGCCAAGCCGCCCGTACTTTTGACCATGGCCTGTCATTGCAAAGGCTGCCAGCGCATGACCGCCAGCGCGTTCTCTTTGAGCGAAATGTATGCGGGGGCGAGTTTTGAGATTCTCTCGGGCAAACCGGTGCAAGGCGGTATGAAGGCCAGCCCCGTCCATTATGTCTGCCCCGAATGTTCAAGTTGGGTCTATACCCAAGTCTCTTCCACCATTGGCGACTTCATCAATGTGCGCGCCACCATGTTTGATGAGGCTGATCCATGCCCGCCCTTCCTTGAAACCTGCACCGCCGAAAAGCTCGACTGGGTTGAGATTGGCGCTGCACATGCTTATGAGAAATTCCCGCCGCATGAGAAATTTGGCGGCCTAATTCAAGAATTTATGGCCCGATCCCCATGAACGCACGCCCGATCCTCGGTATGATTTGTTGCCAGCGCCATGTCGGAACCGAATATGCCCAATCGGTGATGGAGCGCTATCTTTATGGCGTCAGCCCGCATGTGGATGCGATCCCGCTTCTAATCCCATCCCTGCCCGCCTTTGTGGATGCAGAAACTGTGGCGGGCCGGATCGACGGGCTGTTGTTGACGGGCTCACCCTCCAATATGCAGCCCCACCGCTATGGCGAAGATATTGAGGATGCGCCTGGGCCGTTTGATCCCAATCGTGACGAGATGGCGATGGCCTTGGCCGATGTGATGCTGAAGGCTGGCAAGCCGGTTTTTGGCATTTGCCGGGGCTTTCAAGAGCTCAACGTCCATTTTTGCGGGACACTACGGCGCGACATGGCCGATCCAGCGCGCCTCTTCCAGCATCATTCGCCCGATGGGGTCAACTTTGATGCCATGTTCGCGCATGAACATGACGTGCGGCTGGAAGAAGGCGGAGCCATTCTGGCCGCCATTGGCCAAGCCGATATCAAGGTCAATTCCGTCCATTATCAGGGCGTCGACAAACTGGGCGACGGCCTGCGTGTTGAAGCGCGCGCGCCCGATGGCGTGGTTGAGGCGTTTTCCAGCACCGCCCGCGGTGGCCCCGTCCTTGCCGTGCAATGGCACCCCGAGTGGAAGCCTGAAGCCAATGAGAATAGCCGCAAGCTATTTGGCCTTATGGGGCGCGTGTTGCGCGGCGGGTCGCTTTAGGACCACGGATTGGTGGTGCCGAGTGTACCGGCGACTGCGTTGCCATCCCCGATGGCGGTGGCCGTGTCTCATATCGCTTGCCGCAAAGTCCCCTGAGGTCCCCGTTCTCCGGCTGGGGTAGCGGTGGTTTTGAAGAGCTAATTTGTCTGGAAGCGGTTTTGGTGATCCCTTTGGTCCACCAAACCGCTAATGAAATTGTTTTGACAACGCAGATGTCGCGCTCATGCTAGATCATCCATTTTGGTGAAACAGGGTTTCCACCAAAATGGGTCTAGATGGAAAAATCCTCAAGCAATGTCATCCCCGATGGCGAAGCCGATCGGGGATCTCCTGCCGCAAAGTCCCCTGAGGTCCCCGCTTTCCGGCGGGGATGGCGGCGGTTTTGAAAAGCTATTTTGTCTGGAAGCGGTTTTGGTGATCCCTTTGGTCCACCAAACCGCTTTTGATATCGTGCCCGGGCGATTGGTCGCGTCAAGTCCAGATTTCCTTCGGAAATCTGCCGCGGAGCGGCGCGAAGCGGACTTGACTCGTCAAATCGCCCACAAACAATCGAAGTTGGCCTTTGGGGCAGGCAGGGCCTGCACCAAAGCCTTCTAGATGAAATCGGAAGTTCCCCCATCCACCTGGCTACCTAGGGCCGGAGGGAGGAAATCAGCAGGGACAAATAAAAACTTATCCCCCACTCCCAGAACCTCACGTAATCTGGCCCTGTCCCCGACGCGGAGGAGCTTCGGTCCGAGTTAAGCCGACTGTTGGGGATTGGTCACCGGGATTAAGCAGGGCAGACGTGGCTGCC
>JAIXQA010000012.1 GCA_027485915.1 Alphaproteobacteria bacterium | reverse complement strand
GACGTGACCGGCATCTGCATGTTGCCAGACGGCGTTGAGATGGTGATGCCAGGCGACAACATTAAGATCATGGTGGAACTCATCACCCCGATCGCGATGACCCAAGGCTTGCGCTTCGCAATCCGCGAAGGCGGCCGCACCGTTGGTGCAGGCGTTGTGGCAGCTGTGGTTGAATAAGACCTGCGGCGACAAGCCTAATCTTCAAGAGCGCCCCGGCTGAAAGGTCGGGGCGTTTTTTTGTGTCTGCGCCCCCGCCATGTCATCCCCGCCGGAACGCAGTGGAGAGCGGGGACCGCAGCGAGCTTGCGGCAGGAGATCCCCGATTGGCTAGCGCCGTCCGGGATGACATCGTTCAAGGTATCTTCCGTCTAGACCCATTTTGGTGGCAACCCTGTTTCACCAAAATGGATCATCGAGGATGAGCACGACATCTGGGTCGTCAGAACAATTTCGGTTGCGGTTTGGTGGGCCGGAAGGATCACCAAACCGCTTCTAGACAAAAACCATCTACGACCCTGTCATCCCCGTCGCAGCATCAGCGAAGAGCGGGGACCTTGAGGGACTTCGCGGCACAAGGTCTGGGACTCGGCTTACGCCCGCCAGTGACCTAATCGATCTTCTGACAAGGCGATGTCTTGGCCTCAACCACGTCATCAAACAGGCCTTTGGCACCAGTTGGCGCGCCCCGCAGGTCAAAAAACAGGTCAGACTTGCGCAGATAGCCTTGTTCCATCAGGTTTCTAACTTGCGAGACAATTTCAGGATCTGCTTTCGCTTTGGGAAAACTTGCAATCGTTTTGTCTAGGCCCAGTTCTGTTTTGACTTTGTTGAACCCACTGTCGGGGTTCATCGACTGGGCATATTGCATGATGGCAAATGTAGGCGATTGTTCGAAGCCATTCATTGGGTCTAGAGACCAGAAATAGCCCTGCAGGGTTTCGGCGGTATGTTTGATGCTATCACCATCGCAGAAGCGGTCGACGTTCTGTTTGATGAGGCACAGCGTGTAGGCTTTGCCTGCGGCGTCATCTCCACCAAACCCGTTGAACATGACGACTGGCACTTCCTTGGTGGTCTCTT
The DNA here is from genome assembly GCA_027485915.1 of Alphaproteobacteria bacterium. GTDB lineage: Bacteria > Pseudomonadota > Alphaproteobacteria > Caulobacterales > Aquidulcibacteraceae > Aquidulcibacter. The sequence goes on along the minus strand of JAIXQA010000012.1, from coordinate 7,697 downwards.
CGCCGATGCGGGTCCGTGGGGTGCTGAACTGTACCTTCGTCCGATTGCCACAATAAGTTCGCGTCTGAGTTTCCAAATTGGTGAGTTTGCCGTCTGGTGCGTTGCGCGCGCTTAATTTGAAGTCACCGATCTTCTGCAGCGCCAAAACGGCCTCCGGCGGATTCCATGGGTCTTTCATGACCCAGTGATGCCCAATCACAGCGACTAAATTGATCGCCATGAACCAACAAATCACGGTGAAAGCTGTGATCTTCTTTGCCTCTGGCTCTGGCGTGCGGGCAGGGTGGCTATGTGACTCCGTGGAAAAATCTCGCACCAACCTAACAGTTGATGCGCCACTAATGACAGCCTGTTGAATTTCCCGATCGATGAATGGTTCTGCCTGCCGTGCCAAGACAAGTGGATCGGGTGTTTGACGGGGCGGTCTTTTTCCAAAGAACATCATGAATACTCACTGATCAATACGGCCAAGATAAAACTCTTGGGCGCAAGGTGCCGACTAAAACTTTGCCTTGTCCCATAAGGAGACATAGCATGCTGCCATCGCAGCTTTCGTGCCTAAAACGGGAAATGCTTTCTCTATGCACGCCTCAAAAGGGAGAATTGATACCTAAACAACCCGGTAGATATGCGCTTTAGGGCCAAAGTTGTGTTTTGAAGATAACATGCAAAGGTCAATTAAAGCCTAAAAGCGAAAGGTGGCGTCCAGCAATTTCTCGGAAAGTGGATTAATCCAAATCGACTCAATACAAGAATCACAGAGGTGAAGTTCACTGAAGCGTTGCGATTTGTTTTGCGAATGAAATGGGGTGCTGACTTGTGGCTTCATCCCTCAGATGAAATCCCCACCGAGGCAAACGGGAGAGCGGGGACCTTGAGGGACTTTGGCTCGGAGGTCCCGCATCGGCTGGTGCCGTCCTGGATGACATCGTTATGATTAGTTCTTTCTTCTGGAAAGCTTTGGTTCAGGCTCTGCCTGCCCCACAGACCACAACTTATTGCTTGTCGGCGATTTGACGCGACACATCGCCCGGTCACGCTAAAGGAAGCGGTTTGGTGGGCCGGAAGGATCGCCCAAACGCTTCAACACAATCTAAGATTCAGGGTAAAGTCTGGCATTCGTGTAAGTCTATCGAAAGGGAAGGACCTGTATGCCCAAATATCTATTGGTCGATGTCGATGGCGTGTTGGTCACGGGTCGTCCGTCTGATCGAAAGCCTTGGTATTCGCAGCTCCAAAGCGACCTAGGGATTGATATTGGCCTTTTAAGCCGCGACTTCTTCAAAATCTGGTGGCCGGAAATCGTCGTGGGACGTTTAGATTTAATGCCGACCCTTCAAAAGTGGTTGCATCAAGCAAATATCGCCACGGCGGCGCACGAGCTTATTGATTATTGGTTCGCGATGGATTCGAACATAGATCAAGAGATCTTAGCTCAATGTGATGCTTTGCGAGCTCGAGGGGCTTTGGTCTATCTTGCAACAAATCAAGACCATCTTCGAGCCAATTATTTAACAGTTGATATGAAGCTGTCCGCCCATGTAGACGGCATATTTTATTCGGCACAATTGGGGGTGGCCAAGCCGGATCCCGATTTTTATCAATTGATTGTGGAAGCGTTGGGAACAAATCCGGCTGAAATCTTCTTCATCGATGATACGCTCAAAAATGTTTCTGCTGCCCGGCAAGTGGGCTGGCAGGCGCACCATTGGCAAGCCACCCAGCCATTTGCCGACGTCATTGCTGGCAGGTTCTAAGCTGCCTGCACCCCATTATGCTGCGTTGCAGCATTTAGTATGCGCTTTCTAAAAGCCCACGCTATATCCTAGCTATCGAACACCAAAGGGCTGCTCCTCCCCCCCCCCCCCCGCAGCCCGGTGAAGGAGAGAAAAATGACTGAAGCAAACAAAGTCACCGAAACCGTTGAGACCGCTCGTAAAGAAGGCCTCGAAATCGCCCGCAAGATCTGGTTGGCAGGCGTTGGCGCTTATGGCCGTGTGTATCAAGAAGCCGCTGGCCGCGTTGAAAAAGTAACCGGTGCCGCCAACGAAATGTTCGACCAATTGGTTGAAAAGGGTGAGCAAGTTGAAGATCTGGTTCGCGCCAGCATCTCCAAGAACGAAGCCGCTGGCAAAGTGACTGAGTATGTCGAAAAGACAACGGCACAAGTCAAAACCGCTTCGGAAACCCGCATCCATGACTTGGAAGAGCGTTTTGAAGCCGTTCGCAAGACCGTTGTTGAGAAAGTTTCGCCTTTCATGGACAAAGTGGCACCAATCAACATCTTCGCTTTGGGCAACCAAATCGAGACCTTGACTGCCAAGATCGAAGCTTTGACCGCTGAAGTGGAAGCTTTGAAGGGTGCAAAGGCTGCGCCTAAGGCTTCTAAGAAGACCGAAACCGAAGCTGCTTAAGCTGCGGGCTGGTCTGGGCCGATAAAGCCCGTGATTGGCAACATGATCAGAGCCGCCGCGCGTGCAATCAGTGCGCGCGGCGTTTCTGTGACTGGGGCATCAAATTCCATCCGGACCAATTGGAAGGCGAGGCCCAGAGCAAGCTGATTGACGAGGCCATCAAACGCCTCATCGGTCGCCACAATGGCTTTAGAGGTGCGCAGCGCATGAAGTAGGCCGTAAGCTGCATCATGTTGGACGGCAAACATATGGCGGATTTGGTTGGCCAAACGCGCATCGGCGCGGACGACCGATAGGGGTTCCCGGTAAGCAAAGCGGGCATCCCATGCCTCTTCAACGAGAATATGGACCCAAGTCCAAGCCGTCTCAATCGTGGCATCGGGTCCAGCGCATTTTTCGAGTGCGGCCCCTTTGATGGCTTCTAACTCGCCAATATGCGCCGCGAGAAGGGCTGCGGCGATTTCCGCTTTGCCTTTGAAATGGTAGTAGAGATGGCCCGGGGACATAGACAAATGGTTGGCAATATCAACGGCGGCCAAGGCACCAAAGCCCTCGCTGTTGAACAGCTCACGCGATTTTGTGAGGATTTTGTCTTTGGTCGGGCTTGATCCACTCATATTTCGGCATCCTAAAGCAGTCAGAAGCAGGCAAACGACGAAAAACCGTAACCAATCGCGCATATCACAGCACAAACAACTTCACGATTAGCAATTGCCGTCATAACCTCGTTTCTGACAATGCCTGCGAGGGTCGAGCCATGAATCATCGGGGCGGGGAGGTCTGAATGTCGAAGCAGAAAATCAATCTTGGTGACGAAGCCGCACAAAATACCGTGGCCCTGACGGCCATGATGGGCTTGGCCCGCGAAGACCTGATGGGCGCTGTTGCGCTGATGATGCGGGAGGTAACGGCTAAGCCCGCTACCACGACCAAGCATCTGAAGGCCTTGGGTGATGATGTTGTCAAGATTTTGAAGAATGAAAGCGATCTGGCACCCGATGCCAAAGACAAACGCTTCATGGACATTACGTTCAAATACAACCCCATCTATCGCATGGGGATGCAATATTATCTGGCGGTCCAGAAAAACGTCGGCACATGGCTAGCCGACCTCGATCTCGATGAAATGGAAAAGGCCCGCGCCAATTTCGTCTCTCAGATGATCATCGACTCCATCTCGCCGACCAATACGCTGATCGGCAATCCAGCTGCGATTAAGCGCGCTTATGAAAGCGGTGGTATGAGCCTAATTAAGGGCCTGCAAAATGCCTATCGCGATCTCACCGAAAATGGTGGCCAAGTCAGCCAAGTGGATAAGCGCCCGTTCAAGGTCGGCGAAAATCTTGCGACTTCTACGGGCGCGGTTGTCTATAAGACCGAGATGATGGAGCTGATCCAATATGCGCCCTCGACGGAACAGGTCCATGCGATTCCGTTCCTGATCATCCCGCCACAGATCAACAAGGCCTATGTGAACGACCTCTCGCCTGACAAAAGCATTGTGCGCTTCTTGGGCTCCTTAGGCCTCACCACCTTCCTCGTCTCGTGGCGCAACCCACGGGTTGAGCACCGAAATTGGGGCTTGGCCGAATATGTCGACGAACTGATTAAAGCGAGCGATGTGATCTTAGAGATCACCAAGTCGAAGAAGCTGAATGTGTCCGGCGCTTGCTCAGGCGGGATCACGACGGCGACATTCTTGTCGAAACTCGCAAGCCTTGGCGATACGCGCGTCAATGCAGTGAGCTTGATGGTCAATGTGCTCGACCCACAAAAGGATGATTCCGAAGTAGGGGCTTTGGTGTCCGAACATGGGATTGAGCTTGCCCGCCAACGCTCTGCCAAGAAGGGCATTTTGGAAGGTGATTCACTGGGGCGGATGTTTGCCTGGATGCGGCCCAATGACCTCATCTGGAATTATGTCATCAATAATTATCTGATGGGCCAAGATCCTCCGCCGTTTGACGTCTTGTTCTGGAATAATGACACGACCAATCTGCCGGCGAAATTGCACTCGGATTATCTCGACATGTATCCCAAGCAACCTTTCGCTAGACCGGGCGAAGTGGAGTTTGCTGGTCATATTGTCGATTTGACCAAGGTTAAAAATGATCTGTTCGTCATTGCTGGTGTGACCGACCATATCACGCCTTGGAAAGCCTGCTATCGCACCACCCAATTGGTAGGGTCAGAGAATATTGAATTCATTCTCTCCCACTCGGGCCATATTCAGGCGCTGTTGAACCCGCCGGGTAATCCCAAGGCTAAATTCTATCGCAATGAGGGCAAGCCACCGCCAACCACGGATGAATGGATGGCCAGTGCCAAAGAGGTTCCAGGCTCTTGGTGGCCCTTGTGGGGCGAATGGCTGAAAGCGCGCTCTGGCGCGATGAAGGCCGCCCCAGCAGATGTGGGCAATAAGAACCATCCAGCTGGCGATCCTGCGCCTGGCCGCTACGCGTTCAACGATTAAAAAGCCTATATCGGGCGTGCCTTTCCAAGCGTAAGAGTTTGGCAACCATCTTGATCGACCATAAAAGCCCAGCTCAGGGATCGCTAAAAGGATAGTCTAACGTGTCTTCAGCTACCGAAACGACAGGCCGCAAGGCCCAGTTCGAACGTGTCACCATTGGCGGACGCACCGTTCGCGCCGCCGTTTGGCGCACGGATCTTAAAGGTAAAGCAGGTAAGGACCGTCCGCGACCGATCCTCTTTTTCAATGGCATCGGGGCCAATATCGAGCTGATGGCGCCGTTGGCCGACTGGTTTGTTGACCGCGATATCATCACCTTTGACATGCCAGGCGTTGGTAAGTCACCCAATCCGATTTTGCCCTATCGTCCGTGGATGATCTGCGCTTTTGCCGCCAAGCTGTTGGATCATTACGGCTTTGACGTGGTGGATGTCATGGGTGTGTCGTGGGGCGGGGCGATGGCCCAGCAATTTGCCTGGCAAAACCCGAAGCGTACCGGCCGTCTGTTGCTGGCGGCAACGAGCATGGGCATGTTGATGGTTCCGGGCGACCCAGAAGTTTTGATGAAAATGGCCAGCCCCCGGCGCTATGTTGATAAGGATTATATGCTGGCCAATTTCCGCACCCTCTATGGTGGCGATACCAGTGGCTCCGACGGCCATGCCTCGCGCCTGCTGCCGCCCTCCACGATTGGCTATATGCAACAACTAACCTGTATGATGGGCTGGACGAGCGCTTGGTTCTTGCCCTTCTTGCAGGCCAAGACGTTGGTGATGATGGGCGATAAGGACAAGATCGTACCCGAAATCAATGGCCGCTGGATTGCCAGCCTTGCCCCTAACGCGCGGCTTCATATCGTGAAGGGCGGCGGGCATTTGTTCCTAGTCTCCTTTGCCGAAGCCATTGTGCCTGTGATGCGCGACTTCTTTGATGAAGGCGAAGTCTGGCATGGCAAGACGATGGCGTCTGAGGCGGCCAAGCCAGCTGCTAAAAAGGCTGCGTGATGGCACGGGCAAAGGGGGACTGGCTGGTTGTTGCAGCCCTCTTGTTCTCGGCCAGTCCAGCAAGTGCCGCAGTACAAGCCGCAAGCCCCAGCCATATTGCCTTGGCCTATGAGGTTGAACTTGCTGGCGCGCCAGCCGAAGCTTGGCAAAACCTAACCCAAATCTCGTCTTGGTGGTCCTCAGACCATACATATTCCGGCCAAGCCAAAAATCTCCGCTTGGATGTGCAACCCGGCGGGTGCTGGTGTGAGACTTGGGCAGGCGGTGGGGTTGAACATGCCCGTGTGGTCATGGCCATGCCTGGCAAGGTTTTGCGGATCGAGGGCGGCTTTGGCCCATTACAGGGTATGGCGGTGCAAGCGACCATGACCTTTACCCTCAAGCCCGCCACGCAAGCGGACAAAACGAAGCTGCAGGTCACCTATCTGGTCAATGGTAGCGCAGAGTCAAAGCTAGATGGCTTGGCAGCTCCGATTGATGGGGTTTTAGCGACCCAATTGGGACGTTTAGCTGCCTTGAGCCGATGACAGTCGACGAACTACGCGCGGCCTTTGATGCCAGCCAAAGACGCAGGCCCGACAAGACCAACTTACCTAGGGCTTGGACGCAAACCCCCTTTGTAACCCGTGATCACGGCCAGATCATCTGGCAGGATATCGCCGCATCTGAGGTTCAAGACGTGATTGCGGCAGAGCTTGACGTGGCCCGTGCGACGGGGGCTGAAGACCTTGAGTGGAAGCTTTATTCCCATGACGCGCCGGAAGGTTTTGCGAAGGCCCTGATGGCGGCAGGCTTTGAGCGTCAGCCAACAGAAACCATCCTTGTTCGCACCTCTGATTTAGGCCCGCCAACAGCTGTCCCGGGCCTTGAAATCGTCCAAATCCATACGTTGGAACAGGCCAGTCATTGCTTTAACTTAGCGCTACAAGCCTTTGGAAATAATTGGGATAAGACCCCTGAAGAGCTTCTCGCGCGCGCCTTAGGGGCTGAGCCTTTTTGGTTGGGTCTCTATGAAGGCCAGCCCGTCTCGATGGGCCGCCTGACACGCACAGAGGGCGGTGAGTTTGCGGGCCTTTACGGCGGGGCGAGCCATCCTGATTTCCGCCGTCGCGGCTTCTATCGGCCCGTGGTGCAAGCCCGCGTTCAGGCCGCAGCAGAGCTTGGCTGTAAGTGGGTATTTTCAGAAGCCTTGCCGACGAGTGAGCCCATCTTGCGCGCCCTTGGGTTTGAAACCCTGTCACAGGTAACAGGCTATCTCTACCGCTTTGGTGACTGAGAGTTTTTGACCCCGCCACTGGCAATTGGGGCGGGCAGGCCATAGATAGCCGCCATGGCCGAAACTTTTTCCCCCGACGATTTGCCCCTCGAAAAGCCCGCCCGCTACCGCGAGGTGGAGGCGATGATCGCCTCTGTCGTGGCCGGCGAGACAAGCCACACCGCCCGATATGCAACGGCTGTGAGCTTATTGGTGCAGGCCTTTGGCCCACGCTTTTTCTGGACGGGCTTTTATGTGGTTGATCCCCTAAAGCCGACAGAGCTTGTCGTGGGGCCTTATCAAGGCACGCTCGGCTGCTTGCGCATTCCCTTCGGCAAGGGCGTGTGCGGGGCAGCCGCCGCCTCTGGGCAAACCCAATTGGTCATGGACGTGCACGCCTTTCCGGGCCATATCGCCTGCGACAGCCGCTCCAATAGCGAGATCGTTGTGCCCGTCTATGATGCATCGGGTGCTTTGGCTGCCGTATTGGACGTGGATTCCACCGAGCTCGCCGCGTTTGACGAAGAAGACCAAGCAGGCCTTGAATCGAT
>JAIXQA010000070.1 GCA_027485915.1 Alphaproteobacteria bacterium | reverse complement strand
CCGACAGACATCATAATTAAGCATTTCTTAGCCAGAGTTGACCATGCGCACGCCGAGAAGATAAGCGCACAGCTTCGTCAACCCTTTATACAGCATTGGTGGCACAAAGGCCGGATCAATCCTATATTTCACTATATTCTTGACCCTGAAACACTGCTTGAGGATGCGGCGTATGCTGAGGACCTATATCGAGTAGAAATGTTCGTTGACGGCAAAAAGCAATGGGCGAACATCAATTTTGTAACCGGCAGGCTCTATTCTGTTGAACTACCTAAACCATTCAAATTCTATGAGGGCAAGGCAATTGCACTAGGAGACATCAAGCGGGGAAAAGCCTCCCAATCGATCACGCGAGCTATTGATAGGCTCGAGCACGGTCGTGATGATGAAGTCTAACTCAAGGGCTATCGGCTTTTTAGGCCTATGACCATGGTGGCCCACTGGCCACGGCTGTCGGCCAAACAGGAGCGCTCAACTGGCTCCACACCCACCATCACGGCGCGCCCATCCTCACCACCAATGCAACCGGTACCGTCGTGCCCTATCCCGCCCACGCAGTGCTGGGCTTCCCCGGCCAATTTGCCAATTCCCAGCAATTGGCGGGCGCACAGCACTATTACAACCGCTACCGCGATTATGACGTCAACACCGGGCGCTACATCCAAGCCGACCCGATTGGGCTGGCGGGGGATGATAATCCTTAACACCGGGCGCTACATCCAAGCCGACCCCATTGGGCTGGCGGGGGATGATAATCCTTATGCTTATGCGGGTGGCAATCCGCTTGGGTTTATGGATCCAGATGGGCTGTGCTCCTGTGGTTCGTCGAGAAGTTTGATTGCCCAAGCCAGAAGTGACAAACGGGATTGGAGTAAAAGCGCAGATCGCTCAGATGTGCGAAGCGGCTTCGGCAAAGGAACCTATAAATGCAATCTATTTGTCGATACACAATATGAAAAATCCGGCTATAGCCTACCGAATATTGGCGGAGGCCTGTTGGCGCGGATTTTCGGACGCTATCCACCCGGGGCGGCAAATCTCTCAATGCCAAGTTATTCTGTTCCTGACTGGCCTGTTGTGACTGGTCCGCCGAAGGTAGGAGATCTTATAGCTTTTCGTGGTCATGTTGGCATTGTGAGTGGCAACGGGAAATCTATCTCTGCAACGCCTGATGGCGTAAAAGAGAATGATTGGGGCTTCCGACCCGGCCAGACGCCCGTTATTCGTCGATGCTTATGTCAATGAGGATGATTATGTCCAAGTGGCCCAAAAGTGCGATTATTTCATTTATGATTTTGCTGGTGGGGTCGATCCTAAGCAATGTTTATATCTATCATCATGTCCGAGAATCGTATTTGGCCGTCGGTCTGAACAACGGACGGATTTCACAACAAGAAATCATCCTGAAGTCCATTTCCGAGAACTTCATGACAATCAACTGCGCAGATGAAAAGTGGAGCAAGCCTCCCGTCGAATTGGCCACGGTGAAGACCGATACCTTGTTCATTGGCATCACCAACAGCGGGGCGATCGCCATTTGTCGGTAACGAATTCAACATATTCTAGGCATTTGTTATTGTAGACGAACATGGCGCTACGGGTACTTCCGACATCAAGGCTGAATATATCTGGCTGATGCCCAAGGTTGGGGCGACAGGGCCAACTGGTGGGGATGATGGCTTGGGCGGCTATATGCCGCTGGCCACCGCTGTCGGCCAAACTGGCACGCTCAACTGGCTCCACACCCACCATCACGGCGCGCCCATCCTCACCACCAATGCGGCCGGCACCGTCGTGCCCTTGGAGGCTCAGCTTGGAAAAGATGGGATAATGAGCGATCATTTAATCGTGGCGATAGACCGACAACCGTGCGCAACAATGGAACAATAAGGTAGGGAAGAAGTGCGTCCGATTATCGAACTTTTTGAGCTTTTAAGAAACCAATGGCCTGCGCATGCGATGGTTTGCCAAACGTCACACGGGAGCCTCGAGGTCTGGGATGCAAGCTGCGAAACTTTGGAGCCGCTCAGCTCAATGGAATTCAGTGATGAGGAATGGGAAACCCTTGACTGTTTAAACGCGCTTATGACTTACACATTAAGCCGAAAACTCAGAGACTTGGGACAGTTTTCCGCACAAGACGTTACATTGGCTGATTTCTTGGACACTTTTGACGGAATAAACCCCCTGAATGAAAAGGATACGGAAAGAATGCGTCCGCTCATAGAAGCGGGCCTTATTGATCCAATCTCTGGGTTTCCACCCAGCAGAACCTAGGCTTTACAGCTCAAAAGAGCGTCCGCTTATGTCCTTCTGTCGGCGCAGCCAGACCAAATTGGAAGGTCTCAAATTCATTTGACTTAGAAACGTTTTGGTGACCCTTCCGGCCCCCCAACCGCTCATGAAATTGCTTCTGCGAAAACGGATGGCTTGTGACAGAGCGAAGCTGTGCACTTGTCGACCCAGATGTTGCGGCCATCTCAAACCCACGCGTTATCCCGGCTGACGTGATGTTTGTTGTGCAAGCCAGGCTGGCATCCATTCAGCAGCCAATTCTTCCGCGCGGGCTAGAATGGCATCAAGGTGCGGGTTCTTTGGCATATTGCGGATCGCTATGGCGCGTAACTCCTCCACCGTCGGCACGCGCCAACTTTCGCGGGCCTTCGCGAGGCGGTCGGCAAAGTCTTGCAACAATTGATGGGCGGCCTTTTCCATGAGGGCTGGACCTGGCAAATGAATGCCTTGCACCATCTCTTTGGGCGGGTGACGCAAATCCCAGACGATCCCGAACCATGACAAGACACGCAGGATCAAGAAGCTCAAATCAAACTCCCACCATTTAAAGCCTTGGCGGGCCGCGTTTGGGAAAGCATGATGGTTATTGTGCCACCCTTCACCCATGGTCGCGATGGCCAGAATCCAATTGTTGCGCGAATGGTCGCCCGTCACAAAGCGTTGACGGCCATGCACATGCGCAAGCGAGTTGATGCAGAAGGTGGCATGATAGCAGGCGATCAAGCTCCACACATAGCCGACTACAAGGCCGGACCAGCCGGCAAATAGCCACACTACAACGCCTAAAATGACGGGCGGGATATAGGGATTGCGCTCAAGCCAGACGAGTTCGGGATATTTGGTGAAATCGGCGATCCCATCATAGTCGGTTTCGTGATTCTTCGGATCAATCACCCAACCGAAATGGGCATACCAAAAGCTGGTTCTGGCCGGAGAGTGGACGTCTTGTGCCGTATCGGAAAAGCGGTGGTGGTTGCGGTGGTGGCTCGCCCACCAGAGGATGCCGCGTTGGGCAGATGTTTGGGCAATGAAGGCCAGGATGAATTGAAACACCCGGCTCGTCTTAAAGCTCTTATGCGCGAAATAACGGTGATAGCCTGCTGTCACCCCAAACATGCGCAAAAGATAAAGCCCTAAACAGAGCCAAAGGTCTGCCGCGTGAACCCCTGTGAAAATGGCTGCTAAAGCAGAGACATGCAGGAGATAAAAGGGGATAGGATTGGGCGTTTCCGTATCATTATGGCTCTTGAACGTCGGTGCCTTGCTCCGCTTTACGTCTTCATTCATCTCACCGGCGCTCCAAACTACTAGCCTCGGGTGCGAGCCTGCATCAGGCTCGGTGAAGACAAGATTAAAGCCGACCGCAGAGATGGGGAAGATGGCAGCGCGGAGAGGGGCGCAGTTTCTGCACAGGGCGACGCAGGCTAGCTTGTGGTGCCTAAGCCTAAGCTTTGCCCAAAAATGATTGCATCGAATGATGGCTTTGTGTCGTCACTTGGTCTAAACCCCCGCGCGCATGGGTTCGGGCCTTGAAAATGGGCGCGTGGCCGATTTGCCAAAAGTAACGTTTTAGAACACAGGAATCCTCCCCATGGATATCAAGAAAATTCCACCCGGCCACGATATGCCTAATGATGTGAATGTCGTGATCGAAGTGCCGCTGGGTGGTGAGCCGATTAAATATGAGATTGATAAGGAATCCGGCGCGATGTTTGTCGACCGTTTCCTATATACCCCCATGCGCTATCCGACCAATTACGGCTTTATCCCAGGCACCCTTTCAGGCGACGGCGACCCGGTTGACGTCTTGTGCATTGGCCGTCGCGCATTGATCCCAGGCTGCGTCCTGCGGGTGAAGCCCATCGGTGTTTTGTTGATGGAAGACCAAGCCGGTGAAGACGAGAAAATCCTAGCGGTGCCCATTCCAAAGCTGACCGCCTTTTATGATGGCGTCGACAGCTATAAGGATTTGCCCGCTATTCAAGTCGCCCAAATTGAGCATTTCTTTGCCCATTATAAGGATTTGGAACCTGGTAAATGGACCAAGCTGAAGGGCTGGCAAGATGCCGATATCGCCAAGAAAATGATCATGGAAGGCGTTGAACGCGCCAATGCCCAAGGCTTTGGGTATAAGGGCAGCTAAAGCTTCTGACTAAAGCGCTTAATGCAGTACTTTGGGGCGGTCTGATTGGGGTTCAAATACCATATGGGCCACCCCAAGGCGCTTGGCCGCCCCGATCAGTGCCTCGAGCTCCGGCTCCCAGCCATCGTGCTTATCGGCCACGGGTAAGCAAGCCTTGATGGTGATGTCGCACCAGCCATGACGGCCCAAGGTTTCATCGAGTAGACGGCCGGCATCGAGGCCATCTTCGGTCTCATATAGCTTTAAAAGACCCAAGCCTTCCATGCGGTCGCAATCGCACACACAGACCATGGCGCAGCGTGCGCCCTTGGCCACTTTGTGGTTAAAACCTTCGCACACCGCAGTGCCGACAAGAATGATTTGTCCCGAAAAAGTGCTCATGCACGTGACCGCGCAAAAACAATGCCAAATTTTGCCTTGGAGTGGTCTCGAAGCGTCCTTGGATTTGCCTGATTCACTTGTGATTAACCTCAATCGGGCAGGACATTTCCGATAGACTTTACGAAAGGTTGCGATCTTGGCAGGGCGCGGGGCAGGCAATGGAAGAAATTCCAATGGTGGCGGTCGTCGCGGCGGCTATCAGGATGGTCCACCACCACGTCGTCGCGGGCCTTCGCGCGCGGGTGGTGCAAGACCCCGGCAAAACCGCGGCTTCTTTGGTACGCTCTTTTACTGGGGGGCTGTTCTGGTCCTATGGATGGGCGTGTTTGCGGTTGGCGTCTTCATTTGGGTCGCCTCAGACCTGCCAGACCCTGAAGCGCTGTGGAAGAAGACCGATCGACCTTCCATCACCTATGTCGACATTCGCGGCCAGGTCGTCGACCGACGTGGAGCACCCGATTCCCCGCCAATCGATCTAAAGAGCCTGCCCTCCTATGTGCCGCAAGCCGTGTTGGCGATTGAAGACCGCAAGTTCTACCGCCACTGGGGCTTTGACTTTGAAGGTCTTGCACGGGCCTTTTACGTCAATGCGCGGGCGGGTCGTGTGGTCCAAGGTGGCTCTACCCTGACGCAGCAATTGGCCAAAAATCTGTTCTTGTCGTCAGAGCAATCGCTGAAGCGCAAGGCGCAAGAACTCTTGCTGTCTGTTTGGTTGGAGAGTCGCTTCACCAAGGATGAAATTCTCGCCCTTTATCTCGCCCGCGTCTATTTTGGCTCTGGTGCCTATGGGATTGACGAGGCCGCACGCCGCTATTTCGATAAGACGCCGCAAAACTTGACCATATCGGAAGCAGCCTTATTGGCTGGTCTGTTGAAGGCCCCGTCGCGTTTCAACCCTGTATCCAGCGCTCAGCGCGCTTCGGACCGGGCAACCGTCGTACTCGATGTGATGGAGACCCAAGGCGTCATCACGAAAGCGCAGCGTCTACAAGCCGTTAGCCAACCCTTGCGCTTTGTGCCAACTTCGCGCGGGGGCGGTGCAGCCTATTTCCTCGATTGGATCGCCGTAGACGTTGGGTCCATTGTGGGGGAGCCGGAAGAAGATATTATTGTTGAAACGTCGCTCGACCTAGCCGCACAATTGAATGCAGAGACTGCTCTTGCGCAAGAGCTTGGGGCGAATGGCAAGGCCATGCGCATGGGCCAGGGTGCCTTGGTTGCCTTCGCTGGCGACGGCGGCGTTCGCGCTATGGTCGGTGGTCGCAATTATCAAGAGAGCGAATTTAATCGTGTCACTGACGCCAAGCGGCAGCCCGGGTCGGCTTTTAAGCCATTCGTTTATTTAGCCGCGATGGAGCGGGGCGAAACCCCTTACTCTGTGCGTGTGGACGCGCCGATTAAAGTGGGCGAATGGGCACCACAGAATTATGATGGCAAGTTTCGTGGGGCGATGCCGCTGATCAGCGCCTTTGCCCGTTCCATCAATACAGTCGCGGTCGGCCTTGGCGAAGAAGTCGGTCGTGATTCTGTCATCCGGGCCGCGCGCCGTTTAGGCATCAGATCGCGCCTTGACCCGCAATCGACCTTGGCTCTTGGCACAGAAGTTTTGACTCCGCTTGAATTGACCGCAGCTTATGTGCCCTTCGCCAATGGCGGCATGGCGGTAACGCCTTATGGCTTCAAGCGCATCCGCACCCGTTCTGGCAAAATTCTGTGGGAGCGTACGCCCCCAGCCCCCCGCCGTGCCATTGAGGATGGCCCTCTTCGCAATATGAATTTGATGCTGGCCCAAGTCGTCTCGGCAGGCACCGCTCGCACCGCACAGCTTTCTGACCGCCCCGTTGGTGGCAAAACTGGCACGACAAGTGACTATGCCGATGCTTGGTTCATCGGCTTTACAGGTGGCTATGTTGCTGGGGTCTGGGTCGGCAATGATGACTTCACTGTCAAGACCAATCGCGTGACAGGCGGATCGGCCCCAGCCCGGATTTGGCGCGCCTTTATGGTACCGACCATGAAGGGGGTTGCACCGCGCGGATTTGCGTTGCCTTTGACACCTGCACCAGATCCTAGCGCTTTGGCGGAGCCGACGGACGACAATGTCGAGACCTTGCCAGTTGATCCGTTGGATATTTCGGCAGGCAGTGATGGCGCAGCTGTTCCAGTACCCCCCCCAGCCTCCGAGGCACAACCTGCTGCTTCTTCACCCACACCGGTGCGGACAGCACCGGAAACACGCAGCCTCGACGAAATTGTCAAGGAAGTGCAAGCTCGCCCAACTGAGGCCAGTGGGCCGCCGCGCTAGCCATCTGTCCCACCCTAGTTAAACGTTTTGTAATACTGGATGCGGCAGTTCAGCCGTTGGCAGCGCTGCCGTATCGTGCCAATTTGTCGCCATGTTCTGGGGGAGTGCAGCGATGAATTTGAAGTCTTTATTGGCGGCGACAGCCTTGTGTTCTGTGCTGATCGCGCCAGCCTATGCGCAAAAGGCACCCAAAATGCGCGATGTCTTGAAGACTTGGCAATTGGATAAGCCCACTGCGGTAAACCAATTTGTGACCAAAAGCGTTACGGAAGACCGTGCGGTTTTCGAGAATGTCGTTTTCAAGAACCCAATCACCTTAAAAACTGAATCTAGCTTTGGCCAGTTGATCCTCCAACGCATGCCTCAAGTGGATCCAGGGTCTAAAGAGGCCCGTTTTAGCCTCAATTTTTTGGACGGCACGGTGATCCAAAAGAATGGCGAAGAGATTACACTTGGCAAAATGGAACTTAGTGGCCTTACCACCTCGACTAATCTTGGGTCTTTCACGAATTGGGCAAATGGCGGCACCCAAAGCAATAATGGATCGCCTGATGCGACAGGTACCAGCTTTAACGGCGATATCCGCGCGTCAAACATGGCTACGAAGTCCAAAGACGCAGAAGGCAAAGTCACCGATATGAAGATTGGTGATTTCAATCTTTTGGGTCTCAATCTCGGAAAGGATGGATGGTCCGTCACATCTATGGAGATGCTAAATCTCGAAGTGGTTGATTCCGAGGCGGCTGGCAAGTTTGGCAAGATATCTCTGACCAATTTTAAGAGTGACGGGGTACAACCCCTTCAAGACGCCAGCAATGTTAAGTTCGAAGACTTTGATTTCAAAAGCGTGTCCTTTGGCTCCATGATGATTGAAGGCGTCAGCATGGATATTCAGACCCCCGCGGAAAAAGAGAAAAGTGCCGAGACTGTTAAGTTCGTGATGGACCGGATGGAATTGGCAGATTGGACCCAGAAGAATATCGGGAAATTCGGCCTCTCGGGCCTTTCGGCAACGTCAGGGGAGGGCGACAAGCGCTTTGATATGAAGCTTGAATCCTTTGCGCTGACAGATATCAATGTGGCCTATATCGCCGCGCTTGGTGGTGCTTTCATGAAAGCCTTGCCGACGAAGACGGATGCAAAGCCAAGTGGGCGCTCGGCGTTGATGGGTTTTGCAGAATTAGCCTCTGGAACAGCGGCAATAGCGGCCACAGCTACAACCAAGGCACCTGCTGTTGTTAACCCAAGTCCCAAACTGAAGGATTTGTTGCCCGGGGGGCCACTCGATGGTGGTATCGGTTCGATTTCCATGTCGAACTTTGGTTTTGAAGTTCAAGGCTTCAATTTTACCATCGACAAAGTTGCAACTAGCGCCGTCCGCAATGCTGATGGGATCATCACGTCGACGAAACTGGCTCCCATGACCATGAAATTGACTGTTCCTGAGGCCCTATTGAATCAGCCGGACAGTCCGATGGCAATGTTTGCGCCGCTGTTTGCCGATGGGATCGAATTGGTGATTGGGGCCGAAGCCGCCTATGACCCAATTGCAGATGTCGCGAGATTGAATGATTTGAACTACACATTTAAAGGTTGGGCTGGAGTCAATCTCGATATGGAGATGGATGGGCTCGGGAAATTCTACCGCGAACAATCTGTCGATGCCTTGGTTGCGCCAATGGCTGCGGACTTGAAGAAGGTGAATGAGCCGAAAGACAAAGAGGCGAAGAAGCCGGACGACATCGAACAGCTCAAGCAAGTGCTCGCCCTTTATCAGGGTGTGCGCTTCCTCAATGGTGCACTAGAGCTTCGTGATCAAGGTGGGATTGCCAAGGCGGCAGGTGCGTTTGCATCGATGATGGCCCCACCGGCTAAGGGGGCCACTAGCCGGACAGCCACCCAAGATGCGCAAGCTGTCGCCCAGGTCCGCCAGTCGTGGGCGCAACCGCTCCGCGATCAAGCAGCTCAGAAGGATAAGCCTATCTTAGAACGGCAATTTTTGACCTCTTTGGCACGCTGGATTGAGGTTGGTGGCGTGATGGCAGCCGTTATGCAGCCGCCTGCACCTGTTGAATTCCCAAGCATCGTAGAACCAAAAGATCTGGCAACCCGGCTTGGCCTCACTTTCACCAATCAGCCAGCCGCTAAGAACTGACGCTCTTTATCCGCACTAAAGTACGTGCGGATAAACTGCTTCTGCCGGGGGTAGATCTCGCTTTTGAAACGTCGGCCATTAAACACGCCATAATGGCCGACACCTTCTTGGACATAGTCATATTGCATCTTCTTGGGGATGCCGGTGCAAATGTCGTGGGCGGCTTGGGTTTGGCCAATGCCAGAGATGTCGTCCTTTTCGCCCTCAACCGTCATCAGCGCGACCGTCTTGATCAATTGTGGCTTCACCAGACGGTCGCGGCACATAAGAATACCCCTTGGCAGATGATATTCTTGAAACACCTTCTGGATCGTCTGCAGGTAAAATTCCTCTGAGAGGTCCAGAACTGCCAGATATTCGTCGTAGAATTCGCGATGCTTTTCGGCCTCGTCGCCATCGCCAGCCACTAAGTGATTGAAGAAGTCACGGTGGGCGTCGATGTGGCGGTCCATATTCATTTGCATGAAGGAGGCAAGTTGCACAAAGCCCGGATAAACCCGGCGGAAA
The DNA here is from genome assembly GCA_027485915.1 of Alphaproteobacteria bacterium. GTDB lineage: Bacteria > Pseudomonadota > Alphaproteobacteria > Caulobacterales > Aquidulcibacteraceae > Aquidulcibacter. The sequence goes on along the minus strand of JAIXQA010000070.1, from coordinate 30,170 downwards.
GCACCCGGGAAGATCGGCGGCACGGTCTGGATCATTTTGGATTCAAACCAAGTAAACGGCTTTTCTTCTGCCAGCTTGTTCGTCACCGTCGGCGAGCAACGCGCATCAATCGGCGAGCCCATATAGGTCATGGAAGCGGGCAGGGCAGGGTCCTTATCCTCTGCCATCAAGGCGATGGCGGCGAGGACTGGCGGGCCCGGTTGGCACACGGCAACAACATGGGCTTTCGGCCCCACTTGCACCAGCATTTCGCGAATATGCTCGATATAATCATCGAGATCAAAGCGACCCATCCCAATGGGCACATCACGGGCATCATGCCAATCGGTGATATAGACATCGTGGTCTTGGATGAAAGCCTCAACCGTGCCGCGCAGCAAAGTCGCGAAATGGCCCGACAGGGGGGCAGCAATCAGGACGCGTGGCTCCACCCAATTTGGCCCGCGCGCTTCAGCTAAAGCTTGCTTGTCGCGCTTAAAGTGCACAAGGCTGCACCAAGCAGATGACCAGACGGTCTCAATCGTAACGGGCACCTTTATGCCATTAATGACGGTGGAATCGATGCGCCATTCGGGCTTTTCATAGCGGCGCGTCATCGCCTCAAACAAGTCGGAGGCGGCGCTCAGATTGCGGCCGAACGGGGTCTGGGCGATGGGGTTTAGGGGATTGGCTAGCAAAGCGCGCTGGAAATTGACGGCGACCCGCCAGGGCATCATCGCGGCGCGCTGCATCTCAACGATTGAATAAAGCATGTTCGCCCCCTCTGTACGCCCCACATGGGGCAGCCAGATCAGCAATGATTGCATGGTATCTATGAAGATTTGGCAACTATATCACGCAGCATGTTTCGGGTGCTTGCCGTAAGGGAATGTAATTTTATCCATTATAAACAGATATTTGAAAAAATGCTGCAACTGCGTTGTGCAAGGTGCACAACCGATAGGTGGACTGAAATTTGCTCAAATCCGCCCTAGGCGACCTAAGTGCGAGTCCTTTAGAGACCGTTCTTTGACAAAGCAGCCAGACATTGGCCCATGGCTTTAGGGTCTGGATCGGCCGAAAAGAAGGTCGCAAGCTTGCCTTGGCGGTCCACCAAATAGAAGATCGAAGTGTGGTCGATCACATAATCCTCCGCCTTTCCGCCCTCTGGGATCGACTTCCGAAACCCAACTTTAAACGCCTTAGCGGCGGCCGCCACTTGTTCGGGCGTGCCGGTCAGGCCTTGCAAGCCTTGGGGAAAGCCCGCTGAGGTCACATAGGTCTTCATAGCGGCAGGTGTATCGCGCTCTGGGTCCAGACTGATCAAAATGGGCTGAATGTCGCCAGACTTTGAACCGGGCACCGTTTTGGCTTCTTCGAGAGCCAAGCGCATGGTTTGCAGGGAAAGCGGGCAGATGTCTGGGCAATATGTAAAGCCGAAATAGATGAGCGCGGGCTTGCCCATAAATGTTTTTTCGCTCACCGCCACCTTGTCTTGATTGACCAGACTGAAGGGCCCGCCAATCTCCGCAAAGGCGCGGGCATTACATCCTTCTGGCAGTGCAGTCTGCACAGGCTTTGGTGTCAAGCTCTTTTGCAAAAAGGCCCCACCTAGTACCAGCACACCAAGGCCAAGCGCGCCGAGGGCGATCAGGCGCGTCAGAGGGGTGGATGGCTTGGGGGGTGGCGTATCAGACGGGTTTGACATGGTCATGATCCACCACTTATTCCAAGCGCTGGCAAGCACACATTGGCAGTTTGCGCTGCGGCTCTTTGTCCATCCTTGCAAGCACGCATGTCAGCCTTTAAGCCGTCATCGCATCATGCTAGAGCCTTCCCATCAGCGAGCGCATTGAGGAGGCCCCATGTTGCAAATTGGCTTTATCCTGTTTCCCAATGTCACGCAGCTGGACTTTACGGGACCATTGCAGGTCTTGCACCGCTTGCCGGATTCCCAAGTTCATATTATCAGCCATAGCCTTGACCCGGTGCCGACTGATTGTGGTCTTTCGCTTGTGCCGACAACGACCTTTGACGCTTGTCCGCCGCTGGATTTGATCTGCGTGCCTGGTGGTTTTGGCGTGGAGCAGGCGATGGCAGACCCCGTGCTGATCGCCTTTTTGAAAGAGCAGGCCGGCCAAGCGCGCTATATCACCAGCGTCTGCACCGGTGCCTTTGTTCTGGGTGCAGCTGGCTTGTTAAAGGGTAAGCAGGCGACCACCCATTGGGCCTATCATAGCCTGTTGGCTGAAGTCGGCGCGATCCCGACTCAAGGCCGTGTCGTGCGCGATGGGCGGGTCTTTACTGGCGGCGGGGTCACAGCGGGTATCGATTTTGCCTTGACCATTGTTGCTGAAATCGCGGGGAAGGCCGCAGCCCAGCGCGTCCAATTGTCGATTGAATATGATCCTGCCCCCCCTTTCGTCGGCGGCTCCCCCCAGACAACGCCGGGCGATATTCTGGCAGGGCTTGCGGGCTTTTATGCCAAGCGCAATCTGGAGTTTGGGCCCGCTGTCACCCAAGCTTTCGAGCGCTTTGGCCGCTAGATCCGCAGCGCTCTTACCGCCGCATGGCGGGCAAAGCTTAAGGTCACTGCTTTGCGCCGGGCTGGGGCCAAATCAAACCGCGGCGCACGGCGTACAATTTCAGCTCCAAATGAATCCGCGACGATCAGGCCTGGCGCTTGCGCCTCAGTCGCGGGGATCAAGTCGACTGGAAAGTCTGGCGCAACGGCGAAATAGAACAAGTCACAATAAGGCGCGTATTCAGGCCATTTCATATCGGTCTTGAAGTCCTCAACCCCGGACTTGACCTCCACAATCACCAATTCGCCCTTTTGGCTGAGGCCGCAAATATCCGCGCGGCGATTATTAGCAAGCTTAAACTCCCAAATAAGGGCATAGCCTGCATGGATCAGGCACCGCGTCGCGCCATTACGCACAGCCAAGGTGACGTCGGGGCGTGCAGCTGGCACGGCGGCCGAGCCCAATGTTTCTGTAGCGTTATAAGACAAGAGATCAGGGCTTAGAGGGTCGAGCATCACCCATCATGTTCCATCTATGTTCTTTTGTCGAGTGGCCCTATTTCTTTTTTGCTTTCGAGCCCGGCCAAGGCTGCACATCGAGCTTGGTCCAATGACGCGCCTTCTGTGTCGGCTTTGCATCAGGCCCTAGACCTTGGAAATAGGATTTCTGCCACTTGTCTTTGCGCGCTTGGGAGTCTGGAATTTCAAGCTCTTGGTTGAAGATGTTGCGGCTATCTTGCCAAGCCTCATAGGATTCCTTGAGGTTTTCTTCGGTCTCATATGGCTTGAATTCGGGCTTAATCTGCTCAATCGCTGCCAAATTAACCGGGAAGATGTGGGCGAACGGTTCGCCCTTTTGGAACCGGACCGGGTGGAAGGCGCGTGTCATCACCCAATTCATGGTGAAGGTATAGTGCGACCAATCTGTCTCGATAATGCCGGAAAGCGCAGAAATTCCATCCTTAGGATTATTCATCGGCCCAGTGGTCATCAATTGCGTGCCGGGTTCTGTCCGGAAAATCTGATTGACGTGGAACGTCAGCACGCCATGACCAAAGTGGCTTGTTGGATGTGGCCAACCATCCTCTAAGATTTCCACCACCATCGCATCCGGGCTCGGCCCACCGTCCCATGTCACCTCAAACGAACACGGGCACAATAATTCCCAGCCGTATTGATTGGCAATGTTGAGGGGCAAGCAGCGATAAGCGAAGCGGTCAGACGTGGAGTCCATCCAAGGGCGCTGGGCAGGTCCCGGACGCATCTCAGTTGGAGGGAAGCCAAGGGTATAAGAAATCAGTTTCATGGCTACGCTTCCTCAGTCTTTCGACGTGATTTGTCTAGTCCTGAAGGCGTTTGCCACAGACGATTAAGCGAGCAAAGCGCGTATTGCCAAGAAGATCAAACCCCAAAGGACGGTGGAGGCCAGAATTGCGAATACAAGTGTCTGTTGCCACGACCATTTGTGCTTGCTGAGTTCGTCTTGCCGATAGCCGCGCGCAATCGACATGGGCGGCCGAGTAACAGGCCTAAGCTTTCGGGGAAAGGGAGACTCTAACTGGGTCATAGCCCTATTAAAACTGCGAAACCTTATGCATGTGTTAACCAAACCCCATCGAAAGGCATCGTCCTGATCCCTATCTGTTTATTTCGGCGCGAAGCTATGCCAAAAGCGGCGCGTATTTGCCTGTGATTAGGCCAGTCAAACTATGTTGCGGTCACCGTGCCGCCGGAGATGTAACCATGACCAATCCCGCTCCCATCGTCACCGTCGGTGCTGGTTCTGGCGCTGTCCAAGTCGGTAACAGCTTGCCCATCAGTTTCATCTGCGGACCATGCGCGATGGAAAGCCGTGAGCACGCGCTGGAAACCGCCCTTTGGCTTAAAGAGACCTATGGCAAGTTGGGCGTGGGCCTGATTTACAAGTCGAGCTATGACAAGGCCAATCGGTCGAGCCTGACAGGTGCACGTGGCTTCGGCCTCGATAATGCGATGGCGGTGTTTCAAGAGATTAAGGACACGCTTGGTTTGCCAGTCTTAACCGATGTGCACACCGAAGAACATTGCCGAGTCGTAGGCGAGGTGGTCGATGTGCTGCAAATTCCAGCCTTTTTATGTCGGCAAACAGATTTGTTGATTGCCGCAGCCAAGACCGGCAAAGTCGTGAATGTGAAAAAGGGTCAGTTCTTGGCCCCATGGGACATGAAACATGTGATCGCTAAGGTGACAGGTTCTGGCAATCCGAATGTGATGGTGACCGAGCGCGGCGCAAGCTTTGGCTACAATACGTTGGTGACGGACTTTCGAGGCTTGCCAACCATGGCAACTTTTGGTGCGCCAGTTGTGTTTGACGCAACCCATTCGGTACAACAACCCGGTGGAAAAGGTGATTCTTCTGGTGGGGATCGCACCATGGTCAAATATCTGGCGCGCGCCGCAGCGGCTGTTGGCGTGGCTGCCATCTTCATGGAAAGCCACCCCGACCCCGATAAGGCCCCGTCTGACGGTCCAAACATGGTGCCATTTGCTGAGTTGGAAGATGTTTTGAAAGGCATTATCGCCCACGACAAGATCACCAAGGGCTATTAGGTCCCTGTGGCCATCGGGCCACAGGTCGCTGCCAAGATAGCCAAAGTGGGTGCCATTTGACTTTGACAGGCTTTACCCATGCAGTTTCAGCCGTTAACCACGTCTCTCATAAATCGAGGAGACTTACTTAAGCATGACTGAGTACTGACACGGGGCGATTGCCGACGCCGCCCATCCAATGATGGTTCGTCTCATTTGTTTGGGCCGACCCACGCGCGTCGCACTTCACTTCCTTCGTGGCTTTGCCGATTATCGGCCTTGCTTGAGTTTTTTTAACAGTGTGCACCCCAACAACGCCGCTCGGTGCTTTGCTGTTCTGTCTCTGTGTGATCCATGTCCGATTTTTTTGATGATGAAGACGACGCCTCAACGCGTCAGCAAAAGGCTCATATCGGCCAAATTATGCTGTATCTCTGGCGGCATTGGTGCAGCCAGCCCGTAAAATTCTTTGCCGTTGTGATCCTGATGATGGCCTCAACCGCGTGCGAACTACTCTTGCCTGCCTTGTCTGGTAGGATTGTCGAGAAATTGACGGAAGGCCCGCAAGCCGCCAATCAAGCGTTCGACCTCTTCTGGCTGTTCGCAGCAATTGCTGCGGGTATGTTTGTCCTGCGCAATATTTTGGTGCGGGTTTGGAATCTGTTTGCTGCGCGCAATATGGCCAATATCACTAGCTCAAGCTTTCGGGACGTCCAGCGCTTTTCCAGCCAGTGGCATAGCGATAATTTCGCTGGGGCTACGGTGCGTCGGGTTAGCCGTGCCATGTGGGCCTATGACACACTGTCGGACAATTTCCTATGGTTCATTCTGCCCGCGGCGATTGTCTTGCTTGGCTTGACGGGGATGATGCTGACAACGTGGCCCTTAGTCGGTCTCTATGTTGGTGGGACAATTACCTTGTTTACGGCTGCCAGCATCTTGATTGCGCGCTTCTATATTCAAAAAGCCAATGAACGCTCTAATTCAGCCGATACGGCCATTGGTGCGGCCTTGGCGGATGCTGTCTCGGCCAATCCAACCGTCAAAGCCTTTGGTGCAGAGGCGCGCGAAGAAGCGCGCTTTGCTGGGGTAGTCGAGAAGTGGCGTGGCCTCGTGGCCACGACTTGGATGCGCTATGCTGATGGCTGGGCGGTGTCCAACATCATCCTATGGTCGTTACAAGTTGGACTTTTAGGGTTGGTGCTCATCGAATGGCGCGAGGGCCGAGCGAGTGCCGGCGACGCAACTTTTGCTTTGACCAGCTATTTCCTAATCGCCAGCTATTTGCGCAATCTGGGTGAGACGGTGCAGCAAGTGCAACGTGGTTTTGCCGACATTGAAGATGCGGTGGCCTATAGCTTGGAAATTGAAGACGTCGCCGATGCACCCAACGCCAAGCCGTTTGTGCAAGGCAAGGGCGAAATCGTTTTTGATAAGGTCACGTTCGGCTATCGCGGGCAGAACGAGCCTTTGTATCATGATTTCTCTTTGACCATCCAAGCCGGTGAGACGGTGGCACTGGTGGGTCAAACCGGTTCTGGCAAGTCCACTTTCGTGAAGCTGTTGCAGCGGCTTTATGATGTTGATGCCGGCGCGATACGCATTGATGGGCAAGACGTACGCCAAGTTCGCCAAGACAGTTTGCGCAGCGCGATTGCTTTGGTACCACAGGACCCAGCCTTGTTTCATCGCAGCTTGCGGGAAAACATCGCTTATGCGCGCCCAGATGCCAGTTTCGCAGATTTGGAGGCGGCAACGCGAGATGCCCGTGCGGCGGACTTTATCGGCCGCTTGCCTAAAGGTTTGGAAACTCAAGTAGGCGAACGAGGGGTTAAGTTGTCTGGTGGCGAACGCCAGCGCGTCGCCCTCGCGCGCGCTTTTTTAGCCGATGCCCGTATCTTGATCCTAGATGAAGCAACATCCTCGCTCGATACACAGACTGAGCGAGACGTCCAGGACGCCATGAAGGCCTTGGCCAAGGACAAGACGACCATCCTGATCGCGCACCGTTTATCCACGGTGCGCGAAGCGGATCGGATTTTGGTTTTTGAGTCTGGCCGGATCGTAGAACAGGGTACGCATGACGCATTGGTAGCAAAGGGCGGTGCTTATGCCCGTCTCAACGCGCTATCGGTCGGTGATAAATTGGGTGGCGATTTAGATTTGCATGCTGAGCTGCCGGTGCAGCATGAGGCAAACTAGCCGCACCATGGCCGCCATAGGCGACTGATAAGTGTGCAATGCCAGCCGCTTAACTGCCCTTGCCCTCATCGCAATCCCGTGATCATGTGCGCGCCACAGATCACGAGGCCGTTATTGACGGCCTTCAGGGGGAGTTTGATCATGTCGGATCTTTGGGGTGTCATTTGGAACATCGTGTTTGCTGGGGGGCTTTTGGTGACGCTGGGGACAATTTTCCCTGTCGCCAGAGAAATGAAGCAGCACCCTAAAGGTTTGCGTGTCTTGTTCTTTGCCGAGATGTGGGAGCGCTTTTCCTACTATGGGATGCGCGGCCTGTTGACGGTCTATCTCGTGCAACACTTCCTGTTTGATCAAGCCGATGCGCAAAAGACCTACTCCTCTTATACGACGCTCGTTTATCTTTTGCCGCTGGTCGGTGGGGTCTTGGCAGACCGCTTTTTAGGGACGCGCAAGGCCATTGCCTTTGGTGCGCTGGCTTTGGTCTTCGGCCACTTTGCGATGGGCTTTGAAGGCAAGCCAACCACACAGACCTTGACCTATCAGGGCGCGACTTATGAGTTCGTTACAGAAGGCCGCAATGAGGATTATGTCGCCAAGTTGAAGATTGGCGAACAGGCTTATGCTTACAGTGCTTCGGAAAAGGGCATTGAGATCAAGGATCTTCCCGCCACGGCCCCGGTGCCGGCCCTGCTGCCGGCTGGTAGCTATGAGTTGAAGAAGGTGAAGTCAGATGGTCCGTTTGAGATCATCTTTTACATCGCTTTGTCCTTGATCATTCTGGGCGTGGGTTTCCTAAAGCCCAGCATTTCGTCTATCGTTGGTCAGCTCTATCCCGAAGGCGACCCTCGCCGTGATCCGGGCTTCACGCTCTATTATTACGGCATCAATCTAGGGGCCTTCTGGGCCGCAATTCTTTGCGGTGCTTTGGGAACGGTTGTTGGTTGGTGGGCAGGCTTCGGCCTTGCAGGTGTCGGGATGTTGGCAGGCTATATTGCCTTTGTACGCGGCAAGGACAGTCTAGAAGGTAAAGGTGAACCACCCAACCCTGAGGCTCTTAAGAAGAAGGTTTTGGGTCCAATCAATCTTGAGGTCGCGATTTATATTGGGGCGATTGTGTCGGTGCCCGCGATTTGGTTCTTGGTTCAAAACAACCAATTGGTCGGCAATATGCTGGCCTTGGGCTCAGCTGCTGTTTTGATTTATATCGTCTATCACATGATGACCGAGTGCAGCAAAGAAGAAGCCGGTCGTTTGATCTTAGCTTTGGTGTTGATTGCGGCTTCGGTTGTGTTCTGGACCCTGTTCGAACAAGCAGGCTCATCGCTCTCCCTCTTCACGGCGACCAATGTTGCCTTGCCTGATAATGGCTTTGTGAGCATCAGCGCGCCACAGACGCAAAGCTTCAATTCTGGGTTTATTCTCATTTTTGCCCCGGCTTTTGCTTGGCTGTGGGTGAAGCTTGGACAGCGCAATATGGATCCTTCAGCACCCATGAAGTTTGCAATTGCCCTTATGCAGGTGGGCCTTGGCTTCTTGATCTTGGTGTGGGGTGCGAAGTTTGCCGATGATCAGGCCCGCGTGCCTGTGATTTTCTTGGCACTTGCCTATCTGCTGCACACAACTGGTGAATTGTGCTTAAGCCCGGTGGGCCTTAGCTGGATGACCAAACTATCCACGCCCAAACTTCTCTCGACCTTGATGGCGACGTGGTTTTTGGCAAGCTCTGGTGCCCAATATCTGGGTGGGATCATCGCCCAATTGACCGCGACCGAGACGGTGGCCGGTCAAGTTACCGATCCAGCCAAGGCTTTGGCGACCTCGTTGGAGGTCTTCAATACGATTGGACTTTGGTCGATTGGGATCGGCATTGCGATGGCCTTGGCCTCGCCGCTTCTGAAGAAGCTGGCTCATGGCGTGAAATAAAGGGTTCCCGAATGCTTGGATCTTCTGGTCAGAAGGTGCCTTTGACCAGAAGATACCAGATCCCATCCTTCGATCGCTCCCGATATTGGGTTTGACGCACCACCCCTGACCGTCGGTTAGGGGTGAAGTCTGTCCGAAGGCGGTTGAACGTCGTGCCATTTGGATCTTCAACCCCAAATTCGAGGCTCAAATTCTTATAAGCCTTGGTTTCAATCCACGCACCCCAATTCTGGATCGTATCCCACAGAAAGGTTTGGTCTGGACGGTATTCGCGATTATTGTTGCCGCGCCAATACCAAGCCCCCATCCGCAATCGCTTCTTCGGAATTTCATAGGTGATGTTGGTGTTGAAGTTCTTGCCGTTCCAGCCAGAGAAGGGCCGGGCCTGATTGGTGATCGGGTCAATCAGTTCAGAATCGCGCCAACGATAATTGCCTTCAAGTTCCAAACCTTCAAGCAGCGCGGACAAAGGTATGGTCCAAGACACATTGTAACCCCAGCGCTCGGCTTCTGGTACATTTCCTAAGGCCACGCCACCATTGCGTGTTGGCACAAGGGTCAATTGATCCTCAAATTTTTCTTGTACAAGCGAGGCATTGATGACGCCGCGTTTGCCCCAGCGCCTTTCAACGCCGATCAGGCCTGACCAAACTTGTTCGGGGCGTAGTTCGGGGTTCCCGCTATTCTGATTGTTATCGCCAACGGAGGCCGAATCTGCAAATGCACCAAAGTCCAATTGCCCGACGACTCGTTCTACTTCGACCCGATAGGTCCAACCATCTTGGGGCTTCCAGGCCGCTTTGACCCGAGGCTTAGGATAGAAGAAGGAGCGCTTCTTGCCCGACGTCCCGGTCTGCTCGATGGTTGACCACTCACCTGTCAGGGTCGATTCAAGGGTCAACTTGGAAGAGAGGGTCCAAGAATCACTAATGAAGGCTTCTTTTCGATTTTCAGACACTTCTGTTGACGAGATGTCTGTCGGCCTAACGATAAAGATCGTGCCATCACCTTCGGCATATTGGCCAACAAAATCCAAGCTATTGTAAGCCAGCTCGCCGCCGGTTTCGACTTGGTGGGCCCCAAACTTCTTTTTGAACGTAAGGCGGGCCACACGCTCCTCATTGATGGAATTGGCAACGAAGCGGCCAAAGCTCTTGATCTGCCCAACATCATTGAAGCCTGCAAGGTCCAAGTTTTCATCTTCAGTGGCTTTGGCCAGAAGCGCCAGCTTGCCCGTCCAGCCTGCGACATCGCGTTCAAGGTCGCCGCCAATCTCCCAGCGCTTTGTGGTCCCAGCTTCTTTGCCCTCATCAATGCGGAACGGCAAATTGGCGTTCGGTCGATAGGCCACATGTACCCAGTTGCGGCCAAACTTGCCTTCCATATAACTCGCATTGGCGTTGAGCTTGGTATCGCCAATTTTGCCATCAACTGCCAAGGTTGCTTGGGCATATTTTGATCGACGACGATCGTCATTTGGTCCACGTTCTAGAAAGACGCCAGATGGCGAAATGATGCCCTCGTAACCGATGAAGTCTTCGACATTCTCGATTTCGGCGTGCAGGCCAGTGGTCATGTTAAAGCCAGCCAGCTTTGACGTGTATGACGTGTCGATCTTAGGCTTGATGCGGCCACTTCCAACGCCTGTGGCTTGCACTTCCCACTTGCCGCTCGCTTTATTGTTCGTCTTGCGGATTACATTAACGACAAGGCTTTTGCCCGGTGCCAAGGCACCCGCGGCAGCACCTTCAAGTAGCTCGATCTTGTCGACATTGCCGGCGGGAATGCGGGCGAGAATGGAAAAGAGGTCTTCATTCTTACTGGTTGGCCGCGAGCCGTCGATCAGCACATTGCCAGCCGCTGCGCCAAAGCCGCGAACGGACTCTCCGTCTTCAATATTGAAGCCGGGAATGCGCACCACCATATCGGCAGCCGTCTGCGGCGTAATGTCGTTGAAGTAGGCGGGCTCAAACGTGCGCTTGCCATCGACTAGATCTGGCAGCGCATTGGCAGTCGCTGGGGTTGAGCTGACACTGCCAGCCGTTTGCGCCCAAGCAGGCAAAAGGCCTGCGCTACCAACAAGAGCCACTGGCGCAAGCGCGAAGGCTAGCACGCGGTGCGAAATCAAAGTCATGGGTGTTTTCCCCGCCCAATAGAAAGTCTGTGCCCCTCTATCTCGGATTTCTTGTTCAATTACCCGTGAAAAGGCTGTCATGAAGTTTTTTTAATTTAGAAGCCAATGCGATTGCGTGCGCATTGCGGGACGGGGTTACTTTCCCAAATGCCCGCTCCGGTCTAAGTCGTAGCTCATGATGATTGCGCGCTTGCTTGCTACTTTCTGGATTTCGGCGATCGGGTTGGGCCTTCAAGGCTTCGCGCCGGTGGCCGCACAAGGTTCAACCCCAAGTCCTGTTGGGCCATCGATTGGTTTGGGCACGGGGTTTGCAGATTTGTCTGCACGGTTGCAGCCAGCTGTTGTCGCGATCCGGGCGAAGAAGTCCTTAGTCGGCGCGCCACGTGATTCTGTGCATGCGGCTGCAGGTGGGGCGTCCACAGGCTCTGGCTTTGTCATTGATCCGCGGGGCGTTGTGGTGACCAATAATCACGTGATCGAAGGCAATGATCGCTTTGAGATCATCCTCGTCGATGGCACTATCTTGACTGCAACTTTAGTCGGACGAGATACAGAGACAGATCTCGCTGTTTTGCGCGCCACGGGGACACAGCGTTTGGCCAGCGTCCCTTGGGGCAATAGTGACGCCGCCCGCGTGGGGGATTGGGCGATTGCTATTGGTAGCCCGTTTGGACTAGGTAACTCCTTATCGGTCGGCGTGATCTCAGCGCGAAATCGCGATCTGCAGGCTGGGCGCTTTGACGACTTCCTGCAAACAGATGCGGCTATCAACCGTGGTAATTCAGGTGGGCCGCTGTTTAACGCGCGCGGCGAGGTGATTGGTGTCAACACAGCCATTGTCTCACCCGGGGGCACACAAGGTGGCTCGGTGGGCGTTGGCTTTGCTGTCCCATCGAATTTAGCGCGCAAGATCGTCGCCGACATTTTGCAAACTGGTCGCGTTCAGCGCGGCTGGATCGGGCTGCGCGCGCGCCTTTTGACACCGGAAGAAGGTGGGACTGGCCAGAATGGGGTTGTGGTTGTCGATGTGGCCGCAAATTCGCCTGCAGCCAAAGCCGGCCTGCGGATGGGCGACCGAATTTTGAAATGGGCTGGCCAGCCGGTAACAGACCCACGCGCTTTGGCGCGCTTTGCGGCCACAGCCCCAGCAGGTGCTAAGGTAAAGCTTGAAGGATTTCGCGGCCGCCAAGCTATTTTTGCAAACCTAGTTGTCGGTCGCGCGCCCGGTGAAGTCCGTGCCCCAACGCCACAAGCGGCACCAATTGTTTCTGTGATGGGCCTTGTTCTCCGCTCCGCAGCCCCCTCTGATCGCCCAAAGCTGCCACCGAATGTACGCGTAGTTGTCTCCGCACTTGATCCCTTTGGACCGGGTAAAGACCAAGTGCGTCCCGGAGATGGCCTCTTAGAAGTGCAAGGCCAAGCCATTTCAAGCCCGCAAGAGGCGCGTGCGGCTCTACAGGCAGCCGCGCGCAAGCGCGATGCCGTGGTCGTCCGCTTATATCGCGATGGGCAGCCTATTTACCGGGCGCTGCGTCCAACGCGTTAGTAACAGGCAGCGAAGCTAGACCTTTCAGTCCGCCTCGACTATCGCTTGGCACGCGTAAAGGCAGATATGGAAACCTGGGGAATTCTGGATGGCAGACGGCCGCGACGATGTGCCTTATGACTGGAATAAGGTGATCAATCCAGACTCCGCCAAAAAGCCCGTAAAGCGTCCGCCCGCCAAGGGTCCTGCTAGGCCAAAGGTTCCCCGGTTTAGCCTTAAGTTGGACGTATGGGGATGGCTCATGGCTTTGACCGGCTTGGTCATTGTTGTTGGCATCTTGGTCCTCTTTTACATGTCGTGGCTATTCCAAGCCGAAGGACAGCGCGTGACCGCGCAAGATCAGGGCCAGATTCCGATCACCGAAGACTTTGCCGCAGGTCAGCCAAAACCCGTAGACGTGTTGTTCCGGATTGGCGGCGCGTCCAGCATGGGTTCCAGTGTTATGATGGACCTTGTCTCGGCTTGGATGCGCGTGAGAGGCTATTCCTCTGTGCGGGCCGACAAAGGTGAAAACCTGATCGAAGTAACGGGCTCCCGCGGGGGAAAAAGTGCGCGCGTTTTGATAGCGCTTGGCTCGTCGCACGGTGGCTTTGAAGCCTTGACCCAGCAGCGGCTCGAAGCGGTGATGTCAACGCGCCAAGTTTTGCCCGGCGAAGCCGATCGCTTGTCGGCTTTGGGAAATTTCACCAATGCTTCGAGCGAGAAGATTATTGGCCTCGACGCGAGCCTAGTTATCGTCAACCGGAATAATCCAGTTAATCGGATTGATACCGAAACCTTGAGCCGGATCTTGAGCGGGGAGTTCACCGATTGGAGCCAGGTTTCAAAAGAGGCTGAAGGCAAAATCGCCATCAAGCTTGAAGACCTCGGTGCGGATTTTGACTCAAGCCCTGCAGGCCGTCTGTTAGGGGACCGGGAACCCCCCGAAACCGTGACTTTCCTCGATGATCCCGTCGCAGTGGCTGATGCCGTCAGCCGTGACGAAAAGGCAATTGGGATCACGCGACGCATTACAGGTGGGGTAAAGGCTTTGGCGCTGAATGAACGTGGCGCGCGCTCCGTCGGTGCCGATGATTTTTCGATCTCAACTGAAACCTATCCGTTTACCGAGCGCTTATTTGTATATGTCGGCTCTTCTGGTGGAGACCCCAATGCGCGGGATTTTGCGGACTTCGCAACATCTCAACCAGGCCAAGAATTGGTAGCACGTATGGGCATTACACCTTTGCGCTTAGGCGCGGTGAAGGTTTTAACCCCGCCAGATGCCCCGGGCGACTACCGAACCTTTAGTCGGTTTGCAGAGCGGATGAATTTTGACATTCGCTTCTATGATGGGGCCAATCAGCCGGACTCGCGCGCTGAAGAAGATCTCAAACGCTTTGTTGCCTTTATCAACAAAAACCAAATCGATAAGCGACGGATCGCGGTGTTGGGTTTTGCCGATAATGTTGGCGCGCGGGCAACCAATATTGGCTTAGCTCAATCGCGCGCTGAAACCGTCGCTTTGGCGCTACAAGGCCTTGGCGTTACACCGGGTGTAGTGCGCTCTTATGGCGATTCCTTACCGGTTGGCTCAAACTCTGACGAGCGCGGGCGGATCCGCAATCGACGGGTTGAAATTTGGCTATGCGCGCCACCGGCGTGCCCATTGATAAATCTAGGCGCGGAAGCCGAAACCGCATCGCGTGGAATCCCCCCTGGCGTCCGTCTCGGACCACCGCGTATACCCGCAGAAGGCGAACCGGTACCAAAGGGCTAAAAGCCTTTGGTACCAGCCGAAGCTCAGTCTATTTGGTGCCAGTTTCGCTTTTGGCTGGGAGTTCATTGATCCAAGCCGCCATCATTTTGGTGAGTTCAGGATTGTAAGGTGCGACAGAGACAGGCTTCCCAGCCTGATTGGCAGCCCGAACCTCTTCCCGACTAGCTTGAACATCGAAGCCATGACCGGAACGCGGCAAGAAGCGATAGGTGGCGGTTCCTGGCCGATAGAAATTGACCACATCGACAAGTCGCTCATGGTCTCGCTCATCAATCGCGGCGAAATCAGCTTCGCCATAGATAGCCAGAACGGGTGCTTTGGTGTCACGCCAAGCAGCCACCGTGTCTTGCGCCGCAACCCCCCGCCAATAAGCAAGATTACGACCGAGGATTAGGTCATCGCCGTCCCAATCAAAGGCGCTGCGCAACATGGCTTCATGATTGGGGTTTTCATTGGCGATCGTCTTTAGGCTAATTGTCTCATTGAAAATTCGCTGAATCAAAGGCCTAAAGGCTTTCGCTGTTTGCTCCGCTTCTGCGGGGTCGGCAGCAGCGGACAAGAAGCCCTGCATGGCAAAAAGCTCTTGCATATAGTCCTGCCAGTTCCGCAGGGCCGTGCCGTAAACCATCACCCCACGAGGGGCGGGCCCTTTAGCGGCAATTAAAGGCGCTTGTATCCCGCCCATAGAATGACCAAAGATGATAATGCGATCAGGGCTGACCCCTCGTTCCTTGATCAAGGCTTGATAGGCAGCTTCAAAGCCTTCCATCTCCAGAGCAAAGTCAGTCTTGAGGCAAGGCGTGTTGGTAAGACTGTCACCCATGCCGAGCTTCTCAATCCGGTAGGACCCGATCCCCACCTCCGCTAAGGTTTTGGCCAAAAGATGATAAGGGTGGGTTGGTGGGCCTTCGACGCTGCCGCAGCCATAGCCCTGAATTAAGAACACGACTGGGGCACCTGGTGCCGCTTCCTTGGGCGTTACCAAAATATCGCGTAAGCGACCGTCTTTAAACCGCACCGTGCCATATCGCACATCTGCCCCCGGAATGGACTCAAGCGGGCGAGCGGTGGCTTTGGCCGTAACTGTCTTGGTTCCCGTGCCGCGGCGAATGGTAAGCGTTGCCGCATCGCCAGCACGCAACAGTCCCGCAGCGGCGACAAGCTCGACAGTGGTTTTGGTCGCTTTGCCATTCACGCTTAAGATGATGTCGCCCGGTTCGATGCCCGCTAATGCCGCGGTAAGTTGTGGGGTGACGACAGTCACCTTCGGGCCGTCACCGGTATTCTCAAGCGCTACACCTAGGGCCGCCCGCCTCGTTAACTCAGCTGTCGACTGTGTCTCGCTATTTTGATTGGCAAAGGCCGAGCCTGAAGCAAAAGTTCCCGCTAGTATGGCCGCAGCCAAGAAAAATCCTCGTGTCATAAGCACGCCCTCCTCTAGATCCCGCGTTCGTCCTAAGCGGGAAGGGGCGAGCAACTCAAATGAATTTGAGGTAAGGTTCCAAGCTGTGTCAGGTCGTCACGAAGCTGCTGCGCGGGATGCCTTGAAAGAATAGCGCGCTCTCCAAAGTTCCATGTTCGATCCGGGCCGGGGCTTGCGCCGCTACAATTGGTTTAGCGCGATAGGCAATGCCAAGCCCGGCGGCTTCAATCATCATGAGATCGTTGGCACCATCGCCAATCGCAAGGGTCTGCGACAGATCGAGGTTCAAACGCGCCGCATCTTCTTTCAACGCAGCGAGCTTTGCCTCTTTGCCAAGAATGGGCACCGCCACCTTGCCCGTTAAGCAGGCACCATCGTCCAGTAATTGGTTGGCTCGATTGGTGTGAAATCCAGCCCGGTCGGCTACACGGCTTGTAAAGAAACTAAAGCCACCTGAGACCAAGGCACAATGCGCGCCTAGGCTTGCCATAGTCTTCACAAAGACTTCGGCACCGGGGTTTAGGGCGACGCGTGCATCATAACAGGCTTGGAGGGCTGCCAACTCTAGCCCTGCCAGCATGGCGACACGCTCTGTCAGCGCACCTTCAAAATTCAATTCACCAGCCATAGCCCGTTCGGTGATGGCCGAAACTTCGGCTTTTTTATTGGCAAAGTCAGCCAATTCATCCAAGCACTCACAGCTAATTATGGTCGAATCCATGTCGGCCACTAACAGTCCCATACGCACGGGTGGTCTGGAAGAAGTATCGAGTGGTAGCCCGCACAACCAAGACATCGCTTCTTCGACATCGCCCTCCCTCGCGCTTACATGCAGCGCTTCACCCGCTTCAATCGTCTTGAGCGAAACGTCACCCCAAAGGGCTTCGATCCGCGCCACGGCTTCTTCAAGGACTTTTTCGCCTGTGGGGCTCACGAGGATCAAAGAGGGCAATTCGAACTCCATTCAGCTTATTCGCATCAGACTATTGGCGGTCATGGCGGACTTGGGTTAGAGGCAGGCCATGCAAACCGTCCTCCTTATTCTTGGGCCCACGGCTTCCGGCAAGACCGCCTATGCCATTGATGCTGCTA
Source organism: Alphaproteobacteria bacterium (assembly GCA_027485915.1). Taxonomy (GTDB): domain Bacteria; phylum Pseudomonadota; class Alphaproteobacteria; order Caulobacterales; family Aquidulcibacteraceae; genus Aquidulcibacter. The sequence continues at coordinate 13,020 of JAIXQA010000070.1, read as the reverse complement.
TCCAGCAAAATGGCGAAGTCATCAATATGGACTCGATGCAAGTCTATGCAGATTTGGAGATCCTAACGGCGCGGCCCAGCGTGGCTGAAATGGGCGATGTACCCCACCATTTGTTTGGCCATATCGACGGGGCGGTTGCCTATTCGACTGGGGCCTGGCTGGCTGAAGCCGAAGCGGCAATTGTTGATATTCAGGCACGCGGTCGTCGTCCTATTCTCGTGGGTGGCACGGGCCTATACGCACATGCGTTGACCCAAGGCTTGGTTCCCACCCCGCCTGTTCCCCCAGAGGTGCGGGCAACTACCCGACGATTGGTTGGCGCGGACCCACGTGCCGCCCATGCGCGTCTCATGCAGATCGACCCAAAGGCGGCGCGAAAAATCGAACCTAAGGACGCCGTGCGCATCGCCCGAGCGCTTGAAGTGTTTGAAGCGACAGGCAGGCCCTTGTCGGACTGGCACCAAGACCCCCAACCGCCCATTCTCGCGGAGGGCTCATGGAAGGGGATCGCCTTGATGCCGGAACGTGATGTCCTCTATGCCCGGATTGAAGCGCGCTTTGAACGCATGATGGAAGAGGGTGGCCTGAACGAAGCCCACGCGCTTTACCAACGCAGGCTGGAACCTGATTTGCCCGTCATGAAGGCTGTTGGCATGCCTGGCCTCATTGATTTCTTTGAGGAGCAATGTGGCTATGACGAAGCCATTTCACGCTCCATCCTCGACAGCCGCCATTATGCCAAGCGGCAAATGACATGGATTCGCAACCGCGCCGCGGATTGGAAGATCATTCCGGTATGAGTGGGCCCATAACCCTTGGAGTCGCTGCGGCCTATGATGTATGGGCGGCCAGCTATGATGGCTATGACAATCCCATGGTCTTTGCCGCCGGTCACGCCCTCAGCCAAGCGTCCCTATCTTTGACGCAAAAGACGTGTTTGGAATTTGGCTGCGGCACGGGGCGCAATTTGGCAGCCTTAGCGGCACGTGGGGCCACCGCACGTATCGGCTTTGATCTGTCGTCAGCTATGTTGGCAGAGGCACGGCAACGCGACGCAAGTTTGACATTGTTTCAAGCCGATATGAGCGCGCCAATTCCGCTGCCAGATCAAAGCGCAGATTTCATCCTGTTTTCTCTGACACTTGAACATGTGTCGGATTTAGCAACACCCTTGCTCGAAGCACGTCGTCTCTTGCGGGAGGACGGCACCATCAAGATTATCGAGATTCATCCCTTTTTGTCCTTGCAGGGCATTTCGGCGCATTTCAAAACCATCGATGGGGCGGAAATTACCATGCCCACATTTTCCCATCCCTTTCAGGATTGGCTGGCGGCTTTTGAAAGCTCTGGTCTGCGTGTTTGCGCACTGAAGGAGTGGCAGGCCCGCGATTTAGGGCCTGCAGCACCAGCTAAGACTTTGCGCCGTGGGCCAGATTGGCCTTGGGTGGTGGATTGGACTTTATCCCCTGTTTGAGGTGGCTTTGGCCATTGCGCTTTTGTGCACATTGTCGCAACAGAATGGCCAAAGACCTGTGAAGGGTCGCCAACCAACAGCTCAAGGGGAAAGCCATGTCCGGACCATTAAGTGGCGTCAAGGTCGTCGAGTTTGAGGCAATTGGGCCAGGGCCATTCTGCGGCATGTTGTTGTCTGATTTGGGCGCAGACGTCATTCGCATTGATGGCCCAAGGTCGCGCTCTGGCGGCGGGGCCAAAGATGTCACCGGGCGCGGTCGTCGTTCGATTAGCCTCGACTTGAAAAACCCCGAGGATGTCGAAACCTGCTTGAAGCTCTTGGAACAGGCCGATGCGATGCTCGAGGGCTATCGCCCCGGCGTGCTTGAGAAGTTGGGCCTTGGACCCGATGTTGTCTTGGCGCGCAATCCAAAGCTGGTTTATGGCCGCATGACAGGCTGGGGCCAGTTTGGACCCTTGGCAAAGGCTGCTGGCCACGACCTCAATTACATCGCTTTGACTGGGGCTCTTTGGGCTACAGGGCGTCAGGGCGAGCCTCCAGCGCCACCGCTGAACCTGATTGGCGATTATGGTGGTGGCGCACTTTATTTGGCCTTTGGTCTATTGGCCGGGGTCATTCATGCCCGTGCGACGGGTGAGGGCCAAGTGATCGATGTGGCGATGACCGATGGGGCAGCCTCGCTGACGTCCATGTTCTGGGGCATGCGCGCCAGCGGCATGTGGCAGGACACGCGCGATGCCAATTTGCTCGACGGCGGCGCACATTTCTACGATTGCTATGAGACCAGCGATGGCAAATGGGTGTCGATTGGCTCGATTGAGCCGCAATTCTATGCCCTCTTGCTGCAACAGGCTGAGATTACCGATCCCGCCTTCCAAAATCAGTTTGACCGCGCCAATTGGCCGGCACTGTCGGAAAAAATCGCAGCGATTTTCAAGACCAAGACGCGCGATGAATGGACGGCTATCATGGAAGGCACCGATGTATGCTTTGCGCCTGTCTTGAGTTGGGAAGAGGCTGCCCAGCATCCTCACAATGTAGCGCGTCAGACTTTTGTCGAAGTCGAAGGTGTCACTCAGCCGGCACCAGCACCGCGCTTTTCCAAGACGCCCGGCACCATCCGCTCTGTCGCGCCAAAGCCCGGCCAACATAGCCAAGACATATTGGCCGATTGGGGTATTTCTTCGTGAGCGCTTTGGAAGGCACTACCGGCCGGCGGCGCATCTATTTGATGCGCCATGGTCATGTGGATTATGGCTCTCGCGAGGTCGTCAAATCGCAAGACCCCACGATTGCGCGCTTGACGCCCTTAGGCAAAGAGCAGGCCAAAGCGGCAGCCGCTGCTTTTGCCCATGTGCCTTTAGATATTGCGATCTGTTCGGGCCTGCGCCGCACGCGCGAGACGGCAGAGATTGTGCTGTCGCAGCATATGTCCCCGCCCGTGTTGGAAGATGAGCCGGGCCTGACCGAGCTTCATTCTGGCAAGTTTATTCCGTTTGCGACGCGGGAAGAATTAAGCGCTTATTTGACTTTCACCTTTGAACAGGCTGGTCAAGAAGGGGCGACATTTTTTGAGGGGGGCGAGCTTTTTGCCAACGCCTACGCGCGCGCTGTCGCGTCGATTGAGGCTTTGCTGCATCGTCCGGGTTGGAGCAGCGCCTTGGTGGTTGCCCATGAAGGTATCAACAGACTTTTGCTAGGCTGGATGTGTGGGGCTGGGCCGTCGGCTTCGCTGCCATTTGAACAGGATTTGGCCTGCGTCAATGTGCTGGATTTTGATCTGGTGCCCGAAGAGGGCGACAACCCGATCAGCCGGATTGAACGCCGCATCATCAAGGCAACCAATGTCACGCCTTACGGTTGGCTGAAGGCCGGCATGCACCAAACCAGCTTTGAGGCGATCTTTACCGCCCCAGAGCTGGAGGATGAGGTCGAGGGGTAGGTAACCTAAGCCCCTCAGCTCCCCGGCGTACGCACCGCAGGGACACCGCGTTCCAGATAGCGAATAGCGGTCAGCACATGGGTTCGAACCCCGATGGGCAGGACGTCTTCATTGGTGTCGAAATTGGGTGCGTGGTTGATGGTCCATTCAGATTCGGGGACGCCCGCTTTGCTGACCCCCAGATGATAAAATACGCCCGGAATCACGGCTTGGTAATCAGCAAAATCCTCCGCCCCCGTAATGGGCGGACGATTGATATTGACCTTATCGGCACCGACCGCTTCAGCTAAAGCCGATTGGGTGGCGCGTGCTAAATTCGGGTCGTTAAAGGTGACATTATTGCCGCCATAGGGGTCGCCACTGTTAAAAGCGATCTTGGCTTCGGCCCCATAGGCAGCGGCGAGCGACACAACCGTCTTTTCCATTTTGTTTTTGATGTCTTGACGCTGCGTATTGTTAAAGGTGCGCAATGTGCCGCCCATTTCCAGCGTATCAGGGATGATGTTGTACCGCACGCCACCATGAACCATGGCAGTCGTTATGACTGTTGGTGTTGCGGTCACATCGACGGTGCGCGCCGCCAAGCGGTTGAAATCTTGGATGATAGCGGCCTGAAGCGACATGATGTCGATCCCACCCCAAGGTGCAGCCCCATGTGTCTGTTTGCCCTTTAGGAAGACTTGGAACTTATCCGATGCCGCCATAAAGCCACCTGGCCGGTAATGGATCGTGCCGGGGACGCCTGGGAAAACATGCAAGCCAAAAATTGCAGAGGGGGCAGGGTTTTGGAGGGCACCTTCTTCAATCATCAGCGACGCACCGCCCTTTTCGCCTGGAGGTGCCCCTTCCTCGGCAGGCTGGAAGATGAAGACAATGGTACCGGGGATCCGGTCCTTCATCTTGACGAGGACTTCAGCGGCCCCCATCAGCATAGCTGTGTGGGCGTCGTGTCCACAGGCATGGGCGACGGGGACCTTATTGCCAAGATACTCCCCAACCGCTTTGGAGGCGAACGGCAAGCCAGTAGCTTCCAAAACAGGCAGCGCATCCATATCTGCCCGCAGGGCGACGACTGGGCCGGGACGACCGCCCCGTAACACCGCGACAACCCCCGTTTTGGCAACATTTTCGCGAACCTCGAGCCCGAGCGACTTCAGATGTGCAGCGACCAGAGCCCCTGTGCGAAACTCGCGGTTGGAAAGTTCTGGATGCTCATGAATATCGCGCCGCCAGGCAACCACTTTCGGGCCGATCGCATCTGCCGCAGCATTAATCTCCGCCGCCGAGATCGGCGCAGGGGCTTTTGCGGCTGAAACCATGGAAAGAGCCAGAAAAAGGCCTGCGATGCGGGTGGGGGAGAGGTTTTTCATCACGGGATCGTTATGTGGAACCAGACGTCTGTCAACCGTGGGCATGGGCTGTGGTACGCAACTGAACAGTGCAGCGACTGGTCGATCAGCAAAACTGCGCTAGAGTGCACGAAGGCACGGAATGTTTCGGGGATATGGACATGGCGATCGACTTTGCAAAAGCCGCTGACAAAGCCAAAGCAATCAATCCAGCACCAAGCTTGAAAGGCATCCACCATAGCGCCTTTCGCTGTCGTGACGCCGAAGAGACACGAAAATTCTACGAAGATATTCTGGGTCTGCCGCTCAAGGCCGCGCTGGTATTCGAGGAAGAACCAGGGTCCGGTCGCCCAATTCCCTATATGCATTTGTTCTTTGAGCTGGGCGACGGTAATTTTGTCGCTTTCTTCGACGTTCCCGAAGGGGCCCATAGTGGCAAGTTCAAAATGAAATGGGGCATGGACCTGCATTTCGCCATGGAAGCCGAAAATCATGCAACCATGATGGCTTTTAAGGACCGGCTAGACCAAGCAGGAATCCCGTGCTTTGGCCCGATTGACCATCATTTCGTCCATTCGATCTATTTTTATGACCCCAATGGCATTAATGTGGAAATCACCTGCCGTGACCCTAAGCATGATGAGATTATGGCCGAAGAAGCCGCCTCCGCAGCCGATATCATCGCCGCTTGGACGGCACGGACCGCTGAGCAAAAGGCCCTAAACGCGGCGCAAAAGACCTAGAACTTTAAGCAGGAGTCCGCATGTCCCTCATTTACCTCGTGCGTCACGCAGAGCCTGCCGCGACATGGGGTGCCCACCCTAATCCTGGCCTGTCTGAACTCGGTCATCAGCAAGCCGAGGCGGCGGCTTTGATTTTAAAGGGTGTGGGAGGCCATGCGGTTTGGACGTCTCCGCTCGCACGTTGCCAGGAGACCGCTAGCCCGACCTCAGCGGCTCTCGGGTTCGTGCCGCGCATTGAGCCACGGGTCGCAGAAATCCCGGTACCACCCGAAGTGACCAATCACCGGGAATGGCTGACCAAGCTTATGAGTGGATCATGGCACGATGGGCATGTCGATGCTGGGCTGCGGCAGTGGCGGAATCAGATTGGTCAAGCGCTGTTGGAAGTCACACAGGATACTTTGGTCTTCTCCCACTTTGTTGCCATCAATGCTGCGGTAGGGTTGGCGACGAATTCCGATACGGTGACCTGCTTTAAGCCTGGCCATGCTTCCATCACGATCCTACGCAACCTGGGCGGCGTTTTGACAGTGGAGACCTTGGGCGAGGAAGCCTCGATCCGCCTGACCTGATAGGCAGATGTTTCACAAGGTCGCGAGATCACGGCAATGTGTCAAGTTTCATTGCCGCAGTGGTCTGGGGCATGCTAACTCCCGCCCCTTGCTGCGGTTTGCCTTGTCATTCGGGTTGGGCATCCCTACCTGCAGCGCACAGTTCAACCGCCTATTCTTCTGTCCAACAGAAACTTTGAGGTCCTTATGTTTCCCACCCCCGCTTATGCTCAAGCTGCCGGCGCTGCGGCTCCTGCAGGCCCAGAAGTCATCATGATGCAACTCCTGCCACTCGTGATGATTCTCGTGGTGTTCTATTTCCTTTTGATCCGTCCACAGCAAAAGCGTATGAAACAGCATGCGGAGATGTTGAGCGCGATCCGTCGCGGCGACAGCGTTATCACTTCAGGTGGCATTATTGGCAAAGTGACCAAAGTGGCGGACGACGAACTGACTGTGGAGATTGCACCAAATGTTGCTGTACGCGTGATCAAATCGACGGTGAGCCAAGTGCAGGGCAAGGGCGAGCCTGTCGTCGCCAACGACGCTAAATCCTAATTGAGACCAAAGCGACCCGTCTCATAAAGGGTCTGCATACTGCCGAAGGGCTAGATCGACGTGTTACATGTTGCGCGCTGGCGGGTTCTCGCCGTTATCATCGTTTCCCTACTGGGCCTGATTTTTGCCCTGCCGAATGCCTTGCCGCAGTCGGTACGCGACTCGATGCCGAGCTTCCTGCCAAACAAAAGCGTCAATCTGGGTCTCGACTTGCAGGGCGGCTCCTATCTGATGTTCGAAGTGGAAAGCCAAGTCGTCTATAAGGCGCGGCTGGAAACTGTGGCAGACGACTTGTCTCGCGAGTTGCGCGGCCAGAAACGACCCGGTGAATTAGGTGCATCTAAGACACCGATCCTTTTCGCTGGCCGTGGCCTAACACCTGACGGGCAAGTTGCACGTGTCACTATTCAAAACCCAGCTGACATCCCAGAAGCGATCAAGCGTATCCAAACCTTGGCTTCTCCGGTGATTGGTTTAACCGGACCAACAGGGCGGACCGATTTAGATGTGAAAGCTGCCCCCGGGAATGTTATTGAAATCCGTCTGACCGAAGAAGCCAAGGTGGCGATGACCCGCCGTGCAGTTAGCCAATCGATCGAAGTCATCCGCCGCCGGATTGACGAGACTGGTACTAAAGAGCCCGCAATCACGCGCCAAGGTGTCGACCGGATTGTGGTTCAAGCCCCGGGCGAAAGTGATCCTGAAAAGCTAAAGCGCTTGGTTGGCCAAACTGCCCGCCTGACCTTCCAAATGGTGGATGAAACAGTTTCGCCATCAGAAGCCGCCGCCGGCCGCATCCCGCCGGGCTCTGTTTTGCTCGAACAGCCCGGTGAACCGCGTGAGCCTTTTGTTCTGGTGCGCCGGCGCGCGCTCGTGACAGGGGATAATCTGACCAAGGCGGACCCCGGCTTTGATCCACAATCTGGTGAACCAGCAGTAACTTTCCAATTCGACGGGGCTGGTGCGCGAGCCTTTGCCCGCGCCTCAACCGAGAATGTTGGCAAACGCTTTGCGATTGTTCTTGACGATAAAGTCCTATCGGCACCTTCCATTCGCGAGCCCATCTTGGGCGGTAACGGTCAGATATCCGGCAGCTTCACCATTGAAAGCGCCAATGAACTGGCAACCTTGCTCCGGGCAGGCGCATTGCCCGCGCCACTGAAAGTGATGGAACAACGCACGGTTGGCCCCGAGTTGGGTCGCGACTCCATCACCGCGGGCGCAACAGCCGGTATCATCGCCATGCTCTTAATCGTTGTTTTCATGGTCTTAGCTTACGGCATTGTGTTCGGTGGCATTGCGATCTTGGCTCTTGCAGTCAATCTCATTTTGATCTTGGCTGCGATGACCATGGTCGGCGCAACCCTAACCTTGCCTGGCATCGCCGGTTTGATCTTGACGATTGGTGCGGCCGTGGATGCCAACGTTTTGATCTATGAACGTATGCGCGAAGAGGAGTTGGCAGGTAGGTCAACAGCCCTAGCGATTGATGCGGGCTTTAAGCGCGCCATCGTGACGGTCATGGACGCGAACGTGACCGCCCTTCTGACCGCTTTGATCCTCTTCTACTTTGGTGCAGGCCCTGTCCGCGGATTTGCTTGGACCCTTTCCATTGGCGTGATCACGTCGCTCTTTACCGCCATCCTGATGACGCAGGTCTTGGTCGCTGCCTGGTATCGGCAGACCAAACCTAAGCGCCTGCCGATCTGAGGAATACGAACATGAAATGGCCCTTTATTAAGCTCATTCCCAAGAACACAAAGTTTGGGTTTGTTCGTTTTTCGATCCCTGCAGCCATCGTTTCGGTGGTCTTGTGTATTGCCTCGCTCGTATCCTGTTTTACCCTCGGTCTCAATTTCGGGATCGACTTTAAGGGCGGCACCGTTGTCGAAGCGGTTTGGGATAAGCCAATTAATCTGGCGCAAGTGCGTGAGCGCGTGGGGAATATGAATCTGCGTGATGTTGGCGTGCAGGACTTCCAAGAGCCAAACCAAGCCATGATCCGCTTCTTGCCACCGGAGGGAGCCGATGCTTCAGCAACGGTGGACGCGGTGAAAGCGGAATTGCGCGCGATTATGCCCGGTGTGAAATTTCCACGTGTGGAAGTGGTTGGGCCCAAGGTGTCAGAAGAATTGGGCACCAATGGCGCTTTGGCCCTTGGCATCGCTATTATTCTGGTTGTTCTCTACATTTGGACTCGCTTTGAGCTGCAGATGGGTTTTGGCTCAATCGTCGCTTTAGCGCACGACATCATTCTGACCTTAGGCTTTATGTCTGTCACGCAGCTTGATTTCTCTCTGACAACCATCGCGGCCTTGTTGACCATCATCGGCTATTCAATGAACGATACGGTGGTGGTGTTCGACCGCATGCGAGAAAATATGCGCAAATATAAAAAGATGTCCTTTGGGGACATTATCGACCTGTCAACCAATGAGACCTTGTCGCGCACCATCATCACTGCTTTGACGACTTTCCTTGCGCTTTTGGGTCTGACCGTGGTCGGCGGTGAAACGATGCAGGTATTTACTGTCATCATGTTGTTTGGTGTGTTCATTGGAACCTATTCGTCCATTTATGTCGCTGCCCCGGTTCTGATCCTGTGGCCACCCAAGCGTGGAGCAGAAAAAGCGGCGGCCAGAACCGAAGCTGACGCCCGGCCCTAGACGCCATGCAGTTGGTCCCGGCAACAGGCAAAGGTCGCCCTCTGATCACGGCTTATGGCGCGGGCGGGTTTCGCTTTGGGTTGGAAACTGGTGATGTGCGAATTGAAGGTTCAGTCCTGATTTTGGCTGACGCGCCCGCATCTTGGGGCCCATTAGTCATGGCCGACCTCGCGAGCTCAGCCTTAAGCACCTATTTTGCGCCGATTATGGATCTAAAGGGCGAGATCGAGTTTCTGTTGTTCGGAACTGGCGGCGATATGGTGCCGCCGCCAACCGGCCTCCGTGATATGTTAAACAGGGCAGGTATCGGCCTAGAGCTTATGCCAACCCCCGCCGCCTGTCGTACCTATAATCATCTGGCTACCGAGGGCCGTCACTTTGCAGTGGCAATGTTACCTGTCACGTGACATGGCGTGGAAATAGGCTACATAGAGGCTTATCGAGGCAACCGTACTTAAAGGGGAAACTATGGGCGCGCTTCTCTCTAACTTCAGAAACACCTTCATCGTCAGTGTGGTGTTGGCCATTCTCTTGATTGCGATCTTCGCCGGTCAACCCAATAACACGACTGGCAATATGCACGAATTGATGGGCCATGCCGCGATGCGGTGGTTGCATGTCTTCTTCGGTATCTTGTGGATCGGGCTGCTTTATTATTTTAACTTCGTGCAAATTCGCACCATGCCGAAAATTCCGGATGAACTGAAGCCAGCCATTGGCAAGTTCATTGCCCCAGAAGCTCTGTTCTGGTTTCGTTGGGCGGCCGTCGGCACATTGGTGACAGGGATTTTGGTCGCATGGGCGCGTGGTTATTTGGTACAAGCCATGACCCTGAACGCAGGCAATGGCTTTGCCTTGGACGATGGCCATGTCTTTATCGGGGTTGGTATGTGGCTGGCGATTATCATGTTCCTCAATGTGTGGCTGGTGATCTGGCCAAATCAAAAGATCGCTTTGGGTCTTGTAGAGGCGCCTGCAGAAGCCAAGCCAAAGGCTGCGCGTACTGCGATGCTGTTCTCGCGCACCAATCTTTTGTTGTCGCTGCCTATGCTGGTGGCCATGACGATGCGCCAAACCATGTGGGGCTGAGCCTACTACGATCCTGTGAAATCGGCCCGCCCTTGCGCGGGCCGTTTTTGTATGGGAGCTGCCATGATCACCCTTAGTCCAGATATGATTGAACAAGCGGCCCAAGTGGCGCCTGACCAAACCTTGGCCACCAGCTTCCTGGCACCTGAGGCGCGGGCAGGAGTGATCGCGCTCATTCTATTTACCCACGAAGTCGCCCGTGCCCGCCAAGCCGTGTCTGAGCCCATGCTAGCTGCCATCCGACTGCAATGGTGGCGAGACATGCTGGAGGAAATCTATTCCGGAAAGACGGTGCGCCCCCAACCTGTTGCACATGCGCTGGCAGAAACTATCCGCGCTTTTGACCTGCCCCGACCTTGGTTTGACGCCATAATAGACGGCTTTGGGATAGAGCAGGATGAGGTTCCGTTTCAAACCTGGGCGGAACTTGCGAACCAGGCTGACCAGACCTATGGCAACTTCAATCGTCTGGCTTTGTTGGCTGCTGGTGCGCCAGCTATTTCCTCGTCATTGGATCAAGTCGCACGCCAAGCCAGCATCGTGTGGCGTATCTGCGATCTCATGGCGCAATGGCCACGCTGGACGCATCGTCGTCAGTTGTGGCTGCCGGTGGAGGCTCAGGTGGGCTTGGATATTGAGGCGACATTTTCTGGTCAGACTAGTCGACAGCTCGCAATCGCACTCCAACTGGCTCACGCTCAAATATTGGCTGCGCACAAAGCCGCCAATCTGGCTTGTGGAAAAGCATCTTTCGGCCAAGCTTTCCCTGCTTTGGCCTATGCTACTCTTGGCTTGCCCTATGCGAAAGCATTCCGAGCCCTCACTGATCCCTTCCGGCAAGTCGCGAGCCTAAGTTTGCTCGAACGCCAAATGCGGCTTGTTTGGGCGGTTGCACGCCAACGCATTTAGATGTTATTTCGCAGTGTCCAGCGGCGCCAGATAGAGGTAGATCGCGCGATGGCCGCCGCTATTGAGTGACCCACCTAAACGACAATGGGTTACCTTTACGTCGCGCACAAAGGCATGGTCATGGGTGATGCCGATAAGGCCAAAGGCCTTGCTGACAGTCGTGCCCATAAAGCCGCCACACTGTACTCGTGTGACATTTCCATATTTACGGAATTGGCTCATCGCGCCATCCCAAGGTGCGACACCGAAATCGCCGAGTACGGCGACAGGCCCATCCTGATCTCCCGCTCGAACTGCTGCTCGATTCAATTGGGATTCGCGGGCTGCCCCAACGCCTTTGGTACCATTAGAGGCGGGTGGGAGGGTAGCAATAATGGTCAGATCGCCTGCCGCCGTTCGCGCGATGGTGGGCTCCCCGGGAATGGTTGACGATTGCCAACGACCACGCGACAAAACAGCAATGCTGGTGGGGTCGTCAAAGTTAGGCCGTTCCAATACATTCCAGCCCGCAGGCGGCGTTAAAATACGTCGCGGGGCTTTGGCGATGAGGACTAGCCCTGCTTTTTGGCGCTCTGCCTCACGCAGCACCTTTTCCAGCGCCTTTTCGTCGTCCGCCACATTGGCCCAAGCGACGACAGCGTTTGAAATCTGCCCACCTTTAGGACTGGCGCCCAAAGATGGGAAAATAACCAAGAGATTGATGGCACCAACTAAGGCTGACGCGATCATCATATTGCGTCCGCGCACCACCGCCCAAGAAAGCCCAGCGAGCAGTGCCAATAACGTCCAGTACCAGCGATAACTGGAAACTGCGTCAAACGGATAACCCAAGGGCGCCATGAAAGAAAGCAACGTAAAGAATAAGGCTATGGCGAACAAAGCGGTTCCGGCCACTGTGGCCGCAAGCTTTTGTGTCGCCTTACGGCGACCAATTGGGCTACGCTTCATGTTTGCGCGGCGTTGGGCGGCGCGAGAGGGCCCTTTCGGCGCTTCCACAGGTTCTGTAATTTGAGCAGCCCCATCTAGGGCTGCTGGCTCAGTTTGGTGGGTTGTTTCATCCGCCAAGGGTGCATCGGCGAGCGCGAGGGGCTGCCCATCTTGTTCGTGCAGAGCAAAGGCCGATTCTGGTACGTCGATACTGGGTTCTTCCGTGTTTTGCGCTGTCTCGATCACTTGGTCTAACGGCGGCTCAAGCACGGTTTCTTCGACGACATGTTCGGCGATCATCACCACAGGCTCTGGTTCGGATTCCGGCTCCGATGGTGGGGCGGTTAGCAAAGTTTCGATAGGCTCAGGCACTGCAGGCACGTCGCGCCCAAAAGGATTATCATCCTCGGCTGCGAGGATTGGTTCTGCATCAACATGTACTCCCGCATGCTCAGATTCTTGAGGCAGCACGGAGGCAAGTTCCGGCTTTTCGTCCGCGTTGGGCTTCTCCATCCAATCCAGCAGGCTAGGTTGATCGTCCTTGGCAACAGGCTTTGCGGGCACGGGTATCGTTGCTTCGGCCAAAGCCTCGTCAGCCACGGGTTCTGGTTCGTCAAATATGCTTTGGTCCGGGTCTAGCGGTGCGGTGGCACTTGTGGCCGTAGGGTCCGGCTCATCGCGCACAGAACGACCCAGCAGATGTTCTAACTCGTCGTCCAACTCATCAACAGGCCCCAGTCGCAGGATCGGTTTTGCCATATTTGCCCGACTCTCTCATCTGCCAAACAAGGCTAGAGGCCACGCCTGCTTGT
>JAIXQA010000081.1 GCA_027485915.1 Alphaproteobacteria bacterium | reverse complement strand
GGGCCAAGTCTTGCCCGGCGACTCCAAATGGGCGGCTTCCTATGGCGGGGAATATTCCTTCCCGGCAAATCTCTTCAACAAAGATGGCGATATTTATCTGGGCATTGATGGCAGTTATCGCTCCAAGTTTTCCTCAAATCCATCGCCATCGGCCTATACGTGGATTGAGGGCTATAGTCTGACCAATCTGCGCTTCGGCTTCAGAACCCCACAGGGCCTCGACCTCTTTCTCTGGGCACGAAATGTCTTTGATGAGGACTATTTCGAACTTCTGAACGTTCCCGGCGGCAATACGGGTCTGGTCACTGGTATCCCGGGTGATCCACGCATCTGGGGGGCAACTTTCAAGGCTGAGTTTTAGGTGCAGTCTGAAGGACCAGATTAATTGTCTAAGCCTCTCAAACGCAGACCATGGGCTCCCAGCCAAGTCTGGTCAAAAAATGATCATCGAATTCTGTGTTATCTGCGATACGAAAGCCCTTGAGAGGCTGGCTTAATGTAACGTCGGAAATCAAGCAGAATTGAAACTGCGATATCTGGCCGCGATGCCCAAACAATGCCCATTGTTGAGGATGCGTTATCCGTCTGTCACCGTGATTACCCTCGCTACAGTTGGTGCCACCTTGGCAGGGTCGGCCATTCATGCCCGCTTCTTCGAGTTTCCGACGGTGTTCGGCACCATGTTGGTGATCGGACTTGGCATGTTATGTCTCGCTGGGATCTTGTTCTATCAAAAGAAGGATCCGCCAAAAGACTAGTCACGCAAATTAGTGTCGGGCAACGGACGGCAGCAAAGTCGTGGTTCCCAGCATTGACCCGCTCGGCCAACTAAGAACCACTAATTGAGCCTTCGCTGACAGGAAACTTCTGTCCCTAAGCAGTCGCGTCCGTCACCTTTCGGGTCTTCCACAAGGAGAAGAGGATGCCGCCTGCGATCAGAGCCATGGTGATCCCTAGCGACCATTCGGCTGGGAATTTCCCGCCGGGGAAGAGGTCCCCCATGAAGATTTTGGAGCCGATGAAGACTAGCGTCAGGGCCAGGGCGTACTTCAAATATTTGAAGCGGTGCACCATCGCCGCCAGCGCAAAGAACAAGGCGCGCAGGCCCAAAATCGCAAAGATATTGGAGGTGTAGACAATGTAGGCGTCTGATGTGATCGCGAAAATCGCTGGCACACTATCGATCGCGAACACCAAATCTACAATTTCGACGAACATTAAAGCCAACAAAAGCGGCGTTGCAAAATAGCGCAGCTTTCCGGTCTTCGGATCAGGCAATTGTACGCGGAACTTATTGCCGTGCAAGTCGGGCGTGACGTTCATGCGCTTTTTCAGCCAAAGCAGGATCTTGTTGTCTGCCATATCGGGCTCTTTATCGCCCTTCATAAACATCATGATGCCGGTACCGATCAGGAAGACGGCAAAAACATAGAGCACCCAGGAGAACTGGCTAACCAGCGCTGCGCCAACGCCAATCATGATGGCGCGCAAGACAATCACGCCAATAATGCCCCAGAAAAGGACCCGATGCTGATACTTTCGGGGAATGGCCAAATAGGTGAAGACCATGGAAATGACGAAAACATTGTCCATGGCCAACGTTTTCTCAACGGCAAATCCCGTCAGATAGAGCTGTAGCGCCGTCCAAGCTCTTTCTTCCCCGGCGACTGCCAGAATTTGGGGATCAATGGAGGCTGTTGGTGAGGCATTGTTGTAAAGCATCCAGATGACGCCCGAAAAGCCAAGACCAATCGCGATATAAAATCCGCTCATCTTGAGGGATTCTGCGACGCCAATTTCATGATCTTGCTTGTTCACTACCCCTAGGTCGAAAGCAAGCAGCGCGATAACTGCGGCAATAAAGGCATACCATATCCAAGCGGCTTTCCCGAGAAACTCGGCAAAAAGAATGGTCTCAAGCATTAGAATTACTCCGGCCAGAACGCATGTGTGACAAATTCAGTCGACATCACTGCGCGGGCTCGATCCCGAACAGTCAGAGGGGCCCGACATTAGGCCGCAAGTGGCGGAGCGTGGGTGCGAGTTCAAGGGGCATGATATCCAGATGACGAGCATGTGATGCGCCTGTGAGTTACCTGCTTACAAACATGTTGGCGTTGCTGGCCCATTTGGGGGGCAAATAGCTTAGTTGGCTTGGCCAGTTACCAAGCCACTTTTCTTCTAAAATTATGAAGTTATTTAGAAAAAATAGGGCTTGCGATGAGATTGGAACTCGCGACATCCACCTTGGCAGGTTCGGCCATTAATGCCCGGTTTCTTGAGTTTTCGAGCATTTTGGGGACGAGGTTGGTGCTAGGACTTGGCATGTTATGTCTTGCCGGGATCTCGTTCTACCAAAGGAAGGATCCGCCAAAGGATTGGTCGTCCCGGTCAGTCTGGTGCCAGCGAGACTAAATAGAATGTGCCAACTCCATCATCAATGAAAAGCAGTCCTTTAATTTCAATGTTTTATTAGTGCTCCTGGCTAGCTGAAGGCGAGGTTCGACGTTTATTTGAACAATGCAATTTCCAACAAGCATGAAAGTGCGAGGTCGCGAGCCTATTGCAGAATGACCAAGGTTACCTTGATGAGAAGTGTTCTGATGAAGTGCTTGCTAAGTTGGCTGGGCATTGATTGCGGATGTGGCGTTTTCCAGATCCGGTTGCTTAAATGATAAGGGCTTCCTATTGCTGCCGTTGAAAACAGCGCCAATCGATCAAACACGACCTAGCGAACTCTCAAATAAGTTGAACACCATGAAGCTTCATTTCATTTTAGTTTCAGAGCCTAAAGCAGAGCACGACAAAGGCGCTCAGGAAAGTCTGATCGCGCCGCACAACGCCAAAGGACCCCGCTTCAATGGATGAGGACAAAATCCGTGCAGGCGAGGCGCTCGACGTTGCAACAGCTATGCTGATTGAAGAAGGCTATGCCGGCCTCAGCTTTCGAAAAGTCGCAGCTGGCGCTGGCATGGGAATTGGCAATCTCCAGCATTACTTCCCGACCAAGGCCGACTTGATCCGCGCATTACTGGATCGCTTATTCACGAGATTTGATGCGTCCATGATGGCGCGCCGAACAACAGATGGTGGGCCTGCAGCCGAACTGGATGCCGCAGTCGATTACGCTTTGCTCGACCAAACTTCACGGGAAAGCTGTGTACTCTTGTGGGAAATCTGGGCACTTGCCGCCCGCGATCCACACGCAAATGACCTTCTAATTGAATTTTATGACAAGTACGTCGGATACATATCGCAAACGATAAAACGCGTGCGGCCGGAGATCACCCCCGAAAGAGCGCGGTGCGCAGCCACACTGGCAGCGGCGCTAATTGAAGGTGTTTCGCTTTTTAGGGGCCCTGGCCGGGCACCCAAATTGGCACCCAATGGTTTTGATGAAGCACTCCGAAAGGCATTGATGCGAATCCTTGATGAGGCCTGAAACTTGACTGGTACGACTGTACCAAATATGGATCGATGCATCAATTTGGAGTGAACCAATGGATGCTTCGGGGTTTGTGCTTTTGATGGGTGGCTATGGGGTTGTCGGAACCCAGGTAGCAACCTTGCTCGCAGAGCGTCAGCCACAGCTTCGGCTCCTTCTTGCGGGGCGCTCCAAAGAGGCTGCGATTGCGTGCGCAGCCAACTTCCCTAATGCCGTTGGGATCGGACTAGACTTGAACTCGCCTGATCCCCTGGCGTTTGTAGCGCCGCCTACTCTTGTTGTTGGAATTGCGAACGACCCAAAAGATGCTTTACTGCGCGCCTGCCTTGCGAGGGGCGTTCCGTACCTAGATATAACCCGGTGGACATCGCGGTTGCACGATGCCATTTTTGCTGTGGGCTCGGCTACACCTAAAGCGCCAACGGTGTTTGCATCTAGCTGGATGGCCGGTGCACCGGGTTTAGTCGCCTTGCATTTGGCGCGGCAGACACCTGGCCTCACCCGCATTGAGCTCGACATTCTCTATGCAGTTAAGGACCGCGCGGGCCCAAATTCTGTCGAATATGCCGACCAATTAGGACAGAGCTTTCGGGTCTGGGAGAATGGTCGATGGACGAAGGTTCGAGCCCTCAGCGGTCAACAGAAGGTGGCCTTCAGCCGTGGAAACTTTACCGCGCGCCGTTTCGCAACGCCCGACCTTGAAATTCTCCAGCAACTTACAGCGGCTCACTCAATAAAGGTGCGGGTCGCCTATGATGATGAAGCTGCTTCGTCTTTGATGGCACTTTTGGTAGGCTCTGGAATTTGGCGGTTCCTAGGGGGCACGCGTTTCGAGGCAGTACGACGGAGCTTGCTGTATAATCCTGGCTTGGGGGCAGCTCACGAAGTGCGGGTTACCGTTGATGGTTCACAGAGACGTACATGCGTACTCTACGACCCGCTGGGGCAAACACATATGACGGCAGTCGCGACGGTTGTGCAGATCGAGCGGCTACTGGACCCACTACTCGCACCTGCGCCGGGTATACATTTCGCGGAAACCCACGCCAACGTCGAAAGAGCAATTGACGATATGCGCTCGATGGGTATCTCAATCGAGTGGACCTGAGCTGCGTCCCTGGAAGTTGGTCCTGCAGCTCCCCATTCAGCGCCCGCAGCGCAACCGGGGATTGCAGCCACCTGCTTCATTGTCTGCAAATCCTATATTTTACAACCGAAGAGATAGGCGCAGTTCTTAGATTGGCAAACGGCGAAAAATCGCTGATGCAATCGGTAAATTGTTTGGAGGCTCAAGTCGCTTTTGTGGGCTTGGAGGACTGGTAGCGCGCGCCGGCTAGGCCCAATTGTAAAAACCCACCAAAATACTGCTAAAAAAAAGTGGTAGCTGGCTGGTAGCTGGCCCATTTTCGAGGCCCAAACAGCTTGCTTGGCTTGGCGCTACCAAACCGTTTTTCGTCTATAAATTTGAATTTATTTACAGAAAATGGAGCGGGCGATGAGATTCGAACTCACGACATCCACCTTGGCAAGGTGGCGCTCTACCCCTGAGCTACGCCCGCGTCCTTGGGTACCGAAGGCGCAAGTCCTCCGTAAGGACGGCGCATATGCCTCAGAGATGGCTGAAGTGCAAGGGGGGTGTGCCATGCTTGATGCAGCTAGGCCCAATAGGTTACAGCGTGGGCATGACGGATACACCTTCTCATCCCGCAACGCGCGCCGATCTTTTCAGCCTCTTTGATCGTTTAGGTATCAAGCACTACACTTTGGATCATCGCCCGGTATTCACCGTCGAGGAAGGTGCAGACATTAAGGCTGCCATGCCCGGCGGGCACACAAAAAACCTATTTCTCAAAGATAAAGACGGGGCGTTCTTTTTGGTCTGTGCACTAGGACAAACTCAAGTACGTCTCAATCAGCTGCACAAGACCATGGGCTGTGCGCGCTTAAGCTTTGGCAGTGAGGAGCACTTATTAGACCTGTTAGGCGTCACGCCCGGCTCTGTGACGCTTTTTGCCCTGATCAATGATCACGCCCGGAAAGTGACTTTGGTTCTGGATGAGGCCTTATTGGCGGCTGAGCCAATTAATTTCCATCCTCTGAAGAATGATGCCACCACTGCGGTCTCACAAGCTGATTTAGCTGTCTTCATCCGAAATTGGGGTGGCAGTGTTTTTCGCTGTGATTTCTCAGGCGAATTGCCTCAGGCCATGCCTTGGACATGAGGTCTAAGAAACACAGGCAGCGGCTTGCAACCTGATGGGGCTAAGCCCATTTCTAACTTAGAGACGACTTATTCACGAACGCAGTGTGAGAGGAGCGTGCGTATCGCACGGACACATACATGGCCCTTATTGGCTTAGGCAGTTCAAAACCGAAAACAGGCACAACGGCGGACCCCACTGGCTTGATTAAGGATGGCAGCGACCAGACTTTCAAAGCCGATGTGATCGATGTGTCGATGGAAACACCGGTTCTGGTAGATTTTTGGGCACCGTGGTGCGGCCCATGCCGAACACTGACGCCCACACTGGAAAAAGTCGTTCGCGCTGCCAATGGCAAAGTGCGCCTTGTGAAGATCAACATAGATGAGCATCCGGCCATTGCCGGTCAATTGCGAGTCCAATCCATTCCGGCCGTCTTTGCCTTTGACAAGGGCCGCCCAGTGGACGGCTTCATGGGCGCTCAACCTGAGAGCCAAATCAAAGCTTTGGTGGACCGCCTGGTCGGGGCTCAGCCTGCTGGCGTGGACGATCTCTTGGCAGCGGCGAAAGAAAGTCTTGATTTGGGCGATTTAGGCGGCGCGGGACAATCCTATGCTCAAGCAGCCAGCCTCGACCCTGAAAACCCAAAGGCCCTCGCCGGCCTTGCCCGCGTTTACGTGATGGGTGGGGAATTGGAAAAGGCGCAAGAAATTTTGGCGTCTATTCCGAAAGCCAAGGTCAAGGATAGCGACGTCATCAGCGTGCAGGCCCAGATTGATCTGATCCGAGACGTGGCGGAAGCTGGTGATCCCACTTCCTTGAGTGAGACCTTGGCTGAAGCACCTGAAGACCTTTCTGCCCGATTTGAGTTGGCAAAAGCACATATTGCCTCTGGGGACTTTGAAGGCGCTGTTGGGCATTTGTTATTTATCATCAAGATGGACCGTACTTGGCATGAAGATGCAGCGCGCAAGCAATTGCTGAAGGTCTTTGATGCGGCAGGACCAATGGCAGAAGTTACGCGGCAAGGGCGGCGGAAGTTGTCAGCTATTCTGTTTTCCTAATCCCGCCGCAGCGATTGAATGAGGGCTAAGACATGGTAGCAGGTTATGTCTATCGTAAACCTACCGACCTCCCAGCAACCATTCCGGTGTTTCCGTTAACGGGAGCATTGCTGTTCCCTCGTGGGCAATTGCCCCTGAATATCTTCGAGCCCCGCTATCTGAATATGATTGACGATGCTTTGGCCGGAAATCGTTTGATTGGCATGATCCAGCCGGATGGAACTGGGGATCCTGAAAAGCCTGGCTTGTCGCGCGTTGGCTGCGTGGGAAAGTTGACGTCATTCTCTGAGACCGACGATGGCCGCTATTTGATTACGCTGACTGGCATTTGCCGTTTTGCGGTGGCGCGCGAGTATCAAGCGACCACACCCTATCGGCAAGTGACGGCGGACTGGCAAAGCTTTGCCGATGATTTAAAGACTCCGGGATCGATGATAGGCTTTGATCGAACGGGTCTGTTGGAGGCCTTACGCGCCTATTTAGAGCGGAACAATCTGAAGGCAGATTGGAGTTCGATCGATCAGGCACAAGCGGAGCCCTTGGTGAACGCCCTGTCAGCATTGTGTCCCTTTGTGCCAATCGAGAAGCAAGCGCTGTTGGAAGCGCCGACCATTGAGGATCGACGCGATGCGTTGATTGCCTTACTGGATATGGATCAAGGCGATCGGGACGACGATTCCGATGACGAGGAGAGACCCCTGCAATGACCGATGCCGCGAAAAGTACAGCCAGTGAGGGGCGCGAGATTGACCCCCGCCTTTTGGAAATTCTGGTCTGCCCAGTGACTCGCACTCGTCTGACTTATGATCGCGACAAGGGCGAATTGGTCTCGAAGGCCGCGCGCTTGGCTTATCCCATTCGCGATGGCGTGCCGATCATGCTGGCAGGTGAAGCGCGTGAGTTGAATGATGCCTGACACGGTGGAAAGGGCCACTGACCGGCCATGGCCTGTGGAGTTGACTTTTCAAGCCAGTTTAAAGTGCCTGACAGCCCGCTTCGATAATGGGGTGAGCTTTGTTATCCCCTACGAGCTTCTGCGCGTGGAAAGCCCTTCTGCCGAGGTGCAAGGCCATTCGGCGGCTGGCAAGAAATGGATCAAAGGGAAGCAAAACATAAATGTTGAACGAGCCGAGCCAGTCGGCCGCTATGCGTTGCGCCTTGTGTTTGATGATGGCCATGACAGCGGCATTTATACGTGGGATTGGCTGTATCGCTTAGGCCGCGACCAAGAATCCTTATTGTCCGATTACCGCCGGGCCATTCAGGCCTAAGCCACGACGGAAAGGATTTGCGCTGCTTCTTCCGCATCGCGGCCGATTTGTGCCACCAGTTCGGGAAGGCCTGCAAACTTCATCTCAGGACGTAAGAAGGCATGCAGACCGACTTCTAGTCGGCTGCCATAGAGATCCCCTTCAAAGTCAAAAACATTGACCTCAAACAAGGGTTGTCTGAGGCCGGTTGTCGGCGTGCGACCAAAATTGGCAACACCACTGTACCAGGCTTCATCGCCAACACGGTTCACGCGGACCGCATAGACGCCAAAACGGGGCGCTAGTTGGTCCTCCAAATGAAAGTTGGCTGTTGGGAAGCCAAGGCTGCGCCCGCGCTTTTCACCATGTTGGACAACGCCTTCCACCCGCCAAGGCCGCCCCAAAAGGGCGGTGACCATGGCCAGATGGCCGGCCCTTAGGGCTTCGCGCACGCGGGTCGAGGAATAACGAACCCCGCTGTGGTCTAGCACCGGCTCGACAATACGGACGCCAAATCCCAGCTTATCGCCCATGGCTTGCAACATGCCACCATCACCACGCCGATCGCAACCAAACCGGAAGTCATGCCCAACCGTGACGTGCCGAGGCTTCAATTTCGCGACCAGAATGTTCGTAATGAAGTCCTCCGCCGCCATACTGGCCATACTGGCATCAAAGGGGATCTCAAACATGATCGCCGCACCGACATCAGCCGCGCGTTCTGCTCGCAGTCGCGGCGTGTTCAGGCGGAACGACGGCTTATCTGGTCCTGCAAAATAACATTTGGGTGGAGGTTCAAAGGCGGCGACTGCGAGTGGCCTGTCCGGGCACGCTTCTTGAGCCGCGCGCAGCACTGCGACATGGCCTAAATGAAGCCCGTCAAAAGCCCCGAGCGCTATAGTGGCACCTTGGGCTTCTGGAGGAATGAGCGACCGGGTATCGAAACTCAGCATTAGCCCTCGCGCTTTGCAACCATCACAACAGCTTCACCGCTAAGGACAGCTTTGCCAGCGATCATGCAGGTTGTCGACAGGGTCACAAAGCCTTTCGCAGGGTCGAGCTGGGTGATTTCAACTCGGCTTGTGACTGTCGCGCCAATTTTTACGGGGCGCTTAAACTGCAGCGTTTGGCTCACATAGACAGAGCCAGGGCCCGGCAGTCGCATGCCAATCAGGGCGGAGACGTGGCTAGCCGTGAGCATGCCATGGGCAATACGCTCTTCAAACCGGGTCGTTGCTGCGAACTCTGAATCGAAATGAACTGGGTTCATATCGCCTGAGGCAGCCCCAAACATTAGGATGTCAGCCTCTGTGACGGTGCGGGCGGATTCAGCTGTCTGGCCTACACTCAATTCTTCGAAATAATAGCCTGCTGCAGGATTTGGCATCTTCTGTCCTTTTTTGGAACGTGATTCACGCTTCTTTAGCGCTCAACTGGTAAAGGGTTGTCAACCGTGGGGTGAGAGTGGCCGAAGCCACCAAAGGAGAAGTCGTATGGCAGTGGATATGAACGCGCCAGTATTGGTCGTCGATGATTATCAGACAATGGTTCGCATCATTCGCAATCTTTTGAAGCAGCTTGGCTTTGAAAACGTCGATGAAGCAGCTGACGGGCGCGAAGCACTCGAGAAAATGAAGAAGACCAAATATGGCCTCGTGATCTCGGATTGGAATATGGAACCCATGACTGGGTATGAGCTTCTGCGCGAAGTTCGGGCCGATGAAATCCTTAAGCCAACGCCATTCATCATGGTGACCGCCGAATCTAAGACGGAAAACGTGATCGCCGCCAAAAAAGCCGGTGTGAACAACTATATCGTTAAGCCGTTCAACGCTCAAACCTTGAAAGCTAAGATCGCTTCTGTTCTGGGTGATTTCTAAGCATTGTGTGTGTAAGGGGGGCTGACGATGCCGTCACCAGAAGTTGCTACTAAGGTCCGTGATGCGATCACTGCGCTGAAGGGCGCTGACCTTAAAGACCCACGCTTGGGCGAGGTGCTAACCTTGGCGTCGCAGATGAGCGAAGCCATGCAAATGTTTTTCAGCTCAATCGACCGCAGTTTGTTTGACGAGATGCGCTACATCTCGTCCTATATTCAGCGCACCCGCCTAGAGATTTCGAACCTGCGACCAAACGATTTGAGTGAAGATCGTATTCCAGGCGCAGGCGCAGAGCTTCACGCCGTGGTTCAGCATACAGCAGAAGCCACCAATTTGATCATGGCTGTTGCAGAAGACGTCATGGCTGCAGACACCAGTGATCCTGCCGCTTATCAGGCCTTCGTGTCAGATAAGATGATGGAAATCTTTGAAGCCTGCACCTTCCAAGACATTACCGGCCAGCGCATCAAGAAGGTGGTAGACACCTTAACCCATATCGAGCAACGTCTCGAGCGCTTTGCCAGTGTGATGGGCGTCGAAGATGCAGAGCTTGAGGAGACGCTTGAAGACAAGCGCAAGCGCGAAAATCTTTTGAACGGGCCTGCGCTAAACGGTCCAGAAGTCGCGCAAGACGATATTGATGCCTTATTTGGCACCGAAGGCGCCTCAATGGATCAAAGCGACTTAGACGCTTTGTTCGACTAAATCCAATTCAATCCTGCGGTTACCAAGCCTGCGTTCACAGAAGTCTGGAACGCATGGCTTGGCTCAGCATGTCGATCAAAGTAACTGCGACTACGATGATAATGCCGATGGCTGCAGTTTGCTCATATTGAAAGCTGTTCATGCTTTCCATCAACTTCATCCCGATACCACCTGCCCCAATCAGGCCCAATACAGTGGCTGAGCGCGAGTTGGATTCAAATCGGTAAAGTGCATAGGATGTCCAAAGTGGGGCGACCTGTGGTAAAACCCCCCACATTATTTCATGCAGCTTGGCAGCACCGGTCGCGCGTACCCCTTCAACCGGGCGGCTGTCGATTGATTCCACCGCTTCTGAGAACAGTTTAGCCAACACCCCAGCGGTATGCAGGGCGATTGCCAAAACCCCCGCCAGAGGGCCAAGGCCCACGGCCACGATGAAGATGAGGCCAAGCACCAATTCATTGACTGAGCGCAAGAAATCCATCAAGCGCCGCATTGGCCAAACCAGCCAAGACGGTGCCACATTGGACGCGCACATAAAGCCGAATGGGATTGCCATGATAACGGCTAAGCATGTGCCCCAAATGGCGACCTGAACGGTCAACCACATTTCTCGCACATAGACGCGCCATTCGGAGAAGTCGGGATTGATCAACCGCGTGGTGAAGGTCTGCATATTCTCCGAATTGGTGAAGAGGCGCGTGACCTTGGAAATCTCGGCTGGACCGAAGCTAATGGCCAGCAATAGTAAGATCCCGCCCCAGACCAACAGGTCATAGAGCTTGTCGGCTGCTGTGCGGGTTGGCGGAGCGGGCACATGGCCCATCGAGACTGTTCCGCTCGCTTTCATTGGGGTCGCACTCATTTCTTGACCGCCTTTCCTTCAACAGCATAGCCTTCAGTTGGGGTTGTCGGCAGAAGCGGCAGAGCCCGGCTTTTCGCGGCTTCGGCTTCCGCTTGAATGGCGTCAAAGGCTTCCTTTGCCTTTGTAATCTTGCCGACATCGCCCGATTGCTGGGCTTGCATGAGATCCTCGGTGGCCTGCATCTGCCGGACTGGCAGCAAATGGTCATTATTGGCAGGTTGGAATAGACCGAAGCTGAGCGAGGCGAGAATGGCGCGCTCGCGATCTTGCTGGGCCTTATCGCCTTGTCGGCCGTAATTGAGGAAGAAGTCTTTGATTTTCTTCTTTTTGACGGGGTCGAGGTCCTTGCGCCACATGATGGGGTCTTCAGGCAAAGTTGGCGAGGTCCAAATGACTTTCACTTTGCCGATAAGGCGAGGATCCTGCACACCTAAAATCTGGAGCGAGGTAGAGTTATTGGTTGCCGCATCCAAAAGGCCTGCCGCAACCGACTGCACATTGGCTTCATGATTGGCCGAACGAACAGTCTTGAAGCAGTTGGATGGGTTGATGTTACGCGGCGCAAAAAGATAGGTCATCGGTGCCAATGTACCGGAGGTGGAGCTTGCATCACCCATCCCGAAGTCCTTGGTTCGATCGCATCTCAAAAGCTCATCAATTGTCAGTGTCGAGTTCTTATTGACGATCACAACAGAATTATAGCCGTCGACACCCGAAGGATCTGATGAGCGAAGGAATACTTCTGCCTTACCAGTGCTAGCAACTTCCCAACCTGGTTTGTTCGAGAACCAACCCACTTGGGTCTGGCCAAATTGCATGGCTGTTACCAGTGGCGCATAGCCAGTTTGGAAATAAGGCTTAATTTTCAAGCCAGTTTGCTTTTCCATGTCGGCCAAGAAAGGTTTCCATCGAGCACCCAGATTCTGGCTGTTTTCGGTCGCTAGGATGGAGAAGTTGATGTCGGCTTCAACCTTGGGCTTGGCTTGTTGCCAGAGCGCATAGGAGCCGCCAATGACCATGGCCAAAGCCAGCCCCCATTGAACCAGCTTTTCCAAAGCATTTTGGTGGCCGGGCTTGGTGATCTCTGGCACCGGCTCTTCTTTTGGAGCCGCATCGCCGGTTTCTTCGTCGAATTCTGCGCCATAAATCTCAATCAGGCGCTCACGCGTGAGGCCGTCTTTGGGTCCGTCATAGACAATTTGACCGGCTTTTAGGGCAACAATTCGGTCGCAGAATTTGGTCGCATAGTCGATCTGGTGCAGGGTGACGATCACCGTTACGCCATCGCGCTGATTGAGGTCGCGCAACAACTCCATCACTTTGCGGGCCGAAACGGGGTCCAATGAGGCTACGGGTTCGTCCAAGAAAATGGCTTCGGCCCCTTGCACCAAGGCCCGCGCAATCGCGCCGCGTTGCTGCTGGCCACCCGATAGGGTGTTGGCGCGCTGGGCTGCATAATCGGCGACCCCCACGCGCGCCAAGGCCTGCATGGCACGTTCTTGATCGGCCTGTGGCCATTGGCCCAAAAAGCCTTTGACGAAGGGCAGACGACCTAATGATCCCAGCATCACGTTCTGGAACAAGCTAAGGCGGCCAACTAAATTAAACTGCTGGAATACAAAGCCGACACGCGCCCGGGCTTGGCGCACAGAATCCGACAATTTGCCGTTTTTCTGCACCGAAATGCCGAGCAAATTAACTTCGCCTGTACCTTCGTCGGTGGTGATCAGGCCTGTGGCATTACGAAGCAGAGTGGACTTACCAGAACCTGATGGACCGATGAGGGCCACCATTTCCCCGGGTTGGACCGTAATAGATACATTATTCAGTGCTTTTCGGGCACCATAGGTTCGATACAGGCCTTTGGCCTCAAGAACTGGAGCTGTCATACTTCCCCACAAGCGATCATGCTCCGCCTGTTTAGCGGGTTTGCGGCCAGAGTCACGTGGCCACTGTATGACGGTTCTGTGACAGCGACGGCGCGGCCAGCTTTTAGCGCTGCTGTTTCCGTGCTATGGGCCCGCCCATGACCGTAACCCTCGATCTTTCCCATCGGCCCAGCACGGCAGCCGACCCTTTTTCGACACCCATGTCGACGCGGACTTCGCTTGTCGGACTGACTTTGGCCGAAATGCGCGAGGCGGTGATTGCGTTGGGGGTGGAGCCTAAAAAGGCCAAGATGCGGGCGCAGCAAATCTGGCGTTGGGTCTATTTCTTTGGGGCGCGCGATTTCGAGGTCATGACCGACATTGGCAAAGATTTGCGCGCCCTGCTGGAAACCCATCATAGTCTTGATCGACCCGAAGTGATTGAGCGACTGGTGTCTGCCGATGGCACCCGCAAATGGTTGATCCGCTCTGCCCCGGGCGTGGAGTTTGAGACGGTTTTCATCCCAGACGTAGCGCGTTCGGGTGCCTTATGTGTGTCGAGCCAAGTGGGCTGCACGCTGACCTGCACATTCTGTCACACCGGTACGCAGAAACTGGTGCGCAATTTAACAGCAGCTGAAATCGTCGCCCAAGTCATGATCGCACGCGATGATTTGGACGAATGGCCTTCGACAACAGATGGCCGTGCTTTAACCAATATTGTCTTTATGGGCATGGGTGAGCCGCTTTATAATCTTGATGAAGTGGCCAAGGCGATTGATCTGATTAGCGATGGCGAGGGCATTTCGATTGGTCGCCGCCGCATCACGGTATCGACCTCGGGTGTTGTGCCTAAGTTGGAAGAGCTGGGCAATAAGACTGGCGCGATGTTGGCCATCAGCTTGCATGCAACCAATGATGAATTGCGCGATATATTGGTTCCACTCAATAAGAAATACCCACTTGAAGAGCTGATGGCGGCTATCCGGGCCTATCCCGGCCTGAACAATGCCAAACGGGTAACGTTCGAATATGTGATGCTGAAAGGCGTCAATGACAGCCCAGCCGAAGCCCGCGCCTTAGTCAAATTGCTGTCCGGCGTGCCAGCCAAGGTCAATCTGATCCCGTTCAACCCGTGGCCCGGTACGGCTTACGAGTGCTCGGATTGGAAAACCATTCATGCCTTTGCCGATATTGTGAACCGGGCGGGCTATTCTGCGCCCATTCGCACACCGCGCGGGCGCGACATCTTGGCAGCCTGCGGCCAATTGCGCAGCGACAGCGTCAAGACGCGCGCCAGCGTTGCCTTGAAAGAGCGGCTGGCGACGGCGGCTTCCGAAGAAGTTTAGCTTTGGAACGGTTCGATGCGACGCTTTGCTTGCATTGAAGC
The DNA here is from genome assembly GCA_027485915.1 of Alphaproteobacteria bacterium. Classification (GTDB taxonomy): domain Bacteria; phylum Pseudomonadota; class Alphaproteobacteria; order Caulobacterales; family Aquidulcibacteraceae; genus Aquidulcibacter. Next base: position 14,790 of record JAIXQA010000081.1, on the reverse strand, counting down.
CTTGTTTTCATTTTTTTTCGCGATTTCGGGGGTCAAGGGCGGCTTCGCCGACGCGCGTAGCGCGGCCCTTGACGCCCGAAATCGTGTGAAGACAATCAACTAAGGCCTATGCCAAGGCATAGCCGTCGGCAAAGGCCGTCTAGATAGAATGGCGTGGGTTCAGCCTAGACAAATGAAAATTTTCTTGGGACCCGTGGTCGCGGCTTCTCACCCTTGACCGCGACCAATCGCTGTCAGACCCCCGTCAATGATGACCGCTTCGCCGACCATATAGTCGCCTGCGCGGGAGGCGAGATAAATCGCGGTGCCTGCCATATCTTCGGTCGTGCCGACCCGTTTGGCGGGGATGGCAGCGGCCACCATGTCGCCATGGTCACGCGCAATCGTGTTTAGGTCGGAAGCGAAAGCCCCCGGTGCCAACGCTGAAACCACAATATTGTGCTTGATCAGATCGGCGGCGAGCCGCTTGGTCAGATGGGCGAAGGCCGCCTTACTGGCCTGATAGGCAAAGGTATCGACCGAATTGACCGTGATGCCATCAATCGAGGTGATATTGATGACCTTGGCGGGCTGGCCCGGTTTGGCTGCGGCTTTCAAATGACCCAACAAGGCTTGGACCAAGAAGAATGGGCTTTTCACATTCAGGTCCATCACCTTGTCCCATCCCTTTTCGGGATAAGAATCCAGCGGGGCCATCCAGATTGTGCCGGCATTATTGACCAGAATGTCGAGATGGTCTTCCAGTTTCGCGATGGTGTCTGCCAGCGCCTTCACCCCTTCGAGGGTTGAGATATCGCCCGGAATAGCGGTGCAGCTACCCCCACCTTTGGACATTTCTTCGGCGGCGGCCACGCACTGGTCGGCTTTGCGCGCGGTGATATAGACTTTAGCGCCTTGGGCTAAAAAGCCCTCTGCAATCATGCGGCCAATGCCTTTCGATCCGCCCGTGACCAAGGCGACACGCCCTTCTAGTGAAAACAATTTCTCAAACATGGCCGTTCTCCCGAGTTTATTTTTGGGTTTGATATTTTTTCGCGCCGAAGCTTACGGCTTGCGGGCCACCCCTTCACGGCGGGGATCAGCACCACCAACAAGGCCTTGTGGCGTCAAGCGAACTGCATGCAGGCCAGAGCCCTCAGCCCCGCCGCCATCGCGGAAGGTTTGGCCCAGTGCCTCCAAGCCCTTGATCAATTCAGGGCTTGCCCGCGTGCGATCGAGTGCCACAGGGCTAGAGCGTGCGACAATGTTGGGGAGTGCAACCGCATCTTGCGGCGACATATTCCAGTCCAGCATCCCAACCATGGCTTTGGCGACATATGCGATGATGGCGTTGCCGCCAGGGGAGCCTACTGCCAGTTCAAAATGGCCGTCCTTATCGAAGACGATGGTGGGGGCCATGCTCGAGCGGGGCTTCTTGCTGCCTGCTGGCGCATTGGCGATTGGCTCGCCTTTCGCATCGACATTGCGGAAGGAAAAGTCGGTCAATTGGTTGTTCAAGAAGAAGCCACGCACCATACGCTGTGAGCCAAAAAGGCTTTCGACCGTCGTTGTCATGGACACTACATTCCCGCGCTGGTCGACGATGACAAAATGAGTTGTGCCAAACACATTCCCGGTTGCATCCCGACCGCGCTTAACCGCGCCGGGTGGCTCGCCAGGTTCAACCGTCTTCATGGTTGCGCTGTCTGAGATCAGTGCGGCACGGCTCTTCAAATAAGTCGCGTCAAGCAAGCCTGCGATGGGGACCGCAACATAGCGGTCGTCGGCGACATAGGTGTCGCGATCCACATAGGCCAAGCGCTGGGCTTCAATAAAGCGATGCCAGCCAAGGGGATCATTCGAGTCTGTTGAGCCCATGTCGAAGTTTTCCAAAATGCCCAACGTGGCCATCACGCCAATCCCGCCAGAAGACGGTGGCCCCATCCCGCACACTTTGCGCTCCCGATAAGCGCGGCAAATCGGCTCAAGCTTTTTGGGCTTATAGGCTTTCAAATCTTCCAGCGACAAGGTGCCGGGCATCGGAGCTTGGCCCGAACGGGCAACGATGTCGGCAGCAATAGGGCCTTCATAGAAAGCTTTTGGACCTTGATTGGCAATTTGGGTTAGCGTGTCGGCATAGGCCGCATTTTTCAAAAGCGTGCCGGCGGGCAAGGGTGTGCCTGTGCTATCCATCAGATAGGACAACACATCTGCACCGGGTTCGGTGATGCGCTTAAGCTGGGTGGCCACCGTATTTAAGCGCGGTGAAATCTTAAAGCCGTCACTTGCCAATTTAATCGCAGGCTGAAAGCTACGGTTCCAAGGCAATTTGCCATGTTCCATCCACGCCATATGCAGCATGGCAACCGCCCCGGGCACACCTTGCGAACGACCGGACTTTACGGCTGTCCAGAAGGGCAGGGGGTTGCCAGCTTCGTCTAGGAACAAGCGGTCGGTTGCCGCAGCAGGGGCAACTTCGCGGCCATCATAGGCCACGACATCGCCAGTCGCCGCGTCATAATGCAGCATGAAGGAGCCGCCCCCGATGCCACTCGATTGGGGCTCAACAAGGCCAAGGGCTGTCTGGACTGCAATCGCGGCGTCAACTGCCGACCCGCCCGCGCGAAGAATTTCGAGACCGGCTTCCACGGCCAGAGGATTAGCCGCTGCGATCATGCCGCCATGCTTCCAATCGCCAGCAGGCTTGGCTTCTGGTAGGTCCGCAACTCTTTTCTGGGTGACTGGAGGGGTTGCTGCCGGGCTGGTTGCACAGGCCGCAAGGCAAAGCGCCAAACCGGAAACTAGTATTTGGCGCATCTTATCCCCTCCACCCTAAAAGCTCGACTGCAGCTTAGTCCTTTGCGCGCTCAACGTAAGAGCCATCCTCAGTGAGGACAACAATACGCGTGCCAGTTGCAATATAAGGAGGCACCATGGTGCGCACCCCGTTGGAAAGCATAGCAGGCTTGTAGGACGAAGAGGCGGTTTGGCCCTTCATAGACGGCTCGGTATCCACGATTTCTAACGTCACGCGAGTTGGCAAAACAGCCGCCAGCGGGGTTTCGTTGAAGATGGTCAGATAAACTTCCATATTTTCTTGCAGATAGGCAGCATCGTCACCCAATACGGCATGAGGGACCAAAACCTGCTCATAATTGTCGGGGTTCATGAAGACATGGGCGGTGCCATCGTCATAGAGATAGTTGAACTTGCTTTCTTCCACGAAGGCCTTTTCCACTTGGTCGGTGGTCTTAAAGCGCTCAGTCATTTTGATGCCGTCGGTGATGCGACGCATTTCAACCTGGGTCACCGGCGTGCCTTTGCCGGGGTGGATGTTCTGGGTTGTCAAAATGACATAGAGTTTGCCGTCTGTATGTTCGACAACATTGCCTTTGCGAAGGCTGGAGGCGATGACCTTGACCATGATCTGTCTTTCAGTGCTGAGCTTTGATCCGACGTCGGCCCAAAGCATGGAAATCTTGTGATGTGGGCGCCTTCTAACCTCTCTCGCTCAATCCGCCAAATGGGTGACGCATGACTCGATCAGATGTGCCGCAGAGCCCTTGGTGGGAGGCCAGTCGCCATGCCGATCGCAGGCCCTTTCTCCTGGCGCGCAACCGGATCAAAAAGGCCGTACGAGCATGGTTTGAGGCGGAAGACTTCTGCGAAATAGAAGCCGGACAATTGCAGGTTTCCCCCGGCAATGAGACCCATTTGCATGGTCTTGTGACCACAAGAATTGCCCCTGATGGCATGCTGACGCCACTTTATCTGCACACGAGTCCAGAATTTGCCTGCAAAAAGCTTTTGGCGGCGGGCGAGGAAAAGATATTTGATTTTGCTCGCGTGTTTCGCAATCGCGAGGCAGGTCCTCTGCACGCCACCGAATTCACCATGTTGGAATGGTATCGGGCAGGTGCTGACTGGCAGGTGGTGATTGATGACTGCCTTGCCCTCTTGCGCGTCGCCGCCGCCGCTGTACCCACCGACCAGTTCGCGTGGCGCGGTAATCAGCTAAGCGTTACTGCCGAGCCGGTGCGATTGAGCTTGGCAGAGGCGTTTGATCGCTATGCGGGTATAGATTTGTTGGCGAGTATTGATCCCGATGGTCAAGACGATGCGGCGCTGCTGCGCGCGCAGGCGCAGCGGGCAGGTGTTTCAGTAGATCTTTCGGACACTTGGTCAGACGTGTTTTCAAAAGTCTTAGTCCACAGGATTGAACCTAATTTAGGTTTTGATGCTCCCTGTGTCCTGCATTCCTATCCCATTAGTGAAGCGGCTTTAGCCCGCAAGAATCCGTCCGACCCACGCGTAGCTGAGCGATTTGAGCTTTATGTCTGCGGGGTAGAACTTGCCAATGGCTTTGGCGAGTTGACCGATGCGGTTGAACAGCGTGCCCGCTTTGAAGCCGATATGGACGCGAAGCAGGCGCTTTATGGCGAGCGCTATCCCTTGGACGAGGACTTTTTGGCTGCCCTTACAAAAATGCCCAAGGCCAGCGGTGTGGCCTTGGGCTTTGATCGTTTGGCGGTGCTTGCCAGTGGTGCCCGTCGCCTCGACGACGTTCTGTGGACAGGCGTTGTTTAGGGCGTTTTGGCATCCTTGGTGGCCGGGGTGGGTAGCACTTTGATCAAGCGGGCTTTGGAGGGATCCAAATAGCGTTTGGCCAAAGCTTTCACATCTTCCAATGTCGTTGAGGCATATTGATCCTTACCCTCTCGAATGCGCACAAGGCGCTGCGGGTCAAAACTGGATTGGTTTAATGCGCCGACCCACCACGGATTATTCGCAGTTGTTTCGTCAAAGTCTGCGATCAAGGGGCGGCGTGCACGTTGGAAGAGATCATCGTCGATCTTGCCTGCGGCGAGGTCGGCCGCAATGGCTTCCATTGCCGCGATAACTTTGTCGCCATCCTCAGGTTTGACTTCTGCAATTGCCCCTATACGTCCATAGTCTGGGAAGACACGTGATGGTGCCCAATCGATACCCGGTGAATAAGTATCGCCTAATTCTTCCCGGATCACCTCGGTTAGTCGGTTCTGCAAAATTGCCGTTAGGATGCGGATCCCGCGCACCTCGCGACCGTCGCCATAATCACGCATCGGCCAATAGACCATAGCAAGGGACTGATCTTGCCGCCCCTTGTGGTTTAAGATCGTCGTTCCCCGACCTGCAGGAAATTGAACCTTGCGGGCCTCGGCTAAAGCTAGCGGGGCGTTGGCGCGCTTCGGTAGAGCTCCGAAGGTAGCTGCCACAGCCTCACTGGCTGCCTCGACGGTAGTATCCCCAACAATCAGGATTTCGATTGCGGAGTTTTTCCGTGCCACATCCAAAACGGTCTTCGCCTTGTCTAAGGTCAATTGATCGAATTGTTCTGCGGTTGGGAAGGCGAACCGAGGGTTGTTCGCGAACAAGACATAATCCCCTTGCGTGCCCCAAACGCTGCCTGGTGTCGTATCGATCTGGCGATAGATGGCGTCTTTAGAAGCCTTCAGGCGCGCCATGCCGTCGGGGCGCCAAGCTGGATCGGTCAAAAAGGCGGCAAAGACTTGCAGCTGTAACCCTAAATCTGCGGCGGTGGTTGAGCTGGCAAAGCTAAAGCTATCTTCGCCAACGAAAAAGCCTTGTCCAACGCTACGCCCGGCCAAAGCACGTTCTAGGGCGTCCGCGTCCAACTTGCCCAGCCCGCCGGCGATATAGGCCGCATCAATCGCATAGGCTAAGCCCGGTTGGTCTGCAGGGAGCGCCAATTGGCCTTCACCAAAGCTCACTTGGACCCGAACGCGGCCCTCTTCAAACTTGGTTGGTTTGACGGTCAGGCGCACCTGGTTAGCAAAGCGCATTTGGGTCACACCTAGATCCGCTAAGAGCACCGCTTCTGTCACAGTGCCCTTAGTGCCAAAGTTTACATAGTCCCACTGCGCTTTGGCCTCAGCCTTGGGTGCAGTAACAGGCTTTGCGCGCAGTCCTTGATAGATGGCTTGGACAGCAGTCTCTCCGCCCTCGATCGCTTCGCCTGTTGAGACAAAAAGCTCAGGCACATCTTGGCCCCAAGCCTTCTTCAATTCGGCTAAAGCCCCCTGAGGGTTTAAAGTGCTCGCCACTTTCTCAAACCAAGCCAAATCATCAGCAGGCGTCGTCAGCACTGCGTCGCCGCCAAAGCTAGAAAGAATATCATCGACCAGATCGGCAGAGCGGGCTGCCCCGGCTTGCGCTGCTGCCCGACGATAGCCCTCGCGTGTGTCTGCCACGGCGACGGAAAACTCATCGTCTGTAAAGCCAAAGTTCAGGGCACGGCGTAATTCGCTATCAGCGATGTCGAGGGCGTCACGCCATTTCTCTGGCGTGGTCGCCGTCGTTTCAATGGAGGCAATGCGAGCTGCGTCAAACCAAGCGCCTGAGCTGATCGAGGCACTCGTGATGGGCGAGCCTTCGCGCCGTGCAATCCGCTCCAAGCGTGTGTTCACAACACGGTGCGCCAACGCCAGGAGTAGGTCCTCGCGTCTGTTGGCACTTGTGTCAGGCTCGTCCTCATAGGGCTTTACATTGAATAAGCTAATGGCGGTGGCAAGTTGGGGCTCGATAAAGACTTTGACAGAGCCGGGCTCGCGCTTTGGCACCCCCAAGTCGGGGTCCTTGCCTGCATCTTTTGGCTGTTCCCAATTACTAAATTGCGACTTGATGAGTGCCTCTGCCACTTTCGGGTCGATGTCGCCGACGACAACTAGAAACGCACGCTGTGGCGTGTAGAAGCGCTTATACAGATCGACAAAACGCTCCCGCGGGGCTTCGCGGATAACTTTCATATCGCCTATTGGATAGCGGCTGGGGATACGTGTGCCATCCAAAGCTTGGGCTGCAAAGGCACGGAATTGGCGGAAGCCCGGGTTTTCGCGTGACCGTTCTTCAGATTGAATAATGCCGCGTTCTCGGTCGATTGCTTCCGGGTTGAGCGTCAAGCGACTTGCCGTTTCCCGCATCATGGACAGGCCTAACTCCAGCTTTTCAGCCTTGGGCATATCCAATTGATATACCGTCTCATCCCAACTGGTGTAAGCATTGGTGTCTGGACCAAAAGCTAGACCTTCCCGAGCGAGAATTTTGTCAAACTCGCTTTCTGGGACATTTTCAGAGCCATTAAAGGCCATATGCTCAAGGAAATGGGCGAGGCCCGATTGATTATCCTCTTCATTGAGAGAGCCGGCCGCAATGCGCAGACGAATGGCCACTTCGCCCTTTGGGGTCGGCCACTTCTTGATCGCGTAACGCATCCCATTGGGCAGCGTGCCATAGGTCACGGCGGGGTCAGCCTTAAAGTCCTTGTAGCGGTCTTGTGGGAAGCCCGGCAGTGGGGCGATTTGCGCCATGACGGGCTGTGCCGATAGCGCGATGAGGGAAATCAAAATTGCTTTAGTCAATCGACGCATCAAAACGCTCCACTTAAAAATATCCCCGCATGATCGCTGGGTGGGTTGGAAACTGGCGCACACTCATGTGATCGCGCGCGTTGCGGTCAAGTAACTTTTCAGCAAGGTTGGGCGTGACGTCACGCGCTGAAAGGGAATTGTGCGGCAAAGGATTGGGCGAGTGTATTTCTCCCAGCGACATAGACTTCATCCTCATGCGCTTTGATATGGGCAAGGATGCGTGTCAACGCACCAATTCGGCCCGGGCGACCGACGATTCTTAAGTGCAAGCCGATATTAAGGACACGTGCGTGCCCGCGCCGAGCTTCCGCCAACAAGGCGTCGAAGCTTTGGATGACATATTCCGCCCAATCCCAAGGCTGCATCGCCGGGGCCACCCACATTTTCATGTCATTGGTGTCAATCGCATAGGGTGTGATGAGCATCGGCTTGATCCCTCCAGCGGTCTCTACACTGTCCCAAAAGGGCATGTCTCCGGAATAATCGTCCATATGATAGGTGAAGCCTTCTTCGGCCAAGATCCGACGCGTCTGATCGGTCAAAAGATAGCGAGATAGCCAACCCAATGGGCGCTGCCCGGTCGTTTTTTCAAGAGAATCTCTTGCCTTGGTGATAAAGGCACGCTCCTTCTCTTCGTCCATCCAGAATTGATGACTCCAACGATAGCCATGCGCGGCAACCTCCCACTTCCGCTTGACAATATCGGCAGCAATTTCAGGGGCGCGTTCGAGCGCTAAAGCTGCGGCGGTGATGGTTGGCGCAAGGCCATGGCTGTCAAACAAATCGCGAATTCGTGGCCATCCAGCTTTGATGCCGTACTGGTAATTACTCTCATTACCATAGACGCGCATCGGCCGATTAGGCACTGCTCCCAATTCATCCACGGGCTCAGGACCTTTGTCACCATCGCGAATATTTTGCTCCGCACCCTCTTCCACATTGATGACAAGCGAGACCGCGAGCTTTGTGCCATTGGGCCAGCTGAAGTGGGGCGGAATGACGGTCATGAGCCTAGCCTTGTGCCAAATGGATTGCCTCAGGAGACGTGCCGCCCACTTGCGACCTTGTCAAGCAGACCCCACCGCACCAAGTTAGACGACCTAAGTGGGTGTTAAATGATCGAAGAAGCCGACCTTCTGTGGCTTTGTGCCGCTAGTCCGCCGGTTCTATCAGGTCCCAGCCATTGCCATAGCAATCTTCAAATACCACAACTTTTCCATAGACTTCACTTCTCGGCTCTTCTCGGAAGATAACGCCAGCGTCAACCATTTTAACATAGGCCTCATCAAATCGATCAGTCTGCAAGAAAAATCCAACTCGGCCGCCCATTTGTCGTCCGATCAAAGCGGTCTGCTCGGGCCCAGATGCTTTGGCAAGAATGATCCGTGTCTGTGCCGCATCGCTTGGTGCCACGACTACCCAACGCTTGCCCCCGCCCATTGGCGTGTCAACGATCAACTCAAACCCCAACTTGGCGCAATACCATTCAATCGCCTCATCATAGTCAGCAACCAGGATCGAAATCGCGGAAAGAAATGCCATGTTACCCCCTAAGCATCAGATTAGTGAGGCTCTTCTCCGCCCGACACATTCATGCTCTCACCGGTGATATAGACAGCGTCGGCACTACACAGGAAGGCTACTGCCGCAGCCGTGTCTTCCGGCAGGCCGGGTCGTCCCAAAGGAATGCGCGCGGCCATGGCCTTCAGATAGTCCTCAACAGAAGCGGCACCCACGACTTTTGAAAAATATTCATTCTGCCAAGCCCCAAGCCCCGTGGTCACATGGTTCGGGCAGACATTATTGACCGTGATCTGATAGGCACCCAGTTCCACAGCGGCAGAGCGCGCTAGCCCAACCAAACCATGCTTAGAGGCGGTATAGGCTTGGGCATGAGGGAAACCAGACTTTGCCGCCTGGCTGGCGATGTTGACGATACGCCCACCCTTGCCCGCTGCGATCATGCGTTTGGCTGCTGCTTGGATGCCAAAGAAGCACCCTTTCAGATTAACGTCGATCACCGCATCCCAGTCGCTTTCGGTGACGTCCAACAATGGCTTCATAATATAGCCAATGCCGGCATTATTGACCCAGATGTCGAGGCTGCCGAATGTGTCCACCGCATGCTGGGCCAAAGCATCGACTTCTGCTGGCATGCGCACATCGCAGGCTTTAGTGGTGACGCCGACACCTAGGACGGCGATCTCTTGGGCAATGGCTGCCATCTCATCCTCTTGGCCGATATGCTCGGCAGCGGTGGCTGCATCGCGCGCGCGACCGATGTCGGAGAGAACAATATTGGCCCCCTCTGCTGCCAACCTGCGCACAATGGCTTCGCCTAAGCCGTTGCGCCGTCCAGACCCAGTGACAGCCGCTGTTTTGCCTAAGAAACGCTTGTCTGCCATAGTGATCTCCGAAAAAATGTTGTGCGACAGGTTGCCACGCTCTTTTCATCTGGCAATAGGTATATCATTTAGATAGGAAATGGCCACAGGGTGTGGCCCGGGAGATGTGAGCATGTCCAGTCTCGTAAGTGATAAGCCCAAAGCAGATCCTGCCCGTCCTTATGATGGCCCGCCAGATTATCGGGTCGTCGGCCAGCACGGTATGTATCCACAGCTGAGCCATGACGAGATTTCACGCTTCAATTTCTTGGCGCAAATGAACCGCCATTTATCAACTCAAATCATGCCAGGTGTGAAAGAGGCCTTTGATGCGCGGGTCGAGCCTAAATTTATGGCGGCCAATGGACGCGGTTTCAAGGATCGCCACGAAGTTCGAAAAGCTCTATTGAAAGATCCAATCTTCCAATGGTGGAGTGCATTGCGTCGCGCGACGATGGAGACACGCCAACAGGCGGGCCGCTGGGTTACACTTCGTCAGGCGGACCAATTGAATGCCAAAGCTAAGGCCCTGACGGAGCATGACCAGCGTCTCAAGCTGAACCCCGACTTGCCTTTGCCGCGTTATGTCGAGGCGATTGACCATCATTGCATGCCCGGCAGCTATCATACCGAACTGACTGAAGGCGATGTCACGGGGCCCTGCAATTATGACATTGGCATCTTTGCCACCACGGGCGGCATGCTGGGCCGCTATAATGATGGAGGCGGACAGGCAATCGCAGCTTGGGTGAAAGAGGCACTTCCTGACCTAAAGCCAAAGCGCATTCTCGATATTGGTGCAGGCCTTGGCCATAATGTCGTACCCATCGCGCAAGCTTTCCCGGAAGCCGAAGTTGTCGCCATCGATGTGGGCGCTCCGATGCTGCGCTATGGCCTCGCCCGAGCTAAAACCATGGGCGTGGACAATATTAGCTTTGTACAAGGTGATGTGAGTGATCTATCGGATTTGGCAGATGAAAGCTTTGACATGATCCATTCATGCATGTTCCTGCACGAAACCTCTTATGCTTCCATGCCAAAAATCTTTGCCGAAACCCATCGCTTGTTGAAGCCCGGCGGGATCGTATTCCACGTTGAGCAGCCGCAATATACTCCTGAAATGCCCTTTTTTGAGCAGGCCATGCGCGATTGGGATGCCTTTTATAATAACGAACCATTCTGGACGAAGATGCACGAGGTCGATCTGGACAGCTGGATGGTGTCGGCAGGATTTGAGCGCGATAAGCTGATACATGGCGGTGTCGCCGCCGTCGTTGACCCAGATGTCTTCCCGCAAGCGGCGCAGGATACCAAGCAAGAAGATTATGGCCGCAAAGCCGCGTGGCATGTGGTGGGAGCGGTGAAATGAGCAAGATCGATCCGCTCGCCCTTGCCGGAGCTAAATCTAAGGGCAAGCGGCCTTACTTTTTAGACACGGATGTCGAACGTTTGACCAATATCGTCCTTGTGCTGGCGCAGGAATTGGCGGTAGTGCGGGAGCGTACCGACACCTTAGAACGACTGCTGGAGCAATCAGGCGTATTGACGCGGCAGGAAATCGAAACCTTCACGCCGACCAAACAGCAGGCTGACGAACGCGGCGCTTGGACCCAAGAATATCTCGCCCGTGTGTTCCGTGTTCTGCAGCAAGAGCGGGAAGCCCTGCAAACCCAAGAAGCGTCGAGCGAGGAAGTCGCGGACGAACTCGCGAAAGTTTAACACCCCTGCCAGCATCGCAAGACGATTTTTGCATGCAACCTCTTGCGGCCTATTCTGGGATGATTATCTATAGGGGTGTGGAGATGACGGTTTATCGGGGTGGTGACCGTCGCAAGCAAATTGATGTTTATTGATTTGTTTTTGGGGCAAAATGCCCTGTTTTTCGCCGCATTAGCATTGACGGTCGCACTGTGTGTGCTGGAAGTCATCCTCCTTATGGTTGGATTTTCATCCGCTGACGCAGATGGATTGAACGCACTCGATGGCGATTCAACTGGATCGGGTGGCGGCATGATGGGCTATCTCAATGTCGGCCGTTTGCCCTTCATCCTATTCTTTGCGACAGCTTGTGCCGTCTTTGGCTTGACGGGTCTGGCCATCCAGCAGGGGTCATTTGCGGTGACTGGCCATGCACTGCCCATGGTCGTCGCTGGGCCTTTGGCCCTCCTAGGCTCGCTGCCTGGCACACGCTGGATTGGCGGCCTTCTGGGTCGCTTGATGCCGAGGACGGAGACAACAGCCCTATCGCAACAAGATCTTGTCGGTCTCACTGCCGTTATGACCTTGGGCCAAGCGAAGCGTGGCTCGCCGGCACAAGCACGGGTTCGCGATCAATTTGGTCAAAACCATTATGTGATGGTGGAGCCAGCTCGGGCCGAAGAGGTCTTGAGCGAGGGACAAGCCGTGCTGCTCACACAGCGGGCGGATCACCACTATTACGCCACCTCTGCGACACCTGCATTGCCACGCTAGGCTTGGGTGCGTGCCCCCAAAAGCCCCACTCGTAAACCGTTTCCCCACAGAGCATAGGAAGGAAAACTAGATGCTTAATCCTGCACTTTATGAAATTTTGGGCCTTGTTGTTGTTGGACTGGCCTTATTCATTTTGTTCGGCGTGCTTGTTGCGCGCCTCTATAAGCGAGCTTCAAAAGAGACCAGTTTTGTACGTACCGGCCTCGGCGGTGAAAGTGTCGTGGTCAATGGTGGCGCATTGGTCTTGCCAGTTCTACATGAGATTATCCCGGTTAATATGGCGACCTTGCGGCTTGAAGTCACGCGCAACAGCGAACAGGCCTTGATCACCAAGGACCGCATGCGCGTTGATGTCTTGGCTGAATTCTACGTTCGCGTTGCCCCAAATCGGGAAGCCATTTCGGCTGCTGCCCAAACATTGGGTCGCCGCACCATGGCCCCACAAGAATTGAAAGAGCTGATCGAAGGCAAGTTTGTTGACGCCTTGCGATCGGTCGCGGCCGAACTGACCATGAATGAATTGCATGAACAGCGGACCCAATTTGTCCAAAAGGTGCAGCAAGCTGTGACCGAAGACCTGACCAAGAACGGGTTGGAGCTTGAAACCGTGTCTTTAACCGGTTTGGATCAAACCCCGCGTGAGTTCTTCAATCCAGATAACGCTTTCGACGCCGAAGGTTTGACCAAGCTGACTGAAGAAATCGAAATGCGCCGAAAGATGCGCAACGACATTGAGACCAATACGCGAGTCGAAATCGAACGGCAGAATCTGGAGACCCAAAAGCGCTCTCTGGAAATCAAACTTGAAGAAGAGGCCGCCACGTTAAGCCAACAGCGCGAAATCCAGACCATGCGTGCGCAACAGGCCGCTGAAGTAGCGCTTGTGACGGCCGAGAAGTCGCGCGAATCCGAGGCCGCCAAAATTGCGGCGGAGCGTGATATTGAGCAAGAACGTATCGCCAAAGAGCAGGCCAATCGTCAGCGTCAAATCGAAGCGCAACGCGCGACTGAGACCGCTGAGCTGGAGAAGAAGCGTTCACTGGAACTCGCGGAACAAGATCGTCAAATCGCGATTGCCAACAAGTCTAAAGAGGAAAGCGTCGCCAAAGCTGATGCGAACAAGGCCCGCGCCATTGCGATCCGCGCGGAGGAGCAAGTTAAGACCGTCCAAGAGACCGAAGTGGCTGAGCGCAATCGTGCCATCGAATTGATCGAGGCCGCCCGCTTGGCCGAACGCGACGCGATTGCGGTGAAAGTCGGGGCTGAAGCGGAAAAAATCGCAGCGACAGATCGGGCAGAAGCCGCGAAACTTATCGCTATGGGAGAGGCTGAAGCGATTGCCATCCGGGCAGAGGCAGATGCTAAACGTTTTGCAGTGCAGGCCGAAGGCGAGCGTGCCATTAACGAAGCGGCAAACGTCTTGAGTGCTGAGCAAGTAGCCATGCGGATCCGTGAGTCCCTGATCTCTAAACTCGATCAGATCATTGCCGCATCGGTTGAGCCTTTGAAAAATATTGACTCCATCAAAGTGGTGGATGTCTCTGGGCTGGGAGGCGCGGCTGGACCATCCGGCGAAATGGCCCAAGGCAATGGCAATCTAGCCGATCAAGTAGTGCAAAGTGCCATGCGGTATCGCGCCCAGGCTCCCTTGATTGATTCCATTTTGAAGGAGGTTGGTCTCGGTACTGGCGGTCCTGCTCAAATGGGATTGGCTGGCTTGTTGAAAGACAACGAAACCGGTCCAGCTGAGGACGAGAAGACCACCTAAGGCCTTGTCGCGTTGGTGCGCGGCCATCCCTCTTGGGTAAATGTCGCGCATCAGTCCTGCAACGCATTGAGGGCAAGGCGATTGCCCTCGCTATCTTCAATCTCGGCGACAAAGCCTGCCTCGCCAATCGCCTTCTTGGCGTAGAGGATCTTCGCCCCTCTAGCTTTGGCCTTTTCTAAAACCGGGTCGATATCTGGTACATCGAAATAGATGATCGCGCCGGTTTTGGACGGGACATAGACATCGCCTTTGGCCAATGCCCCGCTTGCGCCGGGCTTTCCATCTGCGCGGGGAAAAAAGGCCATTTCATATCCATCAATTACTTGGCGGGTTAGCTCATAACCTAGAACGGCCTCATAAAACTCGATGGCCCGATCCATGTCCGTTACTGGAATTTCAAAGTGATAAACTGGGTTATGCATAGAAGTCGTTTCCGATGCAGGCTTTGGGTTTTGAGCTGGGTCGCAGGCAGAAGCGCATGCGCAAATAGCCATCAAGAGCCCGATAGGTCTGGACATGTGCATCAACTGCTTCATGCGTCTGCATGACCTCGGAAAGGCCTTGGCGCAAGGCGGTTGCGCGCCAGTTTGGTGCCGATGGGGATCACAAGGCAGTGACGTCAGACAGTTTTCATTGTGCTCAAACTGAAAAGAGCGGCCGAGTTGGGCCGCTCTTAGTCATGATGGAGAGTGGGTGATGGTGTCAATGACCTGAGTGATGGCGGTATTAGTTTCTGGTGCCGCGGAGGGATCGTGAGATG
>JAIXQA010000039.1 GCA_027485915.1 Alphaproteobacteria bacterium | reverse complement strand
CTGGCCCACTCTCTTTGGCGCGTACCACGCGCCCCGGCCCTCCTGCCCTTATCCCAAGGGCAAAAGCCAAACCCCCGGAGGTTTTTCCTCGCGGGGCTAATCGTGTTGGGGGAGAAACCGCAGTTGAGGTCCCCGTTCTTCGCTTGCGCTTCGGCGGGCAACAAAAAGGAGAAAGACCCCTAAAGCTTTAGCATCGCAAAACGTTTGGCAATTTGGCGGTCCAAGGCGTCGCGGACGTCGCGGTAGGTGTCCATGCGGCTATCGCGGCTACCCTCTACGGCCGATGGGTCCATGGTCGGCCAATATTCGACTTCAACGGCCAGATGGCGGGTATATTCGAGCGCGCGGTGGTGGGCTTGTGGGGCGAGCGAAATAATGAGGTCAAAACTGTCATCTTCCAGATCGGCAAAAGTCTTTGGTCGATGCTTAATGATATCGACGCCCAATTCATCCATGACCATCACCGCCATGGGATCAACCTGATCGGCTTTGCGCAGCCCGCACGAATCGACGAACACGCGGGTGCCGAACCTGCGCTTCATTAAGCCTTCCGCCATGGGGGAGCGAATGGCATTCATGGTGCAGCAGAACAAAACAGATTGAGGCGGGCGCACCAGATCCAATGGTGTCAGAGCCTAACATGGAGCGCGCAGATCAGCGTGAATAGCCGCCGTGCGGTATCAAAATCCAGCGCGACTTTGCCTTCCAGACGCGCCTCAAGCAGACGAGAACCTTCATTATGCAGGCCACGCCGGCCCATATCGATCGCTTCAATCTGGGTTGGGGTCGCCTGTCGGATGGCTTGATGATAGCTCTCGCAAATCATGAAATAATCGCGCACCACCCGCTTGAAAGGCGACAGCGACAGCACGAAAATCCGGACGTCACTGCCATCGAGCAATTTGACGTCAAAAACCAGCTTTTGGTCGACGACAGACAAGGTCAAGGCATAAGGGCCATCCGGCCCATCAATCACATCAAAGTGGTTGGCTTCCAAGAGATCAAAGATAGCGACGCGGCGCTCATGCTCCCCATCAGCGGTTTGGGCAGCCAGCGATTCCTCATCAAGGCGGACATCGGCGATACGGCGGTTGTTGGACATGGCCTATCCTTGCAAGAGGCCGTCCCTTGGTTCAAGCCCTCAAGCCGGATTTGCTGCCTTAAGTCGAAGGGCGATACTGGCTGCATGGGCGGGCAGACCTTCGGCGGTGGCGAGGCTAACCCCTGCTGGACCAATGGCGGCAAGTCCTGCAAGGCCTGTGCCCATCAAGGTGGTGCGCTTCATAAACATGTGGGTCGAAAGCCCCGACGCCCACCGGGCACGGCCGCCGGTTGGCAGCACATGGTTTGGCCCCGCCAAATAATCACCCAAGGCCTCTGGGGCGTGGCGGCCCAGAAAGATCGCCCCGGCATGCCGAACGAGATTGGACAAGGCATCTGGATCTTCCGTCGCAATTTGCAAATGTTCTGGCGCGCCTTGATCGCTGAGCGCCACCGCATCTTCCAGCCGATCGACGACAATCACCGCGCCATAGGCGGGCCAGGAAACAGCCGCTTCTGGTCCTGCTTCCCCGCGCGCGATCATCCCCGCTACCGCATCTAGCACGCGCTGGCCAAAATCGGCATCATCGGTAAACAGGATGGATTGGGCCACGGCATCATGCTCTGCCTGGGCCAAAAGGTCGGCGGCCATGATGGCGGGATCATTGGCCCCATCGGCAATGATGAAGACTTCCGACGGCCCGGCCACAGAATCTATCCCCACCGTGCCGAATACGAGCTTCTTGGCGGTTGAGACCCACGCATTGCCGGGACCTGCAATCACATCGACCTTTGCAATGGGGTCTGCACCATAAGCCATAGCCGCGACCGCCTGCGCGCCACCAATGCCATAAATTTCATCTATCCCCGCAATCTTCGCTGCGGCTAAAATGGCAGGGTTCTCGGCTAAACGCGTCGGGGGCGTCATCATGACAAGGCGGGCCACACCGGCCGCCTTGGCGGGTAAGGCATTCATCAGAACGGAGGACGGGTAAGCAGCAAGACCACCAGGCGCATAAAGGCCCGCTGCATCTACGGGTGTCCAACGCCACCCAAGTGTCACACCTTGGTTGTCAACCCAGCGCGCATCTTCGGGTTTAGAGCGCACATGATAATCGGTGATGCGCTCTGCGGCGAGTTCTAGCGCTTTAACCACCGCCGGATCGCAGGCTTTGATGGCAGCATCGACTTGCGCACCGGTCACACGGACGGTTTCAGGCGAGAGCGCGAAGTCATCAAACTTTTGGCTCAGCTCTGCGAGGGCGGCAAAACCACGCGCTTTTACGTCTGCTAGGATCGCGGCCACGCGCGCTTCCACCCCGTCTACGGCGTCACCTCGGGTCTGGAGGAGGGCTTGGTATTGACGTTGGAAATCAGGCGCACTGGCTGAAAGGAGACGGGTCATATCGCCTATCTAGCGCGAGGATCAGGCTTTGGGGAGGGTAAGGGTGCAGACCCCGCTCAAAAGCCTCAGTTCAGATATCATGCTTAGGACGGGCCACGGCATCGCGCGGCGCACTCAGGTCCGCTAAAGTGACGTCGATACATTCGGCGTGCAATAAGATTTCGCCGCCATCGGCCAGTGCCAAGCGTAACTTGCCACCGGGGGCTTCCTCGGGATCAAAGGTAATGGCCAACAAGCTTGCAAAAGCATCACGGCGCGATTGGGCCACTTTCTTAGACTGGACGCTCAAGACGCTATCAAACGCAACCGCGGCCCAAACCCGTTGGCCGGTGCCCTTTTCAGCGCCTGCCTCCCATACAAAGCGTTGCAGCCGCAAGGTAAAGCGACGCTTGGACGGGGACCAAACAGCGTCAGAGACCTTGAAGATGGCATCTTGGACGGCGGCCGAAATGATCGATAGATCCGCCTCGTCTTCAGCCAATAAGCGCAGCGACGAATGGGGCACCTATTCCTCCGAACTGGACAAGCGGCGAATATGCGCGCCGCAGCCCGACAATTTCGCCTCTAAGCGCTCAAACCCACGGTCCAAATGATAGACGCGCGAGATGACCGTCTCGCCTTCCGCCATCAAGCCGGCGATGATCAAGGAAACCGAGGCGCGCAGATCAGTGGCCATAACCGGGGCACCGCGCAAGGTCTCAACCCCACGCACAACGGCCTCAGACCCGCGTACCGAGATATCTGCCCCCAAGCGGCGCAGTTCCGGCGCGTGCATGTAGCGGTTCTCAAAGATATTCTCGCGGAAGATCGAAGCACCATTCGCCCGCGTCATCAAGGCCATGACCTGGGCTTGGGTATCGGTCGGGAAACCTGGATAGGGCTGGGTATCAATATCAACCGGCTTGATGGGCACGGCGGGATCGCGGGTAATCTTCACCCAATCTGTTCCCACTTCCACTTGTACACCAGCACGCTGCAGCACATCGATCAAGGATGAAATCGTCTCAGGCACCACATGGGTCAAGGTCACTTCACCGCCGGCAGCAGCAATACAACAGGCATAGGAGCCTGCTTCAATCCGGTCGGGAATCACGCTCCACGTTGTCCCCTTCAGCTCATCCACACCTTGGATACGCAAGGTGGAGGTGCCAATCCCTTCAATCTTGGCCCCCATAGCTACCAAGCAATGGGCGATATCGCCGATTTCAGGTTCGCGCGCCGCATTATCCAGCACCGTCTCACCCTTGGCCAATGTGGCAGCGAGCATGGCATGCTCTGTGGCACCAACCGAGACGAAGGGGAACACAATTTTCGCGCCCTTAAGGCCGCGCAAGGCTGCAGCCTTCACATAGCCGCCCTCGATGACAATATCGGCTCCCATGGCCTCAAAGGCTTTCAAGTGCAGGTCAACTGGGCGGGCGCCAATGGCGCAGCCACCGGGCAAAGACACCGTCGCATGACCAACGCGCGCCAACAAAGGACCTAGCACATTAAACGTCGCACGCATCTTCCGCACCAAATCATAAGGCGCAATCGTGCTGGTGAGATCTTCGGCATGCATGGACAAACGGCCACTGCCCTTGGGCCAAAAGCAGGTCACGCCCAATTGCTCTAAAAGCTCGATCATAAAGCGCGTATCGGCCAGTTCCGGCATATTGGTCAGAACCAAAGGCTCGCGCGTCAAAAGGCTAGCGGCCTGCAATTTAAGGGCAGAGTTTTTAGCGCCGGAGATGGGGATAGAGCCTTTCAGCTGTGTCCCGCCGACAAGGGCAATACGGTCCATAATGCTTCTTTTCTAACACGTGAAAGTGTGACATCCGCTTATGACAAGGTCCGGGCTTTTTTCAAGGCAAACGGGTGTATCCCGCACGCTTCAGATCGGGAAAGCAGGCTTGATTTGCAGGCCCCCTGCACTGCCCAGATGTGACAGAGCTGTTACCGAAGATTTTTGAAACTGTTACCAAGGCGTTGCGTGTTCGTCACGTTGCGCTCCTAAGCCGCACCCAATGTCCGACTTGTTCGGCGCAAAGGGGAAAAACATGAGTCTCAAATATTTGATGTTCGCTTCGGTTAGTTTAGCCAGCCTATTGGCTACGCCGTATGCTTTCGCACAAACAACGCCAGCCACCAGCGAACCCAAGGCCGAGCAAGAAGTCGAAACCATCGTAGTTTATGGCGCTGCCAGCTCGCGCCAAACCCAAGCTGTCACGGCATCTGCGATCAGCCTCCAAGCGCCAGGCGTCAGCCCCTTGAAAGCAATTGAGCGTCTGCCAGGCGTTAACTTCCAATCCGCAGACGCACTGGGCAATTATGAATGGTCGACCCGTATTTCAGTACGTGGCTTCAACCAGACTCAAATGGGCTTCACCCTCGACGGTGTGCCCTTGGGCGACATGAGCTATGGCAACCACAATGGCTTGCACATTTCGCGCGCGACCATTTCGGAAAACATTAGTCGGGTAGAGCTAAGCCAAGGCGCAGGCGCGCTCGGCACCGCCTCCTCGTCTAACCTCGGCGGCACATTGGAATTTATTTCCCGCAGGCCAAGCGACGATTTTGGCGGTCAGCTGAATCTGTCCGGCGGCAGCGACTCTCTACAGCGCATCTTCGCCCGCATTGAAACCGGCACACTCGACGCTTTGGGCGGCGGCAAGGGCTATGTGTCCGTTGCCAGCTCTAAGCAAGACAAGTGGAAGGGCGTCGGCGAACAAAATCACGACCAAGTCAATGTGAAATATGTCCAACCCGTTGGAACGGCCACGATAACGGCTGTCTACAATTGGTCTGATCGGGCCGAGAATGACTATCAGGACTTGAGCCTCGAGATGATCCGCCGCCTTGGGTATAAGTGGGACAATATCTCTGATAATTATACGCTGGCCAATTTGCTGGCCGACATTGCCAACAATCGGGGCGACACCGGGGCTGCAATTTCTAACGCTGCAGCGGGTCGAAACTATCCAACCCCGATCACATCGGTGGATGATGCCTACTTTGACGCGTCGGGCCTGCGCAAAGACAATCTGGCCTATGTGACCTTGGATACGCCTGTGACCAGCAAAGTTAGCCTGACGGCTACCCTCTATAACCACACCAATGAGGGCCAAGGTATCTGGTTTACGCCCTATGTGGCCACCCCTGTGGGCGCACCCGACCAAAATGGCAGCCCAATCACGGCCCCCTCGCCGATTTCTGTGCGCACCACGGAATATGACATTGAGCGCACCGGTGCCTTTGGCGCTTTGACCATTGATGCCGGGGCCCACCAAGTTTCAACCGGTCTTTGGGTTGAAACCAACCAGTTTGACCAAGCCCGCCGGTTTTACGGTCTGGCCCGCGCGGCCAATATCCGGCCATCTTTGGACTTCATGGCCAACCCCTTCTTCACGCAATGGGCCTACCGGTTTGACACCTCAACCCTACAATTCTGGGTACAGGATAATTGGAGCGTTACAGAAGATCTCACGGTCAATCTGGGCTTTAAATCGGTCCGTGTGACCAATGAGGTGACGACCACCACGATCAACAATGCCGCCCCGACCGCCACCAATGGCATCAGCGGCAAATTGCGCACCAGCGAAGCTTTCTTGCCGCAAGTGGGCTTCAAATATGAGTTGAGCCCAACCAGCAATATCTTCGGGACCTTTTCGCGCAATGTAGCGGCCTATGTATCAGCCGCAACCGCTGGCCCATTTGCTTCGCGCAACCAAGCCAATGTGGACGAGGTAGCCCGCACGCTAGACCCTGAAGAATCGACGACTGGCGAATTGGGCTACCGGGTACGCGGGGATCGATTTGAAGCCAGTGTTGCTGGCTATGTCGTGCGCTTTGAGAACCGCCTCTTGGGCGTTTCGCAAGGGGCCGGCATTGTAGGTAACGCGCCAGTCCTTTCCAATGTTGGCGCGGTCAATTCCTATGGGGCGGAGCTTGTGGGCCTTTATCGGCTAACCGACGAATTCAATGTGTTCGGCTCTTTGACCTATAATAATTCCGAATATGCCGACAATGTTGTCAATCGCTCGGGCGTGATCGTGACGGCCACCAAGGGCAAGAAGGTCGTCAATACGCCGGAAATCTTGTTCAAGGGCGAGCTTTCCTATGACAATGGCAGCCTATTTGCCAAATTGGGCGCGTCCTACACGGGTGAGCGTTACTTCACCTATTTGAATGACGATGTGAATGGCAAGGTCGACGCCTATACTTTGGCCGAACTAACGTTGGGCTATCGCTTTAGTGGTAATGACTTGCTCGAAGGCCTTGAAGCCCAGCTAAATGTCACCAATGCAACCGACGAGCGCTATGTCTCGACCATTGGCTCTAACGGCTTTGGCAATAGCGGCGATAATCAGACCTTGCTGGCCGGTGCGCCCCAGCAAGTGGTCTTCACTTTGAAGAAGGCCTTCTAATTCTAGTCCCCCCCGGGCACCTAAGGGGCTCAAAGCATCGGCTTTGGGCCCCTTTTTTCTCAGGAACCAAGTGATGACAACCAGTAGACGTGATGCCTTACATCTTGCTGCCGGCCTGGTGGCGGCACCCAGCCTCGCCGCTGCAGCAACACCTGACCTGTTGCCCAGAAGTGCTGAGGCCATTGCGGGCAAGGCCCTGAGCCGGATCGCGTTTGGCTCTTGTGCCAAACAGTCCAAGGACCAACCGATCTGGGAAGCCATTCTGGCGCTTAAGCCCGACCTTTTCATTTTCCTTGGCGACAATGTCTATCTCGACACGCGCGATCCACAGGAGATGCGTGCCAAATATGCCCAATTGGCCGAAAAGCCCGGCTTTCGAAAGCTGCGCGAAACCACGCCGATCCTCGCCGTCTGGGACGACCATGATTTTGGCGAGAATGATGCGGGTAGCGATTATCCAATGAAGGAAGAGGCGCGGAAAATCTTCTGCGACTTCTGGGGTGAGGCAGCGGCCAGCCCACGTCGCAGCCGCGATGGCATCTACAGCAGCTATCTATTTGGCCCAGCTGGCAAACGCATTCAGGTCATCCTGCCAGACTTACGCTTTAATCGGTCAGAGATTGTGCCTCTTGATCTCGGCGGCAAAAGTTATGCGGACTGGGAAAAAGAACTCGCTGCTGCTGGTAAGCCTGTGCCCGGCCCCTATGCGCGCAATCCAGAGCTTAAGGCCTCGATGTTGGGCGAGGATCAATGGCGCTGGCTGGAGGCCCAATTGAGTCTGCCGGCCGATATCCGCATTTTGGCAAGCTCCCTCCAAGTTGTTGCTGACTTCCCGGGTTGGGAAGCTTGGATTAACTATGCGCAAGATCATCAGCGCTTAATTGAGACGATCCGCAAGACCAAAGCCAATGGCCTGATCTGCTTATCGGGTGACACCCACTATGGTGAGGTTTCGCGCCTCGATGCCAATGTGCCTTATCCTTTGTGGGACTTTACTTCTTCAGGCCTGACTGAAGTGTGGCATGTGCTGCCGCCAAATGCGCTTCGGGTTGGGGAAGCCTATCGCGCCCGCAACTTTGGCCTGATTGATATTGCTTGGAACAAAGTGGGCAGCCCAAAGCTCAAGGTCGACATTCGCGGCGAGCAGGGCCAAGTGGCGCTAAGCCAAACCTTGGATGTGGCCAGCTTGCGCGCGGGGTCAACGTGAGTGTCAGGCAGGATCAGCCTTGCGGGCTGCTTCTTTGCGCCGCTTCAGATTGTCCCGCAGTGCGGCCTTCAACCGCTCTTCTTTGGAGGGCTTCTTGGCACCTTGTGACTTAGTTGGCGCATTAACTGCGATTTTAGGAGGTAGCGATTCGTTCATGTGAAGATGATATGCGTCAGACCCCTTTTCAGAAAGGGGTAAGCGGGGTATCAGCGCGCCTTCAAAGACAGACGCAGGTGTTCCGCGTCCGATGCCGCAGTAGCTCAGTGGTAGAGCGCATCATTGGTAATGATGAGGTCGGGAGTTCAATCCTCCCCTGTGGCACCAGTCCTTTCAAGCTTCGTTCAATCGACAGCCTTTAAAGGCCCACTCACCCCATAAACTTCCAAGCCAAGGTTTGCCCCGCATGGAAGGGAACAACTTGGGTGCCAGCTACGGCAAGGCTCGCGGGCACCGCAACTTGGACCTTCTCTAGCACCACAGTTTCTTCGTTTACGGGCAGGCCGTAAAAGCGCGGGCCGAAGAGACTGGCAAAACCTTCAAGCTTGTCGAGGCAGCCTTCTTCTTCAAACGTCTTGGCATAGCTCTCAATCGCATAGGGTGCGTTAAAAATGCCGGCGCACCCGCAGGCCGATTCCTTATCGCCAATCGCATGTGGCGCAGAATCGGTGCCCAAGAAAAACTTGGGCGAGCCTGAAATAGCAGCCTTGCGCAGGGCCAAACGATGGGTCTCGCGCTTTGCCACGGGCAAACAATAAAAATGCGGGCGAATGCCGCCTTCGAACATGGCATTGCGGTTAAAATCAAGGTGATGGGGCGTGATGGTCGCGGCAATCGGGTGGTTGGAACTTTCCACAAAAGCCACGGCATCCGCGGTCGTAATATGTTCAAACACGATCTTGAGGCCCGGAAAATCGCGCACGATTTGGCTCAAAATCCGGTCGATAAAGACAGCCTCACGGTCAAAAATATCGATGTGGGATTCGGTCACTTCGCCATGTAACAACAGCGGCATGCCGATTTTTTCCATGGCTGAGAACACGGGATAAAGCTTCTTGAAATCGGTCACACCATGGCTGGAATTGGTGGTGGCATGGGCGGGATAGAGCTTGCAGGCCGTGAAGACGCCAGTTTGAAAGCCGTTGGAGATATCCTCCGGATCGCTGTGATCGGTCAGATAGCAGGTCATAAGTGGAGTGAATTTGAGGGCGGGATCCGTCGCGGCCACAATGCGGTCGCGGTATGCCGCGCCCAACGCTGTGGTGGTCACCGGTGGGGCAAGATTTGGCATGACAATGGCGCGGGCAAATTGGCGGGCCGTGTAATTGACGACCGCAGCCAACATGGCACCATCGCGCAGATGCACGTGCCAGTCATCGGGCCGACGAATGGTGAGGCGGGTCACACCTGATTGCACATCTTCGCCTTGCGTCGCCATATCCAACATGTTGTGCCTCTTTCTATCCGACCCTTATGCGGCTTGGATTAGAGAGGCAGGTGTCCAAGGTCAAATCACGGATGTTGCAACAACGCCCCGAACTTGCATCTGCCCAGTTGACCCACAAAACCTTATCTCTACTAGTCTGGCGAGAATGAGAGCAGAAACAAACAGGGAGCGATGGCATGAGTGCGAGCGTGGAATTCATGGGCGATGTGGCTGTGATCCGCATGGATGATGGCAAGGCCAATGTGATCAATCAAGCCATGGTGGCTTCCCTGCATGCTGCTTTGGATGAAGCCGAAGCGAAAGCCAAAGCCATTGTGTTGGCAGGCCGTGAAGGCCGCTTCTCAGGTGGCTTTGATCTGCAAGCCCTCACAGGTTCTGGGCCAGAAGCGGCAATCTCGCTGCTTGATGCCGGGGCTGGCCTTTTGGTGCGCCTCTATGGCAACCCCCTGCCAGTGGTTGCCGCCTGTACTGGCCATGCGATTGCGATGGGCGTGTTTATCTTGCATGCCTGCGATACACGGATTGGCGCGGCAGGCCCTTATAAGATTGGCGCGAATGAAACAATCAATGGCATGGTCTTGCCAATCTTTGCACTGGAACTTTCCAAAGACCGCTTAAACCCACTGCACATGACCAAAGCCGTCGTACAAGCTCATATTTATGATTCTGAAGGTGCGGTTGAAGCGGGTTACCTCGACCATCTGACCAGCTTGGACAAAGTGGAGGCCGAAGCCATTGCCTTGGCAGCCCAGCTCGCCCAATTGCCCTTCCATGCCTATCACGGGAATAAAATCGCTATTCGTGGTGCAACCCTCGAGCGCATTAAGGCCAGTATTGGTCGCCACCACGGCAAATAGGCGCAGAGCATGACGACAACTAAGCGCCTCGTCCTGACCAGTGATCACGCCGCCATTGAGTTGCGGCGCGCCATTTTCGATCATGTGACCGCACTGGGGTGGGAGGTCGATGATCTCGGTCCCATGACAGCCGAAAGCACGCCCTATCCCGAACGCGGCGCAGAAGCTGCCCACCTTGTGGCTTCTGGGCAGTTCCAACTCGGCATTCTACTCTGTGGTACAGGCCAGGGCATCATGATGGCCGCCAATAAGATCAAAGGCGTACGCTGTGGCGTATGCATGGACACCTTCTCCGCCCGCATGATCCGCCAGCATAATGATGCCAATATGCTGTCCATCGGTGCGCGCGTGGTGGGCCTTGGCCTCGCGCTTGATATTGTCGATGCGTTCTTGACCGCGGAATTTGAAGGCGGCCGACACGCGACGCGGGTGGATATGATTAGGGCGTTGGAGGGGTGAGGTT
>JAIXQA010000014.1 GCA_027485915.1 Alphaproteobacteria bacterium | reverse complement strand
CCCAGCAATGTGTCCACGCCAGCCCGGCCATAGATGAAGTCGTTGCCTTCCAGGCCCCGCAATTCGTTATTGTCCGCGAGGCCACCAATGATGTCGTCAAAGGCAGAGCCAATCAGGCCTTCGATGGACGTATGCACATCTCCTTTGGCCTCACCGCTATTAAAGGTCCCACCGCCCATAAAGAGCGTGAGACCGGTGGTGGCGTTGGCGTAGGAGGCAAAGTCATAGCCAGCACCGCCATCTAGAGTATCGAAGCCTTCACCACCCATAAGGATGTCCGCACCACCATTTCCGAGGATCAAGTCATTACCATTGCCCCCGGAGAAAATATTGCCGAAATCATTGCCACCTAACGTGTCGTTAAAAGCGCTACCTTCTAGACCCTCAATCGACACATAGACGTCACCAACTGAATCGCCACTTGGCGCATTAGTTCCGCCAAGGAAGGCAGCGACACCTGCGGTGGCGGTTCGATATCCCGCGAGGTCTAGGCCATCCCCGCCATCCAGCGTATCGGCACCTGCTCCGCCAATCAAAGTATCAAAGCCGGAACCGCCTAGGAAGTGATTGTTGTCCGACGCGCCAATCAAGATGTCATCAAAGTTTGAGCCGATCGCGCCCTCAAATCCAGACAACACATCGCCCTCAGCGTTCCCTCCACTGGCAGATTGCAGTGCTCCACCAGAGCCGTTGGTAATATTCAGGTCGACCGTCACCGACGCGCCAGAATCTGAGTAGTCGACAAAATCAAATCCTTCCCAGCCATCTAAAGAGTCGTTTCCAACACCTCCCTGCAACGTGTCATTGCCACCCAAGCCCCGCAGAAAATCATCACCCAGCCCGCCCCGAAATAGATCTGCTGCACTGCCACCCTCAAGCCGATCCCTTCCCTGTGAGCCTGTCACCGATAAAGCATCAACATAGCACTCTAAAATGATGTCCGTCATGAAGAGGTTGGCACCCGGAATGCGGATCGATGTGCTTGGGCCGAAAATTGAAATATCACGCAAACTGTAGGAAAAGTCCGCCACGAGGCGATCAAAACCCCCACCCCCATTGAAACGATTGTCCCCAACCAAGATGGTGTCAACAATCAGGGTATCGTCACCATCCCCCATATCAAGACTGAATGACTCAATGTTCCGAATGGTTGTGGTTCCAATCTTTAACCCTTGCGCTGAGGTCAATTGGGAGGTTGAGAGACTTCGGCCAATGTTGTCAGCAATGCCGTAAATTTGACCAAAATCGATTCCTTCGCCGCCATCGATTACGCTGCCTACAGCCGCCATGACGCGATCATTGCCAGCCCCGCCGGAAACTTGGTCTATTCCGCCACCTCCGTCGACAGTATCATTTCCACCGCCTCCGGAGAGCACATCGGAACCACTATAGCCCGCGAGGCCATCTCCGCCACTGCCGCCATTTATCTCAGCACGTTCAAAGCTGCTGAATATGGCACGAGGATTTCCGCCATTCTGACCCAAATAGAGCGAACCAAACGAACCGAAATTGAAGAAAATATTTTCAGTCGCCAAAGACAGGTCAAGAACAAGGCGATCCGTGCCCCCACCCCCAAAAATGTCTTGCCCTTGGCCAATTGAGGAACTGCGCGCATAGATAAGCGTGTCGTTTCCGCTGCCAAATCGACCGCTCACACCCTCGATTCCGATCAATTGGGTCCCATTTGGAAGAGATATGGTTCCGCCACCATTCAGGGCAGACAAATCAAGGGTAACAGCGGTGGTTTCGTTTTCCAGATTAAACTCAAATATGTCGGTACCCGCACCGCCGTCGATCGTATCCACCCCAGTGAAGGCAAAACCGCCTGTCGCGATCAATCGATCGTTGCCATCGCCGCCAATCAGTCGGTCGTTTCCAGAGCCACCCGTGAGAGTATCGTCACCTGCACCGCCATTCAGTATGTTGTTACCAGAATAGCCTACAAGTGAATCGTTCGCACTTCCTGATTTGATATCAAGCGTCTCGACGAAAGTCGAAAGTTCACGAGAACCTACAGTCGTACGCCCCAAAGTCATAGTCACTGCGACATCCAATGTCGAGAAATCCGCAATCAATCGATCAACACCGGCACCGCCGTCAAAACGTGGAACCAATGCCTCCGATGACAATGGATTGAATAGCCCGGCATTTATGATGAAGGTGTCGTTGCCCGATCCACCCGTGGCACCCAAGAGCTCCTCAAGGTTACGCAATACCGTCCCGTCAGCGAGAGTTGTCCCCGACGCGGATGTCATGGCCATTGAGTCGAACACTAAGTCGACAGTCACATTGTTGCGATAGATTAAAAGGCTATCGAATCCAGCGCCCCCATCAATTGTGTCAACCGCTATCCCGTTGCCCGAGCCGCCAAGGAGATGCGCTCCGGATGTAATAAAGTCGTTGCCAGCTTCGCCGGATAAAATGTTAGAGCCTTCTGCGCCCCTGATCGTGTCATTGCCGTCACCGCCGTTCAATGTATCATTTCCGCCGGAAACCGGACCAAGGCTAGCGCCATCGTCCAAATTATCATTGCCCTGCCCGCCAGTAAGCAGGTCATTTCCACCAGCACCGAATAAAGAGTCGTTTCCAAGACCTCCATGAAAAATGTCGTTGCCATCGAGCCCGCCAAAACTGTCGTTTCCAGACCCGCCCGTAAATTGGAATTGCTCGAACCCAAACATTTCCATGGTCACAACTGACCCAGTGCCAAAGATACGCGCCCGATCACTGGCTTGACGAGACATCGACAAATCTGCCGTATAGGCAGACATGTCCCACACGAGAAGGTCGTTGCCACCGCCCCCGGTCACAACATTTTCACCACTGAGCGTATCGCGTATGGTCAGAGTATCGTTACCAACACCAAACGAGAAATTGATCCTCTCAAATCCGCGCACCAAAGTGCCATCGCCAATATTGGTGAAGCTTGAACCTGTTATCCCTGAGACAAGGAAACTTCCGCCAGCCGTGCCGAGTTGGCGGGCCACGCCAAGAAGATCACTCCCAGAGCCGCCATCCAAAGAATCTCCGGCGACTGCGCTAAAAATCTGATCATTTCCATCTTGGCCATTCAGGACGTTTAGCCCCGACCCACCATCGAGAGTGTCATTTCCGCCGCCGCCATTCACCAGGTCATCGCCACCATAGCCTAGTAAGTCATCGTTGCCGGCACCCCCGGTAATCGTATCAGCGCCGGCAAACATGGTAGAAAACAAGCCATTGGTATTATTGCTTGCGATAAAGGAAAAGAACGTGTCCATCGGCACTGAAATGCCGGTAATGATTATGTTTACCGCATTAATACTGGATGTGTAATTGATCCCGGTCAGCGTCCCTGAAGTCGGTATGTTGCTTGAAAATGCCCCAAATCCGATACCATCAAATACCCATTGGGAGCTTGCATCCGTATTTTGGGTTGTGAAACGAGTGGACGTTGAAGTTCCTACTGCGGAAGAAGCCAACATAGCCGCAAATCCAATAGGATCACGCATGCTGAAGCCGCCATTTGAACCGGTCACAACTGCCATTTAAAACCCCTATCGTTGCAGCCAATTACCAAAATTGATTAATGAGTGGGAAATTTGTTGCTGCTGTCAAATCCGCACGCTACCTCGCAATTTACGACAGTTCAATAACCAAAGGTCTTTTTCCAGTAAAATAGTGTTGAAGGCCCTTGGACAACGATGCGCAAATGCGACCTTGCTCCTCCGACAAACCTAAGCGGTCCAAATATCACTCAGTGCCAATGTCGCCCCTTGTTGGAACGTGCCCAACAACACGGCTTGGGTTGCCCCATTGCCATCTGCATCAAAGGAGAGGGTGCGGTTGGTTTGGTTCCAGATCAGGCTCGGACGGCTTGTGGTTGCCGCGCCATTGGTCACGAAGTTGGCGTGGGTTTCAGTCAGCGCCGCTGCAGGCCCGCCGATATTGCCAAAGCCGAACCAATAGCGGCTGAGGATGATGCGGTCAGTACCACTGGTGAAGTCGGTGAATGTATCGCCACCCTCCGCAAGTTCGCGGCTCCCGTAAACATTGGTTTGGTCTCGCCATGCCAAATAGAAAAATTCGTCTGCGCCATTACCGCCACTCAATTGGTCAACGCCAGACCCGCCATAAAGGATATCGTTACCGTCCCAGCCGACTAACGTGTCGTTGCCGAGGAAACCATAGACCTGGCCCGCTCCATGATCGCCAAACAGGGCATCATCGAAATCGGACCCCCAGATGTTCTCAATATCGACATAAGTGTCGCCATCTGACTCTCGCGAATTACCGGGCGCTCCGCCGATTAGAAGGCTGGTAACAACAGCACCACCATTGCGATAAGAGGCAACGTCAATACCCGCCCCGCCATCCAGACGATCCCCGTTTGCCCCTCCAGAAAGGACGTCATTTCCCTCACCGCCTTCGAGAGTATCTGCGCCGGTTCCACCAAACAACCAATCATTGCCACCCATGCCCCTGATGGATGTAATGACATTGGTTCCTGTCCCCGCGCCAAGAAGGTCGGCAAAGTTAGACCCAATCAACCCATCAATTTCGCTGAGGCTATCCCCAAACGCCTCACCCGTATTGACACTTCCGCCCCCCAAGAAAAACGTCACCCCTGAAGTCGCAGTTTCATAGGATGAATAGTCAAACCCAGATGAACCATTAAGAAGATCAGCTCCGAGACCGCCATTGAGCGTATCGTTGCCAGCTAGGCCATACAACGCATCCGTTCCAGCAAGACCGATGAGATTGTCGCCTCGGTTTGTGCCGACCAATAAATCATCGTTCGAGCTGGAACGATTGGCACCGGAACCTCGAAGGCGCGGTGCCAATGTATAGTCGCTGTTGGCTTGGCTGTAATAAGGCAGAAAGCCGAAATTAGCTGCCGCCAAAGCCAACGCATAGCCTGCTGGCGATGACCCACCGCTGACATTATAGTCCGCCATATCGTCCATGACGACGACTTGTTTGCCAGGAGTTGCAAAGTCAAAAGCCAAAGGGAACCAAGCATTACTTGTGCTCGCAACGGTCAGCGCATTTTCATAAGTTATCGCATCGATATTGGCGAGATAGTTTGAAAAGATACTTGCATTTTCCAAGGCTCCACCCACCTCGGTTGCCAGTGAGTCGGTGCGAATATATTGACCGCCATTGACGATGATGCGGAATTCACTACCCCCACGTGCGGGATCGCGTGCATAGCTCGCTATATTGTTAACTAAATTCATCATGTCGCGCGCATTAGCACCAACACTTCGCCCGGCCACATCTTTGAGGACGAAATAACCCAAAACATCGTCTAGAAATAAACCATCCGCGCCTGCGGAAACGGCAAGATCAACTTCAACCTTGATCGCATTAAGCCAACCTTGATCCCAGAAATTGGCAAAATTCACATTAGCCTCCGGTGCGGCCGCACCGACCCATGAACTAGACGTGCCTACATTCTGGTAAGTGCTTAGGTTGCGGTCAATCTTGCTAACATTGATATAGGCAAAGACATCTTGGAATGCAGTCGATTTCAAATTTCGCAGACCGCCATCACCCCACAAAACATCATCATTCAAGCCATTCACAGCGCGTCGATTGGCGACCACGAGACTATCAATGTTCCATCCACGAACGATAGCCTCAGTGGTGCCAGTTGGAGTACCGATCTCACCGTAAAACACGCCAAAGTCCGAGAGCGTAAAGTTAGCGCGCGAGATTATGGGCGCTGTGCCGGCGGACAACTCCAAGTCGCGCTCTTGCTCGCCGAATGCAGGCCGGTTGCCTTTGACGCAAAAATCGCTCTTAGGCAGACCAGACCTTGCAATCTCCGACTCTGATATTGCACTGACATAATTCGGCTCGCCAAAGAAATAGTCTGGACTAAAACTCGCTTTGCTTCGAGACATCGCACTCGGCTTGATCGCGCTGTCAGTTTGTTTCAGGCCGCGCTCATTTAATTGAACGTGCAGCATTAAATCTAAGCTAGAACCAGACATGATTCACCCCAAGTGGACCAATCCAAGTCTAACACTACCTTGCAAATGTAACAGCTTTTTTCTACTTCAATTATGAGCCATCATTGTTTTCCCAAGGACGGCAAAACACGCGTTCGGCAATTCTAAGCCGTCCAGATATCACTCAGTGCCAATGTTGCCCCTTGTTGGAACGTGCCCAATAACACGGCTTGGGTTGCCCCATTGCCGTCTGCATCAAAGGAGAGGGTGCGGTTGGTTTGGTT
>JAIXQA010000050.1 GCA_027485915.1 Alphaproteobacteria bacterium | reverse complement strand
GTTCAGGAAACGGCTCGGGCGGGCCCTCAGCTACGCGACGGTCTTGCAGGACCAAGGGTGCATACAGGGTCCCGCCCGACTTCCTTATGACATGGATCGAAGTAACAAGGGTGCGTTCCGACAGGAATGCACCGTGGTCAAGCAATTCCTGAGATCGTCTATGATGAGCCTTAGCCAAAGGACTTGGAACGGTTCAATGCGTCGCTTCGCTTGCCTTGAAGCCGCCCGTCAATTCTTATTGCGCAAGCTGGGGGGTCAAGGGGCGCGCTTCGCGCGTCGACGAAGTCGATAAACCCCTTGACGCCCCAGCTTGCGCGCACAAACTCGAGCACGGCCTTTGCGAAGGCACAGCCTGCGGCAAGGGCGTTCCAAGTGGAAACAACCGGAGCCATGACCGTGGCGAACGAAAATGGTGCATTCCTATTGGAGTGCACCCTACGATCCACTTTAAACGATTTAGGAGTTGACGCTTAAGCCGCAGCGCGGATGGCTTCGAGGCGGGCGAGCTTGCGTTCAGCAGCGGCCTTTAGGTCGCCATCCTTGGCATCGCGCACGTCTTCACGGGCGTTTTGCAGGTCTTTCTCGAGACCCGCTGCATCCAATTGCGCCAAGTCCACGGCATCTCCAGCCAGGATTGTCAGGCCTTGTGGTGTCACGTCCGCAAAGCCGCCGCCAACGAAGATCTTGCGCTCGCTCGCGCCGTCGAGGATGCGGATCGCGCCCTGCTGGATCACCGTCATGAACGGGGCATGTTGGCTTAAAACGCCAAACTGGCCATCGACACCGGGCACCACCACTTGATCGACTTCACCCGAATAGAGGGCACGCTCAGGGGAGACCAATGAAAAGTGAAGTTTGCCGGTGGTGGCCATAATGATGCTCGCTGATTGCGGGAAAGGATTGTTGGGGAGCGTTTAGCATTTGAGCGCCCAGCTTGCAAAGCACTGCAACAGTCATTGCGTCACCTCCGCGTGATCAAAAAAGCGCTATGCCATTGGTCTTTGATGGCGGGTCTTGAGGCATCATGAGGCAGCCTATGAAGGCCCCAAATCAAAAGGCCCCGCAGCATCGCTACGGGGCCTAAATTTGTTTGATGTCAGAAACGCTTAGGCGGCTTCCGCAGCCATCTTTTGGGCCTTTGCGCTGGATTCCCTCTCAAATTTGGTCGTAACCAGCGGCTGTGAGCCGAATTGTGTGGTTTGGCCCTTCTTCAAACCAACCTTGCGAGCTTCCGTATTCCAAGCCTTCGACGACGTCCGTGGTGCGCCAGCCCTTCTTCATCGCAACCGCGAGAAAGTTTTGTAGCATCAACACTTCGCCGGGGCGCGTGCCAAAATGCTTAAACGTGTCCAGCGCCATTCGCGCTTTTTCAATGTCAGTCGGTAAAGTGGCCATTGGTTTTCCCTATGCTTCAAGTTAAGCATACAAGAAATTGAATGATCTGGCGATAGGCGTGTAAAGCGCTCTTAATTCCAAACTGAGACACTACCCAACAGTCGAAACGTCACCTCGCCGTGATCAAATGTGGTTCGTGTGGTGCAAGTTCGATCTATTTACTCAGCCTTACAGGTTGCATCCTCCATATCGGCGTTGGCTCGCAATTGTCCAAGAATTTCGCGGCCTTTGGAAGAAGCACCGCGACTGCACATAGAACGAGCCCGTGCGCCAACTTTGTCCCTGACTTAGGACCGCTTCCAAAATGCCGAAACAAAAAGGCCCCGCAGCATCGCTACGGGGCCTTATTTTGTTTGATGTCAGAAACGCTTAGGCGGCTTCCGCAGCCATCTTTTGGGCCTTGGCGATCGCTTCATCGATATTGCCGACCATGTAGAAGGCTTGCTCTGGCAAGTGGTCATAGTCACCGTTCACGAGGCCTTTGAAGCCACGGATGGTGTCTTCGAGCGAGACGAGCTTACCGGGCGAACCAGTGAACACTTCTGCCACGTGGAAGGGCTGCGATAAGAAGCGCTCCACCTTACGGGCGCGCGACACGACCAATTTGTCGTCTTCGGACAATTCGTCCATGCCCAAGATGGCGATGATGTCTTGCAGCGCTTTGTATTGCTGCAGGATTTCTTGGACCTTACGGGCGGTTTGATAGTGGTCTTCACCCACGATGCGTGGTTCCAAGATCCGCGAGGTGGAGTCCAGTGGGTCCACAGCGGGGTAGATACCTTTTTCAGCGATCGAGCGGTTCAACACGGTCGTTGCGTCCAAGTGGGCGAACGAGGCGGCTGGCGCTGGGTCGGTCAAGTCGTCGGCTGGCACGTAGATGGCCTGAACCGAGGTGATGGAGCCTTTAACCGTCGAGGTGATGCGCTCTTGCAGGCCACCCATGTCGGTTGCCAAGGTTGGCTGATAGCCCACGGCCGAAGGAATACGGCCCAGAAGTGCCGACACTTCCGAACCCGCTTGGGTAAAGCGGAAGATGTTGTCCACGAAGAACAACACGTCCTTGCCTTCTTCGTCGCGGAAATATTCGCACTGGGCGAGGCCGGTCAAAGCCACACGGGCACGGGCACCTGGGGGCTCGTTCATCTGACCATAGACCAGCGTACAACGCGAACCTTCGGACGAACCATTGTTCTCCTTTGGATCGACATTCACTTTGGATTCGATCATTTCGTAATAAAGGTCGTTCCCTTCGCGGGTACGCTCACCCACACCGGCCAACACCGAATAGCCGCCATAGGCCTTTGCGATATTGTTGATCAGCTCTTGGATCAAAACGGTTTTGCCCACGCCGGCACCGCCGAACAGACCAATCTTACCACCCTTGGCGTAGGGGCAGAGCAAGTCCACAACCTTGATGCCGGTGGCCAAAACTTCTGGCGCTGGCTTTTGGTCGACGAAAGCAGGGGCGGCTTGGTGGATTGAGCGCTTGCCTTGGGCCGACACGATTGGGCCGGCTTCGTCGATCGGCTCACCAATCACGTTGATGATGCGGCCAAGTGTTGCAGGACCAACGGGTACCATGATGGGGTTGCCAGTGTCGGTGACTTCTTGGCCACGAACCAAGCCTTCGGTTGCGTCCATCGCGATGGTGCGGACGGTCTTTTCACCCAAATGCTGGGCGACTTCCAACACAAGGCGCTTGCCATTGTTGTCGGTTTCCAAGGCGTTGAGAATGCTTGGCAATTCGCCATCAAACTCAACGTCGACAACGGCGCCAATTACTTGGGCGATCTTGCCTTTAACATGGATGCTCATAGTGTCGTGTCCCGTTCTAAAAGTCTCTGTTTTGAGCCGCTTACGCGTTTTCTAAGTCTAACCGCTTTTCGATGCGACCAAGCCGCTCGTCAAACCGGTCCATTCGTTTTCCAAGGCCGCCCATCATGACGAGAAGTTGGCCTTGCGTTTCTTCCAATGAGGACACTCGGGACTTGATGTCTGACATATCGAGACTCACTGCTTCCATCTTACTTCTGATATGTCTCAGATGTTCAAGGATTAGGCTCTCAATAGTGTCGGTCATCTCAGCTCTCCAGTGACCTCTTATATCATAGTTTACACCGCCTGCGCACCCGCGATAATTTCTGTCAATTCGGTGGTAATCATGGCCTGACGCTTGCGGTTCATTTGCAAGGTCAGTTTCTTGATCAGGTCGCCTGCGTTGCGGGTTGCGTTATCCATGGCACCCATTTGGGCCCCATAGAAACCAGCGGCATTTTCCAACAAAGCGCCCAAAATCTGGCTGTCGAGATAGCGTGGCAGCAAAGCTTCCAGAATCGCTTCTTCACCTGGCTCATAGCTATAGACGCCACCGCCCGTGTCGGCCGTTGCAACGCCTTCAGGGGCAACAACGGGAATCAATTGCTGAACAGTCGCGATTTGGCTGATGACCGACTTAAAGCGCGAGAATACCAGATGCGCGACGTCAAACTCACCCGCATCGAACATCTCAACTAATTTTTGGCTGACTTGTGCGCTTTGGGCCGAACCCAAGGTGCGAACACCGGCAAATTCAATATGGCCAACCGACAAAGACGCATAGAGGCGCTTCAATTGGTCACGACCCTTTTTGCCGACGGTCAAAATTTTGACTGTCTTGCCTTGGGCTTGCAGGCTGACAATCAGCTCACGCGATTTCTTGACGATATTGGTGTTGAACCCGCCGCATAGACCGCGCTCTGAGGTGGCAACCACCACCAAATGGACTTGATCATTGCCAGAGCCCCGCAACAGCTTGGGAGCCGCGGCAGAGCCCTGCACAGATGTGGCCAAATTGGCCACGGTGCCGGCGACCTTTTCACTATAAGGGCGCGCCGCTTCGGCTGCCTCTTGCGCACGCTTCAGCTTTGCCGCCGCCACCATTTGCATGGCTTTGGTGATCTTCTGCGTCGACTTCACCGAAGCGATCCGCGTGCGAAAGTCCTTTAAGCTGGCCATGGATAGGTTCCCTCAGCCCCGCTCTTAAGCAAACGTCTTGGCGAAATCATCAAGCGCTTCTTTGATACGCGCTTCAATGTTGTCGGCCTTGATGTCCAGCTTGGTTTTGATCGCGTCAGACAGGTCTTTGTACTTGCCGCGCAAGGCAGCCTTCAATTCGGCTTCATAGCGCTTGATGTCGCTGACGGGGACGCTGTCCAAATAGCCCTTGGTACCCGCATAGATCAGAACAACCTGATCTTCGACGGCCACAGGCGAGAACTGGTCTTGCTTCAGCATTTCGGTCAAACGCGCACCGCGAGCCAGCAAGCGCTGGGTCGAAGCATCCAGGTCCGAACCGAACTTCGCAAAGGCGGCCATTTCCCGGTACTGGGCTAATTCACCCTTAATCGGACCGGCCACTTGCTTCATCGCTTTAACTTGCGCGGACGAACCCACGCGCGACACCGACAGACCCACGTTCACAGCTGGACGCACGCCTTGATAGAACAAGTCGGTTTCCAAGAAGATCTGACCGTCAGTGATCGAAATCACGTTGGTTGGGATATAGGCCGACACGTCGTTGGCTTGGGTTTCGATAATTGGCAGCGCCGTCAAAGAACCCGAACCATTGTCTTCGTTCAGCTTCGCCGCGCGCTCCAGCAAGCGCGAGTGCAGATAGAATACGTCACCTGGATAGGCTTCACGGCCTGGTGGGCGACGCAGCAACAAGGACATTTGGCGATAGGCCACAGCTTGCTTGGACAAATCGTCATAGATCATCAAAGCATGCATGCCGTTGTCACGGAAATATTCGCCCATGGCGCACGCCGAAAACGGTGCCAAGAACTGCAGTGGTGCAGGCTCAGAAGCGGTCGCGGCCACGATGATCGAATACTTCAAGGCACCCGATTCTTCGAGGGTTTTCACCAACTGGGCAACGGTCGAACGCTTTTGGCCGATCACGACATAGACGCAGTAAAGCTTTTGGCTTTCTGGCGCATTATTGTCATGGGCTTCGCGCTGATACAGGATCGCGTCGATGGCGATGGCGGTCTTACCGGTTTGACGGTCGCCAATGATCAATTCGCGTTGGCCGCGGCCGATTGGGATCAGCGCGTCGATCGACTTAATCCCGGTCTGCATCGGCTCATGCACCGACTTACGAGGGATAATGCCGGGGGCTTTCACGTCCACCTGCTTGCGCTCGGCTTCGATATCTACCAGTGGGCCTTTGCCGTCGATGGGCTCACCCAAGGGGTTCAGCACGCGACCGAGCAGACCTTTGCCGACAGGAACCGACACGATTTCGCCGAGGCGCTTTACGGTGTCGCCTTCCTTAATCGCGCGGTCTTCGCCGAAGATCACGACGCCGACATTGTCGCGCTCAAGGTTCAAGGCCATGCCTTTGATGCCGCCTGGGAACTCAACCATTTCGCCCGCTTGGACGCTGTCGAGGCCATAGACCCGGGCGATACCGTCACCAACGGACAACACGGTGCCGACGTCAGCAACAGCTGCCTCAGCGCCGAAGTTTTTGATTTGATCCTTCAGGATCGCGGAAATTTCTGCGGCGCGGATGTCCATGCCTCAGGCCCCCTTCATCGCAATTTTGAGTGCGTCGAGTTTAGATTTGACAGAATCGTCGAACAGCCTGGAACCAATTTTGACGACGAGGCCGCCAAGAAGTTCAGGCTTTAGCGTGGTTTCTACATCAACCGGTGCCTTAAAGGCCCGGCCGAGTGCTTCAGTCAGGCTCTTGAGTTGTTCTTCACTCAAGGGCTCTGCAGTCGAGACTTCGGCCAGAACAGCGCCACGTGCCTGAGCCGCAAGTGCCAGGAATGCTGCCAGCATGCCGCCCAGATCCGCCGAACGACGGTTTTGGGCTGCAAGGCCGAGAAAATTTTGCGTGATGGCATTTGCCTTCATCTTTTTGGCGATGGCACCAAGAGCTGCCGCCTTTTGCTCCACCGGGAACAGCGGGCTGGTCAAGGCAGCGCGCAGGTCCGCGCTGTTCTGCCAAGCGGCCAAGAGCGCCTTCGCGTCTTGCTCCACAGCAGCAACCTTCTTGGATTCAGTCGCCAGGTCGAACAGCGCCGCGCCATAGCGCTGGGCTGCTTCACTGATGGCGCTGCGATTTGATCCACTCAAAGGGTCTACTCACGTGCATGACAGGCCCCGCGCTTTGACTGCGGCAGACGGTGCCCGTTCGATTAATGAAAGCAAAAACAGATCGTTCTCAGTTGGGAAACAAGAACCTCGTCTCGCGTGACGGGGCCTCTAGCATGGGCCTCTCGCGACCGCAACATGAGGGCCGCACACGCAGTGCAGGAAGTTACCGTTCTGATGGCCTTTACGCGGCCATGATCGCCCCGTTTTGTGCGTCTTTGGTCGCAAATCCTGGGGCAATGGACGGCTTGCCAGCCGAAACTAGGCCAACAATCAACCCGATGGTGTCGATTTGACGCTTAAATGTCATGGCGCGCGCTTTTCAAAGCCAGAAAGCCTGCCCGTTCCAATCCATGTCCGTGGCCTGATCAAACTGACGTGAGCGAGGTCCTGCGGCGGTTAAGATGACGAATCATAGCAGCCCAGCACGGCGCGTTCCGACTGGAATGCACTATGGCCCAGCCAAACTTGAAGGCTTTTTGACTTGGAACGGCTTCAAGCCGCACTCCGCCTGCCTTGAAGCCGCATCTTGCGCGCTCAAACTCGAACACGGCCTTTGCCTAGGCAGGGTCTGCGGCAAAGGCCTTCCAAGTGGAAACAATCAAAATCATAACGGGGGCGCGCAAAGTGGATGGCTATGTGCCCTCAAACAATCCCAGCAAGCCCTTTGCGACTGACGATGGAGAGCAAGCGCAAAGCCGGACCGCCGGGCTTTTTTACGCCGCGCTCCCAATCGGAAACCAAATTGCGCGATACATTGAGGTAGCGGGCAAACACGGGCTGGGAAACTGCTTCCCGCTCCCGGATGGATTTAATGGCTTCAGGCGTGATGTCCGCCACAGGCACGAGGCAGGCCTCATCAAAGCTGCGCATCGTCACCTTATCAATAGCGCCAATCTCATACACGCCCTCCATCAGGTCGTGCACCGAGGCCAAAGCCTCGCTCCGATAGACTTTAGTGTCCAAACCTGATCTCCCTCAGTTTTTCAAGCCTCACCAGTTGGTCGATTTGATCTTGCGAAAGGTGAAGCATTTCTCGCGAGGCACGTTTCATTTCCAAGAGCTCTTCCCGTGTCAGGTTCTTCTTTGCCTTCTTGGCAAAGCCGAACACGAAAATGGCGCGATTTCCCGCCTTGAAGAAAATAATGGTCCGAAATCCGCCTGACTTACCTGCACCTTGTCGAGAGACGCGCTGCTTGATCACGCCAGCGCCTAAATCCGCGTCTATGAGGCCGATATTTGCACGCACGACAGCTTCAACCAACTGGAAGTCTTCAATTCCCTCTTGCCGAGCAAACTTTGCGAACCATGCGTTGATATAGACGCGCATGGCTAAGTATCCTGTGGGGGCTATCTATCACACAATGTATGATAGATCAATCGTTTTCGATAAAAATGCTCTATCCGCCGAAGGGTGCATTCCATGTATGGAATGCACCATCTTACCGCGAACGCAAACTGATCAAACTGACGTGAGCGAGGTCCACCAGCGGTTAAGATGACGAATCATAGCAACCCAGCACGGCGCGTTCCGACTGGAATGCACTATGGCCCAGCCAAACTTGAAGCCGCCTAACAAGCGTCTTTG
>JAIXQA010000082.1 GCA_027485915.1 Alphaproteobacteria bacterium | reverse complement strand
CAGATGCCGCCTCTCACGCCTGCTCTCGACAAGATCCAGTCTCCCAAAGACCTTAAGAGCCTCAATATTGGAGAATTGCGCGAAGTCGCTGATGACTTACGCCAGGAAACCATTGATGCGGTCTCGGTTACTGGCGGTCATTTGGGCGCAGGCCTCGGCGTAGTCGAACTCACCGTTGCGCTCCATCATGTTTTGGACACGCCGAAAGACATCCTCATCTGGGATGTGGGCCATCAGGCCTATCCGCATAAGATTTTGACTGGGCGGCGTGACCGCATTCGCACGCTGCGGCAAGGTGGCGGGCTTTCGGGCTTTACCAAGCGAACCGAGAGTGAATATGACCCATTTGGCGCAGCCCATGCGGCCACCTCAATCTCTGCCGCACTTGGTTTTTGTGCAAGCCGCGATTTGCAAGGCGGCGACAATAACATTGTTGCGGTGATTGGCGACGGCTCCATCACCGCTGGCATGGCCTATGAAGCGATGAATAAGGCCGCTGAGACCAGTAAGCGCCTGATCGTAATTTTGAATGACAATGATATGTCGATTGCGCCCCCAGTTGGCGGCATGAGCCATTATCTTGCCCGCCTTGTGTCTGGGACCGGCTATCGGACCTTACGCAAAGTCGGTAAGCAGGCTGCCTCTGTCTTCCCAAAGCCCTTACAAGAAGCGGCCCGCAAGGCGGAAGAATTTGCCCGTGGTATGGCAACCGGCGGCACCTTTTTTGAGGAGCTCGGTTTCTATTATGTTGGCCCGATTGACGGGCACGACCTAGAAGCCTTGGTTCATGTGCTCGAAAACGCTAAGAAAATTGAGGACCGTCCGGTTCTTGTCCACGTTGTTACGCAAAAAGGTAAAGGCTATCTCCCAGCGGAAGCAGCCGACGACAAATATCATGGCGTGGTTAAGTTCAATGTCGTTACAGGCGAACAAGCCAAGGCCAAACCTAATGCGCCGAGCTATACCCGCGTCTTTGCAGACGCTTTGGTGAAATTGGCGGAAGCCGATAACAAGATTGTTGCCATTACTGCGGCCATGCCGTCCGGGACGGGCCTTGATGTGTTTGGCAAGGCGTTTCCTGCCCGCACCTATGATGTAGGTATTGCTGAGCAGCATGCAGTGACCTTTGCTGCAGGCCTTGCAGCTGATGGCATGAAGCCTTTTGCTGCCATCTATTCCACCTTCTTGCAGCGCGGCTATGACCAAGTCGTTCATGACGTGGCGATCCAATCCTTGCCTGTGCGCTTTGCTATGGATCGGGCAGGGCTTGTCGGTGCCGATGGCCAGACCCATGCTGGCAGCTTTGACATTGGTTTTATGGGGGCCTTGCCCGGCATGGTCTTGATGGCGGCTGCGGATGAGGCAGAGCTGGCCTTGATGACCGCCACTGCCGCAGCAATCGATGATCGACCCAGTGCGTTCCGCTATCCACGTGGCGAAGGCGTTGGTGTTGAAATTCCAAATATCTTGACGCCCCTAGAAATCGGCAAAGGCCGGATCGTGCGTGAAGGTGGCACGGTGGCAATTCTGTCGTTTGGCACACGTTTGACCGAAAGCCTGATGGCTGCAGACCAATTGGCTGCCATGGGTCTCCCAACCACGGTTGCAGATGCCCGTTTTGCGAAGCCGTTGGATCACGACCTGATCCGTCAATTAGCGCGCCATCATGAGGTATTCATTACGATTGAAGAGGGCGCAGTCGGCGGCTTTGGCGCCTTTGTGCTGCATTTTCTCGCCACGGATGGCCTCTTAGATCGCGGCCTGAAAGTGCGTACTTTGACGTTGCCAGACATGTTCCAAGAGCATGACAAGCCAGAGTTGCAATATCGCCTCGCAGGCCTTGATGCAGAAGGAATCGTGCAGACTGTGCTGCAGGCCTTGGGACGGGATGCCAAAGTCAGAGACGGCGGCTTACGGGCCTAACGCCTGCCCGAATTTGCAGCCTAGACTTTGATGAAAATGTTCTTCCGGTAAAGCAGCCACATCAAGAACAGCCATAAACCAATGAAGCACATGGCAAATAAAAGCGAGGCGTTCATCGGGCTCGCCAAGGGTGCGAACACGCCTTCATAAATCGTGACTTTCAATGACACGAGCTTGTCATCCGGGCCTGTACTTCCGGGCACCATGTTCAAGAGACGACCTAACATGCCAGAGCCGACAAACAGCGCCAATGCATTCACGCCAAAAATCACAAATGGTTTGGTCCACCAAGTGCTGCCCTTGATATCGATTAACCAATAGCACACGCCTAAAACACACATCGCCATGCCCGACATGAAGACAGCATAAGACGACGTCCAAATTGGTTTATTGATCGGGAACAGCCCGCCCCACATCCAGCCAAGCGTGAGGAGCACAAACCCCCATACCAGCATTTCTGCCACTTTGGCCTCATTGGACTTTGACGACTGGATTAATTGGCCCGTCAAAACCCCAAACAAACAGGTCGCGATGGAGGGCAGGGTGGAGAGAAGACCCTCTGGATCATAATGTGGGGAACCTTTCCACATATGTGGCCCTAAAACCCACCGATCAATCAGGCCGGAGAAGTTGCCCTCTGGGCTCAGGTCTCCGCGCCCGCCCCAGATCATCAAGCCCCAATAGCCCAAAAGAAGTGCAAAGGCCGCAACCAACAGACCGCGCGGCCGCAGCCATAGAAAGAGCATAGAGGCGACGAAGAAACAGAGGGCCAAGCGTTGCAACACCCCCATGATCCGCATGTCGCCAATCTGGATCCATTCCCCCTTCATCCAATTATAAAAGGGGAACAGAGCCAGAAACAGGCCCAATCCAAAGAGGGCTGCGGTGCGCCGCGCCAGTTGCAGATAGAGGTCAATGCCTGCTTGGCCTGCTGCGCGGCGGCGTTCCAACGCAATCGGGATGGCAATGCCCATGATGAAGATGAAAAAGGGAAAGATGGTGTCGGTAAAGGTCCATCCATGCCACTTCGCATGTTCCAGAGGGGGGTAAATCGCGCTCCAAGTCCCTGGATTATTGACCAATACCATCGCACCAATAGTTGCGCCGCGAAAAACATCCAGTGAAATGAGGCGGTTGGCGGGTAAAGACATGGGCAACAAGTCTCAAAAAGTCAGGTTAGGCAACGCAGAACGCTCACAAGCAGGCGGCTTTGGTTGCATAGAATGCAGAGCGTAAAAAGGTGGCACAGGAAGCTTTGGCCTGTCGATGGGGTCACGTTTCCGCGATGCAGCTTTTCACCCCAAGCTAATCTAGCTGACGTTTGCGTTAAGGTCATGCTGATCATGGCGAATTCTGCTTGATCCCACCGCGCTTCGCACTATGATCTGTTGCAAGTGGCAGCATCCGGCGAGAAGGATGCGCCAAACGGGAGCGTCCAATGAATCTTGCTTATACCGATGAAGATATTGCCTTTCGCAACGAAATACGCACGTTTATCGAAGAAAACTACCCAGCGCGGCTGCGCGCTTTTGCCGACCGTGACGACATGGGCAAAGAAGACTTCTTAGAATGGCACCGGATTCTGGGTGCGCGTGGCTGGTCTGCACCAGCTTG
>JAIXQA010000008.1 GCA_027485915.1 Alphaproteobacteria bacterium | reverse complement strand
CCGACCTCGCCAAAGAAAGCGCGAAGCTGCAAGCGTTGCAAGTTAAGCAACAGCTGGGCGTTCAAGCCCTGTCGATTGCCAACAGCTCCTCGCAAACAGCCCTCTCGCTGTTCCGCTAAGGCACGCCATAAGCAAGTAGGAAAGCTGGGCCCGGACTCTCAGGATCTGGGCCCTTCTTTTTTGATGCACCCAAGGCTTTGATGGGCGATAGACGCCGAGTTCTGCGCACGCGCCAATTGCATCTATCGGCAATCCTGTCGATCAATTTTTGTCCAAAGAGCCCCATGGAGGTGGCGGAATGGACGCTGGTTGGGCAAGATCAAACTCAAACCTCACATGGCGGTTTGGTCGCGTGACTTCATAGATAAATCGATTACCAGTCAGGAATTCCATCGCCCAAATATTCAAAGACGAATTTGGGCGCCCGGCCTTTTCGAAGAGCTCTTTCGAATAGCGGTCGGCGGGAAATTCTTGCCGCGTAGGCGAGCCTTTGGCCAAGGTTTCACCGCCATACTGAGTCATGTCGTCCTCGCTCCCATCTTGATGGCGATGGTCATGCTTGAGGATGAGGCTTCTGGCAGATGGCGAGACTTGCCTCGTGATGACCCAAGTTCGCGAACGATCATTTTCAACATGCAAGGGAATTTTGATTGTATCGGACGTGCAGTTGCGCACGTGCATGATCATAGGCTTTCCCTTCAGGTCTGCATCGGTCGGGTGATCGGTCACCATCTTACCGGCAAATGCTTGACCACATAGGCTGGACAGCCTGCGGAAGAATTGGTCGTGTTCGTCCTGAGCAAAGCGAGCTTCAGTCGAGGCAGCACAGCTTACCAAAAGCCCCCCCATAGCCAGGATAGAAAATAAACGTCGCATGGAATCTAGC
Source organism: Alphaproteobacteria bacterium (assembly GCA_027485915.1). Taxonomy (GTDB): domain Bacteria; phylum Pseudomonadota; class Alphaproteobacteria; order Caulobacterales; family Aquidulcibacteraceae; genus Aquidulcibacter. The sequence goes on along the minus strand of JAIXQA010000008.1, from coordinate 5,018 downwards.
ACCTGGTTAAAGTGAGCTTGGAATGATCATCATGGCACTTGGCTAACGCGCTTCCAATTGCCAATTGCCGCCCACGCTTTAGTTTGCAGCACGCATTCGGTAGCCAAGACCTGTTTCCGTAAGCAAAAGCTTAGGTCGCACAGGATCCGCCTCTATCTTGTGCCGAAGTTGCCCCATCAGCACGCGAACTGCCTGAGCATCAGATTTGTGATCCCCGCCCCAAACACCTTCAAGAACTTGCTTGTGCGTTACAACTTGGCCTGCGTGAGTCACCATGAGCTTGAGGAGTTGATATTCTCTTTGAGTGAGCTGGACCAATTCTCCCCGGAGCATCACTGATCGCCGATTAAAGTCGATTACCAAGTCGTCAAAGGTGACAGGACCGCTACCCCCATCCGTTCGGCGCGCATTATGCCGCAGGGCCACGCGGAGTCTTGCTAATAGTTCGCGCAGATCAAATGGCTTATTTACATAGTCATCCGCGCCCGCGTCCAAAGCCTCAATTTTTGCCTCCAAACCCTCTCGTGCCGTAATGATCAAGATGGGAACAACCGACCACTCACGAATACGCCTGACAACCTCTACCCCATCGATGTCCGGCAGGCCTAAATCAAGAAGAATACAATCAACAGGCTCGTTCGCGACCAAACTTAGCGCTTCCATGCCAGTTTCGCCAAATCGCACGTTGTATCCCACCGCACGCAAGGCAGGTTCGAGTGTTCTCAAGATTTCAACTTCGTCATCGACGACCAGAATTCGCTCAGGCTGTTGCATTGCGGTACTTTACCATCGACAGAGGAAGTTCGATCAGGAAGCAAGCGCCGGGGGTGGCATCAAGCTTCTCGGTTGAAATGATTGTCCCGCCAAGTGCTTGAACGAACCCCCGCGCGATCGACAAGCCTAAACCTAAACCTGTCCTCGATTTAGAAGGTTGGTCTGCTCTCGTCCAGCGTTCGAATATGCGCTCGCGAATATCCTTGGGCATGCCCGGACCACAATCGGAAACTTGGATCTTAAACTGGTTTCCGGTCAATACCGACAGTCGAACTGGCTCGCCTGGCGGGGAATAGTCCAAGCAATTCTCAATCACATTGAAGAGCGCCTGGTCCAATAAGACAGGATCGCAATAGATTTCCAAGTCAGCACCACTTCCATCCCAAACCACACCCGCTTTATTGTTGTTGAGTTCAAACGTGTCGAGAACGCCACTAAATAGGTCGTGCACATCGACCCACTGCATCTGGACGCTGATTGGACCGCTATCAAGCTGGGCGGCTGTGAGAAGTTTAGAAGTAAACCGTGTCAGGCGCTCCGCCCCGACCCGTATGGATCGCGCCAAAGCCACTCTATCGGAGATTGGCAGCACGCTATGCAGGTCTTCGAGGGTCGCAGCAGAAGCCACAATCGACGACAATGGCGTGCGAAAGTCATGCGCGACAGAGTTGATGATCGTAGCACGAAGAGATTCAGCTGCTTCAGAAACTTTTGCTTCTTCCAAGTCTAGTTGGAGCTGGATGCGCGCCAAAGCGTTCTCTGCCAGCTTGGCCAACATGGCGAGCGATCTATGCGTACTTGGCGATATTTTTTTGGTGTTCGACGCATAGACATAAGCGGAGGATTTGGGACCGCGAATTTCAACCCATAAGGCATCTTCTAAGCCAGACTTTGACTTGCTGACTTGAACGACAGGATCGTCCGTTTCAGTACCGAGAATAGCCAAAGCAGACGTCATTGATCCGCTCTCAAGCTGCCAATTAAGTGGAATAATTCGACCTGCGGTTTCCAAAACGATTTCAAGGACCAGATGGGGGTCCTTGCATGCCAAAGCGCGGCACGCCGCCTCAAAGAGAGCCTCCAATTGCCTAGCCTTGTCGATTGCCCTTTGTCCTTTGTCTCGCGCCTCTCCAGCAAAGTGACTTGTTGTCAGGGCGACCAAAAGGAAGGTGATCAACGGAATGTAATCGTCTGGTGAAACTAATCTGAGCGTGAACCGTGGGTGCACCAGAAAAAAATCCAAGAGCACGAATGAGATGAGCGCCGTTATGAAACCAGCACGCGCGCCACCTTGCGACGCTGCCAATATGACACCGACAAGAAGAACTGGGGATGCATCTGTCAGCACCCGCCACTCGATCAATAAAAATGCAATTAGAGCTAAGGCTACTGGGATCGCAAAGCTCAAACCAATTTCTTTTGCAGAGCTATAGATCAACGCGCTGCTGAACCTGATTTGCTTATTCACTGGTAACCTCGTTTCAGTGGCGGGTTTGTTAACAGCGAGGGTTGCCGCGGAGTTGGATTAACAGGACGAGTTGTCCGTAGAATTGCCAAGTAGCCGAATGGTGACCTGTCGAGTACTAAAGCGTCAAGCTCAAATAATTTTATAATCACAATATAAAGTTCACGAACCGGTCGATCATCCAAACAAATTTAGAAACTAGGAGATCGAGCTGCACTCAAAGAATTTGTTATGCCAACTAGGTAATTTCTAAATGCACCGCTATATAAAATGACCAATAATACAAAATACAATTACCAACTAAATAAATATAATATTATTATATATTCGAACCATTGAATATTTGGGAATTATTCGCAAACTTAATTTGTGGCCACAACCTTGTAACGACCTGAATTAACAGAAACGACAGGTGGTATGCCCGTCTTATCAAAGGCCTTTTGGATGACCTGGAGATCTGTCCAAAACTCGAAATGTTCACTTTGTTTACGGCTTTCCAGGGCCGCTTGGGTCAAAGCAAACGGGAATATATGGACATCTACCTCTTCTTGACCCGCGCGATGGGCGGCGCTTACGAGCGTCCAAATCTCTTCAATCACGGGGTCGGTCATCGCCAAACAGCCAATACTTTCGCAACGCCCATGGATCATGATGAAGCTGCCAGTCCGGCCAAGCGACCGGTCGAGCGCGTTTGGATAACCGACATTCATGGAAAGATGATAGGAGGAGGCATTGTTCATAGATTCAGGCTTAACGCCATAGACGCCCTCAGGGACTTGCTTATCTCCTTCAGCCTTTTTCGGACCTAACAAGCCTGAAGCCGCACAAATGGGCCAATTGGCAAATTCCACAAACCTGCCAGTGCGCTTTGGTTGAACATAAAGATACAGGCGCCTCTCTTCTTTATATGCACGAATAAAAATTGGGTCGCCCAATTTGGCTCTAAGGGCGGCTAGCCGGCCTGAGATTCGCGGGGTTGCGCGCTCAATCGCTTGGGCCGCGCGAAGTGGCCCTGGCAACTCCAAGGGTTGCTCACTACACGCTTTGGCTAAAAGAGGCATGGCAAGTACTGGTGCCAACAAGGTTTTACGCCGGCTCATCATGGATTGAGAGTAGTTCAAGTAAACATGCGCCGCCAGTACGAATAACTTGGGTGCGAGACCACGGTGCTTCAAAGAACATTGAGCAAGTCACACAAGGCCGATTGGCTGCGCATGTCTGCCGCGCTGGAAATTTAAGACAAACCGACAAGCTGCTCCCCACAAATGTATCTGGCATCTTCGATAAATTTGTCTTGAATTGAGACAAAATGTCAAATAATCCCGAAATATTTTATTAACGATTTTGTCGATAACAGGGCGATAATAAAATTAACTAATGAAATATAAAATTATCGAAATCAAAATCTCCTGAAAACAATGATATTTCCGACCGGTTACTTCTGCCTTATTTTGTCTTATTTCACCAACGTCATGAATTGGCCCTTAGATTGCTCCCCAACCTTTAGAAGCCACACAGGGTTTGAGCTTCAGTTCAGTGGGAGTTTATTATGAAAAAGGCAGCAATCATCTCGGCAATCGCCCTCATGACCTCGATCGGCGGTCAAGCTTTTGCGCAACAAGCCATCAACGTTTCTCAGTTCATGAACAGCAACATTTCGGCTAACACCGTGGGCATCGCGCACAATGTTTGCTGCGAGGTTGGCTTCTCAGCTGTAGCTGGTGCTAACTCGGCCGAAGTCGCAGGGACTGCATCCAGCGTGTATTGGAACAATGATCAACGCTTCCGCGGCGATGCAATTGCAACCACTTCTGGCGATGTTGGCAACATCGGTCGCGATGTTACTTTGAGCTCTGCAGCTTTCGCAAACAATGCGGCCGGTTCGTTCGCTGGTGCCCATGAAGTTGGCATCAACAGCGTCCAACATAACTGGATCGACCCTTCGGCCTATACCACTGGCAATGTGTTCAACATTGGTGGCAACGCAATCGCGACGGCACAAGCCAATGGCAACGTCCTCAGTGCTTCGGCACCAAACGCAGCAACCTTCAACGTTGGAGCTCAGCAACATGGCGGCGCTGCGGTCAACGCAGGAGTCAGCCTGACCGCACAAAACATCACTGGCGACGTGACGGGCAGCGCCCGCGGCTTTGGTAACTCCATGACCTTTGCAGCACCCGGCAACATGAATATCACTGGCCAACAAAATATGGTTGCTCCAATCAACACCAACACCTTCATCAGCGCCCACAATGTTGGCGGTTCGGTGATCGGCTCGTCGGTTTCGATCGGTAACGTGTTCAGCGTCGGCAAGCCATAATAGCCAAGCCTAACAATTAAGCACGAGGCCGGGAGCCAAGATCGGCTCCTGGCCTTTTTCTCTCCAATCTACACCCAATTCGATGCATGCTCTTTGAGAGGCGCGGGGTCTTGGTTCACCCCATAGATCAGCCGGATTAAGCATAATCGAATGATCTCTAATCTATCTATAGGATTAGCGACAGGTGTCCTCCGCAAAAACACAAGTCAACTCATCCCATTATTCATGAATTATCCACGATTTATTGGTTAAGTTCATTTGGTAAGTGGGACGAATACACGTCGGGTTACGGAGAGAAACCGGCTCAAAATGAAACAAACGGCACGGTATCGCCTGAGATAGGGAAAGCCCTCTTGGCGCGAATTGGTTCGCCAAACACGAGAATAGGGCTGTACCCGGCCGGTTACAACCAGACAGAGCTGGCACGACCATTGCAGACTTTGCTGCAGTGTTCGTCCT
>JAIXQA010000056.1 GCA_027485915.1 Alphaproteobacteria bacterium | reverse complement strand
GCGCTTGCCGAGGATACGGGGCGGGGCAAGATTGCGCGGCGCGAGATTGAAGGGGCTTTGGCCAGTCTGGGCGGGTGGGCTGCCCAAGCGCCACATCTTTTGCCGACAGCTTGGACCGATGGACGCTTTGATCCACGCATGGCCCATGCCCCGCAATGGGTGCCTTACGCGCTGGTGGGCGTGATCAGCCCGTGGAATTTCCCGCTGACTTTATCCATGATCGACACAATCCCGGCGCTATTGGCTGGGTGCAGCGTCATCATCAAACCATCGGAAGTCACCCCGCGCTTTGTCACGCCCTTGCGCGCTGCGATTGCCGAAGTGCCAGCTTTAGAAGGCGTGCTGCAACTGGTGTTGGGGGATGGGGGAACGGGCATTGCTTTGATCAAGACGGTGGACGCGATTTGCTTCACAGGCTCAGTCGCCACAGGCAAAAAGGTTGCCGTGCAAGCTGCCGGTAGGCTGATCCCCGCCTTCTTAGAACTCGGCGGCAAGGACCCATTGATCATCACAGAAACCGCAGATCTCGACCGAGCCGTTACGGCGGCTTTACGAGGCTCGGTTCTGTCGACTGGCCAAGCGTGCCAGTCGATTGAGCGCATATATGTCGCCCGCCCGCTTTATGAGGATTTTGTCGCGCACTTGGTTGTGGCAGCCAAAGCGGCCCGCCTCAATCAGCCGGACCGAAATGTCGGCGAGGTTGGACCGATGATTTTTGGCAAGCAAGCTCAGATCATCGCAACCCAATTGGCCGATGCAGTCGCCAAGGGCGCGAACGTGCTGACTGGTGGCGTTGTGGAGCATCATTTGGGCGGGGACTGGATTGCGCCCACGGTGGTGGTCAATGTCGATCACAGCATGGCCCTGATGCGAGAGGAAACCTTTGGCCCCGTCATGCCCGTCATGGCATTTGATACGGTTGAAGAGGCGATCCAACTGGCCAATGACACCGAGTATGGCTTATCGGCCGCTGTGATTGCTGGCACTTTGGACGAGGCTGAAGCCATTGGTCGCCAGATTGAAGCCGGGGCCATCAGCTTGAATGATGCAGCTTTGACCAGCCAATTTTATGAAGCCGAAAAGCAGAGCTTTAAGGCAAGCGGTTTAGGCGGTTCTCGAATGGGGCCTGCGGGCTTCCAGCGCTTCTGCCGTCGGAAAGCTTTGATCGCCAATAGGGGTGACGTGACGCCCTTGAGTGCTTATTCTGAAGAGACGTGATTTCGCTCTCGCTTAACTAAGGAAATCTTCATGCAAGACCCCGTCGTCATCGTTGGTTTGGCCCGTACGCCCATGGGTGGGCTATTGGGGGAATTGAGCAGCTTTAGCGCCAATGAATTGGGGGCCATCGCCGTTAAGGCCGCCATGGCCGAAGCAGGCGTTGCAGGCGAAGATGTGGATTGGATCTTGATGGGCAATGTTCTGCCTGCCGGCCAAGGCCAAGCCCCCGCGCGGCAGGCGGCCCTAAAAGCGGGTCTGCCGATCAGTGTTGAAGCCACCACGCTCAACAAGATGTGCGGCTCTGGCATGCAGGCCACGATCATGGCCGCCAATGCCATCAAAGCAGGCGAGGCCAAAATTGTGATCGCAGGCGGGATGGAGAGCATGTCGAACGCGCCCCATCTGATGAAGACCCACCGGGGCGGCATGAAATATGGTCACGACCGCATTTTTGACCATATGGCACTCGATGGTCTGGAAGATGCCTATGAAGGCAAGCCGATGGGCTTTTATGCCGACCAAGTTGCCGGTGAGTATCAATTCACCCGTGAGGCGCAAGATGCCTATGCGTTGGAGACGTTGAAGCGAGCGCAAGCTGCCACTGCCTCTGGGGCATTTGCTCGCGAAATTGCCCCCGTCACCATTAGCGGCCGAGGCGGGGAAAGTGTGGTGGACCGCGACGAACTGCCTGCTAAGGCCCGCCCAGACAAAATCCCCAGCTTGAAGCCTGCTTTCACGAAAGATGGCACGGTGACCGCAGCCAATGCGTCTGCGATTTCTGACGGCGCGTCAGCACTTGTCTTAATGGCAAAATCTGAAGCTGAAGCGCGCGGCCTGAAAATCCTAGCTGAAATCGTCTCAAGTGCCGCCCATGCGCATGAGCCTGCCTATTTCACCACGGCCCCGGTCAAAGCCATGCAAAAGGCGCTGACCAAAGCGGGTTGGTCGGTCGACGATGTTGATCTGGTTGAGATCAATGAGGCTTTCGCCATTGTGCCAATGATTGCCATGAAAGATTTGGGCATCCCGCATGAGAAGGTGAATGTGAATGGTGGGGCTTGTGCCTTGGGCCACCCAATCGGCTCGTCGGGCTCCCGCATCATCGCGACCTTAATCGCTGCCATGGAAGCGCGAGGCGCAAAGCGCGGGCTGGCCAGCTTGTGCATTGGTGGGGGGGAAGCCACTGCCATCTGCCTAGAGCGCACCTAATTCAGCGAAAAATCGCCGCATCGGCTAGACAGGGCAGCATTTGCGCGCTGATATTTGCCTATGACTTCGCCAATGCGTTTTGGACTTTGTTTGGGGCTGGGCCTACTTGCGTTCTTTGCGCCGCCTTTGGCGCTGCCTGAAGCAGCCTATGCCCAAAGCTATGGCTTTCAGCCTGCCAATCCGCGTGCCGCGCAAGAAAGGCGAGACCGAGAAGCGGCCCAAAAGGGCAGCTTCTATATTATTGAACCTTACGGCCCCGTAGAGGCCTTGCGCCAGACACGCGCTATGACCAGCGCGCTCGCCCGTTTGAAGCCAGAGCGCAGGGGGGTGGTCGACGTCTATGTCGTCGCCATTGGGATGGATAGCGATGGCGTTTTTGGCCGGGAAGCGGCTGAGGCGGCGCGCGTGCTCGCAAGTCGATATGATGCAGTGGGCCGCACCATCGTCATGGCAAATGGCACCGGGGCGCAGGGCGCTAATTCGGACCCTGTGGTGCCAGATGGCAGCCCGGATCATTTAGCGCAAGCTTTGGGTCACGTTGCGGAACTCATGAATAAGCAGGAGGACGTGGTTGCACTTTTCATCACCACGCATGGACATTGGGCGACTGGCTTATCCTATCGAGATGGAGATCGGGCTGGCGGCAATATTGCGCCCGAACGCTTAGCCGCGCTGCTCAACGAAGCGGGTATCAAGAACCGTCTCGTCATTTTGTCCGCCTGCTTTTCGGGTGTCTTTGCACCAGTCCTGCAAAATGAGTCGACGATTACTATGTCCGCTGCAACCGCTGAGAAGCCCTCATTTGGCTGCCGGGCCGAGAATGATTGGACCTTTTTCGGAGACGCCTTCATTAATCATGCGCTCCGCCAGCCCGTCCCTTTGCCGGATGCGTTTGCGCACGCCAGAGGCATGATCACGCGATGGGAAGTTGCTGCCCGTCTTGATTCCTCAAGCCCACAAATTGATCTCGGCCCGCAAGCAATTGGGTGGATGGATAAGATTGATGCCAAAGTGCCTAAAGTGGCCGGTCAACCAAGAGGGACACCGGCTATCGGGGCTCCACCGCCGCCGACAGAGCGGGACAAGCCCACGCCCTTTCTCCCTAAGCCCTAAAGTCCGCCAAAAAATTTAAGTTGATGCCATTGGGCCAATCAGCCACAAGTCGCCTACCGACCGCACGGGCACAGGCGTTAATCCCCGACCTTGACCTGGCCCACCCAAGCAAACACCCGTGTTGGGATCAAAGACGGCCATGTGAGCGGCACAGATCAGTCCGCCGGAGTCGGTCGTCAAAAACCTTCCGTCAAAAGTGTCCAACGGCCAGCCAGCGTGAGGGCAACGGTTCTCAAAGGCTGTGACCGCATCGCCGCGCCGGATCAGAAGAATACGACGCTGCATGCGACCCACGGTCACATCGATACCAAGGATTTGGCCATCGGAAAGGTTGGATTTTGGCAATGACGCTAACGGCGGATTAAGTGTCTCTGGGCTATTGATCTCGCGTGTCGGTGCAGAGATTTTTGAGCCTGTGCCAGAGGAAGCGTTATGTTGAACGACATTATGGAATTGCCCTTCGTCTACTCGGCCGTCTGGCTGTTGATTTGTGCCTGTCTGTTCGGCTTCCTGCAAAGTATCTTCCCTCTTGATCCGACCCCACGCCCAATCCGACGCGATATCTGGATGGATATTGGCTATTGGATGCTCGGCCCCGTTGTTTATGGATCGATTGGCACTTCCTTGATTGCCGGGGGCTATTATGTCTTGTTCGGCGGCAATATGGACGCGGCAGTGGAATGGAGCAAGACGGGCGCAGCTTGGCTTGCGGACTGGCCATTGTGGCTGCAAGCGCTTGGCGTGCTGATCGTGACCGATATCTCGCTCTACTGGACACATCGTTTGTTTCATAGCAATGCGCTATGGCGCTATCATGCCATCCATCACGCGCCTGAGACGCTCGACTGGCTCCATTCGGTGCGCTTCCATCCGATCAATTTGGTCTTTCATAGCCTGCTCGCCAATGCGATTGCCTTGTGGATTGGCTTTCCGCCGATAGCGGTAGCCGTTCTCGCCCCCTTCAACATTCTTTATTCGACAATGGTGCACGCCAATTTGAATTGGACCTTCGGCCCATTGCGGCATGTCTTTGCAAGCCCCGTGTTTCACCGCTGGCATCATACCGGAGCGGACGAAGGCGGGTCGAAGAATTTTGCCGCGACCTTCTCTTTCTTAGATCATTTGTTTGGCACCTTTTATATGCCAAAGGATGAGAAGCCGATGAACCTCGGCCTAACAGATCGGGATATGCCGCCTAATCTGCTGGGGCAGTGGCTTTATCCCTTCATGCCGTCCGAACCGCAACAGGCCGAAGCCTCGGCAGTGAAGCCTAAGACCGTCCAATAAGGCGCTGTGCCATCCGGTCAGCGACTGCGTCCGGGGTCAGACCTTCATCGGCGGCTTCCTCGAAGATTTGTTCCAAGGTCTTTGGGATGCGGTGGATGTGTTCGACCACTTTCGCTGCGTCATAATGGCCTGAGACCTCATAGGACACATTGATGATGCCGCCTGCATTGACGACATAGTCGGGGCCGTAAAGAATGCCGCGCTCGGCCAAAGCAAGCCCATGGCGCGTTTCAGCTAATTGATTATTGGCTGCGCCACACACAATCTTGGCGCGCAAATTTGGGATATTTGCGTCATTCAGGATGGCACCGAGCGCGCAGGGTGCCAGCACATCCACATCAGCAAACAGGATGTCTTCCACGCTGACGACTTGCCCGCCTGCGGCAAGCGCTGCCGCTTGCGCGCGGACTGGGTCCATATCCGCGATTAAGACTTCCGCGCCCTCTTGGCCTAATTGCCGGGCAAGGTCTGCCCCAACTGCACCAGCGCCTTGCACGGCAACACGCACGCCACGCAGATCATCGCGACCCATAAAGCGGCGGACACAGGTCTTGATCGACAGAAGCACACCTAGCGCCGTCATCGGCGAGGGCTCTCCACCAAAGCCTGATTTAGGGTCGCGGCCGAACACATGGCTGGTCTCCAGCGCGATTTCCTCCATATCGGCCAGCGTCATGCCGACATCCTCTGCTGCCAAATACCGGCCAGCTAAGTCTTCTATGGCCCGTCCTAGCGCCCGCATGAGTTGCGGGCTCTTGTCAGATTTGGGGTCGCCGATCAGAACGGCTTTGCCGCCGCCGAGCGCGATGCCAGCCAGCGCATTTTTAAAGCTCATACCGCGTGAGAGCCGCAGGACATCCGTCAGCGCGTCATCCATATTGGCGTAATTGGCCATGCGGACGCCGCCGGCGGCCGGACCTAGAAAAGTATTGTGAACGCCGATAATCGCGCGCAAACCTGTTTGATGGTCATGGGCAAAAACAACCTGCTCATGATGGTCGAACTCAATATGGTCAAACACTGCGGACATCGCTTTTCGCCTTTTCTGGATACGCTAAATGGCCCACTTTTACCCCCTCCATCTCCAGTAACGCTGCGGCGCGACACAGATAGAACGGGGCGGGGGCGTGGCGCTGCGCGCGGCTTTCGACTACATCTGAATTTTGGAAGCAACCTTAGTCTGCACTTCTGGCGGTATTTTTGTGAAGGAAGATCAAGATGATCGCAAATCTGATTTTTGATCGCGATACACAAGATGCGCTCGACTCGGTGCTTGCCGATCGCGCGATCTGGAAAGCTAGACTGGAGGATTGGTGTAATATCAACACTGGTTCCCGCAATCTTGAGGGCCTCCAGGCATTCTTGTCCAAGTTGGAAGAAGCGTTTCGAGTTCTGCCCGGCACCTGCACGCGGCGGCCACTTCTGCCAGAGCCAATCATAACCACGCTCGGCGAGCAGGCCGAACAAGCCTTAAGCGATTCCCTGCATGTGATTGTTCGGCCAGAGGCCCCAATTAAGCTCGTGCTTACAGGCCATTATGATACTGTCTTTCCCGCACAATCGAGCTTTCAGGCCGTACGAGAGATAGAGCCCGGCGTGGTGAATGGCCCCGGCGTTGCGGATATGAAGGGTGGCTTATGGGTCATGTTGGAGGCCTTAAAAGCCTTTGAAACCCTGCCTTGCGCATCGCAAATTGGCTATGAAGTCCTTCTCAGCCCTGATGAAGAAATCGGCTCGCCAGGTTCTGCTGCCTTGCTGCAAGAGATCGGTGCGCGCAGCGATGTAGGCCTGACCTATGAACCCGCACTCGCCGATGGCTCGATGTCGGGTGCCCGCAAAGGCTCGGGCAATTTCTCCCTGACGGTACATGGCAAAGCCGCCCATGTCGGCCGCGCGCATTATGAGGGTCGCTCGGCGATCGCGGCGGCTGCGCGCTTTGTGGCAGGCTTGGAAGCGCTGAATGGCAAAGCCCCGGGGGTGACCTTCAATACCGGCCGGGTCGATGGCGGTGGTCCCAATAATGTAGTGCCTGACCTTGCCGTCGTCCGCTTCAATGTGCGCGTGCCGGATGCTGCCGCTGCAACTTGGGCGCAAAGCGAAGTGGAAGCGCTAATCGGCCAATATCTTTCTGGCGGTGGTATTCACGCCCATCTCCATGGCGGATTCAGCAGGCCACCGAAGCCGCGAACCCCCGCCCAGGAATTGGTTTTCGCCCAAGTCGCAGCAGCTGGAAAGTCTGTCGGTCTAGAGCTCGTCTACAAGGATACCGGTGGGGTGTGCGAAGGCAATAACCTCGCCGCATCTGGCTGCGCCAATGTTGATACCTTGGGCCCACGCGGAGGATTGATCCACTCAGATCAAGAATTTGCTATTCTTGACAGCCTTCCGGAGCGCATCAGGCTGTCTTTGGCGATTTTGGTGGGCTATGCCACCGGTCAACTGGATGCCAAAGCCCCTCGTCGCTTGCTGGCACAGGAATTGGGAACAAGTCCATGCTCGTAGTACGCCCCGCGCGGCTAGATGATTTTGATGCCTTTATGGGCTTTGCCCGTCGTTCTGGCCCGGGATTTACCAGCCTGCCCGAAGACGAGGCCCTATTAGCAAAGCGGCTGGAGAAAAGCCTCGTTACCTTCTCAACCGAAGCGCCTAAGGCAGATGGCGACGGCGGCATCTATCTGCTGATGATCGAGAGCGCCAAAGGTGGAAAGCCTTTCGGCTGCGCCGCGGTAAAGACCAATATTGGTCGCGATGTTCCTTTCTTCAATTATCGCATCGTCACCTATGGGCAGGCTTCAAAAGCCGCCAATCGCCGATTTGAAATGCGCGCTTTGACCATGGTGAATGACTATACGGGCTGCACCGAAGTCGGGACCTTGTTCCTCGAGCCCGAACGGCGCGGCGATGGCGCCGGTAAGCTGTTGAGCCTCTCGCGCTTTATGCTGATGGCCAGTTCCCCCGCTCGCTTTCATGGCACCGTGGTGAGTGAGTTGCGCGGGGTTGTGCATTTGGATGGTCGTTCGCCCTTCTGGGAAGTCGTGGGCCGCCCCTTCTATCGGATGGACTTTGATGAGGCCGATAAATTGTCGGCAACCAGCGACAATCAATTCATTATCGACCTGTCGCCAAAACATGCGATTTATGTCGACCTTTTACCCGATAGTGCACGTGGTGCGATCGGCGAAACCCATCCAGACGGGGCACCCGCTCGGCGCTTGTTGGAGCGCGAAGGTCTTCGGTTTGAAGGGGTGATCGATATTTTCGATGGTGGCCCACTTTTAGCCACACGGATCGAAGATACACGCACTGTCCGAGACTCTCTCGCTTTGCCATTCTTAGCTGGTGAAGCCCACGGCGAGGAACGGGCGATGTTGTCGAACGACCGGGTTGAAGGATTTCGTTGCACCTTGGTGCCAGCCCGCATCACACCTGAAGCGGTCATTGTGGCCCCACAGGTTTTAGAAGCTTTAGAAATGGAAGACGGCCAAATTGGCCGCGTGCGGAGTTTTGATGTCTAATCAGTCTCACGGTGGCCTGTATCTCAATGGGTCTTGGCAGGCCGGGCTTGGCGCTCAATTCACCTCGATCGATCCGGCGAACGAAGAAGTCGTATTCGCCGCCCATTCGGCAACGGGCGCACAGGTGGAACAGGCTGTCGCCGCTGCCCGTACTGCCTTCCCAGCTTGGTCGAAAACATCGCGCGAGGCGCGTATCGCAATCCTCGAAGCCTATAGCCGCGCACTCCAAGCAAAGGGCCCGGCGATTGCTGAAGCCATTTCTCGCGATATGGGCAAAGCCCTGTGGGAATCGACTGCCGAAGTGGGGGCTATGGTTGGTAAGATTGCCATATCTGTGCGCGCCTATGAGGAGCGGACAGGGATAAGGAGTGAATCGGCCGCTTTCGGCCGTACTGCACTTGATCATCGCCCCTGGGGTGTGATGGCGGTGCTAGGCCCTTTCAATTTCCCCGGCCATTTGCCAAATGGACACATTGTTCCTGCCCTTCTGGCAGGCAATACCGTGGTATTTAAACCGTCAGAACTGGCCCCCGCTGTCGCTGTTCTGATGGTAGAGGCTTTTGAAGAAGCGGGTCTTCCCGATGGCGTTTTAAATGTGGTGATGGGGGCACGTGATACCGGTGCAGCACTTCTATCGGCCCCCGGCATTGATGGCGTGTTGTTTACAGGCTCTGCAACAACGGGAACGGCAATCCATCGCATGTTTGGAGGCCGCCCCGAAGTCATTCTTGCCCTCGAGATGGGCGGAAATAACCCGCTGATTATTTGGGATCCGGCAGAAATTGAAGCGGCTGCGGACCTGATTGTACATTCCGCCTTCATCACCAGTGGGCAACGCTGTTCCTGTGCGCGTCGGTTGATCCTGCCGGAAGGTCGTTTCGGCGATCAGGTTTTGGAAGCTACGCAGGCGCGTATCGAGCGTATGATCTTAGCACCTTGGAATGCAGAGACCTCGCCCTTTATGGGACCCGTGATTCATGCAGGTCAGGCCGCGCGCGTCGGTCATTTTGAAGCTGAGTTGCTCGCCCTAGGCGGAAAGTCCTTGGTTAGGGCGCGGATCGGGGTTGAAGGACCCTCTTTTGTGCGTCCAGGCATGATCGATATGACCCAAGCTCAAGACGCGGAGGATGAAGAGCTGTTTGCGCCCTTCGCTCAAGTATTTCGTGTTAAGACGTTTGAGCAGGCCATCCAGCGGGCTAATACCACGCGCTTTGGACTCTCAGCTGGCCTTATCAGCGATGATGCAACGTTGTGGGAACAAGCCACCCTTAACCTCCGAGCGGGCCTGATCAATTGGAACCGACCTACAACTGGCGCGTCTTCCGCTTTGCCCTTTGGTGGCCCGGGCCTTTCCGGTGATGGTCGCCCAAGTGCCTATTATGCAGCCGACTATTGTGCTTTCCCTGTTGCCAGACAGGAAGCGGATCGGGCTGAGCGCCTCAGCGCACCGGGCCTTTAAGTGAAACGGAATATTGTGATGACTCCTCGTATCCTCTTGGCCTCGTGCGCATTTGCTCTTTGCGCATTTGCTGTTCCGGCGATGGCTCAATCAACCTCCGACGCTATCCGATCGGAATCCCCTGTTTCAGTTGTTGAACGCTTCACTATCGAAGACGTCTCCCAAGAACTCGCCCGCCGTCTGTCGGCTCTACCGGGCGTCCGCGGGGTTGAACGTATGGACGGCATGGCCAATAGCTTGCGAGTCGTCACCCACTCC
The DNA here is from genome assembly GCA_027485915.1 of Alphaproteobacteria bacterium. Lineage (GTDB taxonomy): Bacteria > Pseudomonadota > Alphaproteobacteria > Caulobacterales > Aquidulcibacteraceae > Aquidulcibacter. The sequence goes on along the minus strand of JAIXQA010000056.1, from coordinate 31,511 downwards.
GACGTCACGGTGCGTTTGGATACCTTACACGCACGCGTCAATCTGCCAGACGCCAATCCTGAGGCCGAATATAGTCGGTTTGAAACCAATGTTCGTAACTTGCTGGAACGACAAGATCCGTTCAAATTGGAGCAATTACGAGTGGTCATTCGCACCACACAGGCCATTGATGCCTTTGAGGAGCAGACGGCTGCTCTCGGCGAACGCAATTTGGTTGTACGCCGGCCCTTTTCCGAAGGCCTTGAAGAAGTTGTTGTGGGAGACACTCCGACGACAATTGCTCTGATGCCAGTTGGACGACTCGTCGATTTGCAATTGGGCGCGACGCAAGCCTTTGATCACGCGCGCGCCAACACGCTGAAGGATGTTTCGGGTATCAAGTGGACCGTCAATGATGGACTTTTGGAGGCCGATCAAGACCAGCCTTATGCGACCAGCTTGCTTGCGCTTGACACCGTATGGACAACGATCCAGAAACAATTGGGTGGTCCACTCGCAGTAGCCGTGCCGACCCGCGACACCTTAGTTGTTGGTCGTGCGGATCGTACTCGAGACATGACGCGCCTTGCAGCCATTGCCGCAAGTGGCACCACAAGTAATTCTCGTTTGTCCGGCAAAGTACTCGTCCGTCAGGGTACCATTTGGATTCCACGCTAAGCTTGCTTCGCGCCTTTGGTGTGAAACTTGCTTCTCTCCGCGTCCGATAGGGCGCATTCCCACTCTGGGACTGCCAACTTGAGTGTGGTGGAAACAGGTATGGATCAATCCAAAGCTCATACAGGCGAACGGTTGCAATGGGAGGTTGGCAATCTAGCCTTGACTTGGCTCCAGTTAAACCTGCGACCAGGGATGCACACCCTTGAAACCGGATGTGGCCAATCAACTTTGATTTGTTTGCAAGCTGGCTGCATCCACGAAGCCATCACGCCCTCCGCAGAGGAAATCGTATCGATCCAGAACGCTGCCGAACAGCGCGGTCTGGACTTAAGTCTGTTACGCTTTCACCAAGGGTTGAGCCAAGACATTCTGCCGCACTTAAAGGGTCATGAAGATTTGGATGTGGCCATTATTGATGGTGGTCACGGCTTTCCTTTGCCTGGCGTTGACTGGCTTTATATGGCACCGCGTCTGAAGGTTGGCGGCAAAATGCTGATTGATGACATCGATCTTTGGACCGGCAAGATCTTGCTAGACGTCCTACGGCGCGAGCCAGGTTGGCGTGTGAATAAAATCCTGCATGGGCGCACCGCGATCGTCACCAAGCTCGCCCCATTTGTTGCTCGCGATTGGCGCCAACAACCGACTGTGGTTGCCCGCAGTTGGCTGCCCCAAGCTTGGCGCAAATTCACCACAAGTGTGCAAATGCTCGTTGACCCTATGGAAATAACAGCGGCGAACGACCGAGCCTGACCCAAGCTGACCGCGGCTCTATATTTTCGTCACCAGCATCAGTCCATCGCCAATGGCAACCATAACGGCGCGAACACGGGGGTCAGTCTTCGCAAAGGTTGCTAGTTGCCGAAGTGCGACCGTGTCTGGGGTTTCATCACTAGCATCCGCAACCGCGCCACTCCACAACATATTGTCAAAAATCATCAAACCGCCGGTGCGCAATAGCTTTAGGCCATGTTCGTAATAGTCTTGGTAGCCGGGCTTATCGGCGTCAACAAACATGAAGTCGATTTTGCCGGCATATCCTTCGTTCGCCAAAGCGTTCAGACTCTCGCTTGCCGGCGCGATGCGCAAGTCAATCGTATCTTCGACGCCCGCCTGTCGCCAATATTTTTTTGCCAAGTCGGTAAATTCTTGTGAGATATCGAGAGCAAAGAGTTTCCCGCCTGGCCCTGCATTTTGGCGCAAAGCCAGCGCTGCCACTAGAGCTGAATAGCCGGTGAAAACGCCAACTTCGACCGCCAAACGTATATCTAATTGGCGCATCATAAAGCTCATGAACGCGCCTTGCTCGGCGCTAATTTGCATCATGGCTTTTGGGTGACTGGCGGTCGCAAGCCGGCAAGCAGTCAAAGCGGGGTGCTCTGACTGGTTGACCTCGGTGAGATAGTCGATGATCGGGGCGCTTAGAGAAAATGAGGACGACATGATTGCTCTTATTGCTTTTCTTTCGCAGCTTGCAAAGCCCGGCATAGACCAAACCATGCAAGGGCAAGCATAAGGACACCTGTGAACATAGGAGAGCCATAGGAATCAGGACCAACCCCGGCCAAAAAGCTCCCATCCTTTTCGAATGTCACAGCAGTGCTAATCCAAGTTGTTTCAAGCCAAGTCCAGCCCGCATGGCCCGCCACCGCCGCCCAGATGCCGCCCCGACTAAGCGCTAGGATACCTAAAAGTGCACCGAACAATGCAGAATTGGCGATGTGCCAAATAGATTGATAGCCTTGAAGCACTTGTAAGGCACAAAAGGTCAGGGCCGCGACGCTAATGCCCGCGAAAGCGCCCAAAGCTGCATGACCGGTGCGCTGGGCAATGCCGCGAATAACAACCTCTTCCGCCATCGCGTGAACGAGGATGAATGGCATTGGAGTGATCAAGGCTAGGGTTGCAAAACCGCGCGTCTCAAACTGTCCAGCCTGCAGCAGGACAAGCCCTAAAAGCGCCAGCCCCGGCAGGGTGCACCCGGCGATCCATCCCAAACCTAAACCAAACGTAGGGGAACCCCAAAGCGGGGGCGTCGCAGGCTGTGATTGGCGGAGTCTTTGCCAAATCAAAAGGCCTGCAAAGGCGATCGCTAAATTGATCGGCTCTCGCAAGAAATCAGGTGCGCCGGCTTCACTAAGTGAAAAGGACAAAAGATGCGACAATTCTCCCGCGCCATAAGCAAGGGCCACGGCGGCACCAATAGCCAAAATCAGGGAAAGCGCCTGCTTTGACGCCTTGGATTGTTGATTTTGCACGGGCTCGGTCATCGCACTTCTCTAAGGCGCGCCTTACACTAAAGGCAAGCTGACGCTTGTGAGCTGGCACAGGCTATAAGCGGAGCCAAGAGGTGCTTGCTCAACCAAGAGACGACCGGAACGGCAACGCCATCTCCCGCGACCTTAAGGCCGGCCAAGGTGCCCCTTGGCAAGATATAGGATTCCGGCGCGCCCATAAGGCGCATGGCCTCACGCGGATTAATTGGCCTGATTTTCAGGCTCCTATCTTCTACCACCAGCCAGAATTGCCGGGACGACCCGCCGGCAGGAGTCCGAAGACAACCGACCTTTCCGTCAAACCGGATTTCAGCCCGTTGTTGCTTCACACCATTCTCTCGGCGGATGCGGCGATACATCGTGCCGATGTGACGGTCTGGTTTAGCCAGAAGCGCGTCGAGGCGCGCGCGATGGCTATCACTTAATTGCTGTCTGAAGCTCGCGAGCTTGTCTGCATTCCACCAGCTTTGATCTGTCGTGTCGAACAGATCGGCTAAAGGTATCGGCAACGATGCTGGAGGAGGCAAATACCACTTAATCACTTTGGAACTGAGTATGGTTTGCGCCTTCAGGATGGCGGGTGTCTCGAACATGCACTTGCGATCCGCATTCGCGAGAAGGGCCGTCGGTATTTCCAAGTTTTGGCGGACGGCAATGATGAAAATGCGTGGTCGGGATTGGGGCAGAAACCAGGATGAATCGATCTCAAGGCAGCCCGCTGCGTAGCCTAAGTCCTGTAATGCACGGAAAATGGATGCCAAATCCTGTCCGCCATGCGAGTTCAAAAGGCCTTTGACATTCTCGAGCACCACCACTTTAGGCGGGTCGCCACGATCCTTCAATTCTGATAGCCGTGCCATAAAGGCAAATAAGGTACCTGACCGGCCACCCGTCAATCCAGCCCGATCCCCGGCCAGCGAAAGATCCTGACAAGGAAAGCTCGCCCAAGCCAAGGCTGGGCGGGTCGGTAAGGCATCAACCTCCACCGCTGCAACGTCGCCCTCCACCAGACCTTTTGCGCCGAAGTTTTCCCGCCAAGTTCGACACTTCATCGCGTCGACGTCGTTGGCCCACGCCACTTCAAATTCATCGCACAACCCCAGCCGCGCGAGGCCGCCGCCGGCAAAGAATTCAAGCGCAATGGGCTTATCACGAGGGGGCACGTTTATCTCATTTCAAAACGACTTTGGCTGATCTCAGCATGATTTGATCGCAATTTCTGCGTCCTGCCCCAGCGTCACTGCGAAATTAGGGCTTTCCATCCCCGACACAGACGCTAAGAGACCTTCTAGAAAGCCGGATGAACCGGCGTAACAGGAAGTAGAGGGAGCCGCCACCATGCGTGAAGCCGTAATCGTATCCACCGCCCGTACGGGCCTTGCCAAGTCTTTGCGCGGCGGGTTCAACATGACTCATGGTGCAGCCATGACCGGTCACGCCATTAAGCACGCCATCGAGCGTGCTGGCATTGAGCCTGGCTTGGTTGAAGACGTCTATATTGGTGCCGGCCAACCTGAAGGCGCAACGGGTGCCAACGTTGCCCGCAATGCTGCTATCTGGGCAGGTTGCCCTGTGACCACGTCGGGCACCACTGTAAACCGTTTCTGCTCGTCTGGCCTGCAGACCATTGCGATGGCTGCCAACTACATCACCCAAAGCGGCGCAGATTGCGCCATTGGCGGCGGCGTTGAGTCGATCTCGCTGGTGCAAATGGGCGGCTCGATGAATTTGTCGCACTATCAGGAAGAGCATTTGCTCAACATCAAGCCCGCTTTGTGGATGCCGATGATTGAAACCGCCGACATCGTGGCAGAGCGCTATAATGTCAGCCGTGAATATCAAGACGAATATGCGCTTCGCAGCCAGCAGCGCATCGCAGCTGCCCAAGCTGCTGGCCTGTTCAAAGACGAAATCGTGCCCATGGCGACCAAGATGAAAGTCGTGGACAAGGCAACTGGTGAAACCACCATCAAAGAGGTTATTGTTGACCGTGACGAGTGCAACCGTGCCGATACGACTTTGGAAGGTCTCGCTTCCTTGAAGCCGGTTCGTGGTCCAGACAAATATATCACCGCTGGCAATGCCTCCCAATTGTCGGACGGCGCAGCTGCTGTCGTTCTCATGGAATCAAAGGCTGCTCAATCGCGCGGTGTGGAAGCTCTTGGCCGCTTTGCTGGCTTTGCAGTCGCTGGCTGTGAGCCTGATGAAATGGGCATTGGCCCTGTTTTCGCGGTGCCGCGTTTGCTTGAGCGTCATGGCTTGAAAGTCGACGATATCGACCTGTGGGAACTGAATGAAGCTTTCGCCAGCCAGTGCCTCTATTCCCGTGATCGTTTGGGCATCGACCCAGAAAAATACAATGTGAATGGTGGTTCGATCGCGATTGGTCACCCATTCGGCATGACGGGCACTCGCTGTACGGGTCACATCCTCTTGGAAGGCCGTCGTCGCAAGGCAGCTGGCCAAAACGTGAAGTGGGGCGTTGTTACGATGTGCATTGGCGGTGGCATGGGCGCTGCTGGCCTGTTCGAAATCTACTAAGCTTCGCGCGTTTAGACGGGCTGGCTACGACGGCGGCATGGCATGGGCTATGCCGCCGTTTTTATGTCCGCTAAGGAAAAATTGGCTCGGTATGCTGGCAGTAAGAGGGTGTTGTCACGGATGGATCGGCGAACATTTGGACTTGCAGGTCTTAGCGCCTTTGCGTTGGCAGGCTGCCGGAAGGATCCTGCTTTGGCCTTGCATGGGCAGCGCTTAGCCTCCGTGCCCGCCAGCCTGATCGATGGCACGGGTATCAATCTCGCCAGCTTGGCACGCCCGGCGGTTATTCGCTTTTGGGGGCTTTGGTGTGGACCTTGCCGGATTGACGAGCCGCATTGGGACGCGGCTGTGCGCGCCCTAAAGCCGCTGCAAGGTTCAGAACCTCGCTTTGACATTTTAAGTGTGCATATTGGGCTCGCGCCAAAGGGTGGGCCTAGTTTGGCCGCATGGGCTGCAAGAAGGGCACCTGATGTGGCGGTGCCGATCGTCGATGACCGTACCCAGCGCCTTACCCAATCCATTGGGGTGCCTGGCACCCCACTAGTCTTATTGGTCGACGCGACAGGAGGGATCATTGACCATGCTTGGGCCTTCAAATCATCGCGCGGTGCTGCAAGATTTGTGGGCAAAGTGCGCAATTTTGTGGGAAGCGCCTAGCCAGAAGGCTTGGCAAGTTGGCGTTGATCGACCAGATGAGGTGCATGACCAATATGACACGTAGAGACACATTAGCCGGCCTCGCTGCTGGCGCTGTTGCAACATCCATTGCGGTGGAGGCTGACGCCCAAACAACACCTTACCCGCCTGTAGATCGTCGCCCACGCACCTATGATCTCATTGGACAAGCTGCCCCGGCGACAGATCTTGCGCGTTTTGGCGGTGGCCGCCTGACGCAAGCAGATTTCCTTGGCAAGACCACGATTGTTCAGTTCTGGGGGATTTGGTGCCCGGATTGTTTGGCGGATGTGGATGATGTGGCTGAACTCAATCGATTGATTGCCCGAGACCGGAATCTGCAATTCATTGGCATTCATACCCGCGGGCGCTACGGCCGCTGGGGCGGCTTGGCCCCGTTCTTTGCTGAAAAGGGCTATCGCTTCCCCGTCGCGATTGATGATGACAGCGCAGCCTATAAGGCTTGGGGTATCAAATGGGTGCCTAGTTTTGTGATCGTAGGCAAAGATGGCACTATTCGCGATTACACCACGGATCTCAAAGCGGGCTCTGGAATTGGTGTTCAAGGCTTGTTGGCAAAAGCCAAGGCAGTATCGAAAATAAAAGGACGCGCTTAACCACGATTGCTAACGCAAACGTGAAGCATTACTCGTATAAACTGGCTGTATGTCTGAGAGTTTGTACAGGCCCGGCCCTTGTTCTGCCCGAATTGCGCCCGACATAACCGAGCGAGCGCCACATGGGCTGCCTATTGGAATGAAGAACGTGCGAGCTGCTCTGCCGCCCAAGACATCTGACCTTCTTAAGGAATTGCATGACGCGTTTCCCGGTGAAGAACAAATCGCGGTACGCGATGTCTTGGCCCGTCTGGATGGCCGCGCCTTTGGTCTCCTGTTGTTGATCTTGGCGCTTCCAAACTGCATTCCTAATGTTCCGGGCATTTCGACCGTCTTTGGCATTTTGCTGGTCGCGCCAGCCCTTCAAATGATCTTTGGGGCAGGTACCCCCTGGATTCCGAAACGCATTGGCGACTTGAAGATAGAGCCCGCGACTTTCCGCAAATGTATCGATGTTTCCATGCCGACCTTGCTGCGAATAGAAAAGCTGGTGCAACCGCGATTCCAGTTTTTGACGCAAAAGCCTGTCACCATCTGGTTTGGGATTCAGACACTCATTTTGGCTGGCATTTTGACATTGCCAATTCCGTTGGGCAATTGGCCCCCGGGCATGAGCATTGCGGCACTGGCGATTGCTATGTTGCAGCGCGACGGCTTGATGGCGCTTATCTCATTTGGCTTCTTCTTGCTGAGCTTGGCGGTTGCGCCGCTTGGTATCGGCATGGCGATTGCGGGCCTTGATTGGCTGGTTGGCGTGGTATCTAACACAATTCACGCGGTTCACTTTTGAGGCTTGGTGATCAGCGCGAGCACGATCCCAACACCTACAACCGCCAAGCCAAACAACGCGCCAACCTTCACATAGTTCAACGAAGACCACAGCATCAGCGCACTGCTACCTGCGAACACCAGTGGCAAGACGGGATATAGCGGCACTTTAAAGGGTCGTGGTTGATCGGGCATTTTCCGACGCAGGATGATGACGGCCAAGCCACTCGCCGTCAGAAACGCCCAATAAACAGGGGCGGTATAGTCTACCAATGTGGAAAAGCCCTGATACCAAGCGCCCAGAACCACAAGCCCAATCGACACAATACCTTGGGCGATAATGGCATTGGCGGGAATCCCTCGCTTGACGTCCCAAGTGCCGATCCAACGAAGGCCAGTGCGATCACGGGCGGCAGCATAACTGGTGCGTGCGCCCACAATGATTGTCCCGTTGATGGAGGTGATGGCCGCAGCCGCCACGGCGATCGCCAAGACAATGCCAGCTTGCGGGCCAAAGGCGCGCGCCATTAGGTCTGCGGCTGGAGCCTTGGACTGTGCTAGACCCTCAACACCTAGCCCCCGCAGCAAGGCCCAATTGGCCATAAGGTATAAGAGGGTGATGATCAGAACCGACCCTAAAAGGGCCTGCACCATCCCGCGCTCAGAATTCTTGATCTCAGCGGACAGGGTCGACATTTCACTCCAGCCGCCAAAGGCCAACAAAACAAAGACAAGTGCATAGCCAAGCCCTGCAGGATTGGGGGCATGGCCCGGCCCTGTGGTGGTCGGCGGTATCTCTTGGATAACCAACCAAGCCGCCGCCGCGGCCAGCGCCAATAGGCCGATCACTTCAAGACTAGTGATCGCATAGTCAGCGCCTTTACCGCCTGTTGTGCCGCGTAAATTGAATAGCGTCATCACGGCCACACTCCCCAAAGCGAAAAGTGCAGGTCCGTTGGGGCCTAGATTCCAGACTAGATTGAGATAATCCCCAATGACAAAGCCGAGCAAAGCAATGGAGCCGGTGTTGATAATAGAAAATCTAGCCCAGGCAAACGAAAAGCCGAAACTGGGCCCATAGGCCTTGTTTAGGAAATAATAATCGCCACCGGGACTGGGATAGGCGGTTGAAAGCTCGCCATAACATAGCGCCCCCATTAAGGAGACCAGCCCGCCAATGACCCACACGCCATAGACGGCCCACACACTTCCTGCATTTTCGGCGACCAGTGCGGGAGACTTAAAAATACCTGCGCCGACGACCATGCCAACCGCGATGAAAATCACATAGGGAACGGAGAGGTGGCGGGTCGGGGTTGCGGCATTAGGATCGTACATCAAGCGAGTGTGTCGCCCGCAGCGGCAGGGGTCAATCAGCTTAGCGGCTTAAGCAGCAGGTTCCGCTGCCCCGAGGTTCGGGGCAGCGAAAATTGAGCACTTATTGAACAGGCAAACCAAGACCCGCCCGAGCGGCATTAACCTGATACGTGCGCAGATAGTCGCCGAGGGCTTGTGTCATCAAAACACCGGCTTCCTTCGTTTGCGGGTTCGCCCAGAATTGGGTGCCTGCCGCCCCGCCCCAGAACATGGTGCCGACAGGCGCGCCACTTGGGTAGAGGTTTGAATCGATTACCGTTCCGAAGCCTAGACCATAGCTATAGCCTTGTTTCACCAAATTGGCGTTTGCTTTTGGGCCCAATTGGTCCTTGCCCATTTCGGCAATTGATGTGGCTTTCAGAATACGCACCCCATCCAGCTCCCCTTGGCCGGCGATCATGCGGGCAAAGCGAACATAATCACTCAAGGTACCAACGAGGCCCGCGCCGCCAAACTCTATCCGAGCCGGCTCTTGGAAGGGGCTCTTCGCTGGCGGATCCGCAGGACGAAGTGCTTCATGCACGGGTACATCTTTTAAGCTTTTGACGTAGCTATCAATTCCACCTGCGGGTGGCTTAATCTTCGATACGCCAAAATAGACATTTGACAGATTTTCTCGATCCCCTGGTACAACTTGAAACGCGGTTCGAGTCATGCCCAGGGGTGTGAATATCCGGTCCTTGAAGAAGCTGCCGAGACTTTGGCCTGACGCCACTTCGACGACCCGGCCCAATATGTCGATCGCGATGCCGTATGTCCAAGTTTCACCCGGTTGGTTGGTGAACGGGGTGGCCGCAACGCGATCCGCCAAATCTTGCAGATTCGCCACACGGGGGCCTTTGAAACCGGGGACAGGTTCGCCCGGCGCGCGCTCTATCCCATTCATAGCATAGAGTCGCTCAACAGGCTTGGTGGCACCCCACCAAGGAATGCCCGCTGATTGGCGCATCAAGTCCCGTACGGTCAATTGGCGGACCGCAGGCTCCGTCTTTAGGGTCTCCAGCGTGTCGCCGCTGACATAGACAACCGTCTTTTCGAATGAGGGAATGTAGGTCGACACTGGCGCATCGAGATCTACTTTCCCCTCCTCCACGAGCATCATGATGGCCACAGCGGTGATAGGCTTTGTCATGGAATAGATACGAAATACAGTGTCTGGTGTGATAGGCTTACCAGTCTCAATGTCAGCCAACCCGACATAGGTCGTTTCGATCCGGCCATAGGAATCTACCAAAGCGGCCGAAAAGCCACTGGCGACTTTCTTGTCGACGCCATCTTGCAAAACCGTCCGCATCGCTGCGACGCGCGCTGGCAAGACAGAGGGCGGCAGGCTGGAAGCGGCAGGACCGGGTGCTTGGCTTGTTGCGCACCCACTGAATGCCAGAAGACTGGTACTGATCGCCAAAGCGACGAAAATTGGTTTGAACTTGAACATAAGGGCTCGGCTCCCAGAAACGTGTTGTTTTGCGATCTTGTTCTGATAGGCCAATCATCCGTTTAATTGTGCGCTCTGGTCAAGGGCACGCCCATCAATTGCAGGGACATTCAACACAAGATTTGTTGCTTGGTCTTGCGGTCGCTTTGGATAGGAAACGTCGCATGAATCGTCGCTCGGCTCTGCAATCGGCTGCTGCTGGTGCTGCTGCCCTCTTGCTGCCCGGCTGCGCGGGCGGTGAAGCTTTGCGCCATCATTATCCAACTCGTCCGCGCGTGCGCCTTGGCATTGATCAATTGGTGCGATCCGAGTTTAACGCTTTAGCGGGAAAGCGGGTTGGCTTTATCACCAACCAGACCAGCGTTGACCAATCTGGCACCATGTCGCGGCTCGTCCTGCAGCGAGGTTTGGGCACAAAGTTAACTGCTTTGTTTGGGCCGGAGCATGGGTTGGATACGCGCGCGAAAGCCGGCGATCATGTTGCAAATGCGCAAGACCCAGTCACTGGCCTGCCAGCCTATTCCCTCTACGGTGATCACCGAAAGCCAACGTCTGCTATGCTCGAAAACGTGGATGTGATGGTGTTTGACATTCAAGACATCGGGGTACGCAGCTACACCTATATTTCCACAATGATCCTCGCCATGGACGCTTGTGGTGAAGCAGGTAAGGCCTTTGTTGTTCTAGACCGGCCTAATCCACTCGGCGGGCTAAGAATGCAGGGGCCACCTTTGACCTCAGGCTATGAATCCTTTGTTAGCCAAGTTCCAGTTCCTTATCTGCATGGCCTAACCATTGGCGAGCTGGCCAAAATGGCGGTCGCGGAAGGTTGGGTCGCGAAAGCCCCAGAGCTCACAGTGGTGCCAATGGTTGGCTGGGAGCGGCGTATGAATTGGGCTGATACAGGCCTTTCTTGGGTTGCAACAAGTCCCAATATCCCCGATTGGGACTCGCCCTTTTATTGCGCCACAACTGGCATTTTGGGCGAACTCAAACAAGTGGACATTGGGATTGGTACGGCCAAGCCTTTCCGTTATGCGGCAGGTCCCAGCATTGATGGGGCCGCAATGGCCGAAAGCCTCACCCAACAAGGGTTCCGAGATATCGAGTTCAAACCTTATCATAGCCAAAACAAGCCGGGCTTTGCCGGGGTCGAGTTGGTTATCGATCCAAGGGGGCAGACTGATCTGATGGCGGTTGCGATGGCTTTGTGTGTGGAGGTGGTGGCCCGTTCAGCTAAAGCACCACTGACTGGAAGTACGGCTGCCACACGAAGCCTATTCAACAAAGTCTATGGCAGTGAAACGCTCTGGGCTGCTTTAGAGGCGGGCAGCCCTTGGCAAAATCTCGTGGCAGAATGGCACGAGCCCTTGAAACAATTTAAGGCAGATCGCGCTCCGCATCTTTTGTACCGCTGAGGCGATCTGCCGAAGTTGACTGCTCTGATGGGTCCAACGGGACCCATCAGGCCGAATGAAAGCTTAAGCAGCCTTACCAGACTTGGCTTCGCCTTCAATTAGGGGCGCATCATTCGCGCTTGCGCTGGCCGATCCAACATTGATTGCAATCTTGCGAGGCTTTAAGGCCTCTGGCACTTCACGCACCAAAGATAGGCTCAGCATACCATGCTCCAGATTGGCACCGGTTACACGCACATGGTCGGCTAGTTGATAGCGGCGCTCGAAGCCACGTTCGGCGATGCCGCGATGCAGGAAGTTACGCCCTTCCTCAGTCGCAGCCTTTTTGCCGGTGACGGTCAATAGACCTTCCTTTAACTCGATCGACAAATCATCGGGACCGAATCCCGCAACTGCCAATTCAATTCGATAGGCGTCTTCGCCGGTCTGCTCGATATTGTATGGCGGCCAGCCCGTTGCCGTATCCAAACGGGCACCGGTTTCGATCAAATGCGCCATGCGGTCAAAGCCAACAATGGTGCGATAGAGGGGTGTTAAGTCGATAGTACGCATTTTGTCCTCCTAGAAGCGACAGGTTCAACACGCGGAAAGTGGGCCGCGCGCCCATCAGACCTCCACCGTCTTACGCGGGCCTCCGCTTGCTCCAAAAAGCTAAGTAGAGGACAGCGCTTCTAAGCCCAGTGGTGATCTAAGCGGCCCAGTTTCCGGCACCGCATCGAGTAGTTGGGAACGCCTTTTTGGCTGCGCAAGTGGCAGCAGTCCAAATTCTGACAGGAGTTTCATGTCCTCAAGGCTTGAGCCTGTAACGGAAACTGGGATAGGCTGTTCGCCTTGAGTTTCGCTTTGGCTCACTTCAAAGCTTGCTGCCGGTAGTCAAAGGGAGAAAGAGGCGCATGACATTTCGCGCTTGGGCACTCGCCGGAACCGCCAGCATCATGGCGCTAAGCGGCATTGTCTCGGCCCATGCGCAGGTAGCTGATTTGCAAGTCCCTGAAAGCCAACCCACCACGGGTCCAACCACAGTTTTCTTGCCGCCAGCTAATTCAGTTCCTCCTTTAGACGATCGTGCGCGGGACGCTCTGCGCCGCGCCGTTAAGGGAGAGCAGCGCATTGATGCTCAGCGCGACCGGTGGCGTAATCCCGAAGCGACCCTGCAATTTTTTGGTGTGCGTCCGAGTGACACCGTGGTTGAGATTTGGCCAGGTCAAGGCTGGTATACGTCCATCCTAGGCCCCTATCTTAAGCAGGGTGGTGGCAAACTGATTGTTGGCCACTTTGATGCTGCCTCATCGAACTCTCAAGTCGTTCGCCAAATTGTGGACGCTTATCGTGCTCGCTTTGCGGCAGATACAGCAATCTATGGCGACGTGAATGTGGTAGCATTTGGTCCCCGTTCTATGCTGATGGCCCCACCAAACAGTGTCGACAAAGTGCTCACCTTCCGCAATGTGCACAATTGGATGGCACAAGGCTGGACAGAAAAGGCTTTTGCCGACTTTTATACTGTTCTCAAGCCCGGTGGGATTTTGGGCATTGAGGAGCACCGCGGCCGCACGGACGAGCCGCAAGACCCACTCGCACGGGATGGTTATGTGCGCGAGGATTATGTGATCCAATTGGCCCGTGAGGCAGGTTTTGAGTTTATTGGCGGCGCGGAGATCAACGCCAATCCCGCTGATACCAAGGACCACCCGTTCGGTGTTTGGACATTGCCGCCGGTATCGCGCACCTCCCCTATCGGCCAGATAGATGACCCAGGCTTCGATCGCGGTCGCTACGATGAGATTGGCGAAAGCGATCGGATGACATTGCGCTTCCGTAAGCCCATTACTGCGACCGGTATTGGCTTGGCTTCGTCGCGGCCTACCGCAGATCAAATTCCAGTCACCATTATTCCAGGTCCCCCGCCACCCCCTCCTGTGCCACGGCGTGGTCGCCGCGGTACACCGCCGCCAGCTCCTCCACCCGCACCAGTCCCTGCGCCTGTTGTTGCTGGGGTTGAAATAAAGCCGCCCGCACCGACTGTGCCGCCTGTTGTAGATCCAAAAGAAGCCGCTGCCGCATCCGCTTCAGGTTTGCGTCCTGCAACAGAAGGGGCCCAAGTCAAAGCCCCACCGCCGCCGCCCTCGGCGGCAGGTCGCCGCGCCAGTGCCACGAAGGGCCGCATGCCTGCACCGCCTGCTGCCCCGGCCTCTACCCCGTCAGAGAGCGTCGCCGCCAGACCAGCAGGTGAGGCCACGCCGCAGCAATTGGCCACCCCCGTCACTCAAGGATCAGGATCTGATCCCAAACCAAAGGCTGAGCCCGCAGCCACTGATGCAGCCGCAACGCTGTTGCGCCCCCGCCAGCGTGGGACTTCGCCGACAGCGCCAAAAGCTGGTGAACCTGCGGATGCTGCGCCCAAGGCCAAAGGCACTGGCACCTCAGCACGAACCCGCTCTGGAACAGTCGCCACCCCTGGCGAGGAAGCAAAAGCCAAATCTAGGACAGTGGCGGGGCGGACTGAAGCCGCAGAGGCACCCGCGGCAACATCGCGTCGCGGCTCTCGTCGACCTGCGACTGAGCCAACCGAGACAAAAACCCCGGCGAGCAAGGCGAAATCAAAGGCCAAGACCGCAGAGACCGAGACCGCGCGTTCTGCTTCAAGCCGCAACAGAAATCGCGCCGAAACCAAAGCGGACTCCAAAAAGAAAGCGGCAGGCGCATCAACATCAAACAGTCGCAGCAAGGCAGCCCCAAAGGCGCCGCCTGCGAAAAAATCGCCGCCTCCTGCCAAGGCTAATCCAAATAAACCTGATTGGGTCGTGCCACCAAAGAAGAAAAAAGATTAAGCATAGCCTCTCACAAGTCTGTGAATCACGCTGTGTGGCCTCGACATTTCAGGCCGCGTAGGCGACATGGCACACTCACGATAAGCCCGACACATGGTTAGGTGCAGGTTTCTGCGCCGCTAGTCGGTTGAAGGAGACAGATTATGCGTGATGCACGAAATTCCTTGCTTGCGGTCGGTGCGATCGTTCTGGGCACTCTCTTTGCCACCTCTGGCCTAGTTGGTCCTGCAGCGGCACAGCCAAAGGCCGAGACCCCAGCGAAAGGCCTAACTGCGCAAGCAGTTGTTGATGGTGCATGGCGCACGGCAGAGGACCGGGCACGGGACAGTGTACGTCATCCTGTCGAATCCTTTGCCTTCTGGGGCATCAAGCCAAATATGACTGTGGCTGAAATTCGTCCCGGTGCAGGCTATTGGACCGATATGTTGGCACCCTATCTGGCAGCAGGCGGTGGAAAGCTGATCGTCACCTCAGGTGATCCCGATAAAATGACCGACGCACAGAAAGCCGGACGTGATCGCTTTTTGAAGCGCTATCAAGATAATCCAGCGCTTTATGGTACACTCGAAGTAGGCGTGTTTGCGGCGAATTCTGACAAGCCCCTCGCGGCCCCAGGAACCGTGGATTTGATTATCAGCTCACGCAATTTCCATGGCTTTGTTCTGCAGAACATCAAAGATTATGCGATCAAGTCCATGTTTACCGCGTTGAAGCCCGGTGGTCTTGTCGCGATCGAGCAACATCGCGGTGATGCGCGTCGGCCACAGAATGCTGCAACAGGTTATATCCGTCAGGATTGGGTCATAGCGCAAATGCGTCAAGCTGGTTTTGAATTGGTTGCCGCGTCAGAAATGAATGCAAACCCAAAGGACACCAAGGATCACCCATTCGGCGTATGGACTTTGCCACCCACTTTGCAGACCGCGCCGAATGGTCAGCCTGCCAACCCGAATTTCGATAATTCAAAGTATAAGGCGATTGGTGAAAGCGATCGGATGACGCTGCTTTTCCGCAAGCCTGCCAACTAAGCCAAATACCAGCAAACAGGAGGGTCTCGTTCGTTCCGGCGGGACCCTTTTCCGTGCTGCTTCTGGGAGCAGATCTGTAAGAAAGCGTTGGCTTACCGAAATTTAAGGTGACAGATAGCTTGCAGATACGCAGGCTTGCGTCATGCCAAAGACAATTACCGCCGCTTTCCTCGGCACATCGCTTGCTGCACTTTCTTTCGTCCTCACCACGCACGCGCAAACTGCGTCTGGTCAGAATGTACGCCAAGTTCCGGTCAAAAAGCTCTTCCCCTATTATGACCTCTATCTCAGTCTGCCTCCACAGGACCGGGACGGCTTTTACTTGGAGTATTTGATTAAATCCGAGGGGACAAATGTCCGTCCTCGTATGGTTTACGCTCTAGGTTCGGTGCGTACCCCGATACAGTTGGATTCACGCGGGAAAATCCTCACAATGCCGGACTTGGCTATGCTTCGGCAGGGCAAGGTGGAAGTGCCGGCAGCGGCGCCGCCGGGCCAGATCATTCTAAACCTCGAGCCAGTAGTTCCACTGGGGCGCACAATACCAGCCGGCGTAGTCGCCAATTCTGTGACCGATTATTCCAAGGCTATTGGGCGGGCTGGCCCCTTGGCGCTGGCGATCCCGAAACTGACAGGGATTGCGTTCAAGGGAGTTTCTTCCGGACAGGTGGTCTTTGCGGATGGCAGAAAGATCGCTTTGCCAGTGGAGGGCGGCGCTCCTGTCTTTCGCCCTAATCAGTCGGCGATGCGCGGCGCTGTAAATTTAGAATTTCCGACGGCTCCAAGTCAGGCTGAGTTTACACGCTGAGGTACCTTTGTCAGATTACTTCACGCTAGGCTCGAAAAAATTGCTAAAAAGCGGCATTTTGCAGATATTGGTAACATCCATTTAACTATCTTACGACAAAGGTCGGGTAGTTTTTACCATCGGTGAGTGACCGGAACCCGATTGAATGCCAGGCCTAAACTCTCTGCACGTGCTGGTAGTCGATGATAATCCCCATATGCGGTCGATTGTCGTTGCGATTCTGCGCGGGGTAGGTATCGGCACAGTTAAGGAAGCAAGCGACGGTGCCGACGCGATGGAAGTGATGCGCGCCGGTGTGCCTGACATTGTTATTGTCGATCTGAACATGTTCCCGATCGATGGCCTCGAATTCACGCAGATGATCCGGACGGCCGTTGATAGCCCATTTCCCTTTGTGCCGATCATCATGATGACTGGCCACACGGAGCGCACCAAGGTAACTGCCGCCCGGGATTCCGGCGTTAATGAGCTCGTTGCAAAGCCGATTTCTGCAAAGACCCTTCTTGACCGGATTGTTGCAGTCATCGACCGACCACGCGCTTTCGTGAAGACTGCCACTTATACCGGGCCCTGTCGTCGACGTGGCGGCGGCAAAGATTATGTAGGCAAGCTGCGCCGGAAGTCGGACAATCAAGCAAAGAGCGCACAATCTAACGAATCGAAAGAAGAAACGGCATGAACGCTGAGACCCCCGTTGAATTGATCGCGCCAAGCTTCCGCCTACAGCGAAAGATGGGCGGCCCAGCCGCGCGCATGCTAACGCCTGAAGCCTATCGAAAGGCCAATGCGGCTCTCGAGGAGGTCATTCCGCCGATTGACGAGGAAGTGCGTCGTTTGCTGCAGGAATTGCAAGATGCCTTGCAAGCTAAACTGCCCGGCGGGCGCGACGTGATGTGGAATAATGCTCATGAAATTCGTGGGTTAGCGGGAACAGTGCGCAAGATCACTTTAGGTCAAGCAGCCAATTTAATCTGCCATTATTTGAACGACACAGCCTCTGACTTCATGCCGGATCAGGGCGTGATGCAAACCATCGTTGTGGTCGCACATCAGGCGCTGCGCGACGAAGCAGACACCGACCCAATGATCAAAGTACTGGTCCAAGACGGCGCGCGCGCCGTGCTTGCTCAGCGCCACCGCGAAGGTCGCGATTAAAGCGCTTTGACGCCTATATGGCTAATGCAGCATTCAGTGCTGCTTCGACGTCCTTCACCAAATCCTCGCTGTCCTCAATACCCACCGATAGACGAATGAGGCCGCTGGTTACGCCTAATTCGGCCTGCACTTCGGGGGAGAAGGAATAATGCGTGGTTGTTGCCGGGTGGGTCGCCAAGCTCTTGGAATCGCCAAGATTGTTAGAGATATCCACGATTTGCAGCGTATCTAAAAAAGCAAACGCCGCTGCTTTGCCGCCTTTCAGTTCAAAGGCTAACAAGGTGCCGCCCGTCTTCATTTGTCGACTGGCAAGTCCATACTGAGGGTGATCTGGCCGATGGGGATAGCGCACGTAATTTGTCGCCGGATGGGTGGCAATCAGGTCGGCTAAACGGGCGGCACTCGCACTCGCCCGCTCTACCCGCATGGAAAGCGTCTCAAGGCCTTTGAGGACATTCCATGCCACAAAGGGTGACATGGCGGGGCCAGTGTGTCGCAGATAGGGATCGATATGTTCTTCCATATAGGCGGCTGAGCCCAAGATGGCACCGCCTAAGGTCCGGCCCGAACCGTCCATATGCTTCGTCGTGGAATAGACCACCACGTCTGCGCCCAGTTCAAATGGACGCTGCAGGATGGGCGAGGCAAAGATATTGTCGACAATCAACCTTGCGCCACAGCCCTTGGCAAGGTTCGCCACAGCCGCAATGTCACTGACGTCCAAGGTTGGATTGCTGGGGCTTTCGAGGAAGAAGGTCTTCGTATTGGGGCGAATGGCTGCGCGCCAGGCCTCCACATCGGTGGAGTCAACCAGCGTGAATTCAATGCCATAGCGGGGCATAAAGGTCTCAATCACCCAGCGGCAGGAAGAGAAGAGTGCTTTGCCAGCAATGACATGGTCGCCCGAACGTAAAGGTGCCAACAGGGCAGCGGTCACGGCCGCCATGCCACTGGCCGTTAATCTGCACGTCTCCGCACCATCAATCGCTGCCAAGCGCTCTTCCAACATGCGGTTCGTCGGATTCGCGTAGCGACCATAAAGATAGCCGGGGGCTTCGCCTTTAAAGCGGGCCTCTGCCTCGCTGGCCGAGTCGTAGACAAAGCCGGAAGTCAGAAAGATGGCTTCACTGGTCTCTTTATGTTGCGACCGTGTTAGCCCACCGCGCACTAAGATTGTATCCGGGCTCAGTTGGAAATCGTTTGTATCTTCTGTCATCTTATAAAGTCCTCAGCCCAACGAGGGCATGGGCAAATGCATCGGCGGAAAAGGGTTGCAGATCATCGGCTTGTTCGCCCACACCTACAAATCGGATCGGCAATTTATGCTTTTCAGTCACCGCAACTAGCACGCCGCCTTTCGCAGTACCGTCAAGCTTGGTCATGACAAGCCCTGAAATGCCTGCAGCATGACGGAAGGCTTCTGTCTGGGAAATTGCATTCTGACCGACAGTTGCGTCGAGAACGAGCCAGGTTTCATGCGGCGCATCTGGATCGACTTTGCCGATCACGCGCACGACTTTGGCGAGCTCATTCATTAGCTCGGTCTTATTTTGGAGGCGCCCCGCCGTATCGATAAGCAGAACGTCAATTCCTTCTGCCTTGGCGCGGGTCAGTGCATCAAACGCCAAGCCCGCCGCATCTGCACCAGTCTCGCGCGCCACAACTGGGACAGCCGCGCGTTCACCCCAGACCTTAAGTTGCTCCACTGCGGCGGCGCGGAAAGTATCGCCTGCGGCCAACATAACTTTATGGCCGGCTTGGGTCAGATTATGGGCGATTTTGCCGATTGTTGTGGTCTTGCCTGACCCATTGACACCGACAAATAGGATTACACGCGGCCCGGTGGCATCCGGCGGTTGCACGAAAGGCGAACTATCGGTCTCATAAGGCTTTAGAATTGCAGCAATCTCATCTGCCAAGGCTTGCTTGATTTCTTCAGGGGTGATGTCCTTCCCAAAGCGGTCCTTAGAAATGCCCGCCCGAATTCGTGCCGAGGCACTCGCCCCTAAATCAGCTGTGATTAAAAGCTCTTCCAGCTCATCCAGCGTTTCCTGATCCAGCTTTGCCTTGGTAAAGACTGCTGAGACACCTTCTGCCAAACGCGAGGATGAACGCTGGAGCCCGTCGACCAATTTGTCGATGACGTCGGCGGGCATGGGCTCAGGTTCAGGGGCCGGAACTGCAATGCCATAGGTCTGGCGGGCAAGGCCATCTGCGCCCACTTCTTCAATCGCTAAGCTTGCTAAACCATCTAGCTTCGCCGCCAGTGGCAAGCCGCCCGCCCGCGCTGTGATGAAGACCAATTCCCGATCGGCTTTGGGTTCAGCCAGCACTGTGACGCGCACAGAAGTTGCATCATACTCCGTTTTGATGCCAATCACGGCGGTTATGCGGGCGGCGGCTTCTTCGACAATGGGGCCGATTTCGCTTTGGAGCTTGTCTGGGTCCAGCGCCGTGGCCACAAAGCGCGCTGCAGCGACGCCTTCAGTGCCAGTCTGAGGCTCAAGCTTAGGAGCCGTATCGGCCTCAAGCGCCTGATTTTTCTTCTTACCCCAGCCAAACATGGCGCTTAATCCCTCTGTGGCCAAGCAGCAAAACCCCGACTGCAGGCTTGGCCTAGACTTAGCGGAGCTAAGGGGCAGACGGAAGACGTGAAGTGCTTTTGATCGGCTTCACAGCACGCGTCAGACATTCTATGACATCGACGCGTGTGGCCCACTTTCAACTTGGTCTCGCGCGAAAGCTGCAAGCCAAGAGTTGGATTTTCAAACATGCCAAGCCGGATCGTCATTGTTGGTGCAGGTCAAGCCGCGACGCAGGCCGCTACAAGCTTGCGGGCAGGGGGCTATGACGGCCACTTGGTTTTATTGGGTAATGAAGGCCTATTGCCATATCAGCGCCCGCCGTTGTCGAAGGCTTATTTGTCGGGCGCGATGGGATTAGACCGGGTCGTCCTAAAGCCGATGGAGGCTTGGGTCGAGGACAAGGTTGACGTGTATCTCGATGCTGAAGTGATGGCGCTGGACCGCGAGGCGAAGTCAGTTCTTACGCGCAAAGGCCAGACCTATGCCTATGATGCGCTGATCCTAGCGACCGGCTCGCGCGCACGTGCGCTGACCTGCCCAGGCGCGGAGCTTACTGGCGTGCATTATTTACGCAGCATCGCCGACGCCGACAGTCTTGGCCAAGAGTTGCAGGCTGGAAAGCGATTGGTGGTGATTGGTGGCGGCTATATTGGCCTTGAAGTTGCCGCTGTGGCACGTAAAGCAGGGCTTGAGGTTACGATTCTAGAGGCCGCACCGCGCGTGCTGGCCCGCGTTACCCCGCCCGTCATCTCGGACTTCTTTCAAACCCTCCATCGCGACGCCGGGGTTACGATCCTGACCGATGTGAAGGTGACGGCGATTGAGGGCACAGACCGCGTGGCGGGCGTCGCGCTAGCCGATGGCCGCACAATCCCCGCAGACCTTGTTCTGGTTGGCATCGGTATCATCCCCAACGCGGAATTGGCACGAGAGGCGGGCCTGCTCGCTGAAGATGGGATCGAGAGCGATGTGGACGCTCGCACCAGCGATCCGTCTATTTTTGCGATTGGTGACTGTGCCAGCAGACCTCTGGTCCATTATGGCTATCGCCGTGGGCGGCTCGAAAGTGTGCATAATGCCTTGGAGCAAGCCAAACTGGCGGCTGCCGCGATCTTGGGGCTTCCGCGCCCGGTCGAGGAGGCGCCTTGGTTCTGGTCAGACCAATATGACATCAAACTGCAGATTGCGGGCCTATCGACCGGTGCGACCCAATCCGTCGTGCGCGGCGATCCGTCGCAGAAGCGCTTCGCCGTTTTTCATTTAGATGCGGATAATCGCTTGCTTGCCGTGGATGCGATCAATGCACCACCTGAGTTTATCGTCGGTAAGCAGGTGATTGCACGGCATGGACAGCTTGCACCGGCGCGTTTGGCTGATATGTCTGTATCGATGAAAGAGATCGGGGCCAGCGCATAAACGCCAACTCCGACCAGAAGCTCAAAGGGAACACAAAGCGTCATGGCGAAAGTCACATATATCGAACATTCCGGCACCGAGCATGTTATTGAAGTGCCAGTCGGCACCACCATTATGGAAGGTGCTGTCAAAAATCGAGTTCCTGGGATTGATGCCGATTGCGGCGGCGCGTGCGCCTGCGCAACCTGCCATGTTTTCGTGGATGCCGCTTGGATCGAGAAGACGGGCAAACCCGGCAGCATGGAAGAAAGCATGCTGGACTTTGCTGAAGGCGTGACACCGCTTTCGCGATTGTCGTGCCAAATCTCGATGACGCCGGAGCTGGATGGCATCGTCGTTCGGTTGCCTGCAGCGCAGCACTAAAATGGAGCGCCAGCGCTTGGCGCGGCGATCTATGAAATTGCGCATGCCAAATATGCGCAGACACATGCTGGCCGGAAGGGGAATGGTCTCGCCAAACCCCACCGCACCTCTATAGTTTCCGAACATGGTTTAGGGCGGCGCTTCCGCATCTCCTTGCCAGTTAAGCAGGATAGGGTCTGTATGATCGGCGTTGTTGTGGTCAGTCACGGCTTTTTGGCGCGAGAGCTCATTCTCGCGGCCGAGCATGTGGTCGGACCTCAGACCAATATGCAGGCTATTTGCATTGGTCCTGATGACGATATGCAGACGCGACGCGACGACATCCTCGACGCCTGTCGTAAAGTCGATGACGGATCAGGCGTAATCATTCTCACTGACATGTTTGGCGGCACGCCCTCGAACCTCGCAATTTCGATTATGAATCGCGGCGAGTATGAGGTGATCGCCGGCGCTAACCTCCCTATGCTGATTAAATTAGCTGAGGTTCGCGGGCGCGAAAGCTTGCCGCGCGCCGTTTTTGCTGCACAAGATGCTGCTCGGAAATATATCGCTGTGGCGTCATCCTTGCTGGCGAGTGGCTAACATGACTGAGCGCGTGTCGCGTACCATCGAAATTGTCAACAAACGTGGGCTACATGCGCGCGCTTCTTCCAAATTCGCGCTGCTCGCGGGCGAATATGCTGATAGCCGGGTGATGGTCGGGCGCGAGGACCAAGAAGTTGATGGTGAAAGCATCATGGATTTAATGATGTTAGCCGCGGGCATCGGGTCTGAGATTACAATCTCTGCCGAAGGCCCCCGCGCCGACGCGGCTCTAGATGCTCTATGTGAGCTGGTCGCCAATCGATTTGGCGAGGGTGAATAGGGTTTTTCGGACTAGAGCATCCTATTAGCCCTTGCCCTTTTTACCTGTCTCGGCTATAGGCCCCTCTCTTCCGCGCAATCAAAACGCGCGCTCTGATCCACACGGTCCTGCACGAACTGAGCAATCGGGGGCAAAGCAGATGGGGTGGACAGGGTTTCCCCGTCCGACGTGATCGTCCGGCGGGGCGTTTTGCGTTGCGTGTTTGCTTTTGGAACCACGCATGTTTGACGCGCTAACAGAACGATTGACGGGTGTCTTTGATACGCTCACCGGACGGGGTGCGCTGTCGGACAAGGACGTAGATTCCGCGTTACGCGAAGTGCGCGTTGCTCTGCTAGAAGCCGATGTCGCTCTGCCGGTTGTCAAAGCCTTCATCGCCAAAGTCAAAGAAGAAGCGGTGGGTGAGCGCGTTATTCGCGCCGTGAAGCCTGGCCAGCAAGTCGTCAAAATTGTCTATGACGCGCTGGTCGAAACGCTGGGCGGCACAGGCGGCCCGGTTGATCTGATGCTGAACCAAGGCCCGCCTGCCATCATTATGATGGCGGGTCTGCAAGGTTCAGGCAAAACCACCACGACGGCAAAGCTCGCTTTGCGCATGCGCACCCGCCTGCGCAAGAAAGTCCTCGTCGCCTCGCTCGACGTGCGTCGCCCTGCGGCGATGGAGCAATTGGCGGTATTGGCCCAGCAGGCTGAAGTCGATAGCCTTCCGATTATTGCTGGCCAATTGCCGGCTGAAATCGCCCGGCGTGCGATCACCGCGGGTCGCCTCGGCGGCTATGATGTTGTCTTCCTCGATACGGCTGGACGGACTTCCATCGACGAAGACATGATGAGCGAAGCTGCTGAGATCGCGCGCATCGCAAGCCCGATTGAGACTCTGCTGGTTGCCGACAGTTTGACGGGTCAAGACGCAGTTGAAACGGCCCGTCGCTTCCATGAGCGCTTGCCATTGACGGGTATCGTTCTGACCCGCGCCGATGGCGATGGTCGCGGGGGTGCGGCGCTGTCCATGCGTGCAGTCACCGGTCTGCCGATCAAGTTTTTGGGGATTGGCGAAAAGATCGATGGCCTCGATGCCTTCGATGCCCAGCGTATTGCCGGCCGTATTCTGGGCCAAGGCGACGTTGTTAGCTTGGTTGAGCGCGCTGTAGAGAACGTCAAGCAGGATGAAGCTGAAAAGCTGGCCGCCAAAATGGCCAAGGGCAAGTTCGACTTGGATGATCTGGCCATGCAATTGCGCCAAATCCAAGCCATGGGCGGCCTTGGCGGTGTGATGGGCATGCTGCCCGGCGCGCAAGCAGCCAAAAAAGCGATGGAATCCGGTGCGGTCTCTGACAAAAGTGTCAAACGTCAGATCGCCGTCATTCAATCCATGACCAAGCAAGAGCGAGCTAAGCCCGACCTCTTAAACGCCAGTCGCCGCAAACGCATTGCAGCGGGTGCGGGCGTCGATGTCTCGGAAGTCAACAAAGTTATCAAAATGCATCGCTCGATGTCAGATATGGTCAAGGCCATGGGCAAGGGCGGTATGAAGGGCCTGATGGGCAAGATGGGCGGTATGTTTGGGGGCAAAATGCCGCCAATGGATCCTGCCGCTCTGCAACGTCTCGGCCAACAGGCGGCTTCATCCGGCAGCGGTTTACCCGGTCTGCCTGGTCAGTCGCCTCCACAAGGTTTGCCCGGTCTGGGCAATACGCAAAATCCCGGAGGCTTTACGGGCCTACCAGGTCTCCCATTCGGGAAAAAGTAACGCAAAAACGACCCATATACTCTGAAAGGTAAGTCTCATGTCCTTGAAAATTCGTTTGGCCCGCGGTGGCTCTAAGAAGAAGCCAGTTTACCGCATCGTGGTGGCCGAAGCCCGTTCGCCCCGCGACGGTCGCTTTCTTGAAAAAATCGGTAGCTACAACCCAACTCTACCAGACGACAATGCAGGCCGTCTGGTCATCGACGCTGCTAAAGCGGCTGAATGGATGAAGAAGGGCGCGCAGCCAACCGACCGCGTCGCCCGGTTCTTGGCCGCTCAAGGCGTTGGTACCTATGTGAATGGTAACAACCCAAACAAAGGTAAGCCAGGCCAAAAGGCAACCGAACGCGCCGCTGAAAAGGCCCAGGCGTTGATCGACGCGCAAGAAGCCGCCGAGCGTGCCAAAGCTGAAGCAGCTGAGGCCGCTGCCCAAGCCAAAGCAGACGCTGCTGCTGCCGCCGCTGCACCAGCTGAAGAAGTGGCCGCTGAAGAAGTCGCTGCAGAGCCTGCAGCTGAATAATCCAATATGAAGCGCCTCGCTGAAACGCTTGGTGCTGTGGTCGCCCGCCGGGATGCCCCCGGCGGTGCGGCCATTTTGTTTTCTGGCCAAGAGATTCTCTGGTCGGGGGTAGAAGGCGTCCGCGATGTCACTTCGGCAAGCCCGCTTCTGCTAAGCAGCAAAGCGCGTGTTGCTTCCATCTCAAAGGTCGCCACGGCGCTCACCCTCCTCAAACTCGCTGAAGCGGGCCGGATTGATCTGGACCGCGATATTTCCGATGCTCTTGGATTTAAGCTTCGTCATCCGAAATTTCCCGAGTCTCCCATCACGCCGCGCATGATTTTGTGCCATACGGCGGGAATTCGCGACGGTGAGAATTATCGAGGGGTTGTCGGGGAAACGCTTGAGGGTTTTTTTGTTCCCGCGGGCAAGAATTGGAACGACGGTAAACATTGGGCGGACCTGCCTCAGCCCTTTGGCTATTTTACCTATTCTAATTTAGCTATGGGATTGTTGGCGCAAGCATGTGAGAATGTTGGCGACGACCGTTTTGACCGCCTCGCGCAAAGGACGGTCTTTGCGCCGCTTGGGATCGATTGTGGGTTCAATTGGTCTGGCATTTCCGACCAAGCTGCGGCCGAAGCTGCGACCTTGTATCGCCGAAAAGCCGATGGCGATTGGGAAGTTCAAGTTGATGGCAGCCCTGCCACCTTGCCCAGACCCACTATCGCGACGGACCCGGGTCTTAGCCTGTCTGACTATCTTTTGGGTCGTAACGGCCTGTTATTCTCGCCACAAGGTGGGTTGCGCGCCAATGTGACAGACCTTGCCCGTATCGGGATGGCGTTGAGTGGGGCTGTACGATTGCTTGATCCGGTAACTCGGGCCTTGGTTTTGGCCCCGCAATGGACCTATCGCGCAGACCCCAAAAATGGCGACACTTCTGGGGGGGCGTTTCAAGGCTTCGGGCTGGGCGTGCACCGCTTAATCCCAGGGGATCATTGCCCGGTCGCCGGTCTCAAAACTGAAATGCTTGGCCATTATGGCGAAGCCTATGGTCTTCTCGCTGGCTTGTGGGTCGACCCTGTCTCTACATGCGGTTTTGCTTGGCTCATCACCGGCAGCCTCTATGACCCTGCTGCTGGTTTTAGGTCGGGTGTCTATCGCGTGGAGGAGGAGATGATGCAGGCGGCATCGGAAGATTTGGGGCTTGTTGATCTTTGATTCTGAGCTAGTGTGCCCCAAGCAGAAGGGGGAATGGCGATGACATTGGGTGCAGACTATAGAGTAATCACCTTTATCCAAACCCGGGACCGACCGACCGCAGTAGCATTTTATCGAGACGTGCTGGGCCTATCCTTTGTGATGGATGACCCCTTTGCGAGTGTCTTTGATCAGGGTGGAACAGGTCTACGCATTACCCAAATTGATGGCTTTACGCCAAGCCCCCATCCAGCGCTTGGCTGGATGGTAAGCGATATACAAGCCAGCATCCGCTCCCTGACTGCGCGCGGGGTCAGCATGAAATTCTATGAAGGCTTTGGTCAAGATGAGTTGGGGATTTGGCGCGCGCCGGGAGGCACAGCCCAGATCGCTTGGTTTGAAGACCCTGATGGCAATTTATTGAGCCTGACACAGGTTTGACCGGCGCATTTCTCGTCAACCTTTGCGTCCTATCACGTAGCACGCTAAACACGACCCATGAATTCAAGTCCGCCCCGCCCAACGACGCTTGCTGACCTTGATGCCCGCGCCCGTGATATTTTTCGGGACATTGTCGAGAGTTATCTCGAGACGGGTGAACCTGTAGGTTCGCGTACCTTATCGAAGCGCGGAATTGGCCTGTCCCCGGCTTCCATCCGCAATACCATGGCTGATTTGGCAAGTCTTGGTTTGTTGGATGCCCCGCATTTGAGTGCTGGGCGTACGCCCACCCACATGGGTCTGCGCCTGTTTGTCGACGGCCTGTTAGAAATTGGTGATCTAGGCCGGGAGGAGAAGGCGGAGATCGACTCGCGTTTGGCCGCGGCTGGCTCTGATCTCTCAAGTGCGTTGTCGGAAGCCTCGCTTCTTTTGTCGGGCCTTGCTGGGGGCGCTGGTCTCGTGACCACGCCAACGCGAGAAAGCCCCGTGAAACATGTGGAATTTGTGCTTATCGGGCCCGGACAAATCCTTGTCGTCCTTGTGTTTGACGACGGCCAGGTTGAGAATCGGCTGGTTCAAATGCCGGTTGGCCTCACCCAATCCCAACTTCAAGAAAGTACCAATTTTTTGAACTTCCGCTTGAAGGGTAGAACCCTTTCGGAAGCTGCAGCGCAAGCGGTGGAAGATGCCCGTCATGCAGAGGCCACATTGGATAAAGTGGCTGCGAGCCTGATCGAAGCGGGATTTGCCGAATGGTCGGGGGATGATCCGATGGCGGGGCGGAAACTCATTGTGCGCGGTCGCGCCAATTTATTGGCGAACAGTCAGGCGGCAGGCGACCTAGAGCGGGTTCGCATCTTGTTTGACGACCTAGAACGCAAACGCGACCTGATCCATGTTTTGGATGCGGCGCGAGAGGCATCTGCGGTAAAATTGTTCATTGGTGCAGAAAACCCCTTGTTCTCTATGTCTGGTTCGGCTCTTGTCGCGGCCCCTTATATGGACAGCCAACGACGGGTTCTTGGCGCACTGGGTGTGATTGGGCCAACACGCTTGAATTATGCCCGTGTCATCCCAATGGTAGACTACACAGCGAAAGTCGTCGGCCGCCTGATCGAGCGCCGCGGTTTAAATTTAACGGAATGAGACAGACGAAATGACCACAGAAACGGGTACTACACAGAATAGCGACGAGTTGGAGACAAACGCTGCCAATGCCACTGACGCACCTGCTGACGGTGCGGACACGCAAGCTTCTGGACCGGACCCTTTAGACTTGGCTCGTTCGCTTTTAGGCGAAGATGCAGCCCCAGAAGACATGGGCGCGCTCTTGGTGGCCAAGCTTCAAGCTGCCTTGGCAGAGATTGAGACCCTGAAAGACGCAAGTTTGCGGGCTTTAGCCGAGTCTGAAAATATTCGTCGCCGGGCTGAACGGGAGAAAACAGAGGCCCGCATCTATGCGATCGATAAGTTCGCGCGCGACCTCTTGCCTGTGGCTGATAATTTGGGGCGCGCGATCAGCACAGCACCTGAAGCCTTGAAAGGCGATCCAGCTTTTGATGGCTTCGTAACCGGGGTCGACATGACCCAGCGCGAGCTCTTGAATGCCTTTGAACGTCATGGCCTCACGCGGGTTGGTGCAAAGGGCGACAAGTTCGATCCCTCAATCCATCAAGCGGTCGCGCAAATTCCGTCAGACATGGCCGCCGGCGATGTCGCAGAAGTTTTTCAGCCGGGCTATGTGCTGGCTGGTCGCACCCTGCGTGCGGCGATGGTGGCCGTTTCAGCCGGCCAACCTGCCGCAGAACCAGCACCTAGCGACCCGTCTGAATCGTAAAATAGGCGTTTTAGCGTCGTGCTCTAGGGGTGGCCGGCACAGCCAGTCGCCCCCGGAGGGCTGCTTCATCGAGCGCATTTAGCTTCCAACCGGATGGATAGCGTCCAAAATACAAGATGCAGGCTTTGGTCTGCGGGTCTGGTGCGCAAACCCTGCCATCAGCAAGCCGCTTTAGTCCCATGCCTGTTGCCGCTCGACTTGGTAGCACGGTTTGAGGTGTCAGTCCCGCGCGTCGGGCAAGGTCGGCGAGGATTGCTGGTTCAAGAGCTTGTTTAGACAACCGCTCCAGAAGGGGGTTGGCAAGGTCAGCGCCTAAGACACCTAAAATCTGTCCACCCTCGCCGCCGCCTGTGCGCTTGGCGATTTCATTGGCGGCAATCGCGCGCGCAATGCCTGTCACTTGCGCTTGCAGGGCCTGCCGATCAATTCGCGCTTCAATGCCCGCTAAGTCGCGATCGCGAAGGGCCATCACAAGCGCCCGCACATCAGCGGAGGCGTCGAGTGGCCCCGGTGCGGTTGCGCAACCACTTAGTGTTAACAATAAGCCGAGCCAGACAATCTTGCGCATATTTGCCACTCCTTGAGTTGTCAAAGCCACTATCAAAAAAACCTCTGAACTTCGCCTGAACATACTAGACCTTTTGGCTTGGGACACCTAGACCTGAGACATTGGGGAAAATGTGCCAAAATCTGTTTTGATCCTTTTTGCGCATCCATCTTATGCGCGTTCACGGGCTAACCGCGCGTTACGCACCCGCGCCCAAGGTCTTGAGCATGTAACGGTCCACGACCTCTATGAGACCTATCCGAACTTTTTGATCGATGTGGAGGCCGAACAGCGTTTGCTGCTGGACCATGACCATATCGTATTGATGCATCCCTTTTTCTGGTACTCGGCACCATCTCTGGTCAAGGAGTGGCTCGATGTCGTCTTGGATTATGGGTGGGCGTATGGTGAAGGAGGGACGGCGCTGGCGGGTAAGACTTGGACACAAGCGATTACAACCGGCGGTCCGGAAAAATCCTATTGCTCTGATGGTCTAAACCGCTTTTCGATTGAAGAGCTCCTGCGTCCCTTCCAGGCAACGGCCAATCTATGCCAATGCGTCTGGCAGGATCCATTTATCTTGCATGCGAGCCGCCAAGCGACGCCGGAGATTCTTGCGGAAGCCGCGACCAAGTTTAGCGCGAGGCTGAAGGGTCTAATCCATGGCTGAAGCAAATCTTCTTGAATCGGCCTTTGTGTATTTGACGGCGACGGTGGTTTCCGTACCCATTGCGAAACGCATCGGCTTGGGATCGGTCTTGGGCTATTTGATCGCGGGTGCCGTTATCGGACCTTATGTCCTTAATCTCGTCGGCGACCCGGAAAATGTGATGCACACGGCGGAGTTTGGCGTGGTCATCATGCTGTTTCTGATCGGACTTGAACTTCAGCCCAGCCTCCTATGGCGGCTGCGGACAGCAATTCTCGGCATGGGCGGGTTGCAGGTCATTGGCACGGGAGCCGTCGCCACGGGTTTAGGCATGGCGCTGGGCCTTTCTTGGCAGGTAGCGCTCGCAGTGGGCTTGACCTTGTCTTTGTCTTCCACGGCGATTGTTCTTCAATCCTTGCGTGAAAAAGGGATAGCTGGAACCGAAGCTGGGCGCGCTACCTTCTCAGTCCTCTTGTTCCAAGACATCGCGATTATCCCGATGCTGGCGCTATTTCCTTTCCTTGCAACCATCAGTATCGCAGGGGGTGGCGAGGCGGCGAAGGGTGCCTTGGCGGCCTATCCTGGTTGGGCGCAGGGCCTTGCGGTGGTTGTCGCTGTCGGCGCGATTGTCTTGGCAGGGCGGGTGTTATTGCGCCCGATGTTCCGTTGGGTGGCGGCCTCTGGCCTACATGAGATTTTGACCGCCTTTGCGCTGCTCTTGGTGGTAGGCGTTGCCCTTCTGATGCAATTTGTCGGTATTTCACCTGCGTTAGGGGCTTTCGTCGCTGGCGTGGTTCTGGCCGACAGCGAGTTCCGCCATCAGATTGAAAGCGACATTGATCCGTTCAGAGGCCTGCTCCTCGGTCTCTTCTTCATCTCAGTCGGGGCAGGGATCAATTTTGCGCTTTTGATCGCCCAGCCTTGGCTGATCCTTGGGCTGGTAGTCGCCTTGGTGCTGATAAAGGCAATGGTGATGTTTGCTATCGCGCGTGCCTTTGGCCGCAAGACAGGCGAGGCGGCATTGATTGGCCTCGGCCTTGCGCAAGGGGGTGAATTTGCGTTTGTCCTTTTCGCCTTTGCCGAAGGCGCGGGCGTTATTCCCTCCGACGTGACTGCCCCGTTAATCGTGGCCGTTGCGCTTTCCATGGCAATCACGCCCTTGCTTCTGATGGCCGGCGATTGGGCGATGCGGCGCTTGGAATCGGTTTCGGGGGAAGATCGCGCACCGGAGGTGGAAGAAGGCCACCATGATGTGATCGTTGCAGGCTATGGCCGGTTTGGACAGATCGTCGGCCGGATGCTCTCGACCTATGGCTATAGGATCAGTGTTCTTGATCATGATGCGGACCAAGTGGACGTTTTGCGTGGATTTGGTCGCAAAGTGAATTATGGCGATGCAACACGGGTCGATCTGTTGCGTCTAGCAGGTGCGGCTGAAGCCAAACTCTTGATCGTCGCCATTGATAATGACGAGAAGGCGCTCGAACTTGTCGAGACGGCGCGTGAAGCCTTCCCCAATCTGAAAATCTTGGCCCGCGCAATTGATCGCCGTCACGCCTATCAATTGATGGCGGCAAAAGTGGATGGGTTAGAGCGCGAGACCTTTGCCTCTGCTGTGCGTCTGGGGGTGAAGTCGCTGCAGGTGATGGGAAAGCCCGCCTTTGCGGCGGAGCGTGCTGGCATGATCTTCACACGCTATGACGAACGGGCCTTGGTGGACATGTTTGAAGATTGGCAGCGGGTTGAGTTTGCCGACTACCAGCGCATTGTCCG
>JAIXQA010000063.1 GCA_027485915.1 Alphaproteobacteria bacterium | reverse complement strand
TTTTAGAAGGGCATTTCTGTTCCGTAGAAGCAGGATTGCACGAACCTTCTAAAATGAGGCCTTTGCGAACTAGGCGGGGGCAATGACACCACCGAGGAGGCCTCATGATCCTCCCTCAAGCACACAGACTTATCAAGCCGGGGCGCACGGTTTGCTCCGTATTCCGGGCCAGTCCGTTAATCTGGCCCACCTCTTCTGGCGTGTACCACGCGCCCCGGCCCCTCTGCTTGCTCTAGCCAAGCACAAGGCACACCCCCGGTGGTTTTCCACGCGGGGCTAAAAGTGATTCCGCAATGAACGATGTCAGCCCGGACGGCGCAGCCAATTGGGGACCTTGATCCGCAAACTCCACTGAGGTCCCAGCCTTTCGCTTCGTTTCGGCGGGGATGCCAAGGTTGGGGTGAATAGCCCATCCAGCAAAAAGGGCGCTTGGTTGCCCAAACGCCCTCATCAAAGCTTGTGTTCTAGAGACGCCTAGAAGGCCGCGTTCAGGCGAACCGAAACGGGGATTGAGATGCGATCTGACTTATCATTGGCGGCCCCCAGGCCCAGTGGCGTTAGGTTTGTATCCACTTCCGACAGTTTCGAATTGTACCGAACGCCGACTTCTGCGCCGATTTCTGCGAACGGTGCGATCAGATAGGTTGCGCCAATATCGCCGCCGATCACATAATTCACCTTGTCGTCATACAGGTTCCAGGTGCCAATCGGCGCATTGGGAACCAGAGAGGTCGAGGCTGCAACCGTCGCCGACAAGGCATCAGTTTGGGTGACACCGGCGCGCAAAGTGAAATAGGGGAATATGCGGTCGGGCATGAACGGACTTTCGAGCCATTGGCGATAGCCCAATTCAACACCCATTTGCTTGAAATCACTGAAGTTGGCGGTCAATGGCGTTGTGCAAGAGGGCGCGCCTGCGACCACAATTTCGATACAGCCGATATTGGTGCTTTTGCCATTCGCTTGGCTATAAGTGAGGGCCCCAAACATTTCCGAAGTCTGTGTCAAAGCATAGCGCACTTCGATGGTCGCTTTGATGGGGGCATCAGAACTGTCGGCGAAGTCGGTGCCACGTAGCCGCAAGATACCTGTGCCAGCGAGACTGGTATTGAGCGTGGCCAGATTGACACTGGCGCTGGAAGTTTCGTCGATGACTTTGCCGCTGACCGGAAACTCATAGCCAATCGAGCCGCCAAACGAGAACGGAGAATCTGCCAATGCTGGGCTACTGATCAGTGCCACCGCGGGAATGAGATAAGACAGACGCATAACAGATTACTCCACTCGCAAAATATCGTTCTTTTGCTTGTGGCGTGTAATGCTTAACGTTTCCTAACTCGAAAGCGCAATTTGCCTCAATCACCCGTTGTACGCGAGCTAATGCTCAGTATTTGTTGAGTAATGGGCTCAAATCTGTCCAGCCTGATGAACTAAGGGCCTCAATCGGTCTGAAATTTGTTTTATAGGCCATTTTTCGGGATCCACGGACCCAATAACCTAAATAAACATAGGGGTAACTGATCGCTTGAGCCTGACGCAAATGGTCCAAGATCATGAAGCTCCCCATGCTGCGGCCCGACTCACTTGGATCAAAAAAGGCGTAAACCATCGACAGGCCATCCGCCAACGCATCGATCAAGGCACAGCCAATCAGACGGCCTTCCTCATTATTGAGTCGATACTCAATAATGTGGGTGCGCACCGACGTCTCTTCCACCATCGCCGAATAGTCAAAAACGGACATATCCGACATACCAGCCCCAAAGTGGCGATCTTTCAAATAAGATTGCAACAGAGCATATTGTTCATAAGTCGCATGCGCCGGTACAAGTTTTGAGACAACATCTTGATTGCGCGCCAAGACCCGCCGCCACCGTTTGGTGAAGACAAATTGCGCTGCAGGAACCCGAACAGAAACGCACGCCGCACACATATCGCAAGCCGGCCTGTAGGCAATGTTTTGCGAGCGACGAAATCCGGCATGTGTCAGGCTGTCATTCAGCTCAATCGCATCATGCCCATCGAGTGCGGCAAAGACTTTGCGCTCTCGGCGCCCCTCTAGGTAAGGGCAAGGCTGGGCTGCTGTCAGGTAAAACCTGATATTCTTCGAAGCGGAAATCCGCCCAGCAGGTGAAGTCGGGTCCGTACTCATGTTGTGTGAGTGTAACAACCTTCCCAGTCTTTGGCCAACACCCGAAAGGGCAAAAATACCGAAAGTCTGTGGAAAAATCTACAAACCACCGTCCGCTGGTAGTGGTGAAGAAGCACGCTGCAACACGATCGCAATCCGGCGGTTCGCAGCCTGATATGGATCGTCTGGGAAGAGGGGGTCAGAGCCTGCCTTTCCAGACACTTGTGCAATCCGATCCTCGCTCAAACCCGCTGCCGTCAATACGCGTCGGGCTGAATTTGCGCGTGCAGAGGAAAGGTCCCAGTTCGAATTGCGCGGATCAGGGTTTGGAGCTGCATCGGTGTGGCCAGAAATGCTCACACGGTTTGGCAAAGTTTCGATAATGCGGGCGGCGGCTTGCAAGATCAGGCGGGCGCGGTCGTTTGGCACGGTCGAGCCTGGCTCAAACATCGGACGGCCCTCTTGGTCGACCAATTGGATGCGCAATCCTTCTGGCGTTTGATCGACAATGATATTGCGCGACATTTCAGCCAGCTCTGGCATATCTTGTAGGGCTTGCCGCAAGCTCATCTCCGCTTGTTGGAATTCGGCAGCTTCGCGCTTGGCTATCGCGTCCTCAGCGGCCTTATCCGCAGCATCCGCCGCGCCTTGACCACTGCTTTCACCGGTTTGGCTAGAAGGTTGCGTTGCAGGTGCAGCAGATTCAAAAATCGGCGTTGCCCCTTTCTGCATGGCACCTACTTCCCCAAGTGCCGTCCCGCCCAAGATGCCGCCAGACCCTGAAGTCGATGCGGACACGCTGGCTGGCGCAAAATAGTCAGCAATCCCGCGCTTTTGCTCGGGGGAGGAGGTGTTGATCAGCCACATCAAGAGGAAGAAGGCCATCATCGCCGTCACAAAGTCAGCATAGGCAACCTTCCAGGCTCCACCATGGTGTCCACCGGCTACCTTTTTGACTTTTTTAATGATTATGGGCCGATTGGACGACATGTTGTGCTTCTCTCAGTGATAGTGTTGAGAAGTATGCACGATGTCGGTTAAGAGCAGGTTTGCAGGAATGAACAAATGACATTTGACTTAAAAGACTATCGATCTGCCTTGGGCAGTTTTGCGACGGGCGTTACGATCGTGACCACGTTGGATTCAAACGGAAATGGCCATGGCTTGACGGTCAATAGCTTTGCGTCTGTGTCTTTAGATCCGCCCTTGGTGCTATGGTGTTTGGGTAATAAGTCTGATTCCTTCGACTTGTTTTCGAAATGTGACGCTTATGCCATCAATATTCTGGCCGATAGCCAAGGCGATATGGCCATGCGCTTTGCCGGAAAGGGGGATCAGAGGCTGGCTTCAGGCGAATATACGGGTTTAGAAACCGGTAGCCCCGTTTTGGCTGGCACCATCGCAGCCTTTGACACCCAAGTCGTTCAACGCATCGAGGCTGGCGACCATCTCATCCTAGTCGGTCAAACCATGGCCTATCAGCGCCATGATGGCCAAGGCTTGGCTTATTTCCGCGGCCAATTCGGCTCCACCGCGGCTTTAGCTAAGTCATGACGCAGCCAATACTGGCCTTCCTTGGACTTGGGGTGATGGGCGGGCCTATGGCTGGCTGGCTTGTTAAAAATGGCCACCCGATAAAGGTATGGAATCGTACCCCAGCTAAGGCCGAAGCTTGGGCGCAAACGAATCCCGGTGAAGTCGCCTCGACCATCGCACAGGCTGTGGCTGGCGCCGATTTTGTGATGGCCTGCGTTGGTGATGATCCAGATGCGCGCGATGTCGCCTTGAATGCCTTCGCAGCTATGAAGCCAGGTGCCATCTATGTCGACCACACCACAACATCGGCGGCCTTGTCGAAGGAATTAGCCGCAGCGGCAGCCGAAGCGGGGTTAGACTGGCTGGATGCGCCCGTTTCCGGCGGGCAGGCGGGGGCGATCAACGGTCGCCTAACGGCCATGTGTGGCGCGAGTGATGCCGTATTTGAACGGGCCAAGCCGGTTTTGGCTGCTTATTGTGGAAACATTGTCCGGATCGGCGAGGCCGGGGCGGGGCAATTGGCAAAAATGGTCAATCAGATTGCCATTGCCGGGGTCGTTCAAGGCTTGGCTGAAGCTGTTGCCTTTGCCAAAGCACAAGACCTCGACACCGACGCGGTGCTCGCCGCGATATCTAAAGGGGCCGCGGGCTCCTGGCAGATGGAAAACCGCTGGGCCACAATGGTGGAAGATCGCTATGACTTTGGCTTTGCGGTCGACTGGATGCGCAAGGATTTGCGGATCGTTCTGGAAGCAGCGCACCAAAGGGGGCTCGAGCTTGCTATGACGCAAATGGTTGATGGCTATTATGCTGAAATCCAAGCGGCAGGCGGCGGTCGCCTCGATACCTCGAGCCTTGCCAAGCGTTTCACTTCTCGGAGAAAGCCTGCATGATGTTTTCCCTTCTCTTGATGGCAGCGGTCGCTGAAGCCCCAACCCCCGTCAAGCCAACGCCCTTGTGTACTGGCATTGCCAAGATTGAAGCGGCTACCTTGGATCGTCCGAGGGCTTTTAGGTCATTGGTCACAACCGAAACGCGCCCAACCCGCGTGCGCACTGGCGAAGGGGGAGCGGCGATACAGGACCGCCGGGTGACGGTTGTAAAGCCGTTAGAAGGTCTGCAAGATTGTCGCTTCGTCTATAATGCGTCGATCTCACTCGCGTGCTATGGTGCTTTAATCGTTAATGAAACCGATGAGACAGCGCTCTCTCAGGCCTTAACTACTTTCTCTGATGAAGTCGCAAAATGCTTGAAAAATGAGAATCTAACGCGGCGCAGCGAGGATGTTCACTCAACAGCCTTTGTCGCGTTTTCGGGCGGCGCAAAGGAGCCATTTTACCAGATTTCTATGGTGCCCTTGCCAGACCTTTCCGGTAAACGACGCCCGGAGCTGTTGGTTCTAGGTCCTGACGAGGTCGCCCCAGCTCCCGCCCCTAAGGCGACACCCGTGGTACCGAAAAAAGCTGCCCCGAAGGCCAATCGGCGTTAGGTCTTAGCGTAGTCGTTTTGCAGCTTCCAAAGCCCAATAGGTGATGATGCCATCGGCTCCAGCACGCTTGAAGCAGGACAGGGCCTCGAGGCGGACGCGTTCGCCATCCAGCCAGCCATTGGCGATGGCGGCTTCCATCATGGCATATTCACCAGAAACTTGGAACGCATAGGTCGGCACGCCAAAGCTTTCTTTGACTCGGCGAACAATGTCCAAATAAGGCATGCCGGGTTTGACCATAACCATGTCGGCACCCTCAGCAATATCGAGAGCGACTTCGCGCATGGCCTCGTCGCTATTGCCGGGGTCCATTTGATAGGTCTTTTTGTCGCCTTTCAACGCCCCTTTAGAGCCAATCGCATCCCGGTAGGGACCATAGAAGGCGGATGCATATTTTGCGGCATAAGACATGATGGCCACATCCTGGAAACCAGAAGCATCCAATCCTGCCCGGATGGCACCAATGCGGCCATCGGTCATGTCCGAAGGGGCAACCACGTCCGCCCCTGATTGGGCTTCCAAAACAGCTTGGCGTACCAGAGCTTCAATCGTTGGATCGTTCAGCATGGTACCGGCCTCATCGATCAAGCCATCATGGCCATGATCGGTAAACGGGTCGAGAGCGACATCGGTCATCAAGCCAACATTGGGCGCGGCCTTTTTCATCATAGCGATCACGTCAGGAACCAAGCCCTTGGGATTGAAGGCTTCGGTTCCTTCCCCATTTTTCAGGGCCGGATCGATAAAAGGAAAGACGGCGATCATCGGAATACCAAGGCTTTCGGCCTCTTGCGCCACTGCTACTGCTTCGCTGCGACTATAGCGGAAGGTGCCGGGCATAGAAGCCACTGGAATGCGGCTTTCGGTGCCATCATGGACCACCATCGCCAAGATTAAGTCATTGACGCTTAACTGGGTTTCACGGGTCAGTCTGCGACGCCAATCGGTCAAACGATTGCGGCGCATACGGGTGGCAGGGAAGGCGGCTTGAGGCAGATGTGTCGTCATGGAAGTATGTGTAGCGCCATAATTGCGAAACGGCTACGCTGCCCCGCATCACAGGATTTACGCGCCATGGCCTACGACACCACCGAAGACCAAAACCTCATCATCTCTACCGCCCGTCGCTTTGCAAAGGACTCACTCGCTCCCCATGCGATGGCCTGGGAAGAGGCGGGGACTCTTGACCGCGGCACCCTTAGGGCATTAGCTGAACTCGGTTTCGCGGGCATTTATGTTCGCGATGATATAGGTGGGTCGGGCCTGACGCGGCTGGATGCGGCCATAATTTTTGAGGAATTGTCCCGCGGGGACGTGTCCCACGCTGCCTTCCTGTCCATCCATAATATGGCGAGCTGGATGATTGATACGTTTGGGTCAGAGGCGCAGCGCCGACATTTTCTGCCCGCTTTGACCAGTATGGAGATGATTGCCAGTTATTGTTTGACTGAGCCCGGCGCAGGTTCGGATGCGGCCTCCCTATCCACCACGGCCCGTCGTGACAGCGGTGACTATGTTGTTAATGGCACCAAGGCCTTTATCTCTGGGGCAGGCTTTTCCGATCTTTATGTTGTGATGGTGCGGACTGGTGAGGCGGGGCCACGCGGTATCTCCACCCTCTTGGTTCCAAAGGATGCGCCGGGTTTGTCCTTTGGCAAGAATGAAAAGAAAATGGGCTGGCAGGCCCAGCCGACTGCACAAGTCATTTTTGAAGATTGTCGTGTTCCTGTTGCCAATCTTTTGGGCGAGGAAGGTCAAGGCTTTACCTTTGCCATGAAGGGTCTGGATGGCGGGCGGCTCAATATCGCAGCCTGTTCCTTAGGTGGTGCCGGTGATGCACTGGATCGGGCCTTTACCTATGCCCATGATCGCAAACAATTTGGTCAAGCTTTGTGGAATTTCCAAACCACGCAGTTCAAACTGGCGGATATGGCGACGGAGCTTGAAGCCGCACGTGTCTTTTTACGCCATGCCGCTGCAGCTCTGGATGCCAAGAGCCCGGAAGCCACAAAATTATGCGCGATGGCGAAACGATTTGTCACAGATGTAGGCTTTCATGTCGCCAATCAGGCGCTGCAGATCCATGGCGGATACGGTTATCTCAAAGATTATGAGGTGGAGCGTATTGTTCGGGATTTGCGGGTGCATCAAATCCTTGAAGGCACCAATGAGGTCATGCGCGTGATCATCGCAAGGGAATTAGGTCGTGGTTTTTAACGCTCATTTTGGTCGTCGTGCTGTGCTTATCGGCATGGGCTCTGCCTTAGGTACGGGTTTGGTTTCTGCGTGTGCCTCCGGGCAAGCATCCACCTTCAGGGAAGCAAAAGGAGGTCGCAATATGACCAAGCCGATCATCATCGCCCATCGGGGGGCCTCAGGCTTGCGGCCTGAACATACCTTGGCCGCCTACCAACTCGCCATAGACCAAGGTGCCGACTTTATCGAGCCAGACTTGGTTTTGACCAAGGACGGGCATTTGATCTGTCGCCACGAGAATGAAATCGGCGGTACCACCGATGTTAGTTCACGCGCAGAATTTGCGGACCGGAAGAAGACGCTTGTCATTGATGGTGAACGTTATGAGGGTTGGTTCACCGAGGATTTCACCTTAGCCGAGATCAAGAGCCTGCGCTGCAAGGAAAGGCTACCGCAATTGCGCCCCGGCAATATGGCGTATGACGGTCAGTTTGACGTGCCAACCTTTGAAGAAGTTCTAGACCTCGCCCAACAGCAAAGTGCACAGTTAGGGCGCACAATTGGCGTCTATCCCGAGACCAAGCACCCCACTTGGTTTGAGGGCTTGAACTTATCGTTCGACGCGCCTCTCCTTTCCCTCGTGCGCCGCTATGGTTTGGATGCGGCTGACGCACCAATCTTCATCCAAAGCTTTGAGGTTACAAATCTCAAGCGCTTGCGGACCCAGACCAAGGCACCCTTAGTGCAATTGATGGCCAAGGATGG
Organism: Alphaproteobacteria bacterium; assembly: GCA_027485915.1. GTDB lineage: Bacteria > Pseudomonadota > Alphaproteobacteria > Caulobacterales > Aquidulcibacteraceae > Aquidulcibacter. The sequence goes on along the minus strand of JAIXQA010000063.1, from coordinate 78,768 downwards.
GGGGCCCTTTGACCTCCATAAATCAGGGATCACCTATGCGAGCATGGCGACGGCCGCTGGTTTGAAAGAGATTGCTGCCTATGCCAATGGGGTCGGCCCAGAGAAAGTTCTGATCTTGCCGCGCGACACCTCTAATAGGAACCTCGCCCCAACAAGCTTTGTTGGCGATGCGCATCGTGCGGGTTTGGTGGTTCACCCTTGGACTTTCCGGGCCGAGAATTACTTTTTGCCAGAGGATTACCGCAAAGGTCAAAGCTCTGACCCAACTTATCTGGCCCATCACGGTGATCTGTTTGCCGAAGTTCAGGCATTTATGGCCGCAGGCGTCGACGGCGTATTTTCTGATTTTCCGGGTATTGCCTTTGACGCACGAGCCGCTCGATGAGCGATTCTGCCGCTGCGCCCGTTTTGGTTTCGACCCAAGGCCATTTGGGTGTTTTGACCTTGAACCGTCCCGACGCGCTGCACGCGCTAGACAGGCAGATGGTCCAGATCATGACCGATGCGCTTTTAGCATGGCGGACTGACTCAAATCTTGCAGGCGTTATGGTGGATCATACGGGCGCGCGTGGCTTTTGTGCAGGTGGCGACATTCGCATGTTGGCGGAGAGCGGAGCCAAGGATGGGCAGGAAGCGCGGGCTTTCTTCTTTCACGAGTATCGCTTGAACCATCTGATCGCAAACTATCCGAAGCCTTATGTCGCGATCCTCGATGGAGTGACCATGGGCGGCGGGGTTGGCATCTCGGTGCACGGACCTTTTCGGATCGGGACAGAGCGCACCTTGTTCGCCATGCCGGAAACAGGCATCGGCCTATTTCCAGACGTTGGCGGTGGCTGGTTCTTGCCGCGTCTGGCCGGTGAAATTGGGATGTGGCTGGCGCTTACCGGTACACGTTTGAAAGCCGCAGATTGTGTGGCTGCGGGCATTTTGACCCATTATGTCCCCAGTGAGTTGCTCAACGCCGCCAAAGCGCAAATAGCCGGGGCTATGTCGACCCACACACCTTTGTCAGCGCTTAAATCAGGGCTTGCGGCTTTGGAGGAAGAGGCTGGCAGGCCGCAACATCTAACGCCCGAAACAATCGCCATCATCAACCGGTGCTTTAACCGCGACAGTGTGGAGGCGATTTTCGACGCATTGTCTGCTGAAGGGAGCGCGTGGGCGCAGGAGCAGCTCAACCTGCTTCGAGGAAAATCTCCTCAGACTTTGAAAGTTGCCTTCCGTCAGCTCCGACACGGGCGCGCAGCTAAGGATTTCGCCGCGCACATGGCGATGGAATATCGCATTGGCGCGCGCGTTGTGCGCCGACATGACTTTTTAGAGGGCGTTCGGGCGGTTATTATTGATAAGGACCAAGCGCCGAAATGGCAGCCGGCAACATTAGCAGAGGTTGATGACGCGCTGCTGGAAACAATCTTCGCGCCCCTAAAAGACGGGGAAGGTACGGAATGGGAGCCTATCACATGGTAGACATCGCCTTTATCGGCCTCGGGGCCATGGGCTCTGGTATGGCAGCCAATTTAGCCAAGGCCGGCCATCACGTACGCGCCTATGATCTCATGCCTGCTGCGGTTCAAGCGGCTGTGGCCGCTGGTTGTGAGGCTGCCACCTCTGTTGCCCAAGCTGTGCGTGAGGCAGATTTTGTCGTCACCATGCTGCCCACCGGGACTCATGTCCTCGACGTCTACCAAAATGGCGATGGTGTTCTTGCCCATGCGCGCCCAGATGCAGTCTTCATGGACTGCTCGACCATTTCGGTAGAAGATGCGCGTTCGGTAGGTGATGTTGCCCGCGCCCGCGGCTTCCTGATGTGTGATGCGCCTGTCTCTGGTGGCGTTGCCGCTGCCGCCGCTGGCACTTTGACCTTTATGGTGGGCGGCTCTGATGCTGAGTTTGAGAGGGTGCAACCCATCCTGCAAGCGATGGGCAAGGCTGTTATTCATGCTGGCCGATCCGGAGCAGGACAGGCGGCCAAAATCTGCAACAATATGCTATTAGCCATCACCATGATTGGTACGTGTGAGGCGTTTGTCTTAGCCGAGCGGCTCGGGCTAGATGCCAAAGCCTTCTATGACATTGCCTCTCAATCTTCAGGTCAAAGCTGGTCCATGACGAGCTATGCGCCGGTGCCAGGATTGGTGCCCCAAGCACCTTCCAACCGAGATTTTACCAACGGATTTGCAAGCGCACTGATGTTGAAAGATTTAAGGCTGGCTTTAGAAGCAACGCACAATGTTGGGATGACGGCAGCCTTGGCCCTAAAATCAGAAGAAATTTATAGTGAATATCTGGTTAAGTATCTTCCAAGCCGTGACTTTTCAGGTGTCATTGATATGCTTAGGAACCAGTAAAGTTCATTTTAACAAGATATTAGAGACTTTGCCTTAAGTTAGCTCGAAACGTCGAAGAATACGGCGGGAGATAAAATTATGGCGGGTCAAACACAACAGAATTCTGTCGGCGAACTGGTCGAAGAATCGAGCTTAAGCGAATATCGTCGTGCGCTCTCTTTGGTGGAGCGTCTCCATCGGCAATTGCTCGATGTGGTGAAGGATGATTTGGACCGCGCGGGTCATGATGATTTGACCCCGGTTCAAGCGCTCCTGATTTTCAACATCGGTGATGCGGAATGGTCTGCGGGCGAATTGAAGTCGCGCGGCTTCTATCTCGGTTCAAACGTTTCTTATAATCTAAAGAAGCTACACGAACTCGGCTATGTCGAGAGTGGCAAGTCAATGCACGACAAACGGCAGATCCGTTTGCGCTTGACGCAGGCTGGCAGCGATCTTCGTAAGCAGCTGGACACCATGTTCCAACGTCATGCTGCAACCTTGAGCCCGGTCGGTGGCGTTGAGAGCCCAGATCTGGTTTCGTCCAACAAGACTTTGACTCGTTTAGAGCGGTTTTGGGCAGACCAAATTCGGTTCCGCCTCTAGCTCGGTCAATCTAGTCGTAATCAAATTGCCGCTATCGAGGCTTCGATAGCGGCTTTTTTGTGCTGAATCGGGCGCTGCTTCTGCCAGATGCGACATATTGCCTATGGCTTTGTGGCCGATTTCGTCTACTTATCCCTCAACGACCGATCAAAGAAACGCTCACCATGAGGGGGCTCAACAGGCCCAACTTACGATGGATTATGAAAGCGCCTTCAAAAAGGCCGTCACAGAAGTAAGAAATGAAGGGCGTTATCGGGTATTTGCCGATGTCAAGCGCGTCCAAGGTCAATTTCCGCGTGCGCGCCGTCGGACCGAGACTGGTGAACAGGATATTGTGATCTGGTGCTCCAATGATTATTTGGGGCAGGGGCAGCATCCACGGGTGCTTGCCGCCATGACCGATGCGATTGAGGCTGTGGGCGCAGGCTCTGGTGGCACACGCAATATCTCAGGTACCACCAGTTTCCACGTGGATCTGGAATTTGAGTTAGCCGATCTGCACCAAAAGGAAGCGGCCCTTCTGTTCACGTCGGGCTATGTTGCCAATGATGCGACTTTGGCGACCATGTCGCGTATCTTGCCGGGCTGCATCATTTTCTCAGATGAGAAAAACCATGCCTCCATGATTGAAGGCATTCGCCGCTCAGGGTGCGAGAAGCGGGTGTTCCGCCATAATGATGTTACCCATCTCGAGACCTTGTTGGCACGGGCACCAGCCGACGCGCCGAAGCTAATTGCGTTTGAAAGTGTCTATTCCATGGATGGCGATGTTTCGCCGATCCATGCGATTTGCGATCTCGCCGAACGCTACAATGCCATGACCTATCTCGACGAAGTTCATGCAGTTGGTCTTTACGGCGCGCGTGGGGCCGGGATCGCCGAACGAGATGGTGCCTTGAGCCGGATCGATGTCATTGAAGGAACTTTGGGCAAAGCATTTGGGCTCATGGGTGGCTATATCGCTGGCAGCCATGCCATGGTGGATGCGATCCGTTCGTTTGCACCCGGCTTCATCTTCACCACCTCCTTAGCGCCCGTTTTGGCAGCAGGGGCGTTGGAAAGTGTGCGGATTTTAAAGAGTGACGAAGGCGTTGTGCTTCGCGCGCGCCACCAGCGCCAAGCTAACCTACTCAAGCGCTTGTTCCTCGAAGCTGGGCTTCCCGTGATGGAAAGTTCTACCACCCATATCGTCCCGCTCTGGGTTGGGGACGCTGTGCAGTGCAAGGCGATCTCTGATCGGCTGCTGGAAGATTGTGGGATATATGTGCAGCCGATTAATTTCCCGACTGTTGCGCGTGGGACAGAACGATTGCGCTTTACGCCCAGCCCTTTGCATGACGATGACTTGTGCGAAGCCCTGGTTCGGTCAGTCCTTGATGTCTGGTACACCAAGGCGCGGAGCCAAGTCGCCTAGACATGGCACAGGATGCGCAGCCAGATCTATTGCTGAGGCAGCTGGCAATGCGAGAAATTTATATTGAACGTCACTATCGTGGACCCTATGCTCAGATTAGGGCAGTCGATGCGCTCACGGGTGTCGAAGTGGCAGTTACAACACCCTCCAGTGCAGCCCAATTCGACCAAAATCGCCTCGCCTTACGCAAGCTCGGGCAATGTCTTGTCGCCCAAGGTTTGATGGTCTTGGATGCGGCACCGCAAAAAGTGGTCGTCAAACAGGGCGAAGCGGCGGATGTGACAAACAGAACATCCACCGCATTGCCAAAAGGTGGCTTCTATACTTGAGTGAGCAAGTAAAGTTTATTGGCGTATTTGCTCGGATTTCGCCCTGACGCCAAAACAACTTATCGGCCCCGGACTCCACGACCTAAACCGATCTGCCGGGCGAACTCGCTGCGGCGTTTGGCATAATTTGGCGCAACCATAGGGTAGTCTGCAGGGAGGTTCCAGCGACGACGATATTCCTCTGGGGATAAATTATACTTTGAGCGTAAGTAACGCTTGAGCATTTTAAGCTTTTTACCGTCTTCCAGACAGACAATATAGTCATCTGTAATTGATTTGCCCAAGCTTACAGCGGCCTTTGGCTTTTCTGTTGGCTTCTCGAAGTCATCATTTGATAATGTAACAAGGCTTTTGTGGATGCTACGGATCAGGTCGCTCAGGTTCTCGGCTCTAATTTCATTCGCGGTTACATAGGATGATACGATCTCCGTGGTCATTTCCAAGATGTCCGAGTTTGCGTGTTCTTTTTGATTTCGCATTTCAGAATATCCTTCTTTTAGGTTGCGTGCGAGCCTCAGATATATCTGATTTTTTCTTGGTTTAGCGTGGCTCAATACAACAAATCTGGGATTTAGCGTTTCTGGGCGCTAATTTTGTCGAGTCAGCACGTTACTGATTTTGTATCGGGCTGATTTTATTGTATAAATTTTTATAAAGAGAAAAGTTATTTAATGTACATTTCGAAAATTGAGATTTTCATTTAGATTAACCTTAACAAACTGTTTATAAGTAGTAGTTACGCTTTAGTAACGTTATGGGCTTGCCCTGTTGCATGCAAAGCCTAGGTTCATGTATTAAAGCCCAAACGGAGACCGACCTGACATGACATCCCTAGCTGAGAGCCCAAACTTTGTAAGTAAAGACTTTTTTGTGGCTTCCGTCGGGGCCAAAGATTCTGCTTTAGCAGCAGCAATTCAGGAGGAACTGCATCGCCAGCAGACTCAGATTGAATTGATCGCGTCAGAGAACATCGTCTCGCGCGCGGTGCTTGAGGCTCAAGGGTCTGTCATGACCAATAAATATGCCGAAGGCTATCCCGGCCGCCGTTATTATGGTGGTTGTGAGTTTGTTGACGTTGCAGAGAATCTGGCTTTGGACCGCGCCAAGGCTTTGTTTGACTGCAGCTATGCCAATGTGCAACCTCACTCGGGGGCGCAAGCCAATCAGGCTGTCTTTATGGCGCTCTTAAAGCCAGGTGACACGTTCCTTGGTCTGGACTTGGCAAGTGGGGGACACTTAACCCATGGCTCGCCTGCCAATCAGTCTGGTAAGTGGTTTAATGCGATTTCATATGGTGTTCGTCCCGATACCCATTTGATCGATTATGAGGCGGTAGCCGCTTTAGCTAAAGAGCATCAGCCCAAAGTGATTATCGCGGGCGGGTCAGCTTATCCCCGTCAAATCGATTTTGCTCGCTTCCGCGCGATCGCGGATTCTGTTGGGGCCTATTTTATGGTCGATATGGCCCACTTCGCTGGCCTTGTCGCCGGGAAGGCCCATCCTAATCCACTAGAGCATGCCCATGTCGTCACAACGACCACGCACAAAACCTTGCGCGGGCCACGTGGTGGCATGATTTTGTCAAACGACGAAGCTTTGGGAAAAAAGTTCAATTCGGCGGTATTCCCTGGCCTGCAAGGTGGTCCATTAATGCATGTCATTGCCGCCAAAGCGGTTGCATTTGGCGAGGCTTTGACTCCAGAATTCCAAGCCTATGCGCGCCAAGTTGTTGCCAACGCGCAAGCGATGGCTGCTGCCGTTAAGGCGGGGGGCTTTGATCTTGTCTCCGGCGGCACCGATACGCATGTGGTGTTGGTAGACCTGCGACCCAAGGATTTGACGGGCAAGGCCAGTGAAGCGGCTCTCGAGCGTGCAGGCTTTACCTGCAACAAGAATGGCGTGCCGTTTGATCCAAAGCCACCCGCCACGACCTCTGGGGTCCGTTTGGGATCGCCAGCCGGCACAACACGTGGTTTCGGCACAGAAGAATTTACTTGGATTGGCAACAAGATCGTGGAAGTCTTAGATGCACTTGCTGGCACGCCTGATGGTAATCCAGAGGTGGAGACCCGCGTACGTCGTGAAGTCGAAGCGATGTGTGCCCGCTTCCCAATCTATTAAGCGGGCAGGTGGGAGCGGGGATGATCTCGCCTAACCTGCTATCGAAAGGATAGTCCATGCGTTGCCCATTCTGCGGATTTGCTGACACGCAGGTGAAGGATTCGCGTCCGGCTGAAGATGGGGTGTCGATCCGACGGCGTCGGCAATGTCCTGCGTGCGGCGGCCGCTTTACAACCTTTGAGCGCGTGCAATTGCGCGAGTTGAAAGTGATCAAGCGCGACGGTACGCGGGAATTATTTGACCGCGACAAGTTGCATCGTTCCGTTGCAATTGCGCTTCGCAAGCGTGAAGTGCCTGAAGAGCGGATTGAGCACCTCATTTCGGGCATTGTGCGGCGCCTCGAAACGTCTGGTGAGACTGAGATATCTACCAGCACCGTCGGTCAGTTTGTATTGGATGCACTGGGCGAAACTGATCCCGTGGCCTTTGTCCGTTATGCATCTGTTTATCGAGATTTTCGGGAGGCCGAAGACTTCAACCGCTTTGTCGACGATGAATTGGGTGCCCTGAAAGAAAGCCTGAAACGTCGAGGCAGCGTGCGTGAAGACTAAGGTGGCAATCGATCGCCCGATCATCACGTTGAAACTCGCGACCAGTTTGGATGCCCGCATCGCGACTGTAACGGGGCAAAGCCAGTGGATAACGGGCCCAGAAGCGCGGGCCGAAGTACACCGAATGCGCGCAAGCCACGATGCCGTCCTAACTGGCATTGGGACCGTCTTGGCCGACGATCCCGAACTGACAGCCAGGCTTGAGCCGCCTGCAGCCCGCCAGCCGTGGCGGGTGGTGCTCGATTCGGCCGCGCGTTTGCCTTTGGATAGTAAGTTGGTGCAAACAACCCAAAAGGCAGGGCTGATTTGGTGCACACAATCCTCACTTGCCGTGCAAAGCCCCGCGAAAAAGAGGGGTGTCCATCACCATCAAGTTCGCGGCCAAGTCGATGGCGCATCTGGCTTAGATCTTGCGGCGGTGCTGCAACTGTTGCGCGAGCATTATCAGATCAAGACGCTCATGGTTGAAAGCGGTCCTATCCTTGCGACCGCGTTTTTGCGGACTGGTCTTGTCGATCATATCGCTTGGTTCCGAGCCCCCTTACTTCTAGGCGGAGATGGACGGCCGGTGTTTGAGAGCCTAAATATTGAGGTCTTGTCGCAAGCCTTAGTCCTCACGCAGACACAACAGCAACAATTTGGTCGCGATGTTCTCGACTGTTTTGACCTTAGCCCATCTTAGAAGGCAACTAGATGTTTACAGGGATTATCACCGACATTGGAACCGTCGTCGCGATGGAGCACTTGCCAGGCACGGATGCACTCTTCACCGTCGAAAGTAGCTATGAAGCAGCAACATTGGCCTTAGGGGCTTCTGTCAGCCATCAGGGCGTCTGCCTCACGCTGATTTCATTTGATTGCACCAACAAGGGCTCAAGCTGGCGGGTTCAGGTCAGTCAAGAAACTTTGGATGTGACCTGTGCAAAAGACTGGCAAGTCGGCACAAAACTCAATCTTGAGCGCGCCCTCAAACTGGGCGATGAATTGGGAGGTCATATGGTTTCGGGACATGTGGATGGCATTGGCGAAGTCGTGGCCGTAACGCCGGAGAATGAAAGCCACCGTGTCTTGATCCGCGTGCCAGAGCCTTTGGCTAAATATGTCTCGCCCAAGGGTTCCATCGCGGTCGATGGGGTCTCGTTGACCATCAATGAAGTCGACGATGTCACATTTGGCATTAATATCATTCCCCATACTTGGCAGGTGACAACATTAGGTCGCCTCAAGGTGGGAACACGTGTTAATCTTGAAGCTGATCAAGTTGCACGTTACGTGGAACGCATATTATCTCGGACGACCTGACGGCCACTTCATCCGCCTTAACCTTGGACTAAGCCATGACACTCCCATACGATCCACCCCACCTTTTATTCGTTGTTGGCGACTACTACGCCCATATCGCCGAGGAATTGGTGGCTGGTGCTACCGAGGCAATAAAGGCCGTCAATGGAACCTTTGACATAATCAAGGTGCCAGGCGCGTTTGAAATACCTGCCGTGATCGCCCATGCGGATCGTGCCACGCATCGTCCGGCTGGTCGTCATTATGATGGCTATGTCGCGCTTGGTTGCGTTATTCGCGGCGAGACCTCGCATTACGATTATGTATGCGGTGAAAGTGCGCGGGCATTAATGGACCTCTCTGTAGAGGGCCTGCCAATTGGCTATGGGATTTTAACCGTCGAAAACGAAGCCCAAGCTCTAGTTCGGGCCAAGCGCGACCAGAAAAATAAAGGCAAGGACGCAGTGGTTGCCTGTCTGACCATGTTGTCGGTTAAGCGGCGTCTGAACATGGGCGGCGTATGACCCGTACCAAACCATCGTCGATGACGGATGCACGCCGCGGCGCGCGCCTTGCGGCTGTACAGGCGCTCTATCAGATGGAGATGTCGGGCGGGGGCGTGAAATCAACCGTGCGCGAATATCTCGATCATCGCTTAGGCGAGGACAGCGAGACGGGGCCGCTTGAAACGGCTGATGTCGACTTCTTTCGTGCCCTTGTTGAAGGCGTCGTGGCAGAGCAAGCCTTGATTGATGCGTCGATCAAAACGCGATTGGCAAAAGGCTGGCGATTAGAACGGATTGATTCGATTGTGCGGGCTGCGGTGCGCGCGGCAACTTTTGAACTGTTGCGTCGGGCTGATGTGCCCGTAGCTGTTGTGATCGATGAATATGTGGGCATCGTGAATGCCTTTTTTGATGGGCCTGAAGGTGGCTTCACAAATGGTTTGCTTGACCGTTTGGCGCGAGAGCTAAACGCCAATGATCTCCGCCAATTGACCTCGTGAGTTGCAGGTAGAATGTGTGGAAAAAGCGCCCCCTGAATTTGATCTGATTGCAAAAGTCTGGGCACCCTTGACGCGTGAAGCAGCAGGGGCGTTCGGGCTTACAGATGATGTGGCGCAATTGCCTGTCTCGCCCTTGGGCCCTGTTGTAACGTGCGATCAAGTTATTGAAGGCACGCATTTCTTGCCAACAGATGGGTTGGATTGGGTGGCAAAACGTCTGGTACGGCGCAATTTGTCGGACTTGATCGCTAAAGGCTGCAAACCAATCGGAGCCTTTTTGGCGCTGGCTTGGCCAAAAGAGCGGCCTCAAGCGCAACTGGCGGCGTTTGCAGAAGGCTTAGGGCAAGATCTGCTGGAACTATGTGGGGCGTGCCCGCTCTTGGGCGGGGATACCAGCTCGACAACGGGTCCATTGGTGGCGAGCCTGACTTTGGTTGGCATGCCGCTCGCGAAATCAGGTGAGCCAATTTTGCGGCGCGGCGCTCGGGCCGGGGATTTGATCTTTATAACGGGGACGATTGGTGACCCGTTTTTGGGCTTAGGCGTGCGCTTAGGCTTGATGGACGGGAAGGGGCTTCAAAACGCCGTTCAGCTTGCCCTTGCCCCAGCGCCACCGCCCTTGGTCACGGCAGAACTCATCGCCGCGCACGCCAACGCCAGTATTGATGTTTCAGATGGGTTGCTAGCCGATGTTGGCCATGTAGCTGCTGCATCAGGGCTGCACATGGTGCTAGAGCTTGATCGCATTCCCCTCTCGAGCGAAGCGACAGCGTGGCTAAGCCAATCCCAAGACCCGCTTGCAAGCCTGTTAAGCCTCGTGACCGGTGGCGATGATTATCAGAGCGTAATGTGTGTCGCTTCCGACAACGCCGAAACCCTTGTCGCACAAGGTGAGCCTTTGGGTGTGCACTTCACACAAATTGGTTCATGCCGAGCTGGTGAAGGTGTGGAACTTCGCTATCAAGGCAGGTTGGTCCCGATTCCCAGGCGTAGGGGCTGGGAATTTAGCGACGCATAAAGGCCACTTGTTCAAGCGAGACGCGTGTGACGCGTAGACCTGGCTTCAACGACGTCACCACTTGGGTAACCACGCGAACAATGGCGGCCTGATCGTAGGTATTAGGCCCTTTGCCTTCCGGGATTGGGTTGCGACCGGTTGCGCGGGTGATTCCGTCGCGGACCAAGAAATGTTGCTCCCGGACAAAGGTGGCCGAGTTTAGGTCTGTCATGCGGATCTTCAGGGTCACAAACAAATAGTTGACCAAGGCCCCATTGCGGGTAACGGGCAGCACAACATTGACCAGTTCTGCCACCAGCGGTTCGCCCGCTTCCTCCTTCTTGCCCTCCGCGGCATTTGCGCTATCGGCGGCAAGCAATGGCACAAAAACAGCGGCACCAGCGGCAGCTGCAAACAAGCTCAAGGTAGATCGGCGTGAGGTACGGTACATGAAATTTCATTGCCACAGGAAAGTCGACGAATGGTTAATGTACAGGCAGTTTTGGGGTTTACTGATAAGGATTTCGCGAAACCGACGCGGCACATTGCAAGCGGCGCTTTCGCCCCCTAAAGAAGTAAGACCAATAAAGGGGGATCATCCGGAGAGTGGGAGACGAACTGCCACCACGGGTGAATCTGGAAACGAAAGAGGTACAACATGGACGTTAGCGTCATGAGTGTGGTCGCGGCCATTGGGGCCGGAGTCCTTGCGTTGATCTACGGCTTCATCACCGTTCAACAAGTTCTAAAAGCAAGCCCAGGCAATGCCCGCATGCAAGAAATTGCTGCGGCGATCCAAGAAGGGGCAAATGCCTATCTCAATCGGCAGTACACAACGATTGCCATCGTCGGCGTCGTCATTGCCGTTCTTCTCACATTCCTATTCACCATCACCACATCGCTTGGCTTTGTGGTCGGTGCCGTACTTTCTGGCCTTGCGGGCTATGTGGGGATGCTGGTTTCGGTTCGCGCCAACGTGCGTACAACTGAAGCCTCCCGGAACAGCTTGGCAGCAGGCCTTTCCATGGCGTTCCGCGCCGGTGCTGTAACTGGGATGTTGGTTGCCGGTTTGGCCTTGATCGGCGTCGCTGGCTATTATTACATTTTGACCCAAGTCATGGGGCTTGAGCCAACCAGTCGCGAAGTGATCGACCCATTGGTCGCTTTGGGCTTTGGTGCTTCGTTGATCTCCATCTTTGCGCGTCTCGGCGGCGGCATTTTCACCAAAGGTGCAGACGTTGGCGGCGACATGGTCGGTAAAGTGGAAGCTGGCATCCCTGAAGACGATCCACGTAACCCTGCAACCATTGCAGACAATGTCGGCGACAATGTCGGCGATTGCGCAGGCATGGCCGCAGACTTGTTTGAAACCTATGCGGTGACTTTGGTTGCGACCATGGTGCTGGCGTCTATCTTCTTCAAAGAAGCAGGTGCTGCCGTGATGATGTCCTTGCCCTTGGCCATCGGGGCTATGGCAATCGTAACCTCGATCATCGGCACCTATTTTGTCCGCTTGGGCAAAGACAATAATATCATGAACGCCCTCTATAAAGGCTTGATTGCCGCGGGTGTTTTGTCGATTGCAGGCCTGTATGCGGTGGTACAAGCCACCGTCACCCAGACCTATACCACCAGCGGTGGCGTGACCATTACGGCCATGAACCTGTTTTTCTCGGGCGTTATTGGTTTGGTTGTGACCGCAGCCATTGTGTGGGTGACCGAATATTACACCGGCACCGACTATCGTCCTGTAAAGTCGGTTGCTCAAGCTTCGGTTTCTGGCCACGGCACCAACGTCATTCAGGGCTTGGCTGTGTCCATGGAAGCAACGGCGCTGCCCGCATTGATCATTGTTGGCGGAATTTTGGCGACGTTTAACTTGGCAGGCCTATTCGGCATTGCCATTGCAACGACGACCATGTTGTCAGTCGCCGGGATCATTGTGGCACTCGACGCCTTTGGCCCCGTGACAGATAATGCGGGCGGTATTGCCGAAATGGCTAATCTGCCACCAGAGGTCCGCAAAACAACGGATGCCCTAGATGCGGTCGGTAATACAACTAAGGCTGTGACCAAGGGCTATGCCATTGGTTCGGCCGGCTTGGGTGCTTTGGTCTTGTTTGCGGCCTATACGGAAGACTTGAAATATTTTTCAAGTAACCCTGCAGAATATCCCTATTTTGCGGGCGTCAATGTCAGTTTCGACCTGTCCAACCCATATGTTGTGGTTGGTCTGTTGATTGGCGGTCTTCTGCCTTATCTGTTTGGTGGTTGGTCGATGACCGCCGTTGGCCGCGCAGCAGAAGCCGTGGTCCAGGAAGTGCGACGCCAGTTCCGGGAAATTCCCGGCATTATGGAAGGTACGGGCAAGCCAGACTATGGCCGGGCCGTCGACATTCTGACCAAAGCTGCAATCCGTGAAATGATTGTACCAAGTTTGCTGCCGGTTTTGTCGCCCATCGTCTTGTTCTTTGCCATCAATATGATTGCCGGCAAAGCGCAGGCTTTAGCCGCAGTCGGTGCGATGTTGCTAGGCGTGATTGTGACGGGTCTGTTCGTCGCCATCTCTATGACCTCAGGCGGTGGTGCTTGGGATAATGCCAAGAAGTCTTTTGAAGACGGCTTTGTTGACCGTGATGGTGTCAAGCACATGAAGGGATCAGATGCTCACAAAGCTTCTGTGACCGGTGATACCGTTGGCGACCCATACAAGGATACGTCTGGCCCAGCGGTGAACCCTATGATCAAGATCACCAATATTGTGGCACTTCTCTTGTTGGCCGTCTTGGCTCACCAAGGCTAGGGCTTAGGTCACGCAAATTTGGAAAGTCCCGGTCGCAAGACCGGGACTTTTTGTTTTGGCACTCTTGTTGCATAGCATGGGCAGAAATAAACCGCCGAAAGCGCAGCAGGGCGCTTGGCCAAGCCAGTTTGGTTGGTTAGGCTGGCTCAACAGATATAGGCGAGGAGTGTGATTGTGCGGAAAGGTCGGTGTTCGAATGATCCGAGCGCATGTGAGTTTGCCCGCCATAAGCTCGACCTGCCTTATGCCGGTTCTGGCAGTGTTTGTTCTCGCTGTGGGTGCCCGCTGGCACCGATTGTCGACTCAGCCGACCAAGTTACGCCAAGCTATCGTCCAAGCCCCCCGCCGCCGCCACGGACCGAACCACGGTTTGAAGCGCGAGTTGAACCCAGAACAGCACCAGAGCTTGAGCCTGCCTATGATGGATTCTCAGGCATAAGTGTCATGCAAATAACCCGATGGGTGGCAATTACCGCTTTAGTGGTTCTTGTGGGCTTTATTGGCTGGCGTCTTTTCGGGCCAGAGCAGGACGCCAATATCGGCGTCGATCCGGCCGGTCTTTCCGCTTTGACCGAAGGCCTTGAAGTTCAGCAAATATCGCCGCCTGAAATGCGCCGGGTCGATGTATCGACCGAGGCGCGTGTATCGCCTGATCCCACCAGTGCAGTTATTATGCTGTTAGCACCAGACACGATCCTTGATGTCACTGGACAGATCCAAGTCGGCGGTCTGAATTGGCTGCGCATCACTCTCCCCACCGATCGTTCACGCTCAGGCTTCATCCGTGAAGATATGCTGGCACCTTTGGGAGAAGGGGAAGGCGATTATTCGAGCTTAGACCCCTTAGCTGGCAACACCATCAATGGCTCCATCATGCCGGTTGCCCCGGTTCAATTGGGCTCTGTGGCTTTGGCGCAGCCCATGACCTATCAAATTGTGGGTTCGGCAGCATCCATCCATCAAAGTCCCGCCTTTGAAAGCCCACAATTGGGCCAAGTTGGCAGTGGGGTGCTTGTCATGGTCGTCGCCCAACAAATGTCAAATGGTTTGCCTTGGTTCCAAGTGCAATTGACCAATGGTCGTACGGGATGGATCTCGGGCAATTCTGCGGTGCGGGCTACACAAGCGCCGGTTGCGGGAACCGCTCCCGACGCCGCCACTGCCGCTGCAACAACACCCGACACCACTTTACCTAGCGCCCCTAAAGCCGAGGCGGAAATTGCTTCCGGTCCTATGGCCGTTAGCGTCGGCACGTTGATGCGCGTCGACACCCCAACCGCCAGTTTGCGGGCGAGGCCTGGGGCTGGAAGCGATCCGGTTCTAGAAGTACTGCCCACAGATACTTTGATGTCAGTCGAAGATGTGCGCATCGTTGCTGGCATGCCGTGGTATCAAGTGACCTCGCCAAAAGGCACTCAAGGGTGGTTATCGGGGCGCACATTAGTTCCCAATCAGTAGGATAGACGCTGTTGGTTCTGCTAAGGCACCCCCTGTTATGCGATGCCAAGTCCTGATAAAGCACCCGTCGAAGCGTTGATTTCGTCGCCAGTCCAATCCTGTTTTGAGTGAAAGCCATCAGTATGTTTTCCGAGGAATCCCAGTCATTTCAAAACAGGCGGTCTGGTGGGACTGGAGGTGCAAGCCGCATCCTATTGATTTTGGCTGCCATTGGTGTGGCTGCCTTGGTCATTGCGGGGGCCTTCTATGGGTTTAAGACCATGTTTTCGGGTCAACAATCCCTGTCGCCAACTCTCGAAGGACCGAAATCCTATAGTGCGCTAGGTCGGACAGAGGTTCGACGCGAGCCAGCTTTAAGCGCCCCGGTCGCGCTTGTACTTAAGGAGGGGACCATCGTGTCAGCTCAAAGTGTGGGCGTGAAGGCTGGTGTTGAGTGGCTTTCCCTAACAGCCGTTGATGGTGCCAAAGGATTTGCGCCAAAGGCATTGTTTCGCGAAATCATGTCCAACGCAAGTAGCAATAAGATTAGTGGCGGGGTCCGGAATATTGTGACCTCTGCGCTGTTAAACCTGCGTGAGACTCCGTCCATGTCGGGCAAAATTGTTGGGACGGTTGATGGCGGCACGCGCCTTGTTTCGGATGGTTCTGTTGAGGCCGAAGGCGAGCTGTGGCTGCGTATTCCGTTGGATGGCAACAATATTGTCTACATCCTGCAGCGCTTTACGACTGCGGATGATGACGCCGGGACCAATGACGGCATTGGCGCGGACAGTGCAACCGTGGGTGCCGTTGGCCGCGCGATTCAGATAGCCAATGTTCAGGCGACGCCGTTGGCCGAATCCCGCATTGTGCGCGCGTTACAGCCCGGTGAAGTGGTGCGCGTCATTGGTCAGACCAATTCGGGAATTGCATGGTATGTGCTGCGGCTCAATGACGGCAGCCAAGGCTTTGCGCCCAAAGCGGCAATCAGCATTGATGACGGGGCCTCGCGCTGGGTTTATCCTGATGGTACGGAAGCGCCGGGCCCGAATGTTCCACAAGGCCAAACCAAGCCGATTGATCCAGCAACTCTGTTGACGATGAATGGTGCCAGTGCTGGCTCAGGCGAGAGCGGAGGCGAAGCTTCTGGCGCAAGTAAGACGGCTGCCGAAGCCACAGAGGGCGTTCTACCTGTGACACCAACAGCACCAGCCACCACAGCGCAAGCGGTCGGCCCACAGCCATAAAAAATTGGTGGCTTAATTTAGAAGCGGTCAGCCTTCCTCGACCCAAATTCGGATCAGATGGTGGGCAATGGCAACGGGCGGCGGCGCACGCAGGGTCACGCCATCACGTGTGCAGCCACCTTCAGATAACAACTGGCGCGCCTCATCCTTGCTATACCAAATGGCTTGCGAGATTTCATGCGTATCAATCGTGAGGTCAAAGCTTTCGACCTCCGCGATTAAGCCCACCATCAATTGGGATGGGAAGGGCCAAGGCTGGTTTGCGACGATGCGCGCACGGGTCATTTTGACACCAGCCTCCTCAAAAAGCTCACGCGCACAGCCTTCTTCGATGGTCTCGCCGGGCTCAATAAAGCCTGCTAGTGCAGAAATATAGCCCGCCCGGAAGCCAATCCCGCGTCCAAGTAAGCATTGGTCGCCTTTGACGGCGAGCATGATGGCAACGGGATCGGTACGCGGGAAATGCTCCGTCTTGCACGACGGGCAGGCGCGCTTCCAACCTGCTTCGGCCATATGCGTGGCCTCGCCGCAATTGGCGCAATAACTATGACGGCTATGCCAATCCAAAATCGCTTTGGCGGTTCCAGCTAAGGCGAGGTCTGGCATGTGCATGATCCCCGCAGCCATGCGCAAATCCTCAGTTTCTCCCAAGCCTTGCAAAGGTCCCTCGTCGAGGTCAAATCTGGCGGGCAGGGAAGTCGCAAAAGTTGCCCTGCCTTGCTCATCTAAACCCATTAGAACCGGCTCTGAGCTCGATTTAGGCAGAAACGCTGCGCGGGTGGCACAGGCCAAGCGCAATAATTTGCGCGCGCCATGTGACCGCGAGTCCTGGCTCAAAACCGGTTTGCCATCTTGGATCAAAATTAAGTCGCTATCTGGATGGTGCAATAGGGCTTCCATCTGCTCTCCATCACGGCGCAAAGCGCTGGCGCGGTCGAGGGGGAAGGCAGTGAACGGGATGAAGTTTGAAGAGTGGGACATAGATTGCACCTGAACTTGCCTGCCCTTCTTGGTCAAGCGGGATTTGTCGTGCGCTCACACCTGCGACATCCACAGGATTGCCGCCATTAGAGCTTGAAACTAGCCGCCTGAGTTGCGATATGGAGCGTGGAGATCGGCGGTGGACGTAGTCCTCGCCAATTCGGTCAGGTCCGGAAGGAAGCAGCCGCAACGAGTTTCGCTATGGGTCGCCGTTCGGTCTCCACCCTTGTACCTGTGCGCACCCACAGTTTGGAACCCCAACATGGACGAAACGGATCTTGGCGGTGAAGGTGATCTTCCACAGTCAGGAAGTCTCATGGACCATGACCAATCCGTTCATGAGCGCGACGATCTGACGATGTCGATGTTTGGAGAGCCTGCAGAGGCCCCTTTGGCCAAGGTAACAGCTGAAAAAAGTACACAACCCTATTTGGTTCTGGCCCGCAAATACCGGCCGCAGCGCTTTGAAGATTTGATTGGGCAAGAAGCGATGGTTCGCACCTTGACCAATGCTTTTGCCTCCAACCGTATCGCCCATGCCTTTATGCTGACAGGGGTTCGCGGCGTCGGCAAAACCACGACAGCGCGTTTGATTGCCCGTGCGCTCAATTATCAATCCGCAGCGGTCGACCGTCCATCAATCCAACTTGACCCCCTCGGCAGCCAGTGCGAGGCCATTACGCGCGGCAATCATCCTGATGTCTTTGAGCTTGATGCGGCCTCTCGGACAGGGGTTGGCGACATGCGCGAACTGTTGGATGGCGTGCGCTACGGCCCCATCGCAGCGCGCTATAAGGTCTATATCATTGACGAAGTGCACATGCTGTCAAAGAGCGCGTTTAATGCGTTGTTGAAGACCTTGGAGGAACCACCTCCGCATGTGAAGTTCATCTTTGCGACGACCGAAATTCGCTCGGTTCCGGTTACAATTTTGTCGCGCTGCCAACGATTTGATTTGCGCCGGATCGAGCCTGTTGTCTTGGCTGATTATCTGGAAAAAATTGCGCGCCGGGAAGGCACGCAGATTGCGCGCGATGGGGTAGAGCTGATTGCGCGGGCCGCCGAAGGCTCTGCCCGCGATGGCCTGTCACTGTTGGATCAAGCCATTGTGCAGGATCAAGGCAATGGCGTGACCGGTGCTGAAATCCGCGACATGCTGGGTTTGGCGGACCGCACCCGAACAATGGACCTGTTAGGGGCAACCCTCAAAGGCGATGCCAAAACTGCCTTACAGGCTTTTCGCGAACAATATGATTTAGGCGCTGATCCTGGCCTTGTGCTGCGGGATCTCATGGATTTGACCCACGAAATTTCCCGCGGTGACGTGTTGGGGGCTGATTGGCAACCGGCTGGCGCAAGTGATCATATTAGCCAAATGAAGGCCTTCGCGCAGAGTACAACCCCGGCAGCGCTTGGTCGTCTTTGGCAATTGATCTTGCGGGGCTTTGAGGAATCCGCGCGCGCGCCAGACCCAGTTCAGGCAGCTGAAATGTGCTTGTTACGTGCCTGTGCCGCCCAGCAATTGCCGCCGCCGGAAGATTTAGCCCGCCTTCTCGTCGGCCAGCCGACGACAGCCTTTGGGGCAGCGGCATCGGCCGCCTCAGCGCCAAGCTCCAACCCAGAAGTGTTGCTGGCCACGCAAAGCGCCGTTGCGCCACAGACGAATGCGGCGAGCCAAAGCCCAAAGACAAATTTAAGTTTTGAGGGCTTGCTAGAGGCGCTAGAAGATGCGCGCGAGATCGTGCTGGTGACTGAGCTTGAACGTTTTGTGCGCCCCGTCAGCCTTGAAACCGGGCGCTTGGTAATTGAGCTTTTGCCAAATGCGCCGCCAGACTTGCAAAAGCGCACAGTCGAGGCCTTGGTGGCTCTGACAGATGAAGATTGGCTCGTCGAAGCGGGGTCTGGCGGGCAGGAAAGTATTGCGGAGCGCAACAAGCGGTTAGAGATAGAGCGCGTTGATGCCGCCAAACAGGCTCCTGAAGTTGTTGCGGCACTCAAAGCCTTTCCTGGTGCCCGCATCCTCGATGTGCGCGCCGCCCCTGTGCCTGACGTGCTCTTAGAGGCTGTGCCATTGGATGCAGATGACGATGATGAGGCTGAATCCAGCAATGTCTTATCGGTGGACTTTAACCGCCGCCGCGTTGGCGATTAGAATAAACTATGGGATCATGAACGATCCCTTTCTTACAGGACGAGTGCGATGAAAGACCTTGGCGGATTGATGAAAACGATGCAGCAGATGCAGTCAAAAGTTGCCGATGCGCATAAGAAAATGGAAAAAATTGAGGCCGAGGGCAGCGCAGGTGCTGGCATGGTTAAAGTCACCAGCAATGGGGAAGGCAAACTCTTGGCAATCTCGATTGATCCAAGTCTCTGCGTCCCAGAGGACGTCGAAATCCTTGAGGACTTGATCAAGGCCGCATTTGAAGATGCGCGTAAAAAAGTTGAAGCCAGCCGTGCGGCGATGGAAAAGGACTTAATGGGCGGCCTGCCTCTGCCCCCCGGCTTTAAGATGCCCTTCTGATTATGGTTGATCGCAACACGCGAACCAAACGCGCCACAGCCAGTCCAGAAATTGAGCGGCTTGTTTCGCTCTTGGCCAAACTCCCTGGTCTTGGGCCACGGTCGGCGCGTCGCGCTGCGCTACATCTTTTAAAGAAGCGGGATGGTTTGATGCAGCCCTTGGGACAAGCTCTGGCGGATGCGGCCGATAAGGTGAAAGCCTGTCATCGGTGCGGTAATCTCGACACGCAAGATCCGTGTTCGGTCTGTACGGACCTGTCGCGGGATCAAAACACGTTGTGTGTTGTGGTGGAAGTCAGTGATTTATGGGCATTAGAAAGGTCTGGTGCCTATCAGGGTCAATATCACGTATTGGGTGGCGTTTTGTCGGCTTTAGACGGCGTGCGCCCGGAAGATTTGCGGATCGCAAGCCTTATGTCGCGCATTCAAGAAGGTGGCATCACAGAAGTTGTCCTCGCCCTTGCCGCCACTGTTGAGGGCCAGACAACCGCTCATTATCTGGCTGACTTATTGGCCGACAGCGGAATTGCTACCACCAAATTGGCTCACGGCGTGCCAGTCGGCGGGGAATTGGACCATTTAGACGACGGGACGCTGCTGGCGGCCCTCAAGGCGCGCCGCAGCGTCTGAGGTCACTTGGGCTTTAGTCTGCTACTACCTCAAAGGTGAGGCCGGCGCTTTTCACGAGGCGGGCGCGTAGGGCAGGGCCCATAACCGCACCTGGAGTCCAAATCCCACCTGCCACGCCTTTGGCTTCGTTGATCAGACAGAGCGCAGATTCTGCAATCATCTTTGAGGTCGAGCCATAGCCCGGATCACGGTCACCTGTGACCACAACTTGAATTTCTGCGCCGTCTGATTGGGCAATGAACAAGACGTCATAAAAGCCTGACTCGCGCTCTTCCTTTGAAGGACCTTCGCCGGGCTTAGGCCCACCTTCACCGCCAAGACTTTTGTCGCCTGCAATGGCATTAGCCATAGCTTGACCCTTTTCGCCGGGTCCCGTCACCATCATTTCCTCATAAACAAGGCCGGCACCATATTTGTGGCCGAGTAGGGCATTGGTGCGGTGCACATTGCGCGTATTGATGGGGGCCATTACGAAGGGGGCTACCCAAGTGCCCATTTCTTCGTCCAAATAGGGTTTCATGCCGTGGGGCTGGGTTGGGCCTTCAAAGCCCGGGGTCAGGGCAAAAGGGTTGCGCAGCAGGTCCAACACACCTGGCTCGCTCATAGCCGCTGCCATAGTGGCTTTTAGGCTAGCCGCCGTGCCGCCCGAGAATGTGCCCTTCATTTTGCGGACACGGCCCTTGACCTTTGGGGCAGGGCTGCCGGTTTTGGCGATCATTGCTTCCTGGGCCATTTGGACACCAAGATCGAAAGGGATGGAATCAAAGCCACAGGAGAACACAATTCGTGCTCCAGAAGCTTTTGCTGCCGCCTCATGGGCATCGATCATCTTGCGCATCCAAGCGGGCTCGCCACACAGATCAACATAATCCGTGCCATGCTCGGCGCAGGCTGCGACCAAGCCATTGCCATAAAGCTGATAGGGTCCAACGGTCGTGAGAACGACTTTGGTGGACGTTACCATCGCCTTCAGCGAGGCTGCGTCGTCACTGTTGCAGACGACCAAGGGGGTATCCTTGGGCGCGCCAATTTCATCTCGGACTTGAGCTAATTTTTCTAGGCTACGGCCACCCATCGCCCAGCGTACACCGGTTGGATAAGTTACTGCGAGATATTCCGCCACCAATCGGCCAGTAAAGCCAGAAGCGCCAAATACGATGATATCAAATTCGTGGCTCATGCCGTTTCTCCCTCATGCGAGAGAGGTGTTTGGCGCGGAAAAGCCACAAGGGCAAGGGGGCTAAATCTATTTTGCTTGACAGGCGGCCTTAAGCGGCGCGCGTTCAACTTGCCCTGGGAAGCGGGCTAAGGCAGCCGCGGGTCGGATTGGTCGCGGTACCAGATTGCCTTGGCAAGCTGGGCAAATCCCAGCGAGCTTATCGGTTGCGCAGCTCTCGCAATAAGTGCACTCAAACGTGCAGATAAATGCTTTGGCTCTGTCTGCAGGCAAATCACGATCACAACATTCGCAATTGGGCTTAAGTGCCAACATGGTCTTAAACGTCCAGCTCTTCCGCGTAGCGGGCATTTTCTTGCAACCATTTAAACCGCAGTTCAGGTTTGCGCCCCATCAAAGTCTCCACCAATTCGCCCACACTTGGCAGATCGCCCTCAGGGATGACTAAGCGCGCCAAAGTGCGGGTGGCTGGGTTCATCGTTGTGACTTTCAATTGCGCCGGCATCATTTCGCCCAAGCCCTTAAAGCGGCCAATTTCGACCTTGGCTCGCGGGTTGAAGGCGGTTTTTAACAGCTCATCCTTATGGGCATCATTCTTGGCATATACCGTCTTGCCACCATGGGTGAGCCGATAGAGGGGTGGCAAGGCGACAAACAAACGTCCCGAGTGCACCAATTGCGGCATGGCACGGAAGAAATAAGTGGCCAGCAAGGCAGCAATATGGGCCCCGTCGACGTCGGCGTCGGTCATAATGATGACGCGCTCATAGCGCAAATCCTGCACCCGGAACTTGCTACCCGGCGCGACCCCTAAGGCAAGGGCCAAGTCTGACAATTCTTGGTTGCCGGCCAACTTATCGCCACCCGCGCTGGCGACGTTCAAAATTTTGCCACGCAAGGGCAAGATGGCCTGGGTATTACGGTCGCGGGCTTGTTTGGCACTGCCGCCTGCGGAATCGCCTTCGACGATGAAGATTTCCGTACCAATTGCGTCTTGGCGCGCGCAATCGGCGAGCTTGCCTGGCAAGCGCAATTTGCGTGTTGCACTCTGGCGTTGGACTTCTTTTTCTTTCCGCCGCTTCAGGCGGTCATCAGCTTGGGCAATTGCCCAATCCAAAAGTGCGCGGGCTTCACGTGGGCTTGCGCCGAGCCATTGGTCAAACGGGTCGCGAATGGCATTTTCCACGATCCGGGCTGCTTCAGCCGTCGCTAGCCGATCCTTGGTTTGGCCGACAAATTCCGGTTCACGTACAAACACACTTATGAGGGCCGCGGCCGTGCCGAATACATCCTCGGATGTTATTTGGGCAGCCTTTTTGTCCCCTACCAGTTCACCATAATTGCGCAGACCCTTGGAGATCACGGTGCGCAGCCCTTGTTCATGCGTGCCGCCTTCCGGCGTCGGGATCGTATTACAATAAGAGAGCAAGAACCCATCGCGGTCCCCAAAGCCGCGAACGCCCCATGTCAACGCCCATTCGACCGCACCATGGCCGCCGGATTGGGCAGTGCGCCCTGCAAACATGGTTGACGTGACCGTGGGGGCTTCGCCGATGCTACCTTGCAGGTAATCGGCAAGACCATTTGGGAAGCACAAGACTTCCTCAACCGGGGTCGAATCGCCGGGGCGAATACGTTCAGGTGCGCATTTCCAGCGGATCTCGACACCGCGAAACAAATAAGCCTTGGAACGCGCCATACGGAATAAGCGCGCAGGGTCAAGGCTTGCACCTTCGCCGAAAATCTCTGGATCTGGGTGAAAGCGAACGACGGTGCCACGTCGATTATGCACCGGACCTAAGTGCTCAATCGGGCCTTGCGGAATGCCGCGCGAAAAGGCCATGCGGTAAAGGCGCTTATCGCGCGCAACTTCCACCTCGAGGCGATCTGATAAGGCGTTGACGACTGACACGCCTACGCCGTGCAAGCCACCCGAGGTTTGATAGGCTTTATCTGAAAATTTCCCACCCGCATGCAAGACGGTCATCACGACCTCCAATGCGGATTTGTCGACATATTTTGGGTGTGGGTCGATTGGAATACCGCGCCCATTATCGGAGACGGCGAGGGCCCCATCCGCCTCTAACGTTACTTCAATACGAGTGGCATGGCCGGCAACAGCCTCATCCATGGAGTTGTCGAGGACTTCGGCGAACAAATGATGCATCGCACGCGCGTCTGTGCCACCAATATACATGCCTGGACGCTTGCGAACGGGTTCTAGCCCCTCAAGAACCTCAATATCCTTTGCAGAATAACCGGCGGTGGCTGCAGACACACCTGCTGGCTCTAGGTCATCAAACAAACTGGATTTTGGAGCGGCATTGGCAGCCATTCTGCGGGATTCCTTGAATTTCGGTTCGGATTGTTGCGGGCTGATAAGGGCTCTTGTTTGCGCTGTGGGTCAAGCCTTTGTGGTAGCAATGGCGGGGTTTCTTGCTCTTCATAAACATCTTGCGCTCTTGTAAACCGTGTGTTTACTTACCTTATGGTAACACAGGGGCTCGGGTGCGGGGGGCTCTCCTAGAGCTCAATCGAAATTCTCGGCGTGGCAAGCCTCGCGCGGAACCAAATTTGAGCGAAGGGAACATGAGTTATGAAACACCAAATATTAGAAACCGTTCTCGCCATGGGTAAAGAACCCTTGGGTACATTAGCTGAAGGCGTTGTAAAGTGGTTTGATCCAGTCAAAGGCTTTGGCTTTGTGCAAATCAAATCCGGCCTCGGCGAAGAGGCGCAAGAAGTCGATGCTCTCTTGCATGTGAGCGTTCTTCGAAAGCACTCAACCGCCGTTCCCAAAGAAGGCGATGAAGTCACGGTTTTGACCGCTCAGGGAGAGCGTGGCTTGCAAGTGGTAGGCATTTTGAGTCTGCGAACAATATTCCGTCCGCCGCCAGAAGATGTGGATCAGTTTGTGCCGGTCACGGTCAAGTGGTTCAACCGCTCAAAGGGCTACGGCTTTGCAGGCCTGACGAGCGACGGTGCGGAGTCTGAGGACATCTTCTTGCATGTAGCGACACTGCGTCGGGGTGGCATTGATCTGGTAGATGGCGGCGAAGTTCTGCGCGCTCGAGTGGAGCGCAGTGCGAAGGGTGCTGTGGCAACGGCGGTTGTACGGGCTTGATCGTTGGACAGCGGTTTTCGGGCGTTGTTACAGCGCCCGTGCTGCATCTTGGCGTTCGTTGCCGCGTCATGGTAGAGAGGGCGTATGATTAAGGTTCTGCGCTTCTTCTTTCTCGCCTTTTTGGCCTTCGTGGCCATTCCGTCTGCTTCAATCGCCCAGCCCGTGCCGATTCAAGGTCCTCAGCGCGGGTTAAAGGTTGAGAAATTATCCGTTTCCACACCTAGCGGTGTCCGGAGCTTTAATGTCGAGGTGGCAGACACGCCGCGTTCTCGTGAAATTGGCATGATGTGGCGCACGGAGGTGCCACGCGGCACAGGCATGTTGTTCGACTTTAAAACCCCTGAACAGGCAACTTTCTGGATGGAAAACACGCTTGTTTCGCTTGATTTGATTTTTATTCGTGCCGATGGGCGCATCGCCAATATTGCGGCGAATGCACAACCCTTGTCGCGCGCGCTCATCCCGTCGGACGGCCCAGTCTTGGCGGTTTTAGAGATTGGGGCAGGTGAATCTCGTCGTCTTGGATTGGCCGCTGGACAGCGTGTTACCCACCGAATTTTCCCAGCTGTGCGGGCAAAAAAGTGAGACTTCAGTAAAATCTGTTTAGAGCGCTTGCCCTCATCGGCTTGGTCGCGCTATACGCGCGCCTCTCGGGGAGTAGCGCAGTTTGGTAGCGCATCTGGTTTGGGACCAGAGGGTCGCAGGTTCGAATCCTGTCTCCCCGACCATTTTGGTGGATGTCACAAGCGGGACATGCTGAATGAGTGCATTGCCCGCTTTTACATTTCTGCCGAACGCGCTCATGATGAGACATCTAGTTTCGAGGCCTTCATGACATTTGCAAAAATCTACCGTCCAGCCAAAACCGCCATGCAGTCGGGCCGGGCCAAGAGCAATGTGTGGATGCTGGAGTTTGAATCAAATGCCCTGCGCACCTTAGACCCTTTGATGGGCTGGACCTCGTCGACCGATACCCAAGGCCAAGTGCGTTTGACTTTTGATACGCGTGATGAGGCCATAGCCTATGCGCAGAAATATAATCTGGCGTTTCAGGTTATCGATCGGCAGGAACCCAAGCGGATCCCGCGTGCTTATGCCGATAATTTTACCTTTTACCGCCGTGAACCCTGGTCTCACTAGGCCCAATAGCTCAGCTGGATAGAGCATCCGCCTTCTAAGCGGACGGTCGCAGGTTCGAGCCCTGCTTGGGTCGCCAGTTCTTTGTGTTTTGCGTTCTTTGCCAAACCGCTCTGCCCCGTTATGAAGGCATTATGACCACACTCGCTAATGATCTCGATATCCGCTCCGCCCGTCCCGACCAACTTGTGGCTGGGGCCACTGGCGATTGGGAAATCATTGTGGGCCTTGAAGTCCATGCGCAGGTGAGTGCGCAGTCGAAGCTGTTTTCTGGTGCCAGCGCCTCTTATGGCGGCGCGCCAAATGCCCATGTCAGCCTGGTGGATGCAGGCATGCCGGGGATGTTGCCGGTTCTGAACCGCTATTGTGTGGAACAGGCGGTCCGCACGGGCCTCGGCCTTGGGGCAAAGATTAATTTGTGGAGCCGGTTTGATCGGAAGAATTATTTCTATCCCGATTTGCCACAAGGCTATCAAATCAGTCAGTTCGCCCACCCTATCGTGGGCGAGGGTACATTAAATGTGGATTGCGATAATGGGGAGACGGTGCCCATTCGGATTGAGCGCATTCACCTCGAACAAGATGCCGGTAAGTCGATCCATGACTTGGATCCGCGCGCGACTTATGTGGATTTGAACCGCTCAGGCTGTGCCTTGATGGAAATCGTTTCCAAGCCCGACATCCGTTCGAGCGAAGAGGCTGCGAATTATTTCAAGGCGCTGCGCGCTTTGGTGCGTTATTTGGGCACGTGCGACGGCAATATGGATGAAGGCTCTATGCGGGCAGACGTCAATGTGTCGGTCCGCAAGCCCGGCACGCCGTTTGGCACGCGCTGCGAGATCAAGAATGTGAATTCCACCCGCTATGTCGCCTTGGCGGTTGATTACGAGGCGAGGCGCCAGATTGAGATTCTCGAAGATGGCGGCACGATCACGCAAGAGACGCGCTTGTTTGACGTCAAGACGGGAAAGACCCGCTCCATGCGCTCAAAAGAAGATGCGCATGATTATCGCTATTTCCCAGACCCAGACCTATTGCCCCTAGAATTGGATCAGGCTTGGGTGGATGCGATCAAGGCGAGCCTGCCGGAATTGCCGGACGCCAAGAAGCAACGCTTCAAAACCGAATATGGCCTGTCGCCCTATGACGCGGCTGTGCTTGTCTCGGACAAGGATGCAGCAGACTTCTTTGAGACGGCTGCCAAGGGACGCGATGCTAAATTGGTCAATAGCTGGATGACAGTTGAATTGTTTGGCTGGCTCAATAAGCATGACAAGACTTTGGCCGAAACCCCTGTTTCGGCAGAGCGTTTGGGTGAGTTGGTTGATCTGATTAGCAATGGCACGATCAATGGTAAGATTGCCAAAGACGTCTTCCCCCGCATGATCGAAACCGGCGACGCGCCTCTGGTGATTGTGGAGCGTGAAGGCTTGAAGCAAGAAACCGACACGGGCCTAATTGAAGAGACGGTCGATGCTTTGATCGCCGCCAATCCCGATAAAGTCGAAGAAGCCCGCAACAAGCCCAAGGCACTCGGCTGGTGGGTTGGTCAATTGATGAAGGCAACCGGCGGCAAAGCCAGCCCCGCTGTCATCAATGAGGTAATCAAGGCGAAGCTGGGCCTTTAACTGGTCTCAGCCCATCTACCGTTTCGCCTTGCCAGAAGGCGGGATAATTTCTTTCTTGATCCGTACAGGCCAGAAATCTGGCGTCAGGCCGCTACAGGCAGTCATCTCGATCCAACTGGTCAACACAAATTCTGTGCCGTCCCAGGTATAGGTTTGCGCAGACCCACAGTCACCAACGCCTCGGCCTTTGGAAAAGGCGCTGATTTGGCCTGTCTCGGGCTCCACGCTGACATTGACGAGACTATGGGCGTCTTGCTCGTCTGTGGCAGGGTCTGGGGAAGAAAACCGATATGGGTCTAGACGGTTTGAATTGGTCTGCAGATAGAATTTCGACCACATATTATAGGCCCCCGCGCCACACGGCACGGCCCACAGGATGCGGCCCTTTCCGAGGTTGAAACTCTCAATGCCTTGCCCACCGTAATCCAAACGGTCGCTGTCGTCGCATTCCGCTTTTCGCCGGTCCATCACCAGTTTTGGAACGGTGGTTCGGCTTGTGATTTTCGAAAAAGCCATCGCACTGACGCGGGGCGTCTTTGGGGCAGGGGGGATGCGGTCACGCGCCTGCTTACCCCTATCGATCCAAGCCCCGCCGGTGCCTGTGCGACCTTGGTGGGCTTCAATTGCGCGAAGGGCAGCGACAAAGCCAGATAGGCTGGCAAAGGATTGAACCGCGCGGCCTGTGCCGGGGGAATAGACGACCGATTGGCCTGCCCTCGCCACATTGATGAACCTCGCCACATCGGCGATCTGGACTTGGCTGGCCCCCAACTCATGGGAGGTCAGGACAAAGGCTCCATTTGCTAAAGCGCGACCGTTTTGGCCAAGGATGCGCAAAGTCCCATCCTTTGCAATCGGCGCGTCGGACAAATATTCCCCAGAATAGAGGATTTTTGGCGTTGCGTTTGGTCCCGCCTCTATTTCTATCCATAGCCAGCCGGTCTCAGTTTTATCAGAAACCCCGCGCGGTGGCTTAGACAATCCCATTTCGTTTAGGCCAGAGATAGAGACCGCAGTGCAAGTCTTCAGATCGCTGCAGGTCACACTCCAATCGCGATAGTCCTTGGTAGGGCTCTGCGCATTTGCTGGCATAGAGAAAAGGCCCAACATAGTCAGGGAAATGAGGAGCGGTCTTGTAGCAGATAGGTTCATAGGCACGGGCATATCAGCCATAGGCTGTGCGTCAATGGCCTTCGCCCCGGCGATTTTCGGGATCGCCTTAGAGCGGGGCGTTTACATTGGTAACAGGGCCAAAGCGAGCAATGAAGGTTTGCCGTAAGGCTTCATCGACCTCCCCATAGGTTACCGGATGACCTAGATCGACCAAGGACGTCACGCCTAAGCCTTCTTCTCGGATGCCGCACGGTATGATGCC
Organism: Alphaproteobacteria bacterium; assembly: GCA_027485915.1. Lineage (GTDB taxonomy): Bacteria > Pseudomonadota > Alphaproteobacteria > Caulobacterales > Aquidulcibacteraceae > Aquidulcibacter. The sequence continues at coordinate 50,068 of JAIXQA010000063.1, read as the reverse complement.
CTTAAAGTGGGCAAGGTCAGGCTCTACATTCAGGCTGATCCCATGAAAACTGACCCATTTTTTGACGCGTAAGCCGACAGCGGCGATCTTATCCTCCTGCCGGGCAAAGCCTCGGTGGGTGCGATCGACCCAAACACCAACACGGCCGCAGCGTACTTCACCTTTGACGGTAAAGTGGGCCAGTGCATCGATCACCCATTGTTCTACCGCTTGAACAAAGGCGCGTACGTCGCGTTTGTGATGGCGGAGATCGAGCAGGAGATAGGCAATACGCTGGCCGGGGCCATGATAGGTATATTGCCCGCCACGCCCACTTTTAAACACGGGAAAGCTTGCGCCGGGCAAAAGGTCAGACGGTTTGGCACTGGTGCCAGCGCTATAAAGGGGCGGGTGCTCCAACAACCAGACCAATTGATTCGCCGTTCCTGCCGCGATATCGGCCGCGCGTGTCTCCATAAAGGCCACGGCAGCCTCATATTCGACGGGTTTTTCAGATACGGCCCATTCAATCACACTTATTTCTCCAAAAAATGCAGTATCTTTACACGCGTTAACCAAGTTCCAACACTCATGGGCTCTATCTAGTCTCGTGACAGACGATAGTGAACACCCCCCTTCGCAGATTGAAAAGGTCATGGTCGAAATTTCGGTCTTGGTCGGACGATCTTCTTTGCCGATGCACCAGTTGCTCCGCATGGGCCGCGGCGCCGTTATCCCGCTTACGGCTTCGCCCAATGACCCTGTATGGGTGTTGGTCAACAACCACCCTGTGGCCCGGGGTGATATTCAATTGGATGACGATAAGATTTCAGTTGAAATCACCGGCGAAGCCGATGTTTATGATTATATGGCAGGTCCATAACAGTCCTTCACTGTTTGGAACTGGCAAGATGCAGGCAATAGGGCTTCACAATGGCGGTATGTTCTACTAAAAGCGCCGCTCTTTCCGGAACGTGCTCATGGCGGAACTGGTAGACGCGCTAGCTTGAGGTGCTAGTGGGGAGACCCGTGGAGGTTCGAGTCCTCTTGGGCACACCAACGGAAAGATGGCTTTTGTGCCTGTATCTGCTACCAGCATGAAGATACAGGCAAACAAACTTAGGGGCTTACGACATGACGGAAAGCGACAGTCATGGACGATCTACAAGCCCTGGGGATCGACCCCACTAAAGCAGATCATGGCCCAGATCGCCTGATTACCGTCAAGGTGATTGGGGCCGCTGGCGATCATGACGGTCCTTTACTGCGCCGTCTTTTATTGCCCATGCATCCTGCCGACGTGGCAGAACTTCTGCAAAACGCACCCAAAGAGACCGCCCGTACGATCTTTACCCTAATCGGCGAAGATCTCGACGCAGAAGTTTACGCAGAACTTGAAGATGAGTTACGCGAATTTGCGCTGGAATTCATCCCCGCCAGCAAGCTTGCCCAAAAGCTAGACGACCTCGATACCGACGACGCTGCCGCCATCGTCGCGGAACTGGATGATGAGGATCGGGCCGAAGTTCTGGCCGCCGCCTCTGATGATGTGCGCGTGGCTGTGGAAGGCGCACTCTCATTTGAAGAAGAAACCGCTGGCCGCTTGATGCAGCGCGAGTTTGTAGCCGCACCCCAACATTGGGACGTTGGCCAGACCATCGACTTCATGCGCAAAACGGGCGAGGAGCTGCCCGACCTCTTCTTTGACATTTATGTCGTCAGCCCGACAATGCAGCCTATCGGGGCGATCCCAGTCTCAAAACTCATGCGCGCTAAACGCACCATGTTGCTGCAAGATTTGATGGAAACGCCTGAGATCATTGTTGATCCTGAGACCGATCAAGAAGTCGTCGCACATGCCTTCCAAAAATACCATCTGATTTCTGCGCCTGTGGTTGATCGTAGTGGCCGCCTGACCGGTATGATCACAGTCGACGATATCGTACGCGTTATTCAGGACGAGAACGAAGAGGATTTGTTGGCGCTGGCCGGCGTGCGCGATGCCTCTACAGCGGACTCGGTTTGGTCGTCGGTTAAGTCTCGCCTGCCTTGGCTCGTGATCAATTTGGCCACGGCTCTTTTTGCGTCTATGTTGATTGGCCGGTTTGAAGCCTCGATTGAAAAGATTGTCGCTCTCGCTATCCTGATGCCAATGGTGGCGTCGATGGGAGGTAATGCCGGCACGCAAACGGTTGCGGTTGCCGTGCGCGCTTTGGCAGCGCGCGAGCTGACACCGGGCAATTCGGGCCGGATCATTTTGCGTGAAGTCATAACCGGCCTCGTCAATGGGGCCTTCTTTGCGGTCCTTCTTTCCACTGTGGCGCTCATTTGGTTTAAGAGCGGGTTGCTTGCGATCACCATTGCTTTGGCGATCCTGCTCAATCTCTCTGTAGCCGGTCTTGCTGGAATTTTGATCCCATTGACGTTGAAGCGACTGGGGCAAGACCCAGCTGTTTCTTCTGGTGTCCTGGTCACATTTGTCACCGACATGGTGGGCTTTGTAGCCTTCTTGGGTCTTGCTACGCTGATTATTCTTTAGGGCTTAGGCGGACGGGCAGTGGGGCGTTACAGAGCTCTAGTTTGCCTGCTTTAAACTTGGTCCAGCTGTCGCGTCGATTGCGTCGACTCTCGAGAATTTCTGCGTAAATCGCGTGATCGCTGCGCAGGGCTTCCAGGTTTACTTGCTCGGATGCGGGCAGTCGGGAGCCCAGTTCTGCTTTGATGATTTTAGGCTTGGTTTGGCCAGTCGCATAAAAGCCCATCGCCTCGGTGCCACGCGGCAAGGTTGCAAATTGATCCATCCCGTCAACGACGCGCCCAAGAAGTGTGACATTGCGATCAAGCGCACGGGGGCTATGCCCGTTGACGGCATAGAGCTCAGCTGGTCCACCGGAATCGGCACCTTCATCGCGGCCAGCGCCCACCATGCCATAGCAATGGGGCAGCCAATAACGTTTGGCTTTTGGATCCCAAGCTACCGGCCAATTGCGCCAAAAGCCAACTTTTGGCGCATAGACATCGCCATCCTTCAATTCAACTGGCTTAAAGTCCGGACCATAGGCTTGGTCAAACTCCGCCGCCATCTGGCCGCCCTCCAGCCCTTGTGAAGTTGCAGCCGCGCCATCGCCCCATTGGACAACATAATTGTCTTGGCTGCGGACGATCTCGCGCCCATTGAAAAAGGCTTTCGCCAACAAGGCATCGAGAGCCCGTACATGATTGGGTGCAAAATCAGGGGCGAGTAAGACTATCACCCGAGCTGGGGTTTGCGCGCCTGTCTGGGTCGGCTCAAAGTAAAGGTACAGCAGGCGGCTTTGATCTAACTTGGCCCAAGCATCCTTGGGGGCCGCAGCAATTAACTCAGAGCTGGTCAAGGCGCTCCAAGGTTTGAGGGGCGTGCTTGTTGCTGGCTGGGCTAGCGCTGGGCTTGACCAAGCAGTAAGGGCCAGCGCTCCAATCCCAATTAGCTGCTGAGAGAGGCTTGGTTGTTTGCGCAACATGGTCGGATCCTTGCTTAAATCGTGACGTGATTTGGCATAGAGGGTGCAGGATTGCTCCTGACTTGTCGAGCAGCCTTTGTGGACAAAAACGGCATCAATCCTGCACAGCCAGTCTCATCGGGCGGAATCCGTCTCTTTTTGGAACGAAAAATGTCCAGACTCACTGCGTCTCGCGCTGCATTGGACCTGATAGCCAGCTTTGAAGGCTTCCGTGCACGTGCGGCCAAAACCCCCGATGGGCGGTGGACGCTGGGCTTTGGCCATGTCGCAACCGCACGTGAGGGCTTGTCGGTTTCGCGCGCTGAGGCAGAGGACTTGCTGCGCTGGGATTTGCGCCCAGTCGAGGACATGGTGCGTCAGTCTGCATTGACCCCGCTAAATCAAAATCAATTCGACGCTTTAGTGTCCTTTGCTTTCAATATTGGTATCTCCAACTTCGCGACCAGTGACGTTCTGCGCTATCTGAACCAAGGCCAGCCAATTGCGGCCGCCCTTGCTATGCATGCGTGGCGGCGGGCCCGCGTAAATGGGCGGGTTTTGGTTATTGATGCCTTGGTGCGTCGGCGCGCCGCTGAGGCTGCTTTGTTTCTTGAGCCCTTGGGCCCTCGTCCAGCGGCTCCCAGCTCCGTTCTAAGCCCTGAGATCGATTATACCGCCGCCCTTCTGTCCCATGCGTCGGACCCGCGCGCCGTCGCTTTAGGCATGGATGCCGATGGGTCTACCATCGCAACCGATCCTTCCGAAAGCATCCTGCCCGAATTACCAAAGGGCGAAGCGTTCCCCATGAAAGTCGTGGCTGAAGTCGCCCCGGCTGCCGAAGTCAAAACGGCACCTGTTTTGGACTTTGGTTCGGAAGCCAAGGATGAACCGCGTTTGTCTCTGGTTGAAAATGAGCCGACTGAAGAAGTGGCGACGGAGGCAGTTCCGCCGAGAGCCGGAGATCCGGTTATGGCACCCTTCCCAAAGGATGAAGCGGTTGCTGCCAATCAATCCGATGAGAGCGAGCCGGTTCCGGCTAATGATGGCTTGCGGACTCTAGCGCCTTTCGAACCCGAAGCAGAGCTTGCTTCTGAAGCTTCGCCGCTCCCTGGAGCTGTGCCCATTTCAAGTCCAATGGCCCTAGAACCAGTTAAGCCAAGCCGGGCGCTGGCCTGGGTCATTCTAGGTATTGGTGCAATTCTATTGGCCGGAGGATTATGGTTTGCACATTTGGTGGGCGCTTTGACACCAGATCCTGAGGGCAAGCCCCTAAGCTTAGAAGGCATAATGGCATTGCTTGCGGCCGCTTTAGGTTTTGTGGCCGTGGGTACCTCGGCTATGTCCTTAGCTCGTGGCCAAGAGACGGGTGACGAGACCGCCTTACTGCCCTAATTGCTGCGACACGTGCTTACCCTTTTGCTTGCACTCGCAAGCGGGCTCGCGCATGGTAAGCCATGCTTAGAAATTCCTATCCCAGCCTCGATTTCGACCTCGGCGAAACAGCCGATGCCATTCGTGAAACCGTTGAACGCTTTGCGGCCGCAGAAATTGCCCCGCGCGCGGCCGAGATTGATCGTAGCGACGAATTCCCGCTTGATCTCTGGCCCAAGCTGGGTGAGCTCGGCCTTTTAGGAATTACGGTTGATGAAGAAGATGGCGGTTCTGGCCTCGGCTATCTAGAACATGTCGTTGCGATGGAAGAAATCAGCCGCGCCTCTGCCTCTGTTGGCCTGTCCTATGGGGCGCATTCCAATTTGTGCGTGAACCAATTGCGTCGCTGGGGCACGGCTGAGCAAAAAGCACGCTATCTGCCGAAATTGATATCGGGTGAACATGTGGGCTCACTAGCCATGTCGGAAAGTGGCTCGGGCTCAGACGTCGTCTCCATGCGGCTGCGGGCCGATAAAAAGGGCGACCGCTATGTGCTCAATGGCGGGAAGTTCTGGATCACCAACGCCAAACATGCCGACACCTTGATCGTTTATGCCAAGACCGAACCAGAAGCCGCCTCGCGCGGTATCTCGGCCTTTCTGATCGAGAAGGACTTTAAAGGTTTTTCTGTCGCCCAAAGCCTCGATAAGCTGGGTATGCGTGGGTCCCCAACAGGCGAATTGGTCTTTGAAGATTGTGAAGTGCCGGAAGAAAATCTGATGGGTCCGCTCAATAAGGGGGCGCAGGTATTGATGTCTGGCCTCGATTATGAGCGTGCCGTTCTGGCCTCTGGCCCGATTGGCATCATGCAAGCCTGCCTGGATGTGGTTTTGCCTTATATTCATGAGCGCAAGCAGTTTGGCCAAGCCATAGGTGAATTCCAACTCATGCAGGGCAAGATCGCCGATATGTATGTGACTTTGTCGACCACGCGGGCTTATGTGTATGCGGTTGCCAAGGCCTGCGATCGGGGCCTGACCACACGCAAGGATGCGGCTGGTGCCATCCTTTATGCGGCGGAGAAGGCGACTTGGATGGCTTTGGAAGCCATTCAGTGCTTGGGCGGCAATGGCTATATCAATGATTATCCGACTGGCCGACTTTTGCGTGACGCCAAGCTCTATGAGATTGGTGCTGGCACCAGTGAAATCCGTCGCTGGTTGATTGGTCGGGAGCTGTTTGGCGAGACGGCGAGCTAGGATATGCCTTGACTGGGAAGAGGGGCCATGAAGTGAAACGTCGTGCTTTTTTCGCAAGTTTTACCGTTTTGTTGGCGGCAAGCGCAGCCTTTGCCCAAACGACTGTCCCGACCGTCGAGCCCGTATCTGGGACATCCGTCATCGTTCCCGCGCCAAAAGTCTTCCTGACCACCACAATGGGTGAGATTGAGATCACGTTGGATCCTGTGGGAGCGCCTAAGACTAGCGCCCATATGCTGAAAATGTTTCAGACAAATCATTATATTGGTGCTTCCTTCTTCCGGATCGAGCCGGGCTTTATAGTCCAAATCGGCGATTTGGACGCACAGTTTAAGGGCCGCTATCCCCCGCTTAGTCCGATAGAGCTAGAGACAGCCACCAATAGACATGTCAAAGGCGCTGTTGCCCTCGCACGCGGCGATGCGACCAATTCAGGGCATTCCAGCTTCTATTTCGACCTGGCCGATAATCCCTCCCTCAACGCGGACCCCAAAGCCCCACCCAATACCACAGGCTATGCCGTTTTCGGGCGCGTAACGGCGGGCTGGGACGTGGTGGAAGCCATGGCAAAGGTCGAGCGTGCGCCCACTGGTGGTCCATTTCCAGGCAAGGCCCCTGTGGTGCCCATTGTGGTGACGGCGATCCGTACTGACCCACCGCCACCCCCAAAACCAAAGCCACCTGTAAAAGCGGCAACGAAAGCCAAAAAGAAGCGGTAAGCCCTATTATTGCTGCTGACGTGTGAAACGATAGATGTGGCGGAACTGGAACGTTCCTTGGCCTTTCAGTCGGGTCTCGCGCAACAATTCGTAGCTTGTGTCTGAAATCGTCAAAGTTTCGCGCACATCGACTGCTTGATCGTTTTCGCTGCCGTGGCCCCACAAAACCAAGGTCGTGGCGCTTGATCCTTTGCCCGTCAGATCACCGATGATGCGGTAGAGGTCTGGCTGGCCGTCCTCTTCAATTTTCGAGGCGATGGCTTCTTGATCATCAATCACTAACCTAAAACCGCCATAGACGGTCTTGCCCGGCCCATCATCATAGGTAAAGCGCAATTTCACGCTTTGTCCATCTGGTGCGACAGCGCCATGCATCAACGTGGGCAATGTCACCCGCTTGTCAGACTGATAGTCGCGATACTCCAACGTTCCGGTCCAATGACCTGTCAAACGCGACAGGAGGGCAGGGGAGGTACTTGCTACTTTCGTTGAAACGACAGGTGTCGGTGCCGCGATGGCTGCTGCAAGGACCGAGTCTTGCCCCCGTCGCACGTCATCTACGCTCGGTTCCACCAATAGGTCTGGCGTTACGCCGCCATGGGCCTCAAAGTTCTGAACTTGCATCTGGTTAAATGCATTGGGCACGCGGATTTCGATACCGCTATTGGGCAATTTGACATTGAATATGCGCCCCGCTGTGGGTCCATCGCCGCTACCGCCCGCCTTGCCGCCGACAAGGCTGACGCGGCCAAGATCGCGCAGTTTTGAGATCAACATGGTTGAGCCCGATCCATTGGCTGGGCTTGTCAGGATTGTCACACGCCCCTTAAACGCATTGGCCGCAGGTCTACGGGGTAATAATTCCTCCGGTGAATTTACTGGGATCTCCTCATAGCCTTGGGCGGTCTTGGTGAAGTTGGCGAGTGGCGCTTTGAAGATTGCTTCCCGGTCGCCCCACGTGTCGATATGGTCCGGCAGATCACCATAACGCAGAGTTTTGTAGGAAATGGCTTTGTTCCAAACATAGGGCTTTTGTGCTAGAAAATCTGCCAAGGCATAGGTTGCATCGCCTGAGCCGCCGCCATTATCCCGCAAGTCCACAATTAAGTGCTGGACGCCGCTTTCGTTGATCTTGGAAAAAATCTGATCGTAAAACGCCGTTGCATTGACTGGTTTGCGGTAATTCACAAAGGTTTCGACTTTGAGGTAGGCCGTCTCGGGATCAATCGTGTGCCAAGACGTCGTGTCACCGAAATTGGATCGAAACGCAGGGCCAGGCCATTTCAGGGTTTGCCAAGCCTTGAAGGAGACAGGCCTTAAGATCGTGGTTTCAAGCCGCGATTGATCCGGCGCTCTGAATTGAATGGCAAATTTCTGGGCGACACCAAAGACATAAGGATAGAAATGATCAAAATCAGAGCCCATGAGGTCTGAATCATCGGCAAGGCCGTATGCCCTGCTCCAAATCGTATGCCCATCAATAGGCACATAGGCTCCCAAAGTTGCAATCAGTTCAGTAACCTTGCGTCCATTGATCTGGGTTACTTCGGCACCGATGGTCAGACCTGTTTGAGTTGGATCGATACCGACCACAATCATCCTGCCTTCCACAATCTGAAACCGAAACGGCAGATGGCTAGGGTGGTCTTTCCGCCAAGCCTCTAATTCTGGGGGTTGTTCGGCTTTGGTGTGGTTGCAGGCAATCTTAGCCAGCGTCAATGATATCAGGCGATACAGTTCCGTGGTCGCGATTGGTTGCTTTACATGTTGTTCCAGCGCGGCGAAGGCTTGATCCATTTGCCCCTTCGTCGCACGGCGATATAGGCCAGGATGCACAGTCTCCAGCGCCCGGCGCATGAGTGCAACATCGGCTTGGGCTTCTGCAGCGCTCATGATCCGCACTGGCCAAGCAGCAAGGCTCGAAGCAGCTATACTTGCTTGGGGTGTTGCCGCCAAAGCTGGGCTTAGCGGGACAGGGCTTAAGGCAAAAAGGCCTGCGACGGCGAATAGAGAGAGTATGCGCATACTGGGTTCCTAATCAGGTGTGGATGTAGCCATGAGCTAACCCCTACTTAGCCTCGCGCGCGCCTCAAAAGCCAAAAGGCGTGTTTGAATTCAAGATATGAGACAATTGACCAAGATCGTGCGGCGTATTTTATGATTTGAGGCGTTGGCTACGCCGCCAAGCAGAAGGGCTAGTCCCCGCAAATTCCGAGAAGGCCCGATTAAAACTCGCCTTGGAGTTAAAGCCCGCTTGGAAGGCAATCGCCATGAGGTCCGAGGTTTGACCACTTTGGGCGATCAAGGTCTTTGCCTCAGTCACCCGTCGGGCATTGATGAAGGCGCTAAAGCTCTTGCCCAAGCCTTCATTCAGTGCACGCGACAAATAGGTCGTATTGGTGCCCAGGGCTTTCGCAAGTGAGGTGAGCGTTAGATCCGGGTCGCGCCAGAGTTGTTGCGCCTCAACGATTTCAGCAAATTGGGTACCCATGCCAAGCCAATCGCGCTCGACACTTTGGGTGACAGCCTCCATCGTTGAGGTGGTAGTCCTTTCTAGCGCCGGATAACGCACATGACTATTGGCCCAACCCGCTATCCCCAGATAGACGCCCAAGGCGGCTACACCCATATACATCCAATAATCGTCAAAATAATTGCGGGTGGGATCAAGCTGGTCGGCCAGAAAAAATCCGAGCCAAACAAGGCCTAAACAAAGGACGCCAATTAGGGCATGGCGTACCCAGGAGGGATCAAATTGGGCATCGTCGGCTCGGGTCTGGGCAAGCTCGGCCCGATAGGCTTGATACAACCGCCAAATCATCCCGCCATAAATGGCAATTGAGACCAAGCTTGCGATGGTCAAAAAAGGATCAATCACGGACGCATGGGCGAAGCTATCCCATGCGTTTTTCATCGCCAAGGGCAGCGGGAAGACCAAGGCTTGGCTGAGAAACTGCACAGCATAAGGCAGCAGATGCAGTCTCCAACTTCGTGGGACCTTTCCATGGATCAGCGTGTGGGTATGAAGATATAGGAGGGGGCCAAAGGACAGGCTGGTTGAGAAAGGGGCAAAACTCAACCAAGGATAAGCATCATAAAAACCAGCAAACCCAATGATATAGGGCGTTACCATCATCGCGATAGCGAAGATGAGGCCAGCTAGAAACCGGTTAGCCACTCGGGTGTCCCGAGCAAACCACAGCAAGAGAGCCAAAACCACACTTTGCCCAGCAAGAAGCAAGAGGCTGATGCTGAGAATGCCAAAGGAAATCATCACTCAAGCCTAAGGCGGTCTGCTTGCGGGATCAATCCACAGTCTGGTCCAATTCCCTAATGCGCCTCTTCTACTTTCAAGCTTTCCTTCAGCGCGCGCTTTAGGAATTTGCCCGATGCATTGCGCGGAATGGCCTCATTTAGGAACCAGACATAGCGGGGGACTTTGTGTTTCGCCATCAGCGCCAGACAATGCTCGCGCAGCTCTTGAGCCGTCAAATTGGCATCTGACCGCACCAAGATGGCTGCCCCGACTTCTTCGCCTAAGCGGTCGTCAGGTACACCAAAGACACAGCATTCAGCCACAGCTGGGTGGCGATAGGCCACGGCTTCTACTTCGACGCAATAGACGTTTTCACCGCCGCGCAACACCATGTCCTTCTTGCGGTCGACGAGGAAGATAAAGCCATCTTCATCGATGCCTGCTACATCGCCTGTGTGCAGCCAACCGTCGGTGATGCTTTCTTTGGTAGCGTCAGGCCGGTTCAAATAGCCTTTGATCACCGGCGCGCCCTTGACCCACAACTCGCCCATCTCGCCAACGGGTAGGAAATTGCCATTGTCATCAACACAGCGGGCTTCAAATGTTGGCATAGCAGGGCCGCAGCTCGCAGGCTTATCGACAAAGAAATCAGCACTCACGGCCGTGATGATGCCGCAGGTCTCTGTCATACCATAGCCCGTATTGGGTCGGGCGGTTGGGACGGACGCGTCAATCTTGGCGACAAGGTCGGGTTGCAATTGCGCCCCACCGCCGCCAAGCGTCAATAGGCTTGATGTATCGGTCTTGGCAAAATCGGGATGGGTGATGACTTCGCGCGCCATCGTCGGCACCCCACTCATGGCTGTCACCCTTTCGGTCTCAATCAGGCGCAGCGCGGCGCCGGCATCCCATTTATACATGAGCACCATTTTCCCGCCGCTGGCTGTCGCAACATAGGCGGCGCAATTATTGGCCGTGACGTGGAAGAGGGGCGTCGTGATCAGACCCACAGGCGGGTTTGGTGGCGGCACGCTCGCCGGGTCTATGCCATTGGCGCGCAAGGTTGCCAGACCCTGGACTTGGCCTGAAAAACTCATATTCATCAGGTTGGCGACGCAGCCGCGATGGGTCAATTGCGCGCCTTTTGGGAATCCTGTGGTGCCTGAAGTGTAAAATATGCAGGCATCATCATCTGGATCAATGTCGACCTCTGGCATGGCACCGCCATTCGCGACAACCTCTTCATAAGCCAAAACGCGAGGGGGCAGAGTGGCGCAGCGCACGCCAACCAGCGTGATACCATCGGCCATTTGCGGGCGCTCCATAACGCGGGCGAGACGCTCTGAATCGCAAAACAACACTTTGGGGCCAGAATCCTTCAAGCCATATTCGAGTTCCTCGGTGATCCACCAAGCATTCATGCCGACACAAGCCACGCCAATCGAAACACAAGCCCAATAAAGCAACATCCATTCGGGATAATTGCGCATGGCGACGGCCACACGATCACCGCGCCGTACGCCCTGACCCCACAACCAAGCCGCAATCGCGTTTACGCGCTCATGGGCTTGACCATAGGTCATACGCTCATCCTGATAGATGAGATATTCTAGGTCGCGAAAGGCAATGGTGGAGAGCCATACGGCGCGTATATTGGGCGGGGCGTGCTTATAGCTGCGGATCAGGCTGCCACGAACCTCAATCTCTTCAATCTCGAAAGGTTGGCCAGGAGAGGTCAGTTCAGCCCAAGCCTGTTTGAGTTCCTTATAGTGCATCTCACCCCCCAAGAATTGCTTGTTTGCGCGCTTCTGGATGCCCGCTTTTATTATCCCAATGTATCCGGTGTTGTGGGGAGAGGGTCAAGGGGGCGTTGAGGTAGCGCAGCCGCAAGTTTGCGCAATCGCCCTACTCCCGGGGCCAGAGCGAACACAATCTACTCAGAAAACTGGCGGACAGGGTGGGATTCGAACCCACGGTAGGCTTCCACCTACGGCGGTTTTCAAGACCGCTGCCTTAAACCACTCGGCCACCTGTCCGCGCTTTGACGTCATGCCTGAAAGAAAATGCCAGATCGATAAAATTCGACCTAATTTCCAAGCGTTGATTTCAAACCTCTCTTGTAGTGTGCAACCCGCAGTCGGATCAACCGGCGCGATAAGACTGTCTGCAGAAACTACTGCAGACCAATATGGTGGGACACACAATGGTCCGGAAAACGGCACAGAGTAATTTGGCAGTGACGCATTGTTTTCAAAACAGAATTACAGAATTTGGCATCGCTGGTCCGCTTTGGACAAGCCTTTTAGTTATCGCAGCTGGTTTTGCAGCACAACCTGCAGACGCCGCGCCCAATGCCCGCCCGCCGACACCCGCTATCAATAGCGAGGCTGCTTCGACCGAGGCTATGCCAACCACAAAGGCAGTTCGTAAGCCTGTCCGCGAGCCTGTAAGCGTGGCGCAGAAACCGATGATTCTTGCGACTAGAACACAGGCTGCCCCTGTCACACCAGGCGCGCCGATTGAGCGCGTACAGACCGCAGCACTTCCGCCTATAACGACACGGGCACCGAGAGAAGCTGCGCCAATTGAGCGCGCCCCACGCCTATCGCCCATCTCCATCCGCGCATCAGAGCCAGAAGCCACGCCGTCTGTGCGCCCAGCCGATGTGCAAGCTTTCCAAAAAATCGGTGCCCCCTATCAGGTCAATGGCACGTGGTACATTCCGACCCATGAGCCGGACTATAATGAAGTGGGGACTGCTTCTTGGTATGGCCGCGACTTTCATGGCAAGTCGACTGCCAATGGCGAACTGTTCGACATGAATATGGTCAGCGCTGCCCACCCCACTTTGCCGATTCCAAGCCTGGTCGAAGTAACCAATTTGACCAATGGCCGCTCGATGGTGGTGCGGGTCAATGATCGTGGACCTTTTGTGTCAGATCGATTGATTGACCTTTCCGCGCGTGGTGCAGAACTCCTTGGCTACCGGCAGCAAGGCTCGACCCAAGTTCGTGTGCGCTATATTGGCCCCGCCGACCCAGAGCCCTTGGTAACTGCAGCAAATTTGACAGCACCCAGCGACGAAGAAAAGTGGACCACTCCCACGCCAATCGCGGCTCCTGCCGCACCGGTTACACGGGTAGCAGAACAAAAGTCTGAGCGACCCGTAAAGGCCACAAGCGTCAGCAGCGATGAGGTCGCAGCCGGTCTTTATGTTCAGGCGGGAGCGTTCTCCCGTCGGGCCAATGCTGAGCGTGCGTTGATCCAAGTCTCAGCAATCGGTCCGGCAAAAATCGTTGAAACCGAGACTGCGTCCGGTGCTAGCCTCTACCGGATCCTGATTGGGCCGGTGCAAAGCCAATCCGAAGCGGCGGCCTTGGCCGAAACAGTGTCAGGGCACGGCGTTAGCGGAGCCCATATCATGGCTTCGCGCTAGAAGAGACTAAAACAAGACTGCATCACAGGCCTTGCCTAGAGCAGGCTGGCGGGTCACTTCTGTCTTCACCATGAAGCAGACAGGTCTTGAGGCATGACGGGCGGCCATTTCATCACCTTGGAAGGCGGCGAGGGGGCAGGGAAAACCACCTTGCTGGCAACGCTAAAGGCACGGCTCGAAGCATCTGGCCATGAAGTAGTGCTCACGCGGGAGCCCGGTGGAACACCGGGAGCAGAGGCGATCCGGGCGCTTTTGGTGACTGGCGCAGCCGATCGCTGGACCGCTTTGTCAGAATTGTGTCTCTTCTTTGCCGCGCGGGAAGATCATCTTGAGCGCTTAATCCGACCTGCTTTAAGGCGCGGTGCCATTGTTTTATGTGACCGGTTTTCCGATTCCACCCGCGCGTATCAAGGTCAAGCGGGCGGGGCAGGGCGGGAAGCCGTTGAAGCACTCGATGCTTTGATTGTTGGTCAAACCCAGCCTGACTTAACACTTATCCTCGATATTGATCCCGCCATCGGCCTGAAACGTGCGGCGGCGCGTCGCGGTACTGAAGATCGGTTTGAAGGCAAGGCCTTTGCGTTTCATACAGCGCTTCGCGCTGCCTATCTCGAAATTGCAAATACTTATCAGCATCGGTGTGGTGTGTTAGATGCCTCTGTTAGCCCTGAAGAGCTGGCTGAGGCAGCTTGGACGCTGCTGATTGACCGCTTGAGCCTATCATGAGTGAAGAGGTCCTATCGCCAGATCAAGAACCGGGGTCGCCGCACCCGCGTTCGGTTTTTGAGCTCTTTGGGCATGAAGCGGCTGAAACAGAATTGGCCGAAAGCCTTTCTGGCGGGCGGTCGCACCATGCTTGGCTGTTTACTGGGCCCAAGGGTGTGGGCAAGGCCACCTTGGCTTATCGCTTTGCGCGCAGGCTTTTGGGGGCGGCCCCTGCGGGCTTTAGCCCGCTTGCCAGCGTACCAGATGACGCGGTCAGCCGTAAAATTGCTCAGGGCTCCCACGCTGATCTGCGCACGGCCACGCGGCTAGACCCTGAAAAGGGCGAGATCAAGCGCGATGTGACCGTTGCTGCCATTCGCGACCTGACGCAGTTTTTTACCATGACGTCAGATGGCGCAGGGGGCGCGCGGGTGGGCATTGTGGATTGTGCAGATGAGATGAGCTCAAACGCCGCCAACGCGCTTTTGAAGACTTTAGAGGAGCCGCCGCCAGGGGGCACCCTTATCTTGCTCGCCCATGCGCCCGGTCGATTATTGCCAACTTTGCGGTCGCGCTGTCGAAGGCTGGATCTTTCGAGCCTGTCAGAAGATGCCATGGCAAAGGCTTTGCCCGATATTGATTCGACAACGCGTGCTCTAGGAGCGGGGCGGCCCGGCCGGGCGCGCGCTTTAGCGTCTTTGAACGCGGCCAAACTTTATGGTTCGCTTTCCCGCCACCTATCGGGTCTACCCCGCGCACCATTGGACGAAGCCCTGTCATTGGCTGAGGCCTGTGGTGATGCAGACCGCTTTCATGCCGTATTTGACATGATGGAAGATTGGCTGGCGCGTGCGGGAAGGGCAGGTCTTGGACTGGACATTTCTGAGATTGAGCCGGGTGAAAGTGTTTTGCTGGCAAGACTTGCGGCCGGTGCTGGCACCGATGCTGCCGCCAAGGCTTGGAGCCATGTGCGGGAAGTTCGAACGAAGGTGGAGGCTCTCAATCTTGATCGAAGTCTGGCAACGCTCGAGGCGCTGCGTGCCATCCGTGCAGATTTGGCACCGATCCACTAGAGAAGTTCCATGATCGATAGCCACGTTAATCTGCACCACGACTCATTTGCTCCCGATTTTGATGAGGTCTTAAGCCGTGCTGCAGCGGCGGGCGTGCATGCCATGTTGACCATTTGCGACAAAATGGCGTCCTTGCCCGCTATTGAAGCCATTTCGGCCCCGCGTCCCAATGTTTGGCACAGTGTCGGCGTACATCCCCATTATGCCGACGATTATCAGGATTTGACGGTCGCGCAGCTTATTGCAGGTAGCACAAACTCGAAGGCCATCGGCATTGGCGAAACAGGCCTTGATTTCCATTATGGCTATAGTTCACAGGCCAACCAAATTACCGTGTTTCGTACCCATATTGAGGCGGCACGCGAAACGGGTCTGCCCCTGATCGTCCATACCCGCCAAGCCGATGAGCTGACCGCCACGCTGTTGGATGAAGAAATGGCCAAGGGCGCATTTAAAATTCTGCTGCACTGCTACACCAGCGGCCTAGACCTGCTGCGACGGGGATTGGACCTTGGGGCCTATGTCTCCTTTTCAGGCATTGCGACATTTAAAAATGCGACCGATGTGCGCGAGGCCGCCCGCCAAGTGCCGTTAGATCGCGTCTTGATTGAAACAGATTGCCCTTATCTTGCACCCATTCCGATGCGGGGCAGGCGGAATGAGCCAGCCTTTTTGCCCCATGTCAGCCAGTTTTTGGCCGATTTCTATGGGCTGGAGGCACAAAGCTTTGCAGACCTTGCAGACCGCAATTTCTTGGCTTTGTTTGATAAGGCGACCCTATGACTCACGCGACCGCGACCCATGTGCGCGTCACCATCTTGGGCTGTGGCTCGTCTGGCGGTGTGCCGCGCGTGGGCGGAGAGTGGGGGGCGTGTGACCCAAACGATCCGCGCAATTATCGTACCCGCTGCAGCCTTTTGGTTGAGGCCTATCAAGGCACCTATAGCCACGAGACGTCTACCGTCGTTTTGATCGACACCTCGCCAGATTTGCGCACGCAATTCCTGGCGGCCAAAGTCAGCCATGTTGATGCGCTGCTCTATACCCACGACCATGCTGACCAAAGCCATGGCATTGATGATCTGCGCGCCATTGTCTATCACCAGCGCAAGCGGATCCCGACCTTTATGGACGCGGTCACGCGGGAAAACCTTGTCCGCCGCTTTGGCTATATTTTTGAAACCCCGCCCGGCAGCCATTATCCCGCTTTGCTGGATGCCCAAGATATGCCGCTGCCGGGGGAAACCCTCACCATTCTTGGGCCAGGTGGTTCACTAGACTTTCAAATCCTTGCGCAAAACCATGGAGACATTGACAGTTTAGGGTTCCGTTTTGGCCCGGTCGCTTATTGCAATGATTGCAAGATCCTGCCGCAGGAAAGCTTGGATGCCTGCAAGGGCGCAGAAGTCTTCATCGTCGACGCATTGCGCCACACCCCCCATCCTAGCCACGCCCATTTAGAGTTAAGCCTTGAATGGATTGCTGAAATCCAGCCCAAACAAGCAATCCTGACCAATATGCATATTGATTTGGATTACGCGACCTTGGCAGCCTGCCTGCCGGAACACATCATCCCAGCTGTGGATGGAATGGTGGTTGAAGTGACGATTTGAGGGTGAGTGATTTGTAGGCTGTAAGATCGGAAAAGGCTCGCGCCTCACCCCCTAAGAGGGCGAGGGGAGATTATTTAAGCCGCCTTTGCCCTAGGCAAGACCACCACTTTATTTCACCGGAAACACCCAGATCGACAGCGTGTGAATGGCAAGGCCCGCGAGGCCCCCGATAACGGTTCCGCTGATGCGGATATATTGTAGGTCACGGCCCACGGCAGCTTCAATTTGGTCGACAACGGTGCGAGCATCCCAGCCTTGTATGGTTTCAGCCACCATGGTGCCAACGCCTGCGCCTTGCGCATCAGCGAGTTCGACCGCCCAAGACTTTAAGCGCTGATTGAGACTTTCGCGCAGCTCGTCATCGCGCTCAATGGCGCGCGCCAAATCTTCCAAACCAGCCGCGATGGCATTGCTGAGGCGGTCGGTTTCTTCGGGAGATTGTTCACGCAAGCTCTTTTTGAGGTCGTTCCAAACATTGGTCACATAGGTGCGCACGACTTGGTGGTCGGAGACTTCGCGCACCCATCGCTGGAGTTGATCACGCAAGTTTGGGTCATGGCGCAGGTCGCGCGCTAAATGGGCTAAGGCCTCATCAATACGGGTACGAATGGAATGATTTGGGTCCTTGGCCGCGTCTTTCAGCGTGTCCTTAATGGCGGTCAGCAAAGCGTCGGAAGCTGCAGCATCGACCGAGAAGAGCTTGGGCAGCCAGTCCATTTTATCCGACACGCGCGTGCGGAACATGTTTTCTTCCGAATGGATCGCAAGGTCCGCATGGAAGATAATGAGGTCGACAATTGCCTTATGCCGTCCGCCCTTGATCAAAATGTCGAGGCCCTCGGCCAGGAGATGGGCGATATCGGCATTGCGCAGCCGCTCGGTCAGCGTGGTTTGCAGCCAAGTGGCGATTTTACCTTCGTTCAAGAGGCCCAAGATACGTGGAACGGCTCCAGCAATGCCTTGGGCAACCCGTCGCGCGCGGTCGCCCTCTGTCAGCCAAGCAGCGGTGTTGCCGGCAAGGTCCATATCCTTCAAGCGGCGTTGCACCTGCTCGGGTTGAAGGAAGTTACGCGAAATAAACCGGCCAAGCCCTGCACCAATCCGGTCCTTGGATCGTGGAACAATCGCGGTATGTGGGATCGGCAGTCCAAGAGGTCTGCGGAAGAGGGCGGTTACGGCGAACCAATCTGCCAAGGCCCCCACCATGGCTGCTTCGGCAAAGGCCCGCACGAACGGCAGGATTGGGCTGGAGGCCTCAAAATATTTAGTGGTGACGAACAACAGCGTCATCGCTAGGAACAGCCCGGTTGCCACGCGCTTCATGCGTCGATAGGCAATGGCCGGATCTTCTTGCATGAGGGTCGTCACAGGCGGTTTGTCTGCCATTGAGGTTAAGTCTGATCCACTCTTTGCCAAGGGCCACCAGGACTGCCAACAGCGACGGCAACCAAGGGCTGAGACACCGGTATACTGCTCAAGTCGCGAGGACGGGTTGCCCAAGCTACGTAAGAGATGGTGATTGCCAAAGCGGCGGGCAATAACCACCACAGGATTTTAGCGGCAGCCAGCCCTGCGGCACAAGCCCAAAGGATGCCAAGACCTAAACCAAACAACACTGTAACCATCGAGCGATCCGGTCTTTGGGTCATTTTCGGTCGCTTAGTTGGTCTTGGCCGCGAGAACTCAATCACGCATGCACCTGCGCAGGTCGCCGTGCCCATGACCAAAATGACCAATGATGACATCGGCCAAGCCCCTGCAACCAATGCCGCTATGGCGATAAGCTGGATAATCGCCGGACCACTCGCGGCTAAGATCTTGCCTTGTAGGATAATCTTGGGGTCCATCGGACTCGCTTGTAATAAATCGCGTGCCTCCTCGACGGAGGCGGTCAACCAAGCAAGACTGGACGTCAACATGGTGACGTTGAACACGGTGATAGCGGCAAACATCGCCCCCATAAAGGGTGCCATATCACTTTGATCTTGCGGGTTACTGATCGCATTCCACACAAAGCCCATGAAAGGCACCATCGTGAAAATGGGTACAATCAATTGGCTCACAAACAAGGGGTCACGGGTTAGGCTCACCCATTCTTTATGGAACACCATCGTAAGGGCGGGCCGTCGGAATTGGCGAACATGCGCCTTACGAACCTTGTGCGGCCCATGATCATTTTGCCCGTTCAAAAAGGCGACATCTTGATCATAGCGTCGGCCGGCAAAGTTTAGCACCAAAGCTGATACGATTGCGCCAACACCCAGAAATGCAAACGCCCCCAACCAGTCGCCCAAAATCGTGCCGCCCAACCAGCCAAAATGCGAGGTGAGCGTTACGACCCAATCATGCAGCAAAATCAGGGCTTGGTTTGGATGGTCGGTATCTGCAGCAAGGCGGCCTAAACTGCCGGTGCTGGAGACCATTTGATAGCCAAACAAGCCAATCATGACGCCAATGGCACCCAGAGCAATCGTTGCCCGACGACCATTGCGCAGACCGAACCATAAGAGTGCTTGGCGCGCGACCATATAGGTTATGGCGGCATCAAGAATCGCAAAGCCAGCTACCACCACATAAATAGAGGCAAACATCGGCGAAATCATCACGATGGAGGCACCGAAAAAGACGGTGGCAAAGCCCGCATAAATACAAAATCCCCGCCAAGCCGATGAGATCAGCCGCGCGGCTACAAAACGATGCGGCGGAATAGGGGAGGAGAGCAGGAGGTCTAAATCCCCCTTCTCCGTGATCGTCATAAAAGAGCCCATCAGATTCATCGACAGGCCAGAAATCATCAAGGTCAGGATAATAGCCCCTGCCAGCGACGAGAGCTGTGCATAATCTCCCGCTGCTGCTTCAAAAGTTTTGGCAATGCCAAAGCCCAAGCTGAAACTGAGGAAAGCGATAAAGGCGAGTGTAAAGACGGGTTTCAACCAACTTGGCATTTTCTTGCCAAGGCGACCCAAGCGCCACGACAGTCGGATTTGATGACGCGCCAGCCACAAAATGCCGCCCGGCACAAATAAGCGATCGGGCATCATGTGAGGCTTCCCACCGAGGCTTCATCAACAAGTTGGATAAAGATGTCTTCCAAACTTGCCTGACTTTGGCCTGCCTTGGCCCGCAAGTCCGCCATCGAGCCATCTGCTAGCAAGCGGCCACGATGGAATATGCCGACCCGTTCTGCCAAGCGCTCTGCGATCTCCATCACATGGGTGGTAAGAACGATCGTCGCACCTTCCTTGGTCTTCTCCACCAAAAGCTCTTTGACTTGGCGGGCGACAGCTGCATCAAGGCCGGAGAATGGCTCGTCGAGCAGCAAAAGCTTAGGATCGTGCAACAGCGCGCCAGCAAGCGCTGTCTTTTGCTTCATGCCACGCGAAAAGGTCTCACAGCGCTTGTCGCGCTCTTCCCACAAATCCATCCAGCGCAGCAATTCCTCGGCGCGCTTTTCCGCGATACTGGCTTCCACAGACCATAAACCCGCGATGAATTCCAAATATTCCATCGGCGTCAGTTTGTCGTAGAGCAAAGGCTCATCAGGCAACCACGCGGTGATTGATTTTACCCCGCGTGGATCTTTCGATACATCGCGGCCAAACACCGTAATACTGCCTTCATCGGCCTGAAGCAGGCCTGCGATCATCCGCATTGTGGTGGTCTTGCCTGCCCCGTTTGCCCCTAAAAGCCCATAGAAAGAGCCTGGTGCCAGTGTCAGATTAAAGTCTGAAACAGCGGTCTTGGTGCCAAATCGTTTCGTTAACGATTTGATCTCTAAGGCGGGTAGGGGATGGGTCGTCATGATCGGTCCTGTTCTTCAATCACCTGATCTAACGCGCGTGGTTCGAAGACAGGCAGTTTCTTCTAGCCCAGCGGATATTTCAAAGCGGTGAATCTTCGTGGCGAATCTTGGCAGAAATCGCAGGCTTTGTGCTGGAATGACAGCCAGTATTATCCAGCCAATCCTTAACGTGTTAAGGATTGGCTGGATCAGCGTTGCCACGAAATCATGAACGTCCACAGCGCATTAATGGTTCGAGTTAATTTGGCGGGCATCGATGCCGAGGGTGTTAGAAGGCCATTCAATGCACGTGAGCTGAGCTTGAGGTACTCAATAAGGCCACTCGGCCTAGGAGCTTGACCTTTCAGTTCTTTTGAGCCCTAGTAGTTTTGTCCCATAACATATATTATGCGAATTGATGATTGGATGGTTGAATGGTCCTTGCCGGTTAAGCCGTGAGCCATCCCTACTCAGGCCTGAGTCTTGTCTAGATCCCTTGGCGGATCATCTATAGGCTAGCAAACTAAAATCCGGGGCCCTACCATGAAGAAGCAAGTTTTGGTCATTTCAACCGTTGCTGTGGCGCTTGGGGCACTTGCACTTGCCGCTGCCGGACATTCGTCGCCGCAAGCCGCCACTCAGGGCCAAAAGCCAAAGCCCGCGCCTCCTCCTATGAAAGCTGCACCTATGACCTCACCTGAACTGTTCGATGGCCTAATGGGCGGAAAAATCAACCTTTCCGATTATCGCGGCAAAGTCGTCCTTGTGGTCAATACCGCTTCGCAATGCGGCTACACGGGACAATATGCGGGTCTTGAGACTTTGTGGAAATCACGGCAACGTGACGGCCTCGTCATTGTTGGCGTGCCCTCCAACGACTTTGGCGGGCAAGAGCCTGGAAGCGCCGCAGAGATCAAGAAATTCTGCGAGCTCAATTATGGCGTCACCTTCCCCATGGCGGCAAAATACACCGTACGAGGCACGGGTGCGCATCCATTTTATCGTCATGCAATCCGTGTGTTAGGCGAGAAAGCTGAGCCTAAATGGAACTTCCATAAAATTCTGATCGGTAAGGATGGCAGACCCATTGCTTCGTTTGCTTCATCTGTGACGCCGCAATCGGCTGAGCTTGGTGAAGCCATCACCCGCGCATTGTCCGCAACCTCAAAGTAAGTGCTTAACTTCCAGTAGCTTGGCAAAAGCTCTTGGCGTTTGGCCCAAAGGGTGACAAGTTCATTACCATGCGCCCGACTTAAAGAAGGCCTCTGGAGGAAACATGGCAACAGATGTGAGTAAGCCCACTCAAGCGGGCAGCAGAGTTGCTTTGTCGCGTATCCTTGCGTTTTCCGCACCAAGCCTCCCGCTAGCTGCGCTCGGCCTGCCCTTAGTTGTGCAGCTACCCCCCCATTATGCGAGCTATGTGGGTTTGGAGATTGGGGTGGTCGGCCTGTTATTCATGCTGGCGCGGGTGCTCGACATCGGTGTCGATATCGGCATTGGGCTTGCCATGGATCAGACACGCACGCGTATTGGCCGGTTTTCGCCGTGGCTTGTGATGTCCATTCCGGTCATCATGGTGGGTTCCTATTTCCTCTTCATGGCAAAACCCGGGGCTGATGCCTCCTATTTGGCCTTCTGGTTGTTCTTCACCTATGTCGGATTTTCTATGGGATCTTTGTCACAAATGTCGCTGGGAGCGACCTTGAGCGATAATTATCACGAGCGCTCGCGGGTATTTGTGTTCTGGCAGGCCGGCAATGTGTTGGGCATGCTGTTGGTGCTCTTGATCCCGGTATTGGTCCATTCCCAAAATGGCTCGGCGGCAGATGGCGTCCAAGGTATGGGATGGTTCATTGTTGTTTTAATGCCCCTCACCGCCTTGATCGCTGCAGGATTTGCTAAAGAGGAATCGCCGAAAGCCTCTGCGAAGAAGACAAATTTCAAAGATGTCATTTCATTATTTAAATCAGATGCCTGTAGACGTTTATTGGCTTGCGATCTTATACTCATGTTTGGCTCGGGCGTCACAGGTGGGCTGTTTCTCTTTTACTTTGATGCCGTAAAAGGCTATGGCGGTTTGGCTGCCGCCCTCTTGCTGATTTACTTCATCGCGGGCCTAATCGGGGCCCCAATCTGGACGATGATTGCACGCCGTTGGGGCAAACATATCTCGCTGATTTGTGCGTGCATTTACGCTGCCTTGAGTCAGCCGATGATCATGTATTTGCCCGAAAACAACTTTGTCGCTGCCGCAATCGGCATGGCTGCGGCGGGCATTGTTTATACGTCGGGTGCCTATTTGTTACGCGCCATGATGGCCGATATTGGTGACGAAGATTTATTAGCGACTGGCCAAGACCGGACGGGCCTACTCTATGCGTTGGTCACACTAACCGGCAAGGCTGGCTATGCGCTTGCCGTAGGTGTCACCTATGTTGGCCTTGGTCTATTTGGCTTTAATTCTAAGCTTGGGTCAGCCAATACGCCCGAAGCGCTGACAGGCCTGACGCTCCTGTTCATAGGCCTGCCAGTCTTGGTCAATATTGTGGGGGCAATCATCCTCTTGAAATACCCAATTGACGCCACACGACAGGCAGAACTTCAAGCAGCCATAACGGCGAAGCGAAGTCTGGAAGAGGAAGCCTCTCGGCCAGCCTAGAATCGGACCATAGAGGGGCATGACCACACCTGCCCCTATTGACCGCCTGATCGACATCATGGCGCGCTTGCGTACCCCAGAGACTGGCTGTCCTTGGGACCTCGAGCAAAGCTTTGAGACCATCGCACCTTATACGATTGAGGAAGCCTATGAGGTGGCCGATGCCATAGCTCAGGGCAATTTGGTTTCGTTAAAAGAAGAGCTCGGCGATCTTCTGTTTCAAGTGGTCTTTCATGCGCGTATGGCAGAAGAACAGGGCGCGTTTGACTTCAATGCGGTTGTCGAAGGCCTGTCTGACAAAATGGTGGCCCGACATCCCCATGTCTTTGGCATGCACGCGATCGAGACGGCCGAACAACAAACCCAGAATTGGGAGGTCATCAAAGCCAAGGAGCGGGCAGCAAAACGGGCCGATGATCCAAGCCTGCTTGCTGATATCCCTTTAGCATTACCGGCATTGATGCGCGCTGAGAAACTGACCAAGCGGGCGGCTCGCGTAGGTTTTGATTGGCCCAGTTTGGACGAAGTCTTTGATAAGCTGGCTGAGGAAATCGGTGAAACGCGCGAAGCGATTGAAGAAGGCGATCAAGCCCATATCGAAGAAGAAATCGGCGATGTCCTCTTTGTACTGGCAAATCTTGCCCGCAAGGCCAAGGTTGACCCAGAAGTCGCATTGCGGTCGGCCAATGCGAAGTTTGAGCGCCGCTTCCGCTGGATCGAAGAATCCCTTCTCAAGGAAGGGAAGAGCCCTGAAACTTCAAGCCTCGAGGAAATGGACGGGCTCTGGAACCTCGCCAAGCGGCACGAACGGAACCTCTGACAATATTTGTGGCCATTGGGCAACAAAGCGGGCCGCATCATCGGCCGTGAGCCGGACTTTCAGGTGGGTAAAGCCCTGCTCGTCGGTCTCTTCATGGCGCACCGCACCTTTGCGGAACAACCAAGCCCGTGCAGCCCCTTGATCGGGGCCAATCACCAAGTCCACGGGACGCGCATCGAGGGCCAATTCAGAATCGATCAAAGCGAAAAGCTCTTTGACCCCCTCACCTGTTAGTGCCGACACACAAATGCCCTGAGCAGTTCCATCGAGGCCAGAGGCTGCGGCGCGTGCCCTCACATAGGCGGCCCCCGCCTCGTCCAGACAATCAATCTTGTTCCACGCTTCAATCAGCGGTGGACGATTTTCATGATCGGTAAGAACCCGGTCGAGCACCAATTCAACATCTCGGCGCTGATTGTCACTTTCGGCATGGGCAATATCGCGCACATGTACCAAAAGATCCGCTTGGGCGACTTCTTCCAAGGTTGCTCGAAAAGCGGCGACCAATTCCGTCGGCAGGTCAGTGATGAAGCCCACGGTGTCCGACAAAATCACATCGCGCCCCGTTGGCGTGCGCACGGCGCGCAAGGTCGTATCCAAGGTGGCAAAGGGCATATCCTTAGCCAGGACATCGGCGGAGGCGGCGCGATTGAATAAGGTCGACTTGCCCGCATTGGTATAGCCAACCAAGGCGATCACTGGATAAGGTACACGCTTACGGCTCGCGCGTTGCAGAGCGCGGGTACGTTTGACTTCTTCCAACTCTTTTTTGAGTTTGAGGATTTTGTCGGCGATCATCCGGCGGTCGAGTTCAATCTGTCGCTCACCGGGGCCGCCAGTCTTACCCGTGCCGCCGCGTTGGCGCTCCAAGTGGGTCCAAGTTTTGACCAAGCGGGATTTCTCATAGCTGAGTCGTGCGAGCTCGACCTGCAACCGCCCCTCCCGCGTTCGGGCGCGGCGGGCAAAGATCTCGAGAATCAAACCAGTCCGGTCGACAACTTTGACTTGAAGTTCTTTTTCTAGATTGCGTTGCTGCACAGGCGACATCTGGTCGTCGAGGATCAGAACATCCACTTTCAGATCGTCGCAATGGGCCTTGAGTTCTTCGATTTTGCCGGTCCCGAAATAGGCACCTGGCCGAACTTGACGTAAGGGTTCAAGCCGCGCGTCGGCAACTTCCAAATCGAGCGCTTCTGCAAGGCCACAGGCCTCGATGAGGCGCAGGTCAGGGTCACGACTCGCTGCAGCGTCGCTTCGAAGGGGGTGGATGACCAAGGCCCGCTGAACGGGCGCCTGACGATCGATCAAATGCGATTATCCTAGCTCTGTGGCACAGCTACAGACCATCTGTAGCCGCATCAGCATGATCCTTTAGACGACCAATGGCAAGAAAATGCTAGTCAAGGTCGGCAGGATCGCCTTCAAACATCTGAACCGGCGCACCGGGCATGATGGTTGAGATTGCGTGCTTATACACCAATTGGACTTGGCCGTCGCGGCGCAACAGCACACAAAAATTGTCAAACCACGTGACGACACCTTGAAGTTTCACCCCATTCACCAAAAAAATGGTCAACGGTGTGCGCGACTTCCGGACCGCGTTTAAAAATGTATCCTGGAGATTCTGTTTTTTGTCGGCAGACATTGTAAGCCCTGTCTTTTCTTGGGTAACGCACCTCGTTACCTGAGTCCCTCATTAGGCAGTCCTTCGTAGAAATTTCAATCCAGAAGGGTGTTGTCTAAGGCCTTTTTACTGATGTTTGTTGCGAAAGATAGGTTTCCCGCAGTTTTCGTGCAATTGGGCCGGGCGCACCATCGCCAATTGGCTGGCCGTCCAAGCCGATTACGGGCGTCACAAAGCTGGTGGCCGACGTAATAAAAGCCTCACGCGCATTTAATGCATCGGCTCGAGAAAACGCTTTTTCTTCAAAGGAAAAGCCTAATTCCTGGGCCGTTTTGATGATGGTATCACGCGTAATTCCTCGCAAAATGGCGTGGGTTGCTGGGCGCGTGCGCAAAAGCCCGTCGGAATCAAGTATCCATGCATTCTGCGCCGTACCTTCAGTAACCATGTTGTCGCCATCAACAAACCAAGCATCGGCAAAGCCTGCCTCTAAGGCAGCTTGTTTGGCTAAAACATTCGGCAAGAGATTGACGGTTTTTATATCAACGCGACCCCAACGAATATCGGTGCAAGTTTGCACATGAATGCCTTTGGCGGCCCGTAGGTCGGCCTGCGCCATATTCATCCCGCGGGCTGTTAGAATGATGCTGGGGTACGAATGGGCTGGAAATGGATGATCCCTGCGGGCAACGCCGCGTGAAATCTGCAAATAGACCAACCCGTCCTTAAGTTTATTGCGGGCCATGAGTTCCCGCACAATGACCATCAGGCTTGCATTGCCCAAAGGCGCTTTGATTTGTAGGGCTGCCAGCGAGCGTGCTAAACGGGCTAAATGGCCTTCGGAATCAAATAGTATGCCGTTGCGGACTGCCCAAACCTCATAGACGGCATCGCCAAATTGCAGACCACGATCTTCTACATGGATCGAGGCCTCCCCATGGCGCACAAATTGGCCATCGACATACGCAAATCTCGGCACGCCTAACCCTCCAAATCAAAGCCGCGCGTGCCTTCCACACCGAGACTTTTCAGTTTCCGGTGCAAGGCCGACCGCTCCATCCCGATGAATGATGCGGTTCGCGAAATATTGCCACCAAAGCGCGTGATCTGCGCTGCCAGATATTCGCGCTCAAACAATTCGCGCGCTTCCCGCAAAGGCAAAGAAACCAGTTGGTGCAAGCCAGTGCGATCGGCCAGTTCGCCAACACCAACACCATCGAGTGCCAGCGCTGCAGCGTCAATCGGCTCGCTGGCGTCGCCAGAAGCTAGGATCAACATGCGTTCGACCAAATTGCGCAATTCGCGCACATTTCCTGGCCAACTCGCTGCTTGCATAGCCGCCAAAGCTTCAGGTCCGAAATGACGTTGGGCAACCCCATTCGCCTCAGCTACGCGTTTTGAGAAATGCTCGACCAAGCGCGGAACATCATCACGACGCTCTGCCAAAGCGGGCGAGCGAATGGGGACGACATTTAAGCGGTGAAATAGGTCCTCACGGAACCGGCCAATACTTATGGCTTCGCGCAGGTCGCGCGCCGTTGAGGAAATCACCCGCACATTAACCGACACATCGCTGCTGCCGCCTAAGCGCCGGAAGCGTTGCTCCACCAGAACCCGCAGGATCTTTGACTGGGTTTCCATGGGCATTTCCGCGATTTCGTCGAGCAGCAGCGTGCCATTATGCGCATGCTCAAACACGCCAATCTTGGTTGGCCGGCCCTCGCTGGTTTCTTCGCCAAAGAGCTCTGACTCCATCCGCTCCGGGGCAATGGCTGCAGCAGAGATAACGACGAAGGGGCCATCCGCGCGTTGAGAGCCTGCGTGCAGGGCGCGTGCAATTACTTCCTTACCTGAGCCCGATGGCCCGGTGATCAGCACGCGGCTATTCATTGGCGCAATTTTCTCAATGGCAGCCCGCAATTGCAGCATGACTGTGCTTTCGCCAATCAGTTCATCGCCTGCTACAGCCCGGGCCCTTAGCGCCATATTCTCGCGCCGCAACCGCGCACTTTCCAAGGCTCGACTGATGATTAAGATCAAACGATCAGACTTGAAGGGCTTTTCTATGAAGTCAAATGCGCCACGCTTCAACGCGCTTACGGCTGTTTCAATCGTGCCGTGGCCAGAGATAAGCACGATGGGAATCGTTGGGTCGATACCTTGCACGACGGAAAGAATTTCCAAGCCATCCAAACGGCTGCCCTGCAACCAAACGTCCAAGACAACTAGATCTGGGCGGCGGGTACGGAAGGCATCTAAGGCTCCATCTGAATCAGCGGCATAACGGACGACATAGCCTTCGTCTTCTAAGATGCCGCCAACCAAATCACGGATATCGGCCTCATCATCGACGATGAGAATTTCAGCTGCCATGGGAGGACTCCGAGCTTACGCGCTCTTGTTGAGATATATCTAGATCAGGAGAGTTTGGGCGAGTGTCGGCCACACAAATGGGCAAGTTCATCAAAACCCGCGCCCCTGTCTGGCGATCGGTTCGGTCAGCAAGTTCAAGCTTGCCGCCATGTTCTTCCATCACGCGTGCGACAATGGCGAGGCCAAGCCCCGTCCCCTTCGCGCGGGTCGTCATATAGGGCTCTAGCAAGCGGCGACGATCATGAACGGGAAAGCCAATGCCATTATCGACCACTTCCACCCAAGCCATCTTCCCCTTGAGATGGAGGCTGACCTCAATTTGCCCAGCCAAATCTGCTTCGTCACGGGCCCGGCGGGTTGCAATCCCCTCACCTGCATTTTTCAGAATATTCGCAAAGGCTTGGATCAAGAGGCGCGTGTCCATCGACACCAAAACAGGCTCAGGTGGCAACGTGCTGGTGACTTCGATATCTGGGCTTGCGATGCGCTGGGCAAAGACGGCTTGGCGCAGTGCTTCGCTCAGATCATCAACCGCAAACTTTGGCGATGGCATCCGTGCATAGCTGGAGAATTCATCCACCATGCGCCCGATGTCGGTAACCTGGCGTACAATCGTATCTGTCATCCGAATGAAAACGTCGCGATCTGTTGTGATCACATCGGAATATTTGCGTTTGAGGCGCTCGGCCGACAATTGGATTGGGGTTAGTGGGTTTTTGATCTCATGGGCGATGCGGCGCGCCACATCTTTCCAAGCTGCTTGGCGTTGCGCTGCCAAAAGGCCTGACACATCGTCAAATGTTACGACCAAGTCATCGCCCGCATAGGCTGCACGCACGTCAAACAAGAGGGTCTCTGCCCCGACGAGGCGCTCTGCTTGGCCTTGCGCCGGATGGAGTGGGCGGGCGCTTGACACAATCGTCATGAATTCAGGGGCAATTACCGAGAAATCGCGTCCTTCGAGGCGATCATCCAGGGCTTGAAGTAGCCGGCCAGCTGACCCATTGGCGGCGCGCACACAATTGCTACCATCCAAACTGACCACGCCCGCCGAAACCCCCTCCAATACAGCCCCAATGAAGGCCGAGCGTGTTTCGGCATATTCCGCTGCCTCTTCTAAGGCTCGGCGCTGAAATTGCAGCTCCCCCGTCATTCTGTTGAAGGTTGTCGCCAAAGCCGAAATCTCGTCGCCGCCGCCAACTTGGGCCACGCGCGCACTCATATCCCCGGCTCTAACCCGCTCTGCTGCATCGGCCAAAAGGCCAATCGGTGCGCTAATCCGGCCAGCAGAAACAAGACCCAACCAAACAGAGCCGATCAACACCAACAAAACGATCTCTAGATAGGCAAGCGCAAACAAAAGCCGCAGCAAGCCTTGCCGCTCTTCAATCACTTGATAGGCATAGACGGCGTCCTTTGCTTTTTGGAACAAAGCCAATTGTCCAGGTTCTGGCAGGCGGACCACGGCCAGATAAGAGTTTGAGAAAGCATCCAGCCGGTACAGCGCCCGAACCACTGCCGACGGGTCGATATTGATCGACACATCGCCGGCTTGCGCCGTTGCAAAATCGCCTGCGTCCGGCATGATAAACTCTGGAACGCCCTGTGGACGCTGTGCTTGGGCAAGCTTAGTGCCCTGTGCGTTCAACACATAGGCGGCAACAAATCCGCGTCGATCAGCCTGAAGCGCCAGATAGTCGCGATAGGCTTGAGGATCTGCCTTCAGCTGGATGGCCGATGCATTGAGATCGACAGCCATGGCGGCAATATCAATTTTGGTGGCTTCCGCCGTTTTGTCGACCGACTGATTGCCCAAAATACGTGTGGCTTGAACCGCCTCACGCACTTGTTCTGAGAACCAAGCCTGAACGCCTTGACCAATGGTCAAGGCTGAAAACAGCGCGATCAAGATAACTGGGACCACGCCATTGGCGGCAAACAATAACACAAAGCGGAGGTGGAGACGCGCGCCTGTTTGTGCCTTTTGGCCTGCACTGCGCAGTGCCAGAACCAAGCTGCCGACCCGGATGGACAGGTAAGCGATCAAGAGACCGCTAATCACCAAAAGGGCTAAAATCCAGGAACTGGCAGGGCCAACAATGTCGCCACCTGAAACGGCAAACAACAGCCCGATAAAGGTAAGGACAATCGCGGCAACATAGGCCGCCATATCGGTGACAGAGATATGAGCCGCATCGGATAAAACCGGTCCACGGATATGGGTCGGACTGGGACGTGAGACCGGTTGTTGTGAGCTCATGTGCCCTAAAAAGCACAATTGTGTCTAAAGCGCAACAGTATAGCCTGTGTTAGGACTTGCCGCGGCCGACATCTATGTCGAGTAGGGCCAAGCGCTTGCGCAAGGTGTTGCGGTTTAGCCCCAAAATATCCGCAGCCTTGATCTGATTGCCACGGGTTTCGCGCAAGGTCAGCTCAAACAAGGGTCGTTCGACAGCAGCGATCACGCTTTCATGCAGATCCGTCATGGATTTGCCCGATGCAGAGGCTTGCGCAATCAGCTTTGAAATGGCCGTTCGAGCCACGGTTTCAAGATCATCATCTTGGCCAACGTGACCCATCACGATGGGTTGGCTGCGCTCTCTAAACAATTCACGCCGGATAGTGTCAGCACCAATGACGGGGTCTGGGCTCAGGGCTGCGATCCGGCGCATGACGTTTTCCAGTTCGCGGACATTGCCTGGCCATGACCAAGTCTCTAACTCATCCGCCCCTGATTTATCGAGCGCCTTTTCGCCTAAACCATCCTTAGTCGCCCGCGCCAAAAAGGCTCGCGCGAGGTCTGGGACATCGCTCATGCGTTCACGTAAAGGCGGTACGGTGATGGTCACCACATTCAGGCGGTAATAGAGGTCTTCTCGGAAGCTGCCATTCATGACGAGGCCTTTGAGGTCTCGGTCACTGGCGGCAACCAAGCGCACGTCGCCTAAGGCTGACTTTGGGCCAGTGGTATCGGCTAAGATGCGGGCCAAGCGGGCTTGGGTCGGCATGGGTGTGTCGGCGAGGCCATCTAGGAACAAGGTGCCGCCAGCGGCCTGTGCAAACAAGCCAACGCCATTGTGTCCCTCGATCGCTTGATCAAGACTACGAGGGTCAAGTGCTGCCAAGCTTAATGTTACAAAGGGGCCAGACTTGCGCCTGCCATATTCATGTAAAACGCGCGCAACCAGCTTTTTGCCAACCCCAGACTCGCCTTCGATTAAGACAGTCAGATCAAAGCCCGCTGCACGCGATAACGTGCGATAGACTTCCTGCATCGGCAGCGAACGGCCAATGAGCGGCAGACGCTCTTCCTTTTCCGCTCGGCGCTGTTGGTTGGAGGCGTTAAAGTCCTTCTTCCCCTCTAAAGCGCGACGTACCAAACCGACCATCACGTCAAGATCAAATGGCTTGGGCAGATATTCATAGGCCCCGTGCTCTGCCGCCGACACAGCGGTCAACAACGTATTTTGCGCACTCATGACAATAATCGGCAGCTTTGGCCGCTCCATCCGCATGCGAGGCAGATAATCGAACAAATTACCGTCGGGCATCATCACATCGGTCAGGACGAGATCCCCCTCACCTTCCTTGATCCACTTCCATAAGGTTGCGGCATTGCCCGTCGCGCGCACCTGATAGCCTTCACGTGCCAAAGCCTGCGACAAGACTAAGCGGATTGACGCATCATCGTCGGCAATTAACACATTACGCCCAGCAACACTCATTCTAACGTCCTATTTTTTTCGACTGGTTTGAAGACCAGTTCGTTGATGGGAGAGCGGCAAACGAACCCGGAAGACTGTCCGGCCAGGCTCGGACTCAAAATCGACAACACCACCATGGGCGTTCACAATTTTTTGCACCAGAGGAAGGCCAAGGCCGCCACTGGCCGGTTTGGTGGAGACGAACGGCTCAAACAAACAATCCTTCACATCTTCAGCAACGCCTCGTCCATTGTCGTAGAAGGCGATTTCCAACGGTAGGTCGCGTGCTTCCCCGGATGGCGTGCGCATACGTACACCGTGACGATAGGCCGTCGCTAAAATGATCTCTGCCCCCTCGGGCCTGCTCTGGGCGGCTTCGGCGGCGTTTTTGGCCAGATTCAAAAAGACTTGGATCAATTGATCTTCATCACCCAAGGCATCTGGCAAAGAAGGATCGAAACGACGTTTCACCCCCATATCTCGGGCAAAACCATTCTCTGCCAAGGTTGCTACTCGCTCCAGCGAGGCATGTACATTGACGGGGGCAAACTCAATCGGGGGGTCAGCACCAAAGCTTTCCATGCGATCAATCAGGCGCCGCACCCGGTCGGTCTCTTCAACAATCAGATTGACCAATTCCAACTCGCCGGGATCAGCATCGCGCAAGAGCAATTGTGCGGCGCCACGAATACCAGCCAAGGGGTTTTTTACCTCATGGGCTAAGGTCCGGCCTAATGCCGCCATCGAACGGGCACCGGCCATATCTTGCATCCGTTCAGACAAATCGCGACCACGGCCCTTTGGTCGAACCACCAAAGCAATGAAGCCGCCATCTTCGCTTGGCGAAGCGGTAATGTCGCAGGAGAAATCGCCAAAGCTTGGGCCCCGCAGAGTCATGTCACGGGCACTCACAGGCGAACCTGATGTCCGTGCCCGCTCAATGAGATCGTGGATCGGACTATCCTCACTAAATAGGCCCAAAATGCCATTGGCCTTAATGCTGCGCACGGATTTAAGGAAAATATCTTGTGCGGCCCCATTGGCCAGTATGATTTGGCCCGCCCCCTCCACCCCTAAAGCAGGCAAGGGCAAAGCCTCTAAAAAGGCCGCGGCAATTTGTCCTTCCCGGTCTGCTGGCAGGCCGGGGACAAAATCTACCGAGAGCGAGGAGTTTTTCAGGCGGTCCAAAACAGGCATTTCCAATTGGTTAGAGCATGATGCTTACATAAATGGCAGACTACGTCAAAACAGCGCCTCACATAATGTTTATTGCAAGTTTTTTAATCTCTAATTGCTCATTTTTTAGCCTGTTTGCGGCGAATGCCCCATCTCAACCGCCCAGCGGTCAATTCTGAGTCCGTCGCCAACTTCCGGCTATAGCGGGCAAAGAGGCTGGAGTGTCAGGTCCAAACTGGCTAAGGTCCATCTTATGTCCCAGTTCCCATCCTCCCCCCCTTTGGCGGCCGCGATCCTTGTTGCCGGCGGAACTGGGACGCGCGCAAAACAGGCCGCTTTCTCAGTTTCTGGGGACGATGATGCAGGCTTGCCCAAGCAATTTCAGTCCTTGGGTGGCAAACCAATCCTGCGCTATAGCCTTGAAGCTTTCAGCCGCGATCCCCGGTTTGGTGGAATTATCGTTGTGTGCGCGCCTGAAATGCGCGCGCGGGTTATGGCCTGTGCAGACGGAATTGAGATTAGTCTTGCAGACGCTGGGGCAACGCGCACGCAGTCCGTGGCCAATGGCCTAAGCGCTGCACAAGGTTTTGAGACAAACTATTGCTTCATCCATGATGCTGCACGTCCGGGCCTGAACCAGAAGATTCTGGACCGCCTTTTTGTGGCCCTAGAGGCTGGCGCAGATGGGGCGGCACCAGGCATCGCCATCGCAGACGCTCTATGGCTGACACAGGAATGCCAAGTCGAGCAAGCCCATCCTCGCGAGGGACTGGTACGTATCCAGACCCCGCAAGCCTTTCGGGCAAGCTTGATCCAGGCTGCTTATGCCGCTTTGCCAGCTGACCAAGTGCCGCTGGATGATGTGGCTGTCGCCAAAGCTTTTGGAGCGCAGGTGGAAGTGGTTGGCGGAAGTCCAGAGCTTGAAAAGATAACTTGGCCAGAGGATTTTGACCGCATGACGCGCTTACTTGTCCAACCGCTTCTTCCCCGCATTGGCTCTGGCTTTGATGCGCATAAGTTCGCGTCGGGGACGTTTGTGACCTTGTGTGGCGTGGCAGTGCCCCATACGCATGGGCTCGCTGGTCATTCAGATGCCGATGTGGCGTGGCACAGTTTGGCAGATGCAATTTATGGGGCTTTATCGGCTGGCGACATTGGCAAGCACTTTCCTCCGACAGACCCGCAATGGCGCGGCGCGGCCTCTAGCATTTTTCTGGCCCATGCGGGCACTATGGTGAAGTCTGTGGGTGGGGTAATCAATCATATTGACCTGACCATCATCTGTGAGCGACCCAAGATTGGCCCCCATCGCGAAGCCATGGTTCGAAAAACCGCTGAACTTTTGGGCCTGCGCGAGACACAGGTTTCGGTCAAAGCCACCACGACAGAAGGCATGGGCTTTACCGGACGTGCCGAAGGCATTGCTGCCCAAGCCACTGCTACCATCCTACTGCCCGCCGATTTTGGCACTGCTCTAACTTAGGATCGCATCCATGTCGATTTTCCCCCAAGACCTCGTCATGGCAGCCCGCCTGCTGATCGGGGACGCTGAAGCGCGCGGCATTAAAATCACCACGGCTGAAAGCTGCACCGGCGGCTTGGTCGCCGCCCTTTTGACCGAGATTGCAGGCTCTTCTGCCGTGTTTGAGCGTGGCTTTGTCGTCTATTCCAACCGCGCCAAGGAAGAAATGTTGCATGTGCCGGGCGACCTTTTGGCAGATTTTGGTGCGGTATCTGAACCCGTCGCGCGGGCCTTAGCTGAAGGCGCGCTGCACGAAAGCCGGGCAAATCTCAGCGTGGCGATTACGGGCATTGCAGGACCTGGTGGCGGTACGGGCATGAAACCCGTCGGCCTCGTCCATTTCGCCAGCGCGCGGGAAAACCACTCCATCCGCCATGAAGAGCATTTGTTTGGCGATATTGGCCGCGAAAAAGTGCGGCTCGAAGCCGTCCGCGTCGCGCTGCGCATGTTGCAGGATGGCTTGGAGGCTTAGCGGGCTTCAACTCGTAACGTCGCAACAGGACGCCCGAGTACTCCTGTCCGGATCGAACTGTCGGCTTCTGCCACAGCATTGACCCGCAAGCCCTTGGCCATACAGACAATCTCAGTTCTGGCGACCGTTCCCTCGATTTGAACAGTCAGCTTCTAGATGTGTTTAAAGCATTCATCGCGAAGAGCGGGCGTCATACTGCCAGCCGATGGGATTGGGGTGATCGCGCAGTCACGCCCGGCAGCAATGCAAGACGATATTTCTTGCATCGAGTTGTCCACAAATTCTAAGTCCGGTCCGTTGGATGTTGAAGGCGGTCGCCCACACCCTATCAAACTCAAAGCACCTAGAATGCAGGCATAGTGAAATACTGTTTTGGTTGTCACGTCCGATGCCCCCAAAACTTAGTCATTTGCAAGACGATCCACGATACTGAGTGTCTTTTTAATAGGAACTCAGCTTTCTTGAATACTATTCCACTTAGACTGGCTGAACGCCTCGCTTCACACACTTTATCGGTAGCGCGCTTGGACGCACCAGAAGGACCGCGTGGGCCACTAACCGCGCATCTATTCGAGGTGGTAGGCGTAACTGCTGCGGGTTGGGCGGCATTGTCCTCCCCCACTTCGCAGGCGAAGACACACACCTCACTCATCCGGCATGATGGCCCGCAAAATATCCGTATGGTCGTCGGTCCAGGGTTTTGGTTCTTTGGGTGGCATGGTGAGTTGCCACATGGGCAGTGCGTAACGCGCTAAACGCTCGGGCGTTTTTGCAATAACGACGACGCGGACACTGGTGTCGGCATTGGGATTATCCGCCGCCCCATCGCGATTGCCCTCCATCGCAGCATAGCCCAGCTTATGGGCGGCATCGGAGACAATGCGACCCAGATCCAGATAGCGGTTGGAGATATGGACGATCATAATCCCATCGGGTGCCATCTTTTTCATGAAAGAGCCAATGGCTTCTTGCGTGATCATATGGGTTGGAATGGCGTCTGAGGAAAAGGCATCAACCAACAGAATATCAAACCAATTATCTGGCTGGCTCTGCATCTGCAGGCGTGCATCGCCTAAGATAATTTCGGCGTCCGGCGCGCAGCGGTTCACAAAACCAACAAGGTTTGGATCGGTTGCGGCGCGCACTACGTCTTGGTCGATCTCAAACACTTTCCAAGTCTGGCCAGGCTTGGCGTAACAGGTCGAGGAGCCCATGCCGAGCCCAATGACGCCCGCGTGCAACGTGCTGGGCTTGGCATTCGTGGCTTCTTCAAACAAGGAGCCGATGGGCGTCTCGCGATAATAATAAGACATTGGCTCGCGATTGCGATTGGGGTCTAAACTCATCACGCCATGCAACGTGGTGCCGTGGGAGAGGTAGCGCCAACCTGTTGGGGCTTCACCACTGTCTTCAATTTCAAGCACGCCAAAGAAGCTGCGCTCGCGGAATTGGACCCCATCGCCATCTTCCGTGAGAACCGGTAACAATAGGGCCACCCCGCCGATCGCGGCCACAATGGGTGCCGAACGTGACGCCAATAATGCGGCCAATGCGAGGACGGAGCACAAGATTGCGCCAGCAAACTCTGGCCGATCAATCAAAAGAACGCCACGCCAGAAGTCGGAATCGGTTCCTTCTGCCGCACCTTTGATAGGGAAATGCTCATCAAGCCACAAAAAGGCATCAAACGAATTTTGGTAAACTGCGGCAACGCCAAGTGTGATCGCAACAGCTGGCAGTGCCCATTTCAAATTCGCGCGTTGCCAAGATGCGACCGCAAGCGCTGCAACCAGCGCTAAATGGTACTCAATGGTGGTATTGAGCAAGACGGGAGCCAGAAGTGCCGTTGCCGCCCCACCCAAAACGCCGCCGAGCGACATCCAAAGATAAAATTCCGTGAGGCGTGCCGGCTCTGGTCGCCGCACCGCCAGTTCTAGGTGGCAGCATAGCACGATAAGAAAAAAGGCGGTTAGATGGATCAACAGGCCCTTGAGACCGCCATCCGCATCCGACGCCATAATCGCGGCCAACAAAAAGACCACCATAAATTTGAGGGGCGCCGCACCTTCTGCAATACGATCGCCAATCGCGGAAAAGGCGATGACGAAGGTCAATAAAAAGAGCGCCAGTGGCGGGATCCACAACAACGGGACTGAAGCCACATCGGTCGTCAAATGGGTTGTGACCGCGACAAGTAGGGCTGATGGCGGGGCAGCAAAAGCAACCCAAGTAAAGCGCTCAAGCCAAGTTGTCTTGCGTAATGCGGTTTCTTTTGGAGCTTGGCTGTCGGCAGGCACGGCATAAATGGAAACGATCAAGGCCAGCATCAGGACGATGTAGCCAATCGCCCAAACGACCGACTGAAGCTTTGCCCCAATCATGGGCTCAATGAGGAAGGGAAAGGCTGCTAGTGCGGCAAAGCTTCCGAGGTTAGAGGCTGCATAGAGACGATAGGGGTCGACCGCATCGCCCAAGCGCGCACGCCAAGCTTGGATGAGGGGTGCTGTTGCCGAAATCGCAATGATCGGCCCCCCGAGCGACAATAGCAGGGCACCCAAAGTCCAGCCTACTGGGCTTTCGACATTTGGGGTTCCAACCAAACCAGAAACATGGATGGGCAAAAACAACAGCCCAAACACCAACACACCAGCATGTACCATCAGTTGATGGCGCGGGCGTAAATGTGTGGCGATCAAATGGGCATAGAGATAGCCGATCAGCAGCGCGCCTTGATAGAAGACAAGGGCGGTATTCCAAACAGCCGGCGTCCCCCCCATCATTGGCGTCAACATTTTCGCAAACAGCGGCTGCAGGGTGAAAAGAAGCGCGGCAGAGAGAAATGTCGTGGCCGGATAGAGCCAGGAAACCGACTTCATCAGTGGCGAAGGCGCAGGTTGCGGCGCTGGAACTTGGTCATTCAAAACCGCATCTGTCACGCAGCGCTCTCCAATCTCGTGCTTCTCTATCCTATGGGGGAGTAGCGCCTTTTGGCCTCTTCTGTGAAGGCCATAATCAGCTTGGAAACAGCTTTATCCATATTGGCGCGGAGAAGTTCGGCCAAAAATGGTTCAGAAAACTCAAAATCCAAGCTCAAATCAATCAAAGTTCCAGACTCGCTTGGTCGAAAGCCCCAGACACATTTCAGTGAGCGGAAAGGCCCTTGGATCAAGCGGGTTGTGACCGTGCGCACTTTTTCGTCGACATCGACATGGGTGGAAAATTGTGCCCGAAACGCTTTATAGCCCACGACCGCCTCGCCAACGAAATAGCGACCATCAGGCGTTTGTTTGAGTTGGGAAATACGAGAGGCCTTCACCCAAGGCAGAATGCGCGAATATGCAGGTACATCGCTGACCAATGACAGAAGATCATCTGGCGCAAAGGGCAAAAGTTCGATGGTCTCAAACCGACTCACGATCCAATGTGATCCTGACGTGCCTCGCGGGCAGCTTTGAGGCGCGCAAAATCTTCCCCGGCATGGTGGCTCGAGCGCGTAAGCGGTGAAGCTGACACGATCAGAAAGCCCTTGGACAAGGCGATCGTCTCATAGGCTTCAAATTCTTGCGGCGTTACAAAGCGGTCAACCGGGGCATGTTTGCGGGTTGGCTGCAAATATTGGCCAATGGTGAGGAAATCGACACCCGCAGAGCGCATATCGTCCATCACCTGCATGACCTCTTCCTTGGTCTCCCCGAGACCAACCATCAATCCTGACTTGGTGAATTGGGTCGGGTCGCGCTCCTTGACCCGTTCCAGCAAACGCAGGGAGGCATAATAGCGCGCGCCCGGACGGATAGAGAGATAGAGGCGGGGAACGGTTTCCAGATTGTGGTTGAACACATCTGGCTTGGCATCAATCACAGCTTCAGCGGCCCCTGCCTTGCGCAAAAAGTCGGGGGTCAGGATTTCAATCGTTGTATGCGGAGTCGCAGACCGGATCGCTTGGATTGTCTCCACGAAATGAGACGCCCCCCCATCATCCAAATCATCACGGTCTACCGACGTAATGACCACATGCTCCAAACCCATCGTGGCAACGGCTTTGGCAACATTGGCAGGCTCGTCAGGGTCAAGGGCGTTTGGCTTGCCGGTCTTGACATTACAGAAGGAACAGGCGCGCGTGCACGTATCACCCATGATCATCATGGTTGCGTGCTTCTTACTCCAGCATTCTCCAATATTGGGGCAGCCGGCCTCTTCACACACCGTGACGAGGCGGTTTTCTTTGACGATGGCGCGGGTCTGCTCATAGACTTCACCACCCGGAGCCCGGACACGGATCCACTCCGGTTTTCGCAGGACGACGCTGTCGGGCCGTTTTTGCTTTTCAGGGTGGCGCGCGGCGCGCTTGGCTTGGGTATCGATGAGCGTAACCATAGGCCTTAAATGAGACCTTTCGCAGCAAAAGGAAAGGTCCAACTCCATCCCATTGCGCAGAGCAGATATGGCTTGTTACGGTAAGTTCATGAGCTTGGCTGGCGTACCGGTCTGAAAGCGCGCCGAAACCGTCTTGCCAGCGCGACGCAAATTGATCTGGTTGACTTGTGCTTCGGTGAAGTCTTGCAGCAAATTGGAATCCAGTGTCAGCGCACGGCCTCGATAGCGGCCAGCTTCAAAATATACATAGAGCAAGTCACCCGACAGTTCCGCGCCAATAAACTGGATCGGTATGATCCTGCCCTGCCCGTCACCAATGAAAAATTGCCGCTCACAATAGGCTTTAATAGCCGCTTGGCCTTCCGATGTTTCGAAATAGCCAGCACCAACTGCGCCAAGATCCAGAGCATGCTCAAGATCGTGGGCATAAAGCCTGTGGGTGATCTCTAACACACCGCTGGATGGGTTGACCTCCACCACACTCAAGGCCGCCTCAATCCGATGAGCAAGGACGGGGCTACTGGCAAAAAGCATAGCCAGCAACCCCAGTCCTGCAAGCGTTGCGCGCTTCATCCTAGCGATTGGGGCGGGTGCCTGTTCCAGCCCCTGCCCCAGCACCCGTGCCCGCTTTTGGTGTAACCGCTGGCTTGGTTTGGATCGACTCTTGGCTCACCGCCAAGTCATTGTCCTGCATGAGATTGCGTGGACCTTGGGCGGCCTTAAAGACTTCCAAACGAGTCGGTTCGATCCGGGTTGGGAAATAATTATTGGACCGATCCACGTCGGCGGTTTCTTGGCGTGGATCAAGTTCGACCTGAACCACATCTTTTGGCGTCATATAGGTCCAATTTACCTTGCGAGCGTCATAGCGCCAGATTTCAGCTGGAATGGCGACTGTGTCACTGGTTCCATCCTTAAAGGTGAACTTCAAGATCACCGGCGATACCGCGCCGCCTTTATTCTCGAGGCTCACAATATAGAACCGGTCCATCACATCCAGCACGGCCCGCTCTTCGGGGCTAAGTGCAGCTCGCGCAGTCGCCGCACGGGCCTTTTGGCCCTTAGTAGGTGCCAAAGGATCGGTGCGGTCATAATAGTCCAACACCGATGGGTCATTATCGGCATAAGTCTTCATGCCCTTATTATTGAGCTGCCCCAACTCAATCGGCTTGGCATCGCGCTCTGCGATCTTGCGGGCTGATTCAATGTCGGGGTTTTGTGTGTCGATCGTGCCTTCGCGCACAGCGGTCAGACTCACATCCACATGGTCCGTCGAATAGAACCAAGCACGCCAGAACCAGTCGAGATCGATGCCAGAGCTTTCTTCCATTGTGCGGAAGAAATCATATGGGGTTGGTCGCTTAAAGCGCCAGCGGCTTGAATATTCCTTAAATGCCCGATCGAAACGGGCTCGCCCAATAACGGTCTCCCGCAAGACCACCAAGGCGGTTGCAGGCTTGCCATAAGCATTGTCGCCCAGACGCTGAACAGAGTCAGACTGCGTCATGATGGGCACTTGATTGCTGGAGCGCATATATTCGGTGATGTCACGCGGGTCGCCACGGCGCGACGGATAGGCCTCAGACCATTCCTGCTCAGCCACATATTGGAGAAAGGTGTTAAGGCCCTCATCCATCCAGGTCCATTGACGCTCATCCGAATTGACGATCATAGGGAACCAAATGTGGCCAACC
This sequence comes from Alphaproteobacteria bacterium, assembly GCA_027485915.1. Taxonomy (GTDB): domain Bacteria; phylum Pseudomonadota; class Alphaproteobacteria; order Caulobacterales; family Aquidulcibacteraceae; genus Aquidulcibacter. The sequence continues at coordinate 8,976 of JAIXQA010000063.1, read as the reverse complement.
TCGTGAATGATCACGCTGATCAGGCCATATTTAGCCCGGTCTGAATAAGTCAGATTACCGGCGCTATCCTTTTCAGGGCGGGGGCCATTGAAGGTAATCATGGGATATTCCATGCCACCAACGGGGCCATTGACCGATTGCGCCACGGGATAGGGATAAGCAAAGGTCATGCGACCATATACGTTGATCGTGTGCGCGATGCTTTTGGTCGAATAAGCTGACCACAAGGGATCACCCTCTTTTGGGAAAAAGCTCATGGCCATCACATCGTTGGCGTCAGGCTGCTTTACCGCCATCGCATCCCAGATGAATTTGCGCGAGCCTGCCCACGCAAAATCGCGCACATTCTGCGCCTTAAAGCGCCAAGTCTTGGTGGCAGTTGCTTTTGCTTTCTCAGCTGCCGCCGCTTCTTGCGGCGTTACAATATAGACAGGGTCGCGATAGCTGCCGCGTGCTTTCGCCATACGATCCTGTTGGGCAGGCGAGAGGATTTCTCCTGAATTGACCAATTCGCCGGTCGATGAAACCGCAAAATCAGCTGGGACGGTGATGGCAACTTCATAATCGCCAAATTCCAGCGTGAACTCGCCCCGCCCCAAGAAGCTCTTATTGTGCCAACCTTCGTAATCAGAATAGACCGCTGCCCGGGGGAACCATTGGGCCGCTAAGAAGATGCAATTGCCATCCTGATCGGCTTTGGTGAAACACTCATAACCATTGCGGCCGCCGATTAGGCGGGAATCACGCATGGGCAACGTCCAATCCACTTTGAAGGAAACGCTTTGACCGGGTTTCAGAGGTTCAACTAAATCCACCCGCAATAAGGTATCAACAACATCAAAGACGAGACCGGACCCGGAAGGATTCGTCACCTTCGTAACGGTGAAGCCTCCTTCTGTATCACGGATTGCTTGCGCACGGCGGACCTGATTGAAGCTAATCCGACCTGTTTCATCGGTCGTTTGCGTCAGCTCGGCGATTGAGTTTTTCTTGACGTCATTTTGGTCCAGCATCAACCACAAATAGGTAAGGGTATCTGGCGAATTATTGGTATAGGTTATGTCTGCCGAACCACTTAGGGTCTTAGTGCCCTCATTCAGGGTCACATGAATCTTATAATCGACCTTTTGCTGCCAATATTTGTGCCCTGGCGCACCCGAAGCCGCGCGGTAATCATTGGGCGTGGGTGCATCTTCTGGGTCAAGCTGGCGGAACTTATCTTGGAAGTCGCCTTTGGTCTGCTGAACCGCTTGTGCTGAGACGGACTGGGAGGCCACAACCGCGCACGAAATAGCGATTAATGAAGCCCAAAAGATACGAAAGTTTTTCATCCTCCACTTCTGACATGGGAGTAACCCGAAGCTCAAGTGCGTCACTGACTAATGCTGATAAGGCAGAGGTCAATCACCGAGCGAACACGGCAAGTTGAGCGCAAAAATGCGCGCTATTGCTGAAACAAATTGCAATCTCGTGTGATCTCGTTAGCTTTGGTTCGAAGCCGGCGGTCAAAAACAGGGCGAAGAAACGCCCAAAGCCGGAAAACTTGGAAACGCATTCTAGGACCCCAGCATGCCTGTTCGCCCTTATGATGTTGCCCGCACGCGGCGCACTGTGTTTGATGCCTTGCTTGAAGCCCGTGGTCGTTTTGGCGGCAAGAAGGAAATCTTAGAAGACGCCGATCGCGCGCCTCTGACCTATGATCGACTGGTTTTAGGCTCGTTCGTTTTAGGCCGCAAACTGGCTGGTTTGACGGAACCCAATGAGAATGTCGGCGTTTTGATCGCCAATTCTGCGGGCGGCATGGTTGCCCTTTTTGGTCTGATGGCCTTTGGCCGCACCCCCGCTATGTTAAACTTTACCGCCGGCGTGAAAAACATCCGCGCCGCTTGTAGCGCAGGCCAAGTGCGCACCATTTTGACAGCGAAGCGGTTTGTTGACCAGGCCAATCTTGGCGGCCTCGTCCAAGACCTTCAGAAGGACTATAAAATTGTCTATCTGGAAGATGTTCGTGAAAGTTTGAGCAATCTGGATAAAGCACGTGGTTTCCTAGACGCCACCGCCCCGTTCTTAGCGCGTGTCAAAACCGATCCTGATTCGACCGCTGTGATGCTCTTTACCTCCGGTACCGAAGGTATTCCAAAGGGCGTCGCTTTGAGCCACGCTAATCTGGTCGCCAATGTCGAACAAGTCGCCGGCCATGTAGACTTGAACCCTGACGACATTGTCTTCAATCCACTTCCTATCTTTCATTGTTTTGGCCTGACAGGCGGGACTTTTTTGCCGCTGCTGCAGGGCATGAAATGCGTGTTGTTCCCCTCACCCTTGCAAGCGAAAAACATCGTCAAAATGGTTCGAGAAACCCAGTCGACCATTTTGTTTGGAACCGACACGTTTGTGAATCAATATGCGCGCCAAGCTGACGAAGGCGATCTTAATAGCTTGCGCTTTATCGTTTGTGGCGCGGAACGGGTCAAAGAAGAGACCCGCCAAACCATGCTATCGCGCTTCAATGTGCCGATTGTAGAGGGTTATGGCGCTACCGAGGCGTCGCCCATCATTGCGGTGAACACCCCAGACCATAATAACCGCCCCGGCACATGTGGCCGTCTTGTACCCGGCATTGAATGGAAGCTGGAAAGCATCCCAGGCATTGATGGAGGTGGCAGACTCTATGTCCGCGGGCCCAATTTAATGCGCGGCTATGTCCGCGTCGATGCACCAGGTGAGATCCAGCCTCTGCCGGGGGGCTGGCACGACACCGGTGATGTGGTTGCCATCGACAAGGACGGCTTCCTAACCATTAAGGGGCGCGTGAAGCGTTTTGCAAAGATTGGCGGGGAAATGGTGTCTCTGACAGCGGTTGAGAATTATGCGACCAGCTGTTGGCCAGACAATCTCCATGTTGCTGTCGCGGTCAATGACCCGAAAAAGGGCGAGCAAATTGTCCTTTTGACCGATTGCGATTTCGCCGAGCGTTCGGACCTCTTGGCTTGGTATAAAGCCAATGGTGCCGCCGAATTGGCACTTCCCAAGAAGATCATAAAGATCCCGGAAGTGCCGCTGTTGGGCACGGGCAAAATTGATTATGTCAATGCCCAACGCATCGCGCAGGAAAAGCCGGAAGCTGTCGGCGCGTAATCGCCCGCTTTTGCCTATCGGCTATCAACTTCTGAAATCTCAATGCCAAAGCCGCTGAGACCGGCAAATTTGTGGGTCGAGCGGGTTAGCAATTTGATGGAATTAACGCCGAGGTCACGCAAGATTTGCGCCCCAACACCCACTTCGCGCCAGGTCTGCAAGCGACGGGTTTCAGACTCGGTTTCCTGATGTTGTTGGAACGGCACACCGACCGTGCCATCGCGCAAATAAACCAGAACGCCACGGCCCTCATGACGGAAGGTTTCCATCGCCGCTTTGATGGCTGGCGCACCGCCAAACACGTCTTTGACCACATCGGCACGGTGCAAACGCGTCGGCACATTTTCGCCCGCGCCAATCTTGCCGACCACAAAGGCCAAATGGTGCACCGGATCGAAAGGCGTCGAATAAGCAAAACCCTGCACCGGCCCATTTTCAGTTTCAACGGTAAAGCTGGATACCCGCTCCACCAGTTTCTCGCGTGACTGGCGATAGGCGATCATTTCAGCAATCGAGACGTGCTTAAGATTATGAGTCGCAGCAAAGGCAGCCACTTGGGGACCGCGCATCACCGTGCCATCATCATTCATCATCTCACAAATCACGCCAACTTCTGGCAAGCCAGCCATTCGGCATAGGTCGACGGTGGCTTCTGTGTGGCCGGTACGCACCAAAACGCCACCATCACGGGCAACCAACGGAAAGACATGGCCGGGGCGCACAAAATCCGCGGCCCCTATGTTTGGATTTGCTAGCGCCCGGCATGTATTGGTCCGGTCTTCTGCCGAAATGCCAGTTTTGGTGCCATGACGAACGTCAACTGACACAGTAAAGGCGGTCGACAAAGGTGCATCATTATTGGCAACCATCGGATCAAGGCGCAGCTTGCGGGCGATATCTCGTGTCAGCGGCGCACAGACAATGCCAGATGTATGACGCACGATAAAAGCCATCTTTTCTGGCGTACACAGGCTGGCTGCCACAATAAGATCGCCCTCATTCTCGCGGTCATCATCATCGGTCACCACGATGATTTCGCCGGCAGCAAAAGCCTCGATGGCTGCTTCAACGCGTGCGTGCGGCGGCGTACGGCCAGCCGTGGCGACGTCAATATCCACCCCCGCCCGCATTAAGATTTCGCTAGGCGTTGTTTTTAGGACCAAAGCTAAGGGGCCAGCGTGAGCCGCTTTGAACTCAAGTGCGCCGGATAACAGACGGCTGGCCGCAGAACGATCACGCCCAATAGCTGCACCAATATCTTCTTGGGTAGCCCCAACTTCCTTCATGCGATTGCGAAACCAGACGACGTCCATCAGCTCACCTCCAGCATTGCGCAAAAATCGCACAAATTTGTGTTGTGGAGGCTATATCGTGCGAAATTCACACACGTCTAGTAATGTTAGCAGTTTTGTGGCCGAAAGCGGCGCAGTGATGCCATCAAAGGTTGTCAGGCGCAATCTAGGATTTGCCGGTCAAGCTCTGGATGAATTGCCAAGCCGCTAGAGATCCCTGCCGCGTTTCGCTTGGCCAGCCGAGATAAGCCATGCTGAACGCCGCAATAGCCAACCCAACAACGACCATGAAGCTTGCAAAGCCCGTCGATGGTTGTGTCTCGGTTTCATACTTGCGACGCATGATGGGATCATAGTCAATTTTATGCATCTTTGGTTTGCGCTCCGACATGTAGTGAAGCGCAAGAATTAAGCCAGCGGGACAGGTAATGGCTGCCAGGTTAAGCGTGGAAACCATCTCTTTCAACGTATAGATTAAGTCGTAAAACATGGTCACCTCCTCGAGGATGAGCCAGTTTACCTGATATCCGCAAATTTAGGGTTAGTATTCAAGCTAAACAAATGATGTACATTTTGGTTGGCATTAGTGTGGGATAAAATACTGCCCATACATGTTCAGTGCCACCCCAACAAGAATCACAAGCCCCACGGGCGCAACCCAAGAATTGTTGCGCTTTGCCTCAGCATGGCGACCAATACGGTAGTTTTCGGGCTCTTTCGTCCCCATCATCGAGGCAAGCGTCAAAATAATCACAAAAAAAACAGGAATTCCGAACAAGAAACTGACAGGTACACCAGCTTGCGCTGCGATCCATTCAAAATCTATTATCTCGGTCACGGGGTCGTTCCTCCCTTCACGAACTCAATAGTAATAGCAAAAAAAGGGGATTTCTAGCCCCATATGGTTAATTGCAGAAGAAAAGTTTTAGTCTAGGGGTCGTGCGCCGGTCGAAGGTCGTGTTATGGATCTTCAATGTCACTTTGGAAACGCCTCCTCGATCTCGCTGGCACCGCCTTTCATCTCGCTCCGGCTGATATAGGTCCAGCAGACCCATGCTCACCTGACCCCGGTGACATGGAGTTTGCGGCGGCCGTTGTGGCCCTCGCCGCGAAGATGGCGCGGGCGGACGGGAAATCGACGTTAGACGAAGCGGCAGCCTTCCGGGCAGCCTTTCCAATTGCGCCCGATGAGCGGCCTATGTTCGATAAATTATTCGCTTTGGCCCAAGAAACGGTACATGGCTATGAGGGCTATGCGCGACGGATTGGCAAAAGATATGTTGCCAAGCCCTGCCTGCTCGAAGATGTGTTGGATGTCTTGTTTGCAGTCGCCTCTGCAGATGGTGCGATTACCGATGGTGAGTTGGATTATCTGACGCGTGTATCGGAGCTGTTTGGCTTTACCGAGACAGAATTTGCCCGCATCTCCGCACCTTATTTCCCGGATCGCGCGCCAGACCCTTACACCATTTTGTCGGTTTCGATCCAAGCAAGCGATGACGATATCCGTCGAGCTTGGACGCGCTGCGTGGCGGAGAATCATCCCGACAAGTTCATCGCGCGCGGTGCACCGATCGAGTTCATCAAGGCCGCTCATGAAAAAACAGCCGCGATCAATGCCGCCTATGAGCAGATCAAGGCAAGTCGAAAGCAGAAAGTACGCCTAACGAAAGCCCATGAAACGGGTGGTTCGCCCATGAATTCGGCCGGTGCATATCAAAATGCACCAGCAGGATCATAAAACTGGGTACAAACACTTGACGTTAAGCTTTTCAGTGCCAATCTCTCCCCTATGCGTTCCTTATCTCACACAGCGAGAGCTATGTTCCAAAGCACCATTGCTTTGGTATCGGGCGTGCTTATTGTCGCAGCGCTTTTCTTTGGCGTGATGGCCATGGCAATTGCTGGCCTCGTGATTGGGTTTGCCGGTGCTGTCTTGGCGAATTTCCGCCCACCCGAAACACGCGCTGTGGTAACCTTAGAAGCACGCCGCACTGGACGGGGTTGGAGCGTGGACCCTTCGGGCCGCTAACCCACTTTTTCATCATTGGAATTCGGCGCGTGTCCGTAGGGCGCGCAGTTGCCTCTGACGTGGGTGTTTTGACACACGCGTCTGCAGCAAACCATTGACCTCAAATTGCGGACTATGAAACGAGACATATATGCGTCCAGCCGATTTCCTTTTGCTTTTTGCTTGCTGCGTCGCTTGGGGCCTTAATCTGCCACTCACCCGCTGGCTGGTAGCCGATATCCCACCGATTTTTTTGGCCGGGATTCGGTTTTTAGGGATCGCACTCTTGTTGTCTCCCTTCCTTCGGCCTTTTCCAAAACAATTTGGTCTGGTCTTCGCCATCGCTATGTGTATCGGTGGCGTTCATTTCGCTTTGCTATTTTTGGGCCTTCAAGCGGCCCCAGCCAGCGCGGTTGCGATCGTTGGCCAACTTGGGTTGCCCATTGTCACCATCCTTTCAATACTCTTCCTCCATGAAAAGGTTCGCTGGCGGCGAACCCTTGGCATGACTTTGGCTTTTGCGGGCGTGATTGCCATCCTGTATCAGCCCGGGAAGTTCAGCTTTGAAGTCGGGCTGGTCTATGTTGCGGCTTCGGCCTTTGTCGGCGCGACGGGCTCTATCTTGATGAAGCGCTTAGACCCTATTCCCGCCCTCAATCTGCAGGCTTGGGTTGGCCTCCTCTCCATCATCCCCCTCTTCGGACTTTCTTTTGTCTTGGAAACCAATCAAATTCCCTCGCTTCTCAAGGCGGACTGGCATGTTTGGGTGGGGATCATTTTTTCGATTGTGGTGGTCTCTATCTTTGGCCACTCGGCTTATTATCAGTTGGTCAAAAAATACGACATCACCCTGTTAGCGCCATTGACCCTTATGACACCTGTGATTGCTGTGGCGACCGGTGTCCTGATTCTGCACGAGCCAATTACGCTCAAGCTGATTATTGGGGGTGGCCTCACATTGGCGGGTGTGTTCTTAGTAGCGGCTCGTGAAAACAAGAGCCTGCCCAGTGACGCGGTTGCGCAGGCCAAAACAGGCTGAGATTGTCAGATGTTTGGTAATCCTATTTCCACCCGCCAGCCGCGCCAAAGCCGGACCCGAAACGTGATGCCGCTTGAGATCCTTCAATCTCCCTCGCCCAATTTTGATGAGCGTAAGCGGCCGATCCGCTTTGTGGTGCTCCACTACACCGGCATGCAAAGTGCCGATGCTGCCCTACGTGTCTTGTCGGACCCCGCGCCTATGCGCACTGCTTATTTAAACGACATCCCGACCAACCCGCTTTTGCCCGATGGCACGCCCGCGCCTAAAACCTTGGTCCCCTCACCCATGAGCCGGGTGTCGAGCCATTATTTGGTTTATGAGGATGGGCGCATCTTCCAATTGGTCGACGAATCCAAGCGCGCTTGGCACGCTGGACGCGGCTTTTGGGACGGCGAGACCGATATGAATTCAGCCTCGATTGGGATTGAGATCGCCAATGGTGGCGATGATTTTGGCCTGCCCGACTATCCAGAGGTACAGATTGAACGCGTCATGGCCCTTGTTGGCGACATCATGCGCCGTCATGGGCTGGATCGCCAGCATGTGATTGGCCATTCCGACCTTGCCCCCATGCGCAAGTCCGATCCCGGTGAGAAATTCCCTTGGAAGCGCTTCGCTGAAGCAGGCCTGTCCATTTGGCCAGATCCAGCTTTAGAAGATGGCGACCAGCGGAATTTGTTTGACGTTGAGGGCATGATGGACCGGGGCATTGCGGCGGTTCAAACAGGCCTCGGCACCATTGGCTATGGCGTCACCGTCAATGGCATTTTGGATACCGAGACCCGGGCGGTGCTGCGCGCTTTCCAGCGCCGATTCCGGCCCAGCAAAGTCGATGGATTTATCGATGTTGAGATTGTCTCCCTTGTGGCGCGTGTGGCTGCCATCTTGCGCCCCGCTTAGCTTTGCCGCATGAGAGCGGCGTCAGACGGTTGGGCGGCCGCTCTTGCAAGGCTTGAAAAGGCGCAAGGGAGGAAAGTCCGGGCTCCACGCAAACATGGTGGCGGGTAAGGCCCGCCGGGGTGCTGCTTTCGGGCAGGGCTTCAGGGATAGCGCCACAGAGAATAGACCGCCTGCCCGGTCCTTGGATCAGGTAGGTAAGGGTGAAACGGTGGGGTAAGAGCCCACCGCTCCGACCGTAAGGAAGGAGGCATGGCAAGCCCCACCAGGAGCAAGACCGAATAGGGACACCATGTGGCAAGCTTTGCTTGTCACGGCTCGTTTGTGGGTTGGCGTGTCCGGGTAGGTCGCAAGAGGCCTTGCGCAAGCAAGGTCCCAGATGAATGGTCGCACAGAGGGGGCAACCCCTTGGACAAAACCCGGCTTATAGACCGTCTGACACTTTCGTCTCTGGGTGGGGGTGAATGCCCTACGGCGCGCAGCGCATGGCTTGTCGGACTTTGCGGCATAATATCGCCGATCGGCTGCGCCATCCGGATGGACATCGTTTAAGGCTCTTCCATTGATCCCTGTAGAAATGCGATGCAGCGCGGTAG
>JAIXQA010000041.1 GCA_027485915.1 Alphaproteobacteria bacterium | reverse complement strand
ATTCCGGGCCAGTCCGTTAATCTGGCCCACTCTATTTGGCGCGGACCACGCGCCCCGGCCCCTCTGCCCTTTCTTCAAGGGCACACGGCGTCCCCCCGGTGGTTTCCCACGCGGGGCTATGGGTGTTTCAGAAAGCTTGGAAGCGCTTTGACGATCCCTCCGGTCCACCAAGATCTGTTTGGGCCGGAGAGAGCGAGCACCGCGAATCTACGAGCTGATCGGGCTTTATTGCCTCACGCAAGCGCTTGCTCCCATGTCCGCTTGGCCCCAGCGCCCGTTGAGGAGGGGATCTACAGGCTGGCGCGACGCATGTGGCTATTGGCCGTCCGACGCAAGCATCCGAGAGAGCGGGCTATCCGGGTCATTCTTTTGATCGGCATAACTACCCTGCGAGATGACCCTACCAGCTTCTAAGGCAATCACTTCGTCGGCAAATTCAACCAGGGCCGCACTGTGCACAATGGTCACGATCGTCAACTTGCCACGCAAAGCCCGAATTGCGGAGGTGATCTTGGTTTGGTTGTCCCAATCAAGTGCGCTGGTCGCTTCATCCAGCACCAATAATTGCGGTTCACGCAGCAAAGCTCTTGCAAGCGCGATGCGCTGCCGTTCGCCGCCGGAGAACCGCATGCCACGGTCGCCGGCATTTGTATCCAACCCGTCTGGCAGGCTTCTGATCAGATCGCCCATATTGGCTTGATCTAGGCACCGCCACAAATCTGCTTCAGAGGCGGTCTCACGGCCGATCAGCAGATTGGCACGAAGGGTTGCGTTAAGGAGGAAGGTGTCCTGTGGAACGCAAGCGACAGACGACCGCCAGGCGCGCCGATTTCCATTTGAAATCGGCATACCATCAATGGTGATCGTGCCCTTATTGGGCAAAGTTAGACCCAGCAGGATATCTGCTAAGGTGCTTTTCCCACTGCCGGAAGGACCAATCAGAGCGGTTATTTGACCGGCCCGAATTGTTAAATCAATTGAGTGCAATAATGGCGGATCTGACTCATGATAGATGACGGATACGTCTTGGAGCTCGATCTTCTCTTTTAGTCCAGGTGGCTTTACCAAGATTTCTTGATCTTCTTCTTGGTTGCTGGAGAAGTATTCGAGCGCTTCAGAGTAACTGATAAATGCCGGGCCATTCGTCAAATAGGTCTGCACTGCCTCTTGGATTGAATTGAATCTCGGCGCAATTCGAATGAACACCACCAGCATGATGCAGATTTGCGCGATATCCAACATGAAGACGCGAATGGATAGCCATACGAAACCTGCGGCAATGGCTGCGGTCCCAACTTGAAATATGAAGGTTCCAAGAGAGCTGATCTTCAGAAACTCGACAACACCGCCGCGAATGGACTCAAGCTGATTTGCGAAGGCGTTGATGTGGCGCTGTTCTGCGGTAAAGAGCTTCGCAATTCGAACACCGGAAATGAACTCCATGGTGATATGATTTTGCTCTTGAAAGCTCACGGTCATGGTCTTGCCGAAATTTGAGGCGCGACGCCGGATTGGATAAAGCGCCCCAAATAAAAGCCCGCCGACGGCCACCGCAAACAAGGTCATTTGCCAAGAGACAGCGGCAGCGACGATCAAATACACGCCCAACAAAATAATGCTTTGGAACAAAGTCTGCGCGGTGTTTGCCGCATTCAGCATCCGCTCGGTCTCGGTTCGCAGAATATGGTTGATGTCGTTGGTTCGCTTTCCAGCGATCGTTGCCCAGTTAGCCATGCTAATGCGTTCAAAAAGCATAAGCCGGGCTCGATCCAAGGTCTTGTGCATTAAACGCTGTGTATACAGCATTTTAAACTGAGCCAAAGCTGCCTGAAACGTAACCAATAAGACAAACAAGACCAGCATAACGGAGAGGTCAATGTCAAACTGCGGTATCCAGTTTTTGATGATTGGGATTTTCTCAAAGATATTGGCGTTGCTCGAGCTTAACGAGCTTACAATTGGAATGAGCATGAAGAGGGACAAGCCCTCCGTTAAGCTCACAAGTACCGATAAGAGCGCGGTCGCCGCAATTCTGCCTTTGGTTAGACGCCAAATATACCAGAAGAATTGCAGGTTCGCTGACAAGGTCACTGGAAACCTGCTTGCAATTGGCTCTGTACGAATTCCACCGTTTCCGGCAAGCGTGTGATGTCGTTTGGAACTTTCAGACAGGCGACCCGCACCTTTTGGGCGAGGAACGCCGCTTGGCGAAAGCATCGCTCACGCTCTTGAAACACAACAGGAAGTTCTGAAAATCTGACATTATAACTAAAGCGCATTAAGGCCTTTAAAGCGGACAAATGATCCAATAATTCAATGGATGGGGCCTCTAGGCCCCGCTCCAACACGATCAGAACATCACAATCTGCAGGCTGATGGTGCATAGACGGCAAGCGGAACTGACGCTTCTCGAAGCCCTCCATAATTAAGGGGAGCGGCTCTGCGCCGTGCACCGCTACCTCGCGTGCAGACGTCTCATTCAATTTCACTTGAGCAAATGCTGGCAAGATCCTCGGCCCGGTTGGGTTATCCGTCTCAAAGGCCAGCAAGTCATCGGTGAGAATCTGTGCCCCGTCGCTGAGAAAGGCGGCAGCGGTCGTTGATTTTCCAGCCCCTTTATCCCCCATGAAGCCGATGCTTTTGCCTCGATGAACGACGGCGCTGGCATGCAGCACAAATAGCTGCTTCACATGCAGAACCCATCCCATCACTGGGCCTAATAATGGAAAAGCGAGGTATTTTTCGGGGACGCCCGGAAATGTATCGATCTCCACCAAGGACGGACCAACTACGCGTACCGCCGCGGCTCCTGGCCAAATCATGACAACCCCTAGAGGGTCATCGGAAACCATGCTCGGCTGAGCGGCCCCGAGCTCTGGGATCGAATAGTCCAATTTTGTCCGCCGAATATGGAGATCGGCGGGCGCGCCAGTGTCATCGGCCAGCGACAATTCATCCAGACGCACGTCGCTTGCAATCCTCATCCCAAAGGCTTGATACTTGTACATGTAATCTATCCCTCTTGGATCACGCGCAATTGCGGCTTAGACAGAGGTTCGGAAGAGACCTTTAGCCACGTAGCAAGGACTGCCGCTCGCCAAACAAAGAACGCATCAGCGGTCTCAATCGAGTCAATAGCCCCCATAAATTGCGACCTAATGTTTTGTAGAAGATCGACGTTAACCCAATCGCTAAGTTTTTGGGTTTCAGGATCTGTGAGCGCCAGAACTTCGTCCTTATTTTCCAGAAGGCCACGTTTAAAGTTGTCGGTAAAGTCAAATTTGTCCTGTCGCAGGACGACTGCGCGGGGCAATGTGTCCGCCATGGCCTTCCGAAGTATATAGCGCGATAGACCCTCGCGCAATTTCCATTCAGAGGGTAAGGAGAGCGAAAGCTCAACAAGTTCACGATCATAGAAGGGCATCCGCGTTTCAATGCCTTCTGCATGGCTGCAAGTAGCGATCACTTCTAGTGAAAGCGGCTGAAGCGGGGAATTTAGGACTTCCTCATGGATCATGCGTTCATCATGATCCAACCGCTCACCGGCAAACTTGCGTCGAAATCGCGCGGGATCAACCGTTTTGGCAAAAGCTTCCGACATATATTGTTGGCCAGACCAGGTTTTGCCTTTGACCTGAAAGCGAAGCTTACGCTCGACTTTGCGGAACCAATTAATTTGGCTGAGGTAGCGTCGGAACAGCCGAAACCTCGACTCGTGATACAGGCCCGCTGCGGCGCGTGTCTCGCGCCACAAGCGTAGCCATCGACCTTGGCGGGCGAGCTCATTGAGCCGACCAAAGCCGTAGGAAACTATTTCATCCCCGCCATGCCCTGAAAGCACAACTTTATAGCCTAAGGCTCGCGCCTTTAGAAGGAGCTGGCTCGATACTGAATGGCCATATGGCAAATATGGCCCATCCACAACGGCAAGCCATTTTGAAATATCTTCCAGCGGATTGTGCGCATCACTCGCAGTGCCATCAAGCGTAATCCCCAATCCATCTTCCAAAGCGGCAAGATAGGCTTTGTCTGTCCAATCCTTGGTTTCATGATAAACGAGGCTGAGGCTTGGAACTGTGACGCCTTCGGCGTGAAGGGCACCTGCAATGGACGACGAATCAAGCCCACCACTCAAGAAAAGCACGGACTTGCCAGATGAAAAACAATTTCGGACTGATCGCTGAAAATGTTCGCGGAATCGCTTGATCGGATTATCCACTTCCTGGGCTCGTGGCACATCGGCCGAAGACCAGTATCTGGTTATTTGGATGCCACTTTGATCGATGGTCATCCAATGTGCCGGCGGAAGCCGCGATACGCCTTCAAAAAAGGTTTGCTCTCGCTGGATTTCCCCACCACAGATGAAATCCGCCAACGTGGTTTTATTGTGGGCCGGAGAGAATGATAAAAGCGCGCGCGTGCCCCTGCTGCTTGCGGCAATGATCACCTGGCTCTCGTCAGTGGCCCAGAAGACGGGGCTTGTACCGAAAATATCTCGGGCCACATAAATTGTGCGGGAAGCCGCATCGAAAACGCCAAAGCCAAAAGCGCCTCTTAGTCGATGTGCAAGATCCTCGCGCCAAGCCAACCAACCCTCGGCGAGAATCTCTTGGTCAGATGCGCGGTCGGACAGCTTGAGTTCAGCCAATACCTCGGCGCGATTGTCGAGGCGAAAGGCATAAGAAATGAAAATTACTTGAGCCGATCGACTGGAGCTCGCGCCTGAGCTTTTGTTGGCAGTCAAACCCAGCTTTGAGATGTCTATGACGGCACCGTCATAAGTAGATGTGCTCTGGATCATAAATCTACCATGGGCATATAGCGTGCCACACTCTCGTCGGTGCCCCCAATCACGATTAAGCCGTCATATAAAACCCATGCGTGAGCTTCAAATTTTCCATCGTTGGAATTGGAAACGCCGATCCGGATCCGGCTGTCATGACCACTGCGCGCGAGTAAGAGCCGAACCACGAGAGATTGGGTCAGGCACGTAGCTTTAGGGACCAAGCGAGAGGTGTGGCGAACCGCCCAGACGATGCTGGCAACTGTGTGTTGGCGCGGACCTAAAAGTCCACGATCTTCAATACGTCGGATTTCAGCGAGAACGGGCGCATGGCCCCGAAAAGTTAAAGTTAGCCGGACAATCACAACCAAAAAAAAACTGACCGCAAGCAAAGGGCCATGGCTGCAGGCCAATCTAATCTTTCGACTTAGATCACGCACTAAACTGTCGGACAAGATTATCCTCGCAAAGCTTTGTCACCACAGCGACAACATCGCCCGTGCAGTCAGCTACGCTTATCTCAAATCTGTTAACAATTGAGTCCACGAGAGACTCGACACTCGACGGCTCTTCCAACTTATCCCAGATGAGCTTAGCGGTATCATTTAACCGATAGTACTTGCCTTCCTGCATATTCAACAGGGCCATGCCAGTACCAAGTTCACAGGCAACCACATCAGGCTGCCGCACAAACAAAATATTACTATCAATTTGCATAGGGAAGCCCACCTAAAACAACTTCCTGATATTCAATCCGCGAAAGAAAGGCCCACCCAAACGAAAAGTGACGACCGGTTGCGCCGGCCGTCACCTAAAGCTGGTTTACACCAAACTTACGACAGAGCGCCGAGGATCGATGGAGCTTGAGCCGCGTAAGCGAAGTCGGTGTTTGGGCCGCTGTTGGTGCTTTGGGTCAGAGCTTCGAAAGAACCCAGGGTTTCAACTTCTGGAGCGCTGTATACTTCTTTGGTCATCATAAATACCTCATTTGGAAACGCCCTGGATGAACGCTTCACGGTTTTAGAGTAAGGACAAGGGTCTGTTAAGTCAAGGATAAAAATGAGTTATCGCAATGCTGTGTACAATAATTTTCTGAGAAAATCAATATTAAAAAATAGCCAAATAGGCGAATTATGCTCAAAAACGATAATAAGCTATAGAGGCGAAATAACCAATATTCGAATTTACCAATAAGTCGGACTTTTATACATTCCTCTGTTCGGTATATTATAAAATATTAACCTGAAACAATTGCTATATCTCAAAATAAAAGTAAATCGACCGATCAACGAAATCAGTATATCTTTCGAAATTAACGATGCTCTTTTCTGCCAAATAAGAATGCAGGCGCGGCGTTGTGGGATAAATCTCATTATTCTCGCAAAATTGACTCTCATAGGCCTATAATATTTGGCTCAGGCATGTTGCGCTGCAGCAAATCCTTGCGAGAAGCATCGATCGTGGGAAGCGTGACAAATATGAAACAATGAAGAACGGAGTGTCGCCTAATCGGCAAACTGCTTGACGCCAATGGAGTGGCGAGCGGTGTTTCAAGCCGCTGGAAGCCTTTGATAGGGGCTTTACGGCCAGGTGATTCGAGGCAGAGCTTTGTGCTTTCCTCGAGATTATTATCCCAACGTGTGACATCGCATCAGCCCTAGCTATTGACGTGGCTGGGGTCGAATAGACCCTATGACGGCACGGATCTGAGTGTCGCTCGGAGTGGGAGAAAGCTCCTGCGCTTCAGATTTTTTTCAGAAATCTGCAGATCAAAATCAGCTTTCACCTTACGTCGCGCGCCGATGTCTATGCTGAGTAATCAGCAAATGTTTCAAGGCGTTGACGCAATGGAAGATCGACTGTTTCCGGCACAGATTTGGCCGGCAGATGTACACCGAGGTTGAAGGCTCGTTTAATAGCCGCCCAAATAGGAGCATGGAACCAGAGTGCTAGGCTTGGGAATTGGAACAAAAGGCGCAAAGCCTCCAAATAGTCTTTCCCTTTGACCGCCAGCACCCATTTTGTGAAGGCCCTAAAACGCATCCATTGCTTCCATCGGCCATCCCAGAAAGCTGAACAGGGCAGGCCATGGGACTCCAAACGTGGCGCTAGGGCTCGGTTAGAGGCGATCATGAGCTCTAAATTCTCAAGACTTAGTCGATGCGAAATCGAAGCATTATGCTTCCTGTAAAAGTATAAAGCCCTTTTCGAAACCCAATACTTCGCGCCCTGCAACAATAATCGCACAATCAAGTCATCGTCCTCTGCGATGCGGAGGTTTGGATTATAGCGCAGGTCAGCAAGACTGCTGGCGCGGAAAAGCGGCTTCAGATAGCCGAACTCTGGTGAACGCCGAAATAAAGATGACGGTCTAAGATAGTCAACTAATGAAAGTTCAAAACTGTTTTGTGATCCTTCTAATGGCAGAAATCTCTCAACAGATACAAGTTGCCCATCGTCCTCTTGAAAAACAAGCATATCATCGGAGACCAAGTCAGCCTGCTTCTCCTCAGCCAACGCAATCAAAGAAGCGGCACGACCGGGGTGGACCAAGTCATCACTATCCAAAATGCTGATCCACTCACCTCGAGCATTATCGAGTGCGAGGTTACGTGCACCACTTGGGCCTTGGTTGGTTGGCGTTTGGAAGCAACGGACGCGTAAGTCTCGCGCTGCAAGCTGCTTTGCCAACTCATAGCTTCCATCCTTCGAGCCGTCGTCGACAATGATAACTTCAACCGACACCCCTTGCTGAGCGAGTGCGGATTCGACGGCGGATTCTAAATAGCGCAGCGTGTTATAGGAAGCGATGACGCATGTGACATCGACCCGCTCGCTCGTGACTTTAGACACCGCTAGACACCTTCAAATGGTTCTTTATCGGAGTTGCAAATCGGTGTGACTGCGCACCATCACTCAGCATAATATGCTTTGTTATAAGCATAGTAAGACGCCGTATCACCGCTGAGATACCGCGACTGAAGCTCAAGATTAACGCCATTTAGAATGGATGCGCGAATTTGATAAGTCGGTGTCGAGATCGCTTTGGACGCCAACCGAACCGCATCGCGTGTGGCTCTATCCCAGCGAACAACCAACACAACTGCGTCGGCGCATGTGGTCATTAGCTGGGTTTCAGCAACGGCGAGCACCGGCGCGGTATCAATAACAATGAAATCATATTGCTGGCGCAAGCTCTCGATAAAGCCTTTAAAGCTCTCAAGGGCTTGATCCACGCCAGAACGACCGCCGACGGGCAAAGACGGCAGAATGCTCAGAGTGCTGATTGGGTCTGGCAAAACTGCCTGGTTTAGAAGCCCAGGCTGCATAATGACATCGGTAAGGGCGAGGCTGGGCTCAAGGCCGGCTACCGCAGCAATGGAGGGTCGGCGAAGATCGGCCTCCACAAGGAGGGTGGACGCCCCAGCTTGAGCCATGGTCCGCGCGAAAGCAAGCGCTGTCGTAGACTTGCCTTCACCGGCCAAGGCCGAGGTAAACAGGACCACTTGTGGTGCCTTGCCACTCGAATTTCCTAGCATCAGATCCGCGCGGAGCTTACGAAACGCCTCCGAATAGATTGAGAGCGGCTTCCGAGTAATATAATCGGCAGGACCCAGAGCGGAGTTTGCACGAAGCTCTTTAAGCTCTCGCTTTGTCAAAGCCGGAATCGACACCAATCCTGGAAGGCTGCTTGCGCTTTCGACAGCCTGCAGGGTTCTTAAGCCACGCTGCAAGAACTCGAGCACAGCGGCGACAGAAATGGCCAAGATCGAGCCAAGGATGAGGCCCAGAGCAAGGTCAAAAGCCGGCACGGGTGAGCTAGGACGACCTGGAACAGACGCCTTTGCAATAATACGTGCATCTGGGCGCTGCAGCTTTTCGAGGTCGGTAACTTGCTGCAAACGTGTGACATAATTTTGATACGTTGTTCGAGTTGCTTCAGCTTGCCCTTCAAGCTGTTGGAGCCGCGATGCACGACGAGTGTCATCGGCCAATGCATTGGTCCAACGGTTCAAGTCAGCTTGCAAAGACGCAACGCTGCGACGGGCCACATCCAATTCACTTGAATTACCGCGAACAATTCGTGCGGTCTCTTGTTGGATTTGGCGCTCAATATCAGCCTTTTCTTGGCGGGCAGACTGCATCTGAGGGTGGGCAGGGCCAAAGCGAATGGACAATTCACTAATCTTACGATTTGCCTCCGACTCACGTTGGCGCAAACCTTGGATAACAGGCGACGAAAGCACTTCGCTTGCCGATGCTGCGCCGGCACCAAGGCTTGCACTCGATCCGAAACGTGCTTCACGGGCAGCAAGGTCCGCACGCGCTTGGGAAAGCTGCGCGGACAAAGCGCGCACTTGCTGGTCAGCAACGCTGCCTTCGCCAGTGCCCGACATCATGCCACTCGAAGCCCGCTCTGCCTGGACGGCCGCTGACTGCTTCTCGAGCTCCTTCTTTAGGCTATCAACTTGTTGCTGCAGCCACGTGCTTGCTTGGCGCGTGCTGAGAAGCTTAGCATCCAACTGGCTCGCCAAATAACCGCGTGCCATCGCGTCAGCTAGCTTTGCTGCTTTCACGGCATTTTTCGAGCGTGCGGTAATGGCAATGACAAAGCTAAGGCCCTGCCGGCGGGCACTGATGTGCGAGGCGAATACTTGGACGGTGGCACGTAGCTCGCGCTCTGGCGATACGCGTGGCGGCACCTTGGATGGATCTGCAGCGGCATTCGCGATGCGAGCAGCCAAAAATGGATTGAATTCAGGATCTTGGACAAGATTCTGCTCGATTACAACTCGCTCCATTAAATCTGGAGACGTTAAAGCCTGAACCTCGCCGTCGACAGTCGTCGATGCGATGGATTTAGACTGTTCAACTTGAACACCAGAAATCTGAGACTCTTTGCTTTCAATCACGACAGAGGTGCTCGCCATATAAACTGGCGAGGTTGTAACTGTCTTTAGAATCCCCAGAAGCAGACCAAAAAGGACAAAACCAATAAGAACTAAGCGGCGTCGCTGGAAAAACGCATAGACGCTCTCTAACAATGCACCAAAAGACTGATCATCAACTGTTTCGTTGACACGCCTCGGCGTGTCAACGTAGGCCTGCGAACCCGCATCGGACATTATTTACTCCACACTCTGGTTCATTTTGGTTCACATGCGCAAAGCTAAGCGCAACCAGAATCTCCACTCAGCATATTCTGGGCCGGAACGCGGGCCCGAGGAGTATAAATCACTCTTTACTGCGCTTGCCGACAGTGCAGCATTGCGGTTCAGAAGGTATGCACCCGTTAACGAATGGGTGACACGCCGATCGGTTCGGCCAAAACCCGTATATTCCGCTTCGACGCTTGTGGATTTGGCGGTCAAAATGATGTTGCGACGCAGCTCATAGTCAAATTGCAGACCCATACCCGAATTCAAAGCACCGCCCGATCCAGCAACTGCTGAATCCTCCACCGAACGCGATGCGGTTGCGGCAACGGTTAAACGAGGGCTTGGGAACCACTCAACGGCGGCACGATAGCCAAAGCCGTCCGTATCGCCATAAACAGGTGCCTCGTAATTTTGTTTCACATAGCCAATGCCGATTTCGCCCCGTGCTAGATCCCCGATATCAAAGTTCGCACCGGCCAAGCCAGTTTCGCCCTTGGAATTACGAGAAACAAATGGTGCGCTGACAGCCTTATAGTCACGCGTGTCCCAGGAATATTGGGCAAACAGCGCGAACGACGGGCTGAGGGCATAATCAGAGCGCAACGTAAAGCTGTTGGTCGTGCGGTCGCGATCATCTTGATTTGCTACGCCACCGGACTGAAGTAAGCCATCTTCATAGTTCAGCCGCGACATGTCGACGCGTGCAGAAGCACGAACACGGTTTACTTCCCAGATCCCTGCTAAGGTTCCGGTCAATTCATCATATTCAATCGGCTCGACAGTGTCAGCAACTGTGCCGATTGAACCGCGCGCTTCACGGCCAGCGAAATAGCGCACTGCTGCCTGAATATTGGAACCGCGCTGAATGTCGAGACGGCTTGAGGCACCAAACTCAACTTCGCCGACGCTTTCCGAATCATAATCTGGGACGTCGGTCCGCGAGAGACCACCATAGACTTCCAGCGAATGATTTGACCAATTTGAATTCAGTCGAAACTTTGGGCGAAGAATCGTCCCAGTAGCTTCTTCTTGGTTGGTGTCATCTCGTAAAACGTTATCGGTGTTGAAAACTTCGACATCCAAAGTTGGACGCAACATAAAGCTGCCGATCCGGATGCCAACGGGATCATAGTCAGGACGCGCGCGCTCGCGGACCGAGGTGTTATTGCCCCGGTCTTCAAACTTCAGCCGGAAACCGCTGTCTACGACGCCCGGGTTTGGGTTGACGATTTGCGCACTTGCAAATGTCGGCAGGCCAACAACCGCCGCAGCTAACAACAATTGGTATTTCATAGGTGTCCCTCGATCTTAACTTTTGGGCGCTTGCGGCCAAATTTTATCTTACGGCTGATAATCAGAGCCAGAGCCCGAGGTTCCGCCGGTTGGAGGTGTTGGTAAATTGGTGCCACCAGCAGTAGCACCGGTCGCGCCGGTGCCGAGTAACGCCAAAGCCGTCGCGCGCTGCGCACGCAAAGCGGCCTGAGCATCTTCCAAGCAAAAGGTCGGCGGTTTAGCACCGGGCCGCTTCATCAACTCGCGCATCAATTCCCCCGAAGGGCATTGGTTGAGCAAGGAATTCACAGCTCTATTGATCGTATCTGGCGTCGCGCCAGAAGTTTCAATGGTCAAATTGATTGCACTGGCCAAGTCAGAGCCCGAAGCTTCCGCCGCTGCTGCGGCCGCAACGATTTTGCTCGCCAAGGACTGCACCGTCTCTGCGGCGTAAGCCGATGTTACCGCCACAAAGGATACGGCCACGACTGAGAGAAATTTGAACACGGCGTACGCTCCTGCTCGAGGAATTAAAAAACAAAATTATGGTACTGACTGTAGTTACACGACAATGTTTACCAAGTCACCGATTTTGTACTGACGACATATGATTGCATAGGAAAATATGCATTTGCGATGCCACGAAATAAAGAAAGTGACAAAAAGGCCGCAACCTGCATTCTCATTGAGTTTAGAAGAAGCGCTCGGCTATTCGAATAGTGTCACCTTGGCGAATAACAAGCGAGTCTGTGATCTTGACTCGTTTCTCTTCTAACTCACCAGAACGACGCAACCAAATGCGTTTGGTATCTGCACGGAACGTGAATCCTCCAGCGATTGCGGCTGCATTATTCACCGTTAAATTCTCTGGCGCAGGATATTCGCCGGGTCGATTCACTTCGCCCAAAATGAAGAAAGACGCCCTGCCGACGCGCAACGTGTCGCCAGGCTGAACCAAAGCACCCGTTGATACTGGCATTGCGACTTCGACATTGCTGCCAGCACGCTTTACAAAAACTCGATTGAGGTCGGCCAGGTCAGTGTAACCCTCAGCCTGTGCAACGGCCGTCACAAGATTCAGTCCAGGCGGGATAGGATATTCACCGGGCCGCTTCACTTCACCGATGATATAGACCGCAGCCTTCTCGACGCGCAGCGTATCTCCCGGAGAGATCGGCATCCCTGCCTGAACGACAGCCCGCAGCTCACCTTCAGCGCCTGGACGCTTGATGGCAATCGTTGAGGTGTTTGCAAGTGGCGTGAAACCGCCTGCTTGTGCGATCGCATTCAACAGGGTTAGGCCGGAAGTGTAAGCATATTCTCCGGGATTCTTTACTTCGCCCAGAACATAGAACGGGCGGAAGTTCAGAATTTCTGCGCTCACGCGTGGATCGACCAGATAGCCCGCACGCAACCGGGCTTCGATATTCCGTTGAAAAGCACGCAAGGAAGTACCCGCTGCGCGAACTTCGCCGATCAAAGGGATTGAGACATTACCCGTAGCATCAACAACAAATTCGCCAGACAAGTCTTCTTCGCCGAACACCGTAATTTTCAGTTTGTCATTCGGGGATAAAACATATTCGTCAGCCCCGGCTGCTTCCACCACGGTTGCGGCAACCGGCTGAGCCGGGGTTACAGCTTGCACCCAGGCCCCACTCTGACCAGACAGAGAAATCTCAGACCTCAGCTGGGTGGTTTGCGCGAGCGCATCAGTGGGAGCCGCACCGGCCACAATCGTAGCGGTCAGTAAGGCTATCAGACACAGCGACTGAACTCTGCGCAGTATAGGCCCAAACCACCTATGGTTCACCGAGAAACACCCAGAATGATTGCTCGACATTATTTCACTCCACCTCGTTCTTTTTGTCCGGCATTACTCAGGCCATCGCTTTTTGTGCGTTTTGCCTGCCTACCGTCGTCGTTCTGACTAAAGAGTACCAGTCTCATTCAAACGTTATTCCCAAAGGCAGCATGGCCAGATCACCGTTAGACTGGCTGACCGCCCTAGAGTTATGGTTCCACGCATTCGTCGGCAAAGAACCACGTTCAGGTAGCCAGCATTTCTTATGCCAACAACTGCCGAGAATTAACCTTTTTGGCTGAACGGCGCATGACTGACGTGTAGTCAATTCAGGCACAACCTCTTTTGTCTCGACCTGATAGCACGTTCCAACTACCAAAAATACTCCGCACCCATCAGATCAATCTTTATTGATTGCTTGGGATGCCAATCTTTCTGTTAAGCAGCAGATCTATCGCCAAAGACCACCCGAACCGTTTTGAACAAGTAACCAATGTCCCCGAAGAAAGAAGAATTGACTGAATAGCGTCGATCAAGCTCCACGCGGTAACTAAATGTCGTGTTAGAGCGACCGCCAACTTGCCACGGGCCGGTCAGGCCAGGTCTTACGGCCAAATAGCAGCCAACGATTGCGCCATAACGGCTAAGCTCAGTGCGGGTCACCGGACGCGGCCCAACCAAACTCATATCGCCGACGAAAATGTTCCACAATTGTGGAAGCTCATCCAAGCTTGTGCGGCGCAAGAATCGTCCGATTCGAGTAATCCGAGGGTCATTCCGGAGTTTTTGGGTCTCGCGCCATTCTGCAGCAACGACCGGGTCACGCAGCAATTCTTCCAAGCGGCGATCCGCGTCGACCACCATCGTTCGAAATTTGAGGCAAGAAAACGCTCTACCATTGCGACCGATTCGCGTATGCCGAAATAGCGCTGGTGCTCCGCCTTCAATTCTTACAACAGCATATAAAAACAACAGGAAAGGCACGAGAAACACAAGCGCTGTTCCGGACACCACAACATCAAAAGCGCGCTTCATAGGGGAATTCGAGTAGCTGGATATTTCAGGAACCTGCTCTACGGATGCTGGCATTTTTTTCAGGTCACTTTGGATAAAAAACACAGGGTCAACTCCTCGACCAATAAACTTAAGAAAATCTAGCAAATATTATGCCAGACAAAACCAACACCGATTCCCACTCAGTACCTGACTTCCTTAACACTCTTATGATGCATATCGTTCAATTTTCTGCCAATATCCACTAAATGCTGCAGTGCGGTAGTAAATTGAATTATCGAAATTTTTTATTTTCCGAACTGAGATTTGTTAGACTTTCCTATTTTTTAAGCATTACCTGCTAACCTTTAGAGCATTCTTAATGACCTCAAGATGAACAAGAATTCAAACCCCTACACCTCTGAGGCGAATACTAATGACCAAGTATGTTTTTCGAGTAACAATCAATTAAAGATTGAGGGTGAGTCGGGGTTGCCATAAGTAAGGTGGCAACGCTCCATGTCGGCAAAAGGGTCCAGAATGGCACAGGCAAAAGCGTTGCAGATTAGGACTCCTTGGATATTGATCGGCACTGCTGGCTTAGTTGCCATCACCGCAGGCTTTCTCGCTTGGCAAACCTTCCGGGCCGAGCGCGCAGCGGAAATGATCGACATGCCAATCTTCCCAATTGGCCAACAAGGTTATGATCAATGGGTCACCAACCAACTGAAAGAGCCGCGCGATGCCCGGATGTGGGATGTGTTGTCGAGCTATCAAGCATCTCGAGGGCAATTGGCTGCCGCAATCGAAAGTAGCCAGAAGTCGGTTGCGATCGCCCCTGCCCAACCTTGGGCGCGCATGCGACTAAGTCTTTATATTGCGCAACTCGGGACCGATCCCGTCCGCTTGAATCAAGCCTTAAACGATTGGTATGCGACAGCGCCCCACGGGGGACAGACGCAAGCTTGGCGTTTGGCTATCGCAACCAATAAGTGGGATGCGCTAACACCAAAGACGCGTGCACTCGCGCTTCTAGATGCCGAAGATGTTTGCGTTCAATCTGGCCTAAAGCGCACCTTAGACCTCGCCCAGAAGGGCCAAGTCGCGGCCTTTGCCGCGGTTAAATCGCGCCTTGAGCGGATCAGTCGTCCGTGCGCCGCGATAAGGAGCGACGCACCTCCTCTATTGGAATAAGGGTCAACTGGTCTTTGACATCACGGCTTTTTGGCCGACCGCCAAGTCCGATGGCGAAGCCGAGGGTCAAACAGAAGAAGCCGGCGAGCAAGGGCACCGCAAGCGAGTAATCAACTAAGTTATGGGCCAGGACGGCGGCTAGGCCAAGGGTAATTGAAAACAGGAGCGGGCCGTGATCCTCTGCCTGCATGATTGCTCGCATCAGCAAGCGACCGCATGCGTAAGCCAAAACAAGCCAAGCCAAGGCACCAAGCAATCCAGTTTCAGATAGGATGAGCAGAATGAAGTTATGTGGCGTGGCCGCCACCAAGGTTACCGATTGCGTTGGGGGTGGCTGAATTGGGTTGAGCGCGAGCGAGAAAGTCCCGCCACCCCAACCGAGGCATGGCCGAGAGCCAAAGAGGCTCAACGCGCCATTCCATTCCGGTATCCGATTGAAGATTGACTGATTCACGTCACTTTGGCGTACCGGAAAACCAAATGCATCCCCGTACATCACCGCTGCCCATATGGCCAACCAACCCAAGACTAAGAAAAACAAGGTCGTTCCGCGGTTCCATCTTGGAATGAACATCAAGAAGATTGACAGAATTATCCCAGCAACAAACAAGCCCGCTTTCGACTGGGTTCCAATAAGCCCCAACAGGCAGCACACCGCCACAGCAATGGCTAGACTAGCCGCAGGTGTGCGGAAACGCCCGCCATTTGAGTTGAACTCGTTGAAAAAGTATCCGAGGCTTGAAATGCCGCCTATAATCAACAAACTCGCCATGGTATTGGCGCTCACAAAGGCACCATTCAACCTGTTTGGTATGGTCACAGCGAGGTTGGAAGGTTGGCTCAACAAGACAAAAAACTCAACAGCCGCGGCTCCAACAACGATCATAAAGAATAGGCCAAACAAAGTAATGATCGCCTTGCGACTATCTCGGTCTGCAGCGAATATGGCACCCAAGACCAACAAACCTATTGCTGAAAAAAACCCCGTTATGCCGCGCAAAGTCCAACCTGGATCAATCGTCACCATGTCCGGTCGAGCCCAAGGCTGCGGTTTCGGCATGCAAATCATGATCGGTGCAAACTGAATGAATAATACGCACGCAACCAATCCAGAACCCAAAAATATAATATTGAGTTTTGGCAACCTATGATAGGCTGCACGAAATTTTGGATCAATAAAAACAATTGCGAGGATAGCGGCGACGGAAAGCGCAAATAATTGCGTCGACATCGCGGTATTCGCGCCGCCAGTTAGGCTGGCAACCAACAAGACTAAGAACACGAGTACGGGGCCTAACCAATCCAACATCACATATCCAATGTGACGGGGGCTTGGCCGCAGCTGCGCGGCTTCCGTGCGTCTTGAACGTCTAGCCACGGAAAATTCTCATGCTGTCAAACGATAAAAGAGGCACGTACAAACTACTCCCAAGCACCTAATTGATGCCTGCTTCGCCCATTGGGACTCATAACTGAGATTAGTTCAGCATCACTGCCCATTAGCCTGACCGCCGTCAACCGACCGGTTGCGTAGGCACCGGTATCAACACCGATCCGACGATAATCAATAAATGGCTCTGCGTCAGGCGAATGGCCATGCACAATTATGGCAGGCAAGTTTCTTTTATCGTGCAGAAATTGGCCTCGAATCCACAACAAGTCATTTTTTGACTGTTCTGCTAAAGGCACGCCAGGGCGAACGCCAGCATGCACGAAGAAATACGACCCACAGCTGAAACTAGTCGATAAATTTTCTAAAAATGCCATGTGCGATGGCCCGATTGCCCCAGCCAAGGCTTCAGCCGCCTCCGACCAGGCCTCAATGTCCTGGCGATTTGACGGCACAGGTACGCCATAAGAGGCAAAAGTTTGTGCACCGCCAAAAGCTACCCATTGAGGCCCAAATTCGGGATCCTTCAAAAAGCGCAACAATGAATCCTCGTGATTGCCTCGCAGAAATGTCCAATCGACTTGCGTAAGTTGGCTGTAGGCGATCAATTGATCAATCACACTTTTAGAGTGATCGCCGCGGTCAATGAAGTCTCCAAGGAACACAATGCGGGCGCGGAACTCTGGGAATACAGCCGCATCCTTAAGAATTCTACGAACAAGCGCCTTAAGCAAATCAATCATGCCATGCACATCGCCGACGGCATAGATAAGTTGCCGCTCTGGTATGTAAGGTTCCACTCGTGGAAGAGATTTCAACCAATCAAACATGCATTGTACTCGACGTTATTTGCGCAGCATAAGTAATACAAATTGCCACTGTTCAGCCTGAGCAAACACTCGAACTTCGGCATATGTTTTGCTGTGGTCATGTCAAGGACTTAGCCTTCACTTTGTTAACTGTTTACGCTACTGACACGCCTTTGGGAACTTATGAACAACATGCGGCCGACTAATTTTAACAGACGTGGCCCTAACGCTGCGGCCATGATCATTGTCGGCGGGTTTTTGGCGCTTTTCCTAGCAGCTTGCGTCACAGTTGCAGTGAATTTGTTCCGCGGCCCTATTCCTCCGACCGCTGTTGATCTTTCAAAATTGCCACCAGCTCCCAAGAGTCCGGATATTCCAACCAATCCAATTGAACTCGCATTCGGGACCGAGCGCCCGGATTGGAATTTGGCCGACTTCAACGTTGAAGAGACCGTTAATGCTCCGGCATTTTATGAAGATGTAAGCAAGGAAGAAGCGCGCAAAATCAACAACCAACTCGCATTTTCCAAGGAGGCAATGGAAGCAGCAGACCCTTTCTTCTTGCGCGCAAAGACGCCGCTTGATCAGGCGCGCGCGCAGCATTGTTTGAGCCTTGCAATTTATTATGAGGCCGGCAATGAGTCGTATTCTGGTCAATTAGCCGTTGCGCAAGTGGTTCTTAATCGTGTCCGTCACCCAGCTTGGCCGCACAGTGTTTGCGGCGTCGTGTTTCAAGGATCAGAGCGAAAGACTGGCTGCCAATTCACCTTTACCTGCGACGGCTCGATGCGGCGCCCTCCGTCGGGCCGTCTTTGGAAAATGTCTCAGAATGTTGCAAGCGCGGCCGTAAACGGAAGCGTCAGTAAACAAGTCGGTTGGGCAACGCACTATCATACAGATTGGGTTGCCCCTTATTGGGCACCGAAGCTTCGCAAGCTGGCCCAAATTGGGACGCATATCTTCTACACCTGGCCCGGGAAAGGCGGTAGTCGTGTCGCGTTTCGAACCGCTTATGCCGAGGTAGAGGCCTGGCCTAGCAAAGCAGCGGCGACGGCTTCAAATCTCGGCGCTGCTATCGTTGACCCGATCCTAACTGGCGATGCGGCGGGCTTGGTTACGACGCTTGCCGTGCCGCTGCCAGAAGGTACATTGAACAATTCAGGCATGCGGGCAAATCAACCGACAGATACGGCTGGGGGCAGTAGGCTTTATCCGGGTGCAGGGCTGAGTGATGCAAACGCTGGCCGCAGCGGATACGGGCGTATCGCGAGCGAGGAAGACGAGATTGGTCGCACTTGGCCAAGCGAAGCGGCACCCATCAAGCCAAGTACACCTGTCATTGGACCTGACGGCCTGATGCCAGAGCCCGACTTGGCCGACATTATGCCCAAATATGTGGTGCCCAAAGAAGTACCGCTGCCAAAGCGTCCGGTCGTGACCGCACCGGCCAATCCGAACCCGACGCGTCAAGACACACGGGGCCGGGCGTTAGAGGGCCTCTAGTGCGCGCT
The DNA here is from genome assembly GCA_027485915.1 of Alphaproteobacteria bacterium. Classification (GTDB taxonomy): domain Bacteria; phylum Pseudomonadota; class Alphaproteobacteria; order Caulobacterales; family Aquidulcibacteraceae; genus Aquidulcibacter. The sequence continues at coordinate 32,678 of JAIXQA010000041.1, read as the reverse complement.
GAAGTTCAGCCTAGCCGTCTATTGCACATTTTTGATGTGCCACAGATTTTGGCTAGTGGCATGCCAATCGCAATCTTTAACCAGATCAGGCAACAAATAGCCGCTGGCCACACAGTACTTTCGGTGAATTTCTGGCCGCCAAATGTCTCACCGCAGCGGCTGGCCGAGTTTCAAGCTGCTGCCCCAAATGAACCCCGTATCGCCACATCCATGCGCGACTTGATCCGGGGTGTGCACGAGCTTAGTGGGGGCGTCGATCAGATCTACAGTCATGGGCTTTGGAGCCGGTCGGCTTTATGTGCGCTGTTCTTGCCGAAATCTAGTTGCGCGAAAATTCGCCATGCCCCCCATGGCGCACTGGACCAAGCCGCCATGCATTACGGCTATCTTAAGAAACAATTTTCTTGGCACCTCACTCAAAAATGGGCGCTAAGCCGTGCAGGCACTTTAATTGCTACATCTACGCGTGAGCTTGAAGGGATTAAGCGGCATTTGCCACGAGCGAATATTCAACTTGTTCCGCTTTCCGTGCCGAGTATCGCGCCGGTTCCCGCCCCAGACGGTCCCCGAAGGCGGCTTTTATACTTTGGCAGAATCCACCCGATTAAGGGCATTGGTGCCATCCTTGAGGCGTGGAAAGAAATCCACCAACACCTGCCTGATTGGGATCTTGATCTGATTGGGCCTCAAGAGGAGCCTTGGACAAGCCATTTCAAGAAGCAAGTCGATAATCTCAATCTTCCACGTGTTTCGTTTCACCCTGAGGTCAAGCCTGACGAACGATTTGAGGCTCTAGCAACAGGAAATCTCGTGCTCGCCCCCAGCCTGACAGAGAACTTCGGCCTCGTAATTGCCGAAGCATTGGCGCTTGGCAGAACCGTTATCGCTTCAGAACAAACAGGATGGGAGGCACGCTCTGGATTGGTTCTGTTTTCTAGCCAAGCGGAGTTCCAAAGGGTGATGCTCGCCGAGGCGTCCAAAATAAGTAAGGCCACTGCAGTGGCCAGAGCCATCAGTTGACCCAGCCATCAACTTCTTTACTCGCAACAGCTATTTGGATGATGGCTACTAGAGCCGGCCCATTCTTGCTTGGGTGGATTGCGGTAGTAACACTGCCGAGCCAAGATTATGGCTCCTTCGTGCTAGCGTTTGCTTGGGTCAACGCGATTGTGGGGATATGTTTAGGGCTTTTCCCAGCCTTAGTCAGCCGAACAGCCGTGCAGGCTACCAGCAATAAAGTATTGATCGCGGAGCTCACACGCCTTGGCATGCCCCTGATCGCGGGCTTGGCCCTGGTCGCCGTCGCCCTAAGCCCCTTGCGTGATCCAGAAGGCGCGACTGGGCTCTCGCTCCGGCTCGCGACAGGATGGGCGTGCTTGACACTAGGTGTCAGCAACCTTCTTGCTATTATTTGCTGGAGCTTGGGACAAAGTAAGCCTCTCATCGGATTGGCATTATTGGAAAGCCTAATGCACGCAATCTGGTTGACGATTTGCGGAACTTTAGCTTGGGAAACCTTTGTCATCATGCTTGGAATTGGTGGTATTAGCGCCGCCATCTCGATGGGTTTCTTGCTGAGCTTGATACAACACAAGCTTATTTCTCACGCCGATTTCAGCCTTGCACAAAACTCAAAGCCCCAAATCAAATTCACCAGCCTTCTGGGTCCCAATTTGATCAATACGCTTGCTATGTCGCTAAGTCCGGCATTGGCCCTCTCCATTGCTTCAGCGAGAGGCCCAGACTTCAATATTGAGGTCATTTTCGGACTGGCCCTTTTGTGGATCAGTGCGGGCCTATTTCCCTTGCAAATCCTGACTCTTAGTCGAAGCCAAAATCTCATCAAACTCAGGGCAGAACCGGGGGCTCTTCGCGCAAATCGGCTCAACATGGAAGAGTGGACCTTAATTGGGGTGTCTGTCTTTTGGGGTATCATGATTGCTGGGCTTGTCCTTTGGCTCGGACCCAAGATCGGCGAGACCCCTCTTTCACCCTTTAGCCAGCTTATGCCCTATCTCGGACAGGTTGCCTGGATCATGACCGGTTGGGCTTTTCTTGCCGCTGTTGGCCCAATCTTGCAGGCGCAACATCGCTACGGGACTTGGTCAGCCATAAATCTTGCCGGCTGCTTAAGCCTCTTGTTTTACGCCAGCTACGCCGCTTTATCTCCGGCTGCTCTCCTCGTTGGTACAAGTCTCAGCGTACTCATCAGATGCGGATTTGCGGTGGCCTCGCTGTCTGTTAGGGTCAACTAAAAATCAAAGTCGAAGGCTGGGAAAATGCGCGAAGACACAGGTGATCCGCCTGACTTGGATCAATCTAAGACGATCATCGTCACCCCAGACCCTGAGCTTCAGGAATCACCGAGGCCGAGGAAGCACAAAGCACTTATAGCCAGTCAGGTACTCGCGCAGTTTGCGAAGAGATTTGAACCTTGGAGGCAAACTTCTGGCCATAGGGGCAGCTTCTTGGCTGCGGCCTTGATTACTTCTTTAGGCCTAATCGCATGTTTGCTTCATCCGGTCCTTGGCGCGCTGGTTATTAGTTTGTCCGCCTACTTCTTTTTATCTTCCCCGGGTATGATAGTGGTATGCCTTGCGTGCTTTCCGTTACTCACATCATTGAATTCGACGATTTTTTTGCGGGATCAAGGCACACTCGGCGTTCAGTTTGTCTTGATTGCCGCAAGCTACGCTGCAGTGTTTCGGATGCTGATCAAACAGCGCTTGCGCCCCGGTAAGCTCTGCATCCTCCTGACGGTTTTCGGGGTGGTCGGTGGCCTGTTTGGAGCGCTCACGAGCACAGCTCCGGGCGAATCCGCAATGAGTACCATCAAGTTTATTGCCCCTTTGATGCCGCTGATGTTTTGGGCAGATCAACTTGTGCGCCGAGGACTTGGTCTTGGACCGTCGACCTATGCATTTGCTGGGGTTTTGGCAGCTACCACATTTGGCAGCCTCTTGGTCTGGCTTTTGGGACTTGGTTTCACACTTAACAAGACAGATTTCCAAGGGTTGTTTTGGCACCCCCAGACCTGCGGGCTTGCACTTGGTCTTGCCTGTATCTTCAGCGCACTTTTGCCGCGCCTGCCAAATTGGCTCCGAATGACGTGGTTTCTCATCGCCCTTGTCATGATGTTCATGTCATGGACGCGCACTGCCTTTGTGGCATTGCTAATTGCTGCAGTCATGATTGGGCTGTGGATGCTTTGGCAACAATGGCAGCCAAGGTTTCGCCACGGGCGTTCCATAGCGACGCTTTCAACCATGGGTGCAGTGGCAAGCCTGACAATCTTATCTGCGATCTATGCCTCAACTTTAAAGCCAGCCGATTATGCACTTGAAACGAGTACGCAACTTTTTTCGGAAGAGGCCTATGCCGGCGCGCGGACTTTCGCACTTTATCGAAGCTATGACAATTTTATCCAAGAGCCGTTTGTAGGAATTGGGTTTGGCGTCCCATCTGACCCCAGATTACTGGATCCAGCCTTTGCCCAAGAAACCAGTCAACGCATCAAAATGGGCTTGGGAAGCGAAGTACTTCCGGACAAAGGTAACGCATATTTGGCTGCTTTAGAAGAAAGCGGTGTTATCGGTGGAACGCTTTGGCTCGGCCTGTTTGCTTATTTGCTTGCCGTGGCCATTAAATCGGGCCCCGCTGGGCTGGCTGCAGGAGCTTATCTGACCATATCAAACCTTGCCGAGGCGACCTTATTTTCGCTAGGTGGCATTGGCATGATCCTCTGGATTGGAATGATTGTTGCCATGACTGTCAAAAGCACAGACCTAAAACTACCGCTCAATTGGCTGCACCTCAGAGGCCAACCCTAACGTTCGTTCTTGAAAGGCTTCCTGCAACGCTTTTTCGTGGAGTTGGTCGCCCTTGAAAAGCCTCCAAGCGGTCAATGCGAGCACCTTCAGGTCAAACAGCAGACTAACCCGACGCACATAAAACAAGTCTAAGGCATTTTTCTCCTGAATGGATAACAATTGCCCGCCATTGATCTGTGCCCATCCTGTAAGGCCAGGTCGAACGCGTAAGCGGTCATGAGTCGAAGGCTGATCGCACATGAGCAACGGGCGTGGACCGATCAATGCCATGTCGCCAAGGATTACATTCCAAAGCTGTGGCAGCTCATCCAATCGCCAACGCCTAAGAAAACTGCCCCAAATAGTGATCCGCGCATTCGCTTCAACGCCCATGGCGTCACTCAGCTCAGTTGTGCCGCTAAATGTCCGGAACTTATAAAGCAAAAACGGCTTGCCCATCAGCCCAGGTCTCCATTGGCCAAAAAAAATAGGCTCTTTTGGCGCATTTATAAAATTCCCGAGGGCAATCAATCCAAATATGGGCAAAAGGACTATGGCAATTAAGCTAGCCAAACCAAGCTCAAGCCAGCGCTTTGCCGGATAACTGAAGGCCTTTATCGGCAGATTGGACAGAATAGCATCACGGTCCGCGTGCAGAAACGGTGTGAGTTTGATGAGATGAAACCCAAGATGGCCGAAGATGGTTCCCGATTGAAGCATTTGGTCGGGTGGCAAAGCCGGAACAGACCCACCAACCACGAGAGTCACATGGTCAAAACCATCTTGGCGTTGAACCTGTATCAAATCTCGCAAGGATTCCGGCCCAGATTTAATTGGGATGCCGTTATAAAATTGACCAGTTGGGCTTGGATCTGGCGTTACAATTCCCCGCCACCCAAGGTCTTGCCGCGATTGAGCGGCCGAATCGGCCATAAGCTGGATGACTTCATACATACGCGCATAAATCAACAAACAAGACTTAATGCTGTTTTGAGCGACCGCATCAGGATGGGAATTCTCAGGCATCTTTACCAAAACCTATCCACAAGGCCACCCAATTGCAATTCAGAACCGAAGCCCCCTTTACCTGCATTTTCCTTGCCAACATGAATTCAATGACACGTCGCATGATTCGAGACATGTACTGCTTTGTGCTGGAAATGCGCAACAAAATCACCATTAGCCGCGTGCGGGCAACTCATGGGCATCCGCACGCAATCTTGGCACACCACTTCACTTAGCAGCTTCGCAAGTACTAGCACGCTGGCCAGATGGTTGTTGTCAAGGTAACAACACCCAAAGTCTGGAGACGATAAGAGCGCTACAGGACTAAATTCATTCAGAGCGCGCATTAGACGTGAGTGGTTGCTTACAACTAACGCAAGCCAAGGCTGAGTTATCCAACAATGATCAAACGACCTAGGCGTTTCAAGTTACGGGTGCATAATGGTAGATAAATCCGGCCGCGTTTTGACGGTTATAACTCGCCAACGTTTAGTTGGCCCAACAAATGGTAGCTCTACATACTTGATGCGTCTGATGCAGTTCGCAAAGTATCAAGGCTTCGCACTTAAGTTAATTATGCCATCGCCCAGTGTTTTCGGCAGAACCCCTTTCGTGAAGATCCATCGAGAGTTGACAGACTTGTGCGCGGTTTCAATTCGGGGTGCTCTCACGTTTGGCGACTGGCGGATTGCTTTATCACCCAGCGTTTGGCTTAAGGGCCTAGTCGGAGTTCTGATACGCCAACTAAACAAAAAGCTGAAGCTTCAAATCAAAGACAATAAGCAACCATATGCTATTGGCATCCGTTGGACCGACGCGGATCGCAGCTTTGTTTCTCGGATATTTGATCCAAAGACGACGAAACTGATGCTGGATTATGCTTTTCAGACAGACGTTTTAACCAGCTTACCAGTTGAAACGTTCAGTACAGCGGTGGTGATGCACGATCTCTTTCACACCCGTAAGGGCCAATTTGACCCGGATCAGGCTCATGACCGTGTGAATATGCTGACGAAAGAGGCGGAGATTGAGCTGCTTTCGAAAGCCAATGTGGTTTTAGCCATTCAGGCCGCCGAGGCAGAGTTCGTTCGGGCGAATTGCACAAACACTCGTGTGATCGTGACACCGATGTCCACCGAGGCCGTCGACGCACCACAGCCCGGTTCGGATGGGACGCTTTTGTTCGTGGGCAGTTCCGCCTTACCTAATATTGTCGGGTTAAATTGGTTTATCTCTGAAATCTGGCCATTTGTTTTAGAAGCTTGGCCAAACGCAAAACTGCGAGTCGCTGGGTCAGTATCGGATTCCTTTGTAGGGTATAATGTCAAAAATATTGAATTTTTAGGACTATTGGAAAGTCTTGAAGCTGAATACACCCGTGCTGGGATTGTAATATCCCCCTTAACCCAGGGCAGCGGGCTAAAAATCAAGTTGATCGAAAGTCTTGGTCGGGGGAAAATGGTAGTGGCCACCACAATCACCACTCAAGGCGTTGAAGAACAATGTGAAGGCGCGGTTTTCGTTACTGATGACGCGAGCGAGTTCGCAGCTGGTATTTGCAAGTATTTATATAATGAGGCTTTGCGTGCCGAAATGGGGGGTAGCGCTCTGGCGGTTGCGCGTCATTATTTTTCCGATCAAGCGGCACTAAAAGAATTTGGGGACTGGTTGCAGGAACCTTGAAGGTTCCTGCGCGGTCGCGTTAAAGCATTAGCGCCTAGGTTTTTTGCGCCCTTATGCGCCAAGTAGCTTGCTGCGGCTGCAACTCTTAATGGGTTAAAGGTCTGTGCGCTTAAGTTTTGACAGACGAAAGCCAATTTGTGATCGTCCGTGCTGCTTCGTCTGGCTGAAACATTTGTGCCAAGTGCTTGGCATTATTGCCAAGAAACTCGCGCTGCTCTGGGTGATCTAAGAGTTGGACGACAGCCTGGTAAAAGCCTTCATCGTCACCATTTTCGACCGCGATCCCGCATTTTGATTCCTTAAACAACTCAAATAGCTGGCTGTTTGAGTTGAGACTGGCAATCGTCGGTAAGCCAGCATGTAAGTGTGACAGAAGCCGGCCAGGCACATTTTGAGTTCTCAAATCTGGATGCAGGGATATCAGCCCAAGGCTGGCGTGCCTCAAAAGATAGTCAAATTCGGGGCGAGCTAGGCTGGGCTTGATAACAATATTTTTCAGTCCCCGCTTTTCAGCTTCCGCTTGAAAAGCGTAACGATCACCGTCACCTACACAAAGCAGAATGCATTGGTCCCGCGATTGCAGGCGTTCCGCAAGTCGCAAAATATTGTCCGGGTCCTGTGCCGGTCCAAGTGCGCCGCCCATTACAACAATCTCGGCCTCATTAAACCATGCTTCCTGCATCCAGTCGGGCGGCAAAGCAGTCTCGGATGATGTGCCGACCCAATTGGACAGAACTTGCAGCTTCTCATTCGGTATGTGGCTGAGATAGGTGGCGTCATGTGCAGCTTGAATGCCAATCGTGTCAGCAACCCAATATTGCAATTCAGCAATCAAGCGCAGAACCCTAGCAACCAAACCAGACTGAATTGATCCTGTCTCGATGGCCCAATCGGGGAAAATGTCTCTTAGGATCAGATAGGCTTTCGCTCGATAACGCCACTTAAGCCACGCCACCAGAGGGCCGAAAAAAATACTGGGTGAATACCAAATAATGCCGTCTATTGGCCCGCGCATCCAGTCGATTTTTTTCAAAGAATGGTACAGGGCCCATGGAAAGCCCAATTCGGCAACCCCCCGAACAAAATGTCCCTGCCCTTTGGCACGCTGACTACGCGCTCGTAGGACGGATAGCTTCCCATCGTGAGCCACTTCAAACCGGTCAGAGATAGACGGTGACGGAGTCGCGATGAGGACTTCATGACCTAGCTCCGCTAAACTGTGGCCGAGTTCTTTCATCATCCTGCCAGCGGCATTGCGCATTTCTGGCGGATACGAATCGACAATCAGCAAGAGCCTCATCAAAATACTAACCGTCCTATTTCGACCAAACTGTCCGATTTACATAATCTGTGTAGCTCATGATTGTTCGAACCGTGCGGCGTGAAACGTCGGTGGTTTGGTAAGCTTGAGGCACTTCAACTAACCGTCCCGCCTGCATTAGGGCCATTTCCAAAGTCCGAAGCAGTCGACGTTCATCAAGATCACTTCGTAGGCATACCGCATGATCCATCCCCTCCGGTCGCTCATGGGCCTCTCGAAGCATAACAGACGGGAAGCCCAATATTGCGGCCTCCTCCGTCAAGGTTCCACTATCGGACAAAACGCAAGCCGCCGCGGTTTGTAGTTTGACATAGTCGAAAAAGCCAAACGGCTCATGAAACTGAATTAGTGGATGGGGCGCTGCGTGAGAGCCGAGTTCTGCGAGCCGGCTTTTTGTTCTGGGATGCAACGAGACGATAATTGGATAATCATAAGTGGCGGCGATCGCATTCAAGCTACGAATAAGTGTCAATAAAATAGCTGGAGTATCGACATTTTCCTCGCGGTGCGCACTGACAACAAAATAGTGTTTTGACGTTAACTTCAGGCGCTCTAACACCGATGAGCCAAGAATACTCTGCCGGTGTTGGGCCAATATCTCCCCCATTGGTGAGCCGAGCTTAAGTACGCAATCACTGGGAAGGCCCTCAGCCAAAAGATTGTTACGGGCTTGGTCGCTATAGGTTAGGTTAATGTCGGCCAAATGATCGATGAGCCGGCGATTGACTTCCTCCGGCACACGTTGATCGAAGCATCGATTTCCAGCTTCCATGTGAAAAATTGGGATTTTGCGCTTTTTAGCGGCAATCATGCCGAAGCATGAGTTTGTATCCCCAAGAACAAGACAAGCATCGGGCTTTTCTTGTTCCAAAATCGGATCCACGAGCTCGATCACGCGGGCGATTGCTGTAGCAGAATTGCCGCCGGCAATATTGAGGGTATAGTTAGGCGCGCGAATACTGAGATCTCTAAAAATGGCCCCGTTTAGGCCATCATCAAAATTCTGACCTGAATGAACAAGGATGTGCTCAAAACAACGATCGGCCTCTGCGATGATTGCAGAGAGCTTGATCAATTCAGGCCGGGTGCCGACCAATGTTAACAGCTTGAATTTGTTCACGCGTTTAGATCCTGCGTTCCAATCCGGCCAGAACTTGGCGCAATCAAGTCATTCTTGACCAACAATTCGTGCAATGCTGTGCGGCTTAAAATTTCACCGCTCGATAAAAATGCACACTCAAGCGGTCGCGGCAATGCATCGACCTCTGGGTGCGACAATTCCGGCAGCATTGGACGAATGACATAATGCGTGCCACGGCGGATAGTTCGGTGCGCCTCTTCATGCGAGATAAGCGCCTCGTCAATTTTCTCCCCGGGTCGAATTCCAACCATCTGAATGGCGATAGGGCGATCACCGATCAGAATTGCGGCGACGTCCTCCATGCGAGCTCCAGGGGCGGTCGGGATATAGGTCTCACCGGGCAGAGCTTCGCTATAAGCTTCCAAAACGGTATCGACGGCCTGTTCCAAGCTGATCAGGAAGCGGGTCATGCGGCTGTCCGTTATGGTAACAGGTCCGCCAGCTAGGATTTGATCCTGAAATAGCGGGATTACGCTACCCCGAGACGCCAACACATTCCCGTATCGCACCGCTACAAACCGCGTTCGGGCATTAAGGACATTGGCCCCAATAAAGATGCGTTCTTGGAGCGCTTTGGTCATGCCCATAACATTTACGGGTTCGCACGCCTTGTCAGTGCTGACACCAACGACGGTTTCAACTGGCATATTATGTTCGCGAATAGCCCGGACTATGTTGATAGGCCCAATGCAATTAGTCAGGATAGCTTGCTCTGAAAAATATTCACAAACAGGTACTTGCTTTAGGGCTGCCGCATGAATCACGCCATCGCAATCGTGTAACGCCGAGACGACATCCGAGTAATTTCTGACGTCGCCGATCCGAAACTCTAGAGCGCGCCTAAAATTGTCATACATGATCGCGTCAGTGGCCGAGTGACGAAGCAGGTAGTCAACACGCATGTCATGCTGCTTAGCCTCGTCACGCGACATCACAATGACCTTTTCCGGGGCGTTCGGACCTAGGCCAAGCAGTCGTCGCACCAAGGTTTGTCCTAAAGAGCCAGTTCCACCCGTGATCAGGATACGCTTGCCATTAAAGTTCATGTTCTCGACTCTTTATCTGGACCGCTAATTCTTGGATCATCGCCGGCCAACTGGGCGGCGTATAACCAAAGGCGCAATTGAATTTTTCGCCATTAAGCGAACGATTACAAGAAAAGTTACTGTAGCGCGAAATACTTAATTCTGATCCAAGAGTGTCACGAAGTTCCAAAAGCAAATCGTACTTTGAAATCGGAGCGCTCGCCACATGATAGAGTCCTGCCAATTCCTCTGGCACGGCAACGATCTGCTCAACAATCCTTGCCATCTCCAAAGTTGTGAAGCCGCTATAGATCGCATCGCTATAACCCAGTATGGGCTGGGTTTGCGCGAGAAACCATTCAACAAGGCCGGTCTTGCGCCTAGGTTCTAATCCGATGAACGACGTTCGCAGGTTGAATACATTAGGGCCACTTACTTCGCCCAACAGTTTTGACTGCCCATAGAGATCAATAGGATCGGGTGTATCGGTCTCGCAATAGTTGCCAGTGCGCCCGGAGAATACACAATCCGTGCTAAAATGGATCAACCGCCGACCAAATTTCCTGCAATGCTGAGCCAAACGGTGTGGAAAAAGAGCGTTTACCTCGATTAGTTCTGTGGGATCCCCATTGAAGTCACGCTGTTTAACCCATCCAATCGCATTAATGATGGTTGTAGCGCTCGATTCAGTCAGGATGGCTTCAAACGCGTCCCAGTTCCGAACATCGTGGCCGCTAATTCCGTGGGCGCATGTCCCCAGTCGAGCGATCAATTGGGATCCGAGCATCCCACTAGCCCCCAATATGAGTATGTGTTTCATGGAGCTGCTTTCAAACGGCCGTCAATGATGCGTTTTGGTACACGCAACTCAGGAATGAGATTAAGGTGCCACTTCCGATTTCAGTGGCCTGTATCATGAATTAGTCAATCTGGCACTTGCTCAAGTGGCCTAATTATTGCGTTAAAAAAAATGCTAGGCCTTGAAGCATTGAGTAGGTAAAGCATGACAAGTGTGGGCTGCCGATCGTAGAATAGCTGCAACAACCTAACTCAGAGCGCGCGAGCTAAGCGTGCTATTTGTTCTTTGGGAATAATGTATTGAAAGCTGTAGAACTTCAGATTGTTGCGGCAGCCGTAGGCCCATCTCTTGGCGTGACGTCATTTGACCCTGTGAACTGGAATAATGTTTCCGCCGCCAGTTTGGATCTTGTCCAAGCTATCGTTTTTGAAAACCGGTTAGCTACGCATGTTCTGAAGACCTCGAAGCTTACAGGAACAGTATTGCCGCCGACCCTCAAGAAAGCCCTAGACGCTTACCAGCAACTCTGCTTCCAACGAAACTCCTGCTTATTACAGACAGCGCGCCTTGTTGCGCGCGCACTGGCAAAGCAGGGAATCCAAGCCGCATTTTTTAAAGGTGCGCTATCCCAGCATGTCATTTACGGTGACTACTTCGTCAAACATGCTACAGATCTTGACCTCTACGTGACCTTTAGCGATTTTAAGCCTGCTCGTACCATATTGGAGCAGCATGGCTTTAAGCTTGCCGATGAATGTAAATCAACATGGTGGTGGTTTTTCTTGGGTGAGCAGCATTTGCTACCGCCGGACTCTAGCTATCTGGCCGTAGATTTACATCATCGGACTCAGCAGCCCGGTTGCCCCGGGCCACGGGAGAAGGACTTCTTTCTCAAGAGGGCAACAACCCAACTGGTTGGGAGCATCCCTTGCTATTCTCTGGAACTAAAGGAAAATATCTTGCTAGCCGCGCTGAGCCTCGTCAAAGCCATGGTTCATCGTGAAAGCAGCGGAAAATATGCGGCAGACCTTGCGAAGGCATTCGGGAGAATTAGCAAAGCAGACGCTGAAGATGTTATTCGGATCGCCAAAGAACAAGGGTTGATGCAAACGCTCTGCTTGGCAACGCGCGCTGTTGAAGTCGTGTTTGGAGCAAAATTCCCACTGCAACTCGCAGAACCTGCAAAGACAAAGCGCCTATTCTCGGACGAAGTGCTGGCAAGAATGGTCCTGCGGGCATCCGATGCAGATCTTGAATGGCCGCACCGGACACAAATGTTGATAGCCCTTTGTGACACCGCGCTCGATTTCCCACGTGAAGTGATTTGGAAGTTTACGAGCGAACTATGGCGTACTTTGACCCGCCAGTTCGACGTCCAAGGGCAGCGCAAGACGTCCCAGTTATCGGAGCAAACCTAGCTGACAGCCCTCAGGCTTAGACCTGTGGCGACTGGTTTGGACACCACTTTCAATGTCATGACGTAGGGGCATCGAGTATGCGAATAGGCTATCTTGTTCATGATCTTGGAGACGCAGCGGTAAAGCGAAGGATTAGCATGCTGGAGGCCGCAGACCTGCTTGTCGTTTCGGCGGGCTTTGTCCGAGATCAGAAAAATGCGCACGATCAAGAAGAAAAATCGCTGGTGCTTGGAATAACAGAAGACGCTGCGCTAGGGAAACGCGCCTTGTCCGTCTTAAGGAATTTTGTTTTTTGTTCTTCATTGGAAAATCATTTTGCGGGCTGTGACTTAATCATCGCGCGAAATCTTGAGTGTTTGGTCTTGGCCCACCGTGTCGCAAAAGGCCGACCAGTTGTCTATGAGTGCTTGGACATTCATCGGGCCCTACTTGGCCAGACAATGCCGCATCGCGCCATCCAAGCCGTGGAAACCCATTTATTACAAGAAACCAAGGCCCTAATCACGTCTTCACCCGGATTTGTGACGCATTACTTCAGTAAGAAGCCGGCGTGCCCCAAAGAAATTATCTTGCTGGAAAACAAGGTCCTCGATCTTACCGATGAAGGAATAGCGTCACTTATGTGTAAGCAGGGTCGACCACTCGTTATTGGCTGGTTTGGGATGCTGCGGTGCCGGAAAACCCTGAAGTTGCTTCTCGAGGTGGCGGCGAAAGGTGAAGGGCAAATCAAAGTCTTGATTGCTGGTAAGCCTTCACCAGCACAACTTCCTGGTTTTGAGGCCTCTATTTCGGGACACGAAAACATTCATTTCCACGGCCCCTATAAACCAGCCGACTTGCCTGCGCTTTATGGGCAATGTCATTTTGCTTGGTGCATCGATTGGTATGAAGAGGGCCAGAATAGCGCGTGGCTCCTACCAAATCGTCTTTATGAGGCTACGGCACACGGCACCATTCCAATTGCGTTGGCAGACGTAGAAACTGGCGCATGGCTCGAACGCCATCAAGCGGGACTTTTGCTCAGGACCGGTGGATCAAATGTCCTAGATCAACTCTTAGCGCTGACAGAACCAGAGATATCCGATCTACAGGCAGCCCTTTCTCGCATTCCAGCCAAAGATCTACTGACATCGAAGGAAGAATGTCTCGCCCTTCGTGCAACACTTGAAAAACTAGGGTAATCCAATGGCGTTAGTCGTAATTCCGTGCCTCAACGAAGCCGCGCATTTGGACAATCTTTTGCACTTGGTCCGGCGGGATCTAGCTTCGACCCTCATTGTTGTCGCAGATGGCGGCAGCGATGATGGCAGTCAAGCAATTGTTGAACGTCACGGCCGCGATGACTCGCGCGTTATACTCTTGGACAATCCTGCGAGATTACAAAGCGCCGGTGTGAACTTAGCAATACTCAAGTTTCAAGAATGCGCAGCATGGCTTGTCCGCATGGATGCACACTGTGGCTATCCCGAGCAATTCGTCAGCAGCCTTCTTGCGGCCCAAGCCGCTTCCGCAGCCGATAGTGTTGTAGTTCCGATGTTGACCGTCGGTCACGGGGGCTTTCAGGACGGGGTTGCAGCCGCGCAAAATAGCTGGCTCGGAACCGGCGGCTCGGCTCATCGTCATGTTGGTCAGAGTACATTTGTCGATCATGGGCACCATGCCCTCATGTCGATTAAATGTTTCAAAGCGGCCGGTGGCTATTGCGAAGAAATGACGTGCAATGAAGACGCAGAGCTTGATCATCGCCTCAGCCAAAATGGTGCCAAAATCTGGCTGGAGACCAGTCTCCCTATAACCTATTTCCCGCGCAAGACTCCTAGAGCGCTTTGGCGCCAGTATTTTCGCTATGGCAAAGGCCGTGCACGAAATGTTCTGCGGCATCAACTGATACTAAAGCTGCGGCAACTTATGCCCGTGGGCGTCGCCATTGCCGCGCTCTTGGCGTTATTGGCACCAATCCACCCAATATTCCTCATTCCTTTTTTGATATGGCTTTTGGCCTGCATAACCGGCGGCGCTGTGATCGGGGCAAAGTCCGGTGGTGGTTGGCGGTTTGCGGCGGGACCGGCTGCGGCAATCATGCATCTTTCATGGGGCCTCGGATTCCTGCACGAACTACTCACGAAGCCCAACGGCGTTGGGCCAAAGTTCGCATTCCAGCCCATCAAGCCTGTGATCTCAGATCTTGGCAGCAGGCGATCAAGACAGGACAGCAGATTGCGTTAACCGATTCAGCGTGGAGCGTTCGGTTGGTGCGTGATTAAGAGATAGAGGCTGAGTTTTGGAATAATCATTCAACTCGGTCTCGGTGAAAAAGCAAAGCGATTGATTGCCCGAAAAATCTCCTGCGAAGTCCAAGTAAAACATTGAGCAGCTCTCGCTCTGGTCCGGGTGGAAATCTTTGCTGCCACCAAAGCAGCCCAATTACGCCAACATAAGTTAATGCGCCAATCACGACCTGCGCCACTGCGGGTAGGAGATCATTTGGCCCAAAGCCAAAGTCACGAAATGCTTGTTGGGCGACGAGGACAGCCAAGGCCATTATTGTCACTGCGATGATCGTTCGCAAACAATTGGTTAGCTGATTGGTGATGCCGATCTTGAGAATACGGCGAACGAGGTGCGCTGAAATAAAAACAAAGAAAGATGTTTCAACAAAAACAGCGATGAGCAATCCATTTAACCCATAGAAATAAGCCCCAGCCACAACAAGCGGAAGCCTCACGCTTAAGCTTAAAGTATCCCGATAAAAGGATGCACGGGTATTTCCGGTTGCCATAGCCACTGCCCCTGCGGGGGCAATTATGGCTTGTATCGCATAAACCATTGCCATCACTTGGAGCACTGGGACCGCTGGCAACCATTTTTCGCCGACGATGAAGTAGAGTACGGGGTGCGCCATCAGGGCCAGCCCAACCCCAACTGGCAAAATTGCGAAAACGAGAATTGACTGGGCCTTGAGATAGGCTTTCTTCAAGCGGGCTGCATCGTCTTGAATGGCCGTAAAACTTGCAAAAAGAACCTGGCGGACAGGTTCAAGCGCTTCATAGAGCGTTACGGCCGCAACCCGCTGTCCAAAAACGAGATATCCGAATTGGGCCCGCGGCAGCACCAGTCCAACAATCAATTGAACGATATAATGATTGATCCCATGCACAATGCTGCTTAGCGAAAGCCAAAGAGAAAAATCTAATAGTTCCTTTGTCTTAGAAAAGGAGATTCTCGGCAGATAGGGCCGCAGAATATAAGAGTTTATTGTGGTAACAGCTTGCGCAACGATTGCTCCAATCAGGATTGCCCAATAGCTGTGATAAATAACAGCAAATAGAATTGCACACACGGCACCAATGAGCTTGGCCGTGACCGAAACGAAAAATTCCTGTGAAAATGACAAATTCCGCGTGAAAACAACCATAGTTGGATTGGCCACGGCCCCGACAACGATGGACACTCCCAGAACGTAGATCACATGGACTAAGCGCGGCTCATTATAAGCGCTAGCAAGGGAATTTGCCGCCGCCGCCAAGATCGCCGCAAGAATAAGCGCGCGGCACATGTTGAGTGTCCAAGCTGTGTCGAAGTGCGCGCGCTCTGGGCTCTTATGGTGTACCAAAGCGTTGTTGAGCCCGAGCTCCGTAAACGCCGCTAACAGCCCCACGATCGTAATGGCGATTGCCGCAAGAGCAAAATCTTCGGGGATGAGTATGCGTGCAAGTATAATTGTGACGACAAAACTCAATGCCGCCGTTAGCGCCTTGGCAGTTATGAGCAATGCCGCGCCTGTGGATGCCTTTTCCCTGATGCTGCTCATAGCGACCCAATCGGCTTTGGCAATTGGCTTGATGACACGGGCATTAAATCTCCAAAACTCTTACTTTTAAATACCGGTGCATACAGGTGTGACAGGCATAGATTTGACACCAAAATTGAGGGTCGCTTTCACATACAAACTAGCACCAATTGAGTTTGTCCATCCATTTCTTTGTTCCGGCGAAGATTGCATCCATTGTTTCGTGTTTATTAGCTCTCCTTAAGTGGACAACCGCTGAAGATCAGCGCTTCACGCGCCTAGCCAATCATCTTTGTTATTGGGATTAGTGTAAGCCTCGAGCTAAGCAGCGCACGAAAAACTGGATAAAGTCAAGGATCAGATGAGGTCTAACGAGTGGTTCTTGAGGCGATCAGTCGCACCGACTGCCTTGAAATCCGGCCAATAGCGACATATGAAGCAGAGAGGGTGCGGCTTGGCTTCAGTTAGTGCATCCGATTGGAAACAACGTGCCGTCGCTCAATACAAACGTAACTCGCAAGAACATGCTAGAAATCGCGATTGTTGCGCTGATTTTTCTAATCCTGAGCCTAAACGTTACCCTCGGAAGCATAGGCGCATTGGCGTTTTTGTTGTTGGTTGCGCTTCTTTCAGTGGTAAACAGATCTCAAATTCACAAAGTGATATTGGAATCTTGGTTTATTTTTCTCCTGCCAGCATTTTGCATGCTTTCGACAGTCTGGTCTGCATATCCAACGGCTACCATTTATTATGCAATTCAGTTTCTGATCACAATCTATGCAGCAGTGCTGATTGTTCATATTGTGCGGTTTGATCATATCATCTTAGCGGTGTTTCTGGGCTTGGCGACCTATGCTTTGATGGCCATCCCATTTGGCAGGTTCGTGCCCGTTGGCGCTGACGGTGAAGTTGCATTTGCTGGACTGGCAGGCAGCAAAAACCAATCTGCCGACATTACCCTATTGGCCATCTTATCGATCTTGACCGCGATATTGACGACCAAGGGGAGGCAACGCGTCGCCGTTTGGGTTATTGGTCCACTTGCGATACTCGCTGGTCTTTACTCTTTGGCGCTATCGAAGGCGATGTCCGCGATTGTATTCTCAGCCATCGGTGTAAGTGCGCTAATTGTCATGATGATATTTGCGCGGACCAAGCCGACTATCAGAGGCGTCGCGGTTTTGGCTACCGCATTCTTCGCCGCCCTGCTCGGCCTCACGGCACCGTTCTGGTTAAACGAAGCTATGTCGACAGCTTTATCCTTGGTACAAAAGGACGTAACTCTAACTGGACGAACCATCCTGTGGGAATCCGCAGGCAAATTAATTGCCGAGCGCCCACTTTTTGGGGGTGGATATGCTGGATTTTGGAGGATCGAAAACTCTGATGCTCAATTCTTGTGGGATGCCATGGACGTAGAACAAGGCGCACCATTTAATTTTCATAATACGCCAATAGATTTAATGGTGAATGTCGGGGTCGTTGGAATGTTGTTGTTTTTCCTGCCTCTAACCTATTGTATCATACGCAATATCGGCAATTTCATTTATCGGCCGAATGCGCTGGTTATCCTATCTTTGAGTATTCTCGTATCGACTTTGCCACGAGCAGGGTTAGAAGTGATCGGTGCTGCACCCCTAAATGTGAATACGGTATTCTTCTTTATGGCTTTAGCCTATGGGCCGATTTTGGCTGCCAGAGTGTCTCCCTCGACGACTTCAATAAGTCCTCGATAGCTCGAACCCTTTACCATCTTGGGCACAGTAAAGCTTTGGGGCAAAAGCCCTATGAAATGACGCAAATGATAGACCTAACACGAGGCCCCTCCAACTCCAGAGGCCATAGAAATTTTCATTCTGAGCGCGTTAGATTGACCTAATCAGTTTTAGCTTGGTTTGAACATAGCCCCGCTTCCAATGATAGTTCCAGAGGTTCACGTCGCTTTGCGTGTCTGGAAAGAGCCGGTACCGCCATTCCCGGATGATCCAATTTGCCTTCTGCATGCTCAGCGGCATCGAATTGGGAATATCACTTTCGATGCTTTCACGGTAAGCGATTCCGCAACCGTGCCGGAATGCCCGAGCCTTAACAAATTCTCGGCTCATTTGGTGCGGCCGGATAATGTGAGTCACGATTGCCTTGGAATTAAACCAGAATTTCAGCCCTTCTCGATCGGCTCGGTCGCAAAACTCACTTTCGCTACCCATCATATAATAATGTTGCGAAGAGTTTGGGCCGATTGCCTCATCAAACATAAGCCCGCCATCAAAAACGCGACGTCGGACGGCCATATTGGGGCCGAATATGGAGTGCTTATCCACAGGGCCATGCTGAAGATCAATCGCAGCGAATAGTGCGGGGAAATGCTGGCGATTTTTCTCTAGGAACTCTGGAATTGGACCAGGGAAGCGGGGCAAGATCTTACCGCCAAAGATATCATAGTTCTCGGCTTCTGAAAGGATGCCTTCCCAAGCGAGAATAAAGTCAATATCTGGTATCGCGTCATCATCGGTCAGGACAATTAGATCGCCCTTGGCGATGGATAGGGCATAGTTCAACGAACCATTCTTGCCCGGCACGTCATGTCGCAGAAGCGTAAGAGGCAATTTGCCCGCAAAATGCCGAATAATATCCTCAGTATTGTCCGTCGAGCCATTATTGACAATGATAAGTTCCCAAGCAGTACTCGGGCGATTGCAAGTCAAATAACCGTCCAAGACTTCTTGCAGGCATGCCGCGCCGTTAAATGTTGATAACACGATGGAGAGACCGGCCATGCACGCTCTTGTAGAATAATTGAAGACTCTGGTTTGCCAAAAGCTCTAACGCGAAAGAATGAACAAAGAACTCACCTGAATTGCAACTAATCCAACGTTGCACAACATACTGGTCACACACGAGTGGGTAATGCAAGAGTAAGCGCAGGTTTGCTCGTACGACGAAGAATTAAAATTGAACCGCACAGGGCTTGATGCCTATGGTAATCGTCAACTCGGTAACTTCGCAATCATTCTGGTTTGACGCTCAGCTCCAGTACAACGTGGATAGGTACAGAGGGGTTCAGTTTTCCTATTTCGATCGACCGCCTGTGGGACGTATGGAGGAAATTACCGGTTCAGACATATCCAAATTGTTTGACGTACTTTCCCACACATAAGCCATCGAAATGGTTGGTGCTTGGGCTTCACTTCCCCGCGGCAGAATGGAGATGCGTGTCTCGTAATTGGCAAGCTGCAGCGACTTTGGTTGCTCTCGTTGACCGGCAACCGCCCAATCCAGCAAGGAAGTCGTCGACTGAGTCTTAATCCATGTGTAGGCCGTTTCTTGATATGGAACGATCCAATCGTTGAGGTTATCCAGAACTAGATCGCCTTTATCTGTGGCAACGACCAAAACGGCGTGTAAGCTTGTACGTGGTGAAAAAACGACGGCGAGATAGAGCGCGTCCTCAGGAATGCCCGCAGCGATAAGCGCTCGACGCTTCTCAAGCGCGAAATCCTCACAATCCGCCAAAGGCCGTTTCCGAAGGCTGCCATATTCGGGGGCGGACAACGGCATGGTCCAAAACTCAGTTCGGCCGAAAGCGATCTGGTCGGTCACACCTATCATGGCGCGATTAATGTGGCGGTTGATTTGATTGATTTGTGCCAAATCTTGTGGGCTGACAGCGAAGGCCTGAATTGGCTGAGCCTTTGAGCTAACGACAGGTTGGATCGGGGGTGCGTCAGTCAAATCTGGGCCTAAGCCAGTCAATATGAATCCATCTGATTGCCGCTCAGGACGGGCACGTTGGCTAAATGTGACGTTACAGAGTTGCGGTTGGCGCTGGCAGAAGTCCCGGAGCCCCTGTGGGGCAGTCTCACGGTCGCCCATCATCATCGCGGGCCCTTGTTTGAGCTTAGTTGACTGCGCTTTAGAGGTCGGTTCTCCAAAATTAGCACGTTGTGACGGCTTAGCGCTTTCAAGGTTGGTTAAGCGGCTGACGGCGTGATGACCATCCACCGGACTTGCTTCCACACGGGGTGCAGCTGCGTACTGCTTTGCTTGCGACGATGACTGTGACCAGTTATCGACTGGGCGTTGCTTAGAAAGAGTAGAGCAAGCTGACGTAAGCCAAAACATTTGACCAAGCATCAACCAACTAACAGCACGTAATTTCACAGAACCATCCCCCGGTTAAGATGGTCAGTGTCCCACAAACATAATAAAACTTAGATTTTATATTTGATAAAATTTTAGATTAGGGCATTAAAATTGATAAATGATTTATTTATCTAAGAGTTTTATGATTTATATTATGTTAAACTAAAATGTAATTTTGATTTGTTTTTGTGGTATTCAATAAAAATTTCCATTCAGAATGATAAAAAAGTGTGATTTGGGTTGGATTGCATTGCTTATTCTCACTCTCAACGGTGGCCTCAATGGCGGCTAGTCAGCAAATCAAGTAACAACCGGTAGCAACTGATATCTAGCGAGTAAGATAATGATCTCAAGCAGCCTCTAGAATTTAGAACTATTCCCTTGAGCAGGAGCCACGCTATAGTAGTTAGAAATAGTTGGTATCGGAAAAGGCAAACCCAAATTTATGAATCAGCCTTTCATTGCATTTTTAGTTGCCATTACATGCATTTCACAGTCTAGCGAAGTAACGGCTCAACACACGATTGCTGGGTCGGGGGATCTAGGCAGCACGACTTCGGACGGAAACGCCTATTGGGTAGCAGCTCAATTAGCCATGAGACGCGGCGAAAACGAGGTGGCCTTTACATCTTCAGATCGCGCCTGCCAGGCCGGGACGGCCATTGCCTGTGCCGTCGCCGGCGAAATGATTGTTCAAGGCAAAACCCAAATGGGCACACCTGAGCAGGCTGTCGCGCTGTTTCAACGCGGTTGCGACCTCCGCAATGCCAATGCATGCCAAGGTCTCGGGCTCATGCTGGTTCAGGGAATAGGCGTGGCGGCTGACGCGAAAAAAGGGCAAAGAGTGATGGAAACGGCCTGTCAGGCCGGCAGTGCCATGGCCTGCGCCAATCTGGGCCTCATGTTAAAAATGGGTTTTTTGGGACAGCCAAACCCAACTGAAGCACAGCGTTATTTTAGTCAGGCATTGGCACTGCAGCCGAACAATGAAGTGGCGCTGCAGGCGATGAATGATCAAAGCCAATCGGTTCAGCACGCCTCTTCCAAAAGCTCGCAACCAAATCCGCCCGTGCCGAGGTCTCAGATCAAAGAGCTGCGAGGTCGCATTGCTGTCCGGTCCCCGACAGCAGCAGGCGCACGCGAAGAATTGGCCAGCTGTTGGGAAAGCGTATCAGCGCATTGGAACTTGGCGCGCGAAAGTGGCCCTAGAAAGCCGACCTGGAACGCACTCCCACCTACGCACGCCGCTCAATTTGACGACGCACAAACCATGGCCACATTGATCCTGCTCGCAACTAAGGCTGGGGCCACGATTCCAACCGACACGCCTACCCTTGCAGCTTGCCAAAGCCACTTTGAGCCGATCCTATGGACTTTGCTCCGGCAGCCTTGGTCAATAGCACCCAATGATCTATCCAAGAACTCATTAGTGCAAATCAATCCGCTTCTGCAATTTGATGGTTCTGCGGCAACAGCGGAGCAAACCATTCTTATTATGGTGGAGACCAACGGGGGCAATGCAAGGCGTCCTTTATATGCCGACAGAGGGTTTGCCTTGTATCGGGTGAATTGTAACGCTGCAGCAGTAACTCCGGTTTTCTATTTTCAAACTGACGGCGAAGGCAAACTTGCATCCTCGGCTGGGACGGCTGCCCCCCCAACACTGCTAGTGGATCGGGCCCAACGCTTGGGTTGCGCGGGACACGCTGAGCGCCTCCTCTGGACTCAATTGAGCAGCTTTGAGGCGGCCCTATCTATACGATTTGAACAGGATCAACAGCAAACCCCTTGAATAGAGGCGTGCTTTCGCCCACTTGAGGGCGGCTAGTGGCGCTAGTCCGACCACGCGAGGAGAAATATCATGGGTCCACCAGGTCCAGTTGAATGGCTTATGGGAACAGTTTTGGGTCTCTACCTGTGGGTTGTGATCGCGGGGGCTGTGATGAGCTGGCTTGTTGCGTTTGACGTTATCAATCTGCGTAACCGTTTCGTTGCGACGATCTATGACACGTGCGAGCGTTTAACGACCCCTGCACTGAACCCAATCCGCAAAGTAATCCCTAATTTGGGCGGTGTAGACTTATCCCCCGTCGCGCTGATCATCGGGATCCAATTCCTGCAAAATTTCGCTGTTCCACTCATCCCATTCTGATCAGAATACAGCGCCTTGATCTTGTTTGAGAAGGGCCACACAGGATAGAGGAAAGCCTTACTGACCCTGAGGCAAGGACTTCCGATGAGCGCACGGATTATTGATGGCAAGGCCATTGCAGAGGCCGTCGACCAAGAAGTGGCCCGCCACGTCCAACAATTAGTCGAGACTTATGGTGCTCCGCCTTGTTTGTGCGTGGTGCTAGTCGGAGATGATCCAGCAAGCCAAGTCTATGTGCGCAATAAAGGCCGGCGAACCCAAGCTGCCGGGATGATCTCGCGGGAGATTAAGCTTCCAGCCACCATTAGCCAGTCAGAGCTTGAGGGTCACGTCAAAGCCTTGTCAGCGGATCCGGTGGTTGATGGTATTTTGGTACAACTGCCTTTGCCCGCAGGTCTAGATAGTGATGCCGTTATCGCCTGCATCGATCCGGCAAAAGATGTGGATGGCCTGACCGAAGTATCTGCCGGGAGGCTGGTTTTAGGCCGTCCTGGCTTACGCCCATGCACGCCTACTGGTTGCGTCATTCTAGCTAAACGATCGTTAGGCGACCTCAAAGGAGCGCATGTGGTGGTAGTCGGCCGCTCCATCCTCGTAGGCAAGCCTGCGGGTCTGTTGTTTTTGGCCGAAGATTGCACCGTCACCCTTGCCCATTCTCGGACGCGTGACCTCGCCGCTGTTTGCCGCTCGGCCGACATCTTAGTGCCTGCAGTTGGGCGGCCGGAAATCATCAAAGGTGCGTGGGTAAAACAAGGCGCCACCGTGATTGATGTCGGGATTAACCGGGTCAACAACCCGACCAAAGGCCAAGGTGCCACGCGCCTTGTGGGCGATGTCGCCTATGATGAAGCTCTTGAGATAGCCGGAGCAATCACACCGGTTCCTGGCGGCGTGGGTCCGATGACGATTGCTTGCCTCCTGCAGAATACAGTGCAAGCAGCCTGTACGAGACGCGGCTGGACAATAGGCTAAGAGCAGCCAGCCTCGCTTGCCATAAAAACCAATATGCGACAAGGGAAGGTAGATCCTGTCTCCGGGGGAAAGACCATGCTGCGCGTTCTAATTGTCTGCCTTTGCCTGATCTGGGCGAGCCCTGCCTTCGCAGATCCGTCCTTTAAGGCCACCTCCCCCAACGGAAAAATTGTGGTCGAGGTTGGCAGTTCCTATGGCGAGGCCACGTATCAAGTCAGTTATGCTGGCAAACCAGTCATCACTCGTTCCAAATTGGGCTTCTTGTTCACCAATGCCCCGAAATTCGATCGCTCTCTATCAGCGATCAATCACACGACGCGCTCATTCGAAGAAAGGTGGGAGTTACCGTGGGGCGAAGCCAAGTCGATCTTAAACCGCTACAATGAGGTGACTGTGACCTTTGAAGATGGCAGAGGCGCACCGCGGCAATTCTCCGTCACTTTCCGCGTTTATGATGATGGCATTGGCTTTCGCTATAACTTCCCAGACCAACCAAATCTGAGGCAGGTTGCGATCAGCGAGGAAATGACTGAGTTCAATCTTGCTGAAGATGGCACTGCTTGGTGGCAGCCTGCGGGGGAATGGAACCGCTATGAATATCTCTATAATCGCACGCCAATCCGCGAAGTGGGCCAAGCCCATACGCCTATGACACTTCGTACCAAGAGCGGCCTGCATCTATCCTTTCACGAGGCCGCTCTGGTGGACTATTCGTCCATGTGGCTGCGCCACGCGGGCGGTACAAAATTTATCTCGACGCTATCGCCCAGCTCGCGCGGGGCAAAGGTGGTGCGTTCTACCCCCTTCTCCACACCTTGGCGCACAATCCAGATCAGCGATGATGCTGCAGGCTTGGTGATGAGCCATCTGATCCTAAATTTGAATGATCCCAACGCTTTAGGGGATGTTTCATGGGTGAAACCATTTAAGTATATCGGCATCTGGTGGGAGATGCACATCAAAAAGTCGACGTGGGGCAGCGGTCCAAAGCACGGCGCAACGACAGAAAATGCTAAACGCTATATCGATTTTGCTGCAGAACATGGCTTTCGCGGCGTCTTGGTCGAGGGCTGGAATAAGGGGTGGGATGGTGATTGGTTTGGGGGCGAAACAGGCTTTGACTTCATTACCGCCTATCCCGACTTCGATCTGAAGGCAGTTACGGATTATGCGCGGTCTAAAGGCGTTCATTTGGTTGGGCATCACGAAACTGCGGCGAATATCGCCAATTATGAACCCCAGATGGAAGCGGCCTTTGCCCTCTATGAAAGCTTGGGCGTGGATAGCGTCAAGACGGGCTATGTCGCCGATGCTGGCGGTGCCCGTTATCGCGACGCCAATGGTCAAATCGTGTTTGAATGGCATGACGGGCAAGAGGCCGTGCGCCATCATCTCCGCGTTGTTGAAACGGCTGCTCGCCACAAAATTGCGATTAATGCGCATGAACCAATCAAAGATACGGGTCTGCGGCGGACCTATCCAAACTGGGTCTCGCGCGAGGGGGCACGTGGCCAAGAGTATAATGCATGGGGCAATCCTGAGAACCCGCCTGAACACGAAGTCAACCTAGTGTTCACGCGCATGCTCGCGGGACCGATGGACTTCACACCCGGCATTTTCGCAATCAACCCGACCCAAGAAGGCCATCGGGTGCGCACAACGATTGCCAAACAGCTCGCACTCTATGTCACGCTGTATAGCCCGATCCAAATGGCCGCCGATTTGCCGGAAAACTACAAGGCCAATCCCATGCCTTTTCAATTCATCAAAGACGTTCCTGTCGACTGGTCGGAAACGCGCGCGCTAAATGGCGAAGTCGGGGACTTTGTCACGATCGCACGTAAGGATCGTGCGAGTGACAACTGGTATTTGGGTGCTATCACGGACGAACATGCACGACGCTTCAAAGTGCCGCTCAACTTCCTCGATGCCGGGCGAACCTATAAGGCACAAATCTATCGCGACGGGCCCAAGGCCGACTGGGACAAGAATCCGCTCAACATTGTGTTTGAAGAGAAGGTTGTGACACGCAACACCGTGCTCGACGTCCGCTTGGCATCTGGTGGCGGCCAAGCAATTAGGTTTGTCGCTCAATAGGCTCTAATCAAGTGGGTTTAGAACCATCGCTTTAAGCGTTTGGTCCTGCGGGTTGCGCCATTTCGCTAGGCCAATGTCTGAGCCAGATGGCAGCGCCGGTGAAGGGGCATCGTCTCGATAGGTTCGAAACAACCGATCCCAGACGGAGAAACTAAAGCCATAATTGCTATTGGTCGCCACTGGATTTGGATGGTGATGGATTAGGTGCATGGCTGGCGTCACAACAAACCATCGCAGGATGCGGTCTAGGCGTTCTGGCAAGGCAATATTGGCGTGGGTGAACAAGGCACCTGCACCCAAAACCAACTCGAAAGCAAAGACCAAAGCAGGTGGTGCCCCCAAAAGCGCAACAAAACTAGCCTTAAAGATTAGGGATGCGACGATTTCTAACGGGTGGAACCGTAGGGCGGTCGTCACATCCATGAAAACATCGCTATGATGCAGGCGATGGAGCCGCCATAACAAGGGAATCTTGTGGCTTAGGACATGCTGACCCCAAACGGCAAAGTCCAAAATCAAAAAACACGCGATCCAGACCCAAGCACCCGTCAATTGCATCCAATTTATCAAGCCGAAGCCGATCAAGTGCGCAAAGCTTGCAACTGAAGCCAAGCCGCCAGCCAAGACAAGACGTGAAGCTACTGACCCAAGTAGTGATAAAGCCCCATGTCGGGCTAGGCGACGCAGAGTGACCTGTAACGGCCGGGCAGGACGCATCCACTCAAGCAGGGCAAATAGGGCAAGCAGGCCCAGCGTGGTCGCAAGGCGTAGTGACGCGTCGATCATGCCGATTTCAGAATTGCTGATAGAGCTTTGATTTCAATAAGTCGGCCAGAGCTGCGCCGCCAAGCCAAGCCGATCTGCCGGCCAATCACCGGCGGGGTGAATGCACGCACAGTAAGGCCATCTGCAACAATGCCTGCGTCGGCAGCCATTTTGGGCAAAAGTGAAATCCCGAGCCCGCCAGCTGCCATCTGCACTAGAGTAAACAGGGACGTCGCGCGTACTTCCTCTTGGCCTGGCCGCGTCATACCACACACGCCAATCGCGTGATCGCGTAAACAGTGCCCATCTTCCAACAACAATACTGGCTCTCCTTCCAGATCTGCAGCCGAAAGGTCTGGCTTTTTTGAGAGCGGGTGGTCCGGTGGTCCCACGAATAAAAACTCATCATCAAATAAAGGCAGGGTATCGATACCCTGAGCTTCATAGGGCAAAGCAATCAGCGCCGCATCAAGCGTGTGGGCACGTAGCCCATCTATCAGACGACCGGTTAGGTCTTCACGCAAATATAGTTTCAGCTTGGGAAACGCTTGCTTGGCGCGCGGGAGGACCTTAGGCAAGAAGAATGGTGCGATGGTTGGAATCACACCCAATCGGAATGGACCTGTCAATGGTTCTGCGGCACCTTGGACCGCCTCGCCCAGCTCATCAACGGCAGACAAAATCGCGCGCGCTCTGGTGGCCGCAATCTCGCCAGCGGGGGTCAAGGTGGCCCCATTCCGGCCTCTTTCGATCAGTTTCGCGCCAAGAATCGCCTCCAACTCTTTGATCGCCGCTGACAAAGAGGGTTGGGTTACAAGCGCTTGCTCTGCCGCCGCAACAAACGAACCATGATCGGCAATGGCAGTTAGGAAAGATAATTGACGCAAAGTGGGTTGGGACATGGGATTGCTATACCCCAAACCACAGCAATGTCATTATCTGCGACAAGATGAACTAAATGCAACTTGACGGCCATGTGGGGATTGCGCATGCCATTACGCAAAGAATGCACGCGTTGCCGTATTCGGGAGACCAACATGCAACAATTATTTGACCGTCGCTCTGTTCTGCTTGCAGGTGCCGCTATGACCTCTTTGACCGCATTTCCCGCCTTCGCCCAATCGACAGCACCTCGCCGCGGTGCCCCTCAAGGCCCCATCGCCAAGAAGGTAGCTCATGAGATTACCCAACATGGTCAGACGCGCATCGACAATTATCATTGGCTGCGCGATGCTAACTGGCAGGCCGTCATAGATGAACCTTCCAAGCTAAGCGATGAAATCCGGACCCATATTGAAGCAGAAAACGCCTACACCAAGAGCGTGCTTTTGGATCCCACAGAAAAGTTGCGTGCCGACCTCTTTGAGGAATTGAAAGGCAAGATCAAGCAAGATGATTCAAGCGTGCCAGCACGGGATGGCGACTGGGCCTATGCAACTCGCTTCCGGACTGGTGGCCAGTATCCGATTGTATATCGCAAAACCGTAGATGCAGCGACTGGCGAAGCAACCGGCCCCGAGCAAATTCTGATCGACGGCGATAAGGAGGCCAGAGGCGAGAAGTTCTGGCGCTTGCAAGATTGGGAGCAAAACCCCGATCAGGACATTTTGGCCTATTTTGTTGACTATGAAGGCGGAAACAAGGTTACGTTGCGCTTCCGCGCCACGGCCAACGGCTCTGATCTGCCCTACAAGATTGAGGGAGCATCGGCAGGGCTCGTTTGGGCCAAAGATAGTCGAACTTGCTTCTACTGTTTGTTGGACGACAATTTCCGCGTTGCTAAAATCATGCGGCACGTAGTCGGTGAAGATCCGAAAACGGACGTCATGATTTTTGAGGAGAAAGATCCGTCTTTCCAAACTGGGATCGGCAAGACCTCCTCGGGCGATTACCTCATCATCTATCGGTCCCAGAGCGAGAGTTCGGATGTGCTGTTCCTGCCATTGGTGACCCCGACGGCGATGCCGAAGCAGTTCACGCCCTATCGAAAAGGTGTCGAGTACCTTCCCGATCACCGTGGACGTCATTTCTACATCCGCAATAATTCGGGTGGAGCAGTAGACTTCAAAATCTCGCGCACCCCGGTCAGCAAAACGGCGGCCAACAATTGGACTGACTATATCCCACACAAGGCCGGTCGATTTATTGAGTCAGTCCACCTCTATGCCGGGCATATGGTCCGCGAGGAATCGGTGGACGCCCTACCACGCTTGACCGTTCGGAATATGGCCAATGGCAAAGAGCATCAGATCGACTTCCCGGAGGAAGCCTATGATCTTTCGGTTCTGCGCGGATTTGAATGGAAGACGACCAAGTTACGCTTCACCTACAACTCTCCCTCCACCCCAACTGAAACATGGGATTATGATCTCAACTCCAAGACGCGTACCCTGCGGAAAACGCAAGAAATCCCGTCCGGCCATGAAAAGAATAACTATGTCGTGCGCCGGACTGTCGCTGTCGCCAGCGATGGTGCCCGCATACCGCTGACCATCCTCTATCACAAGAAGACCCTGATCGACGGTACCGCACCTGCCTTGCTCTATGGCTATGGGTCGTATGGCATTTCGATGCCGGCCAGCTTCTCGACCGCGCGCCTACCATTGGTCGATCGTGGCATGGTTTATTGCATCGCACACATCCGCGGCGGCCAAGACCGAGGCTACCAATGGTACCTTGATGGCAA
This sequence comes from Alphaproteobacteria bacterium, assembly GCA_027485915.1. GTDB lineage: Bacteria > Pseudomonadota > Alphaproteobacteria > Caulobacterales > Aquidulcibacteraceae > Aquidulcibacter. The sequence continues at coordinate 3,872 of JAIXQA010000041.1, read as the reverse complement.
GCTGATGAAGAAGCAGAACACCTTCTCGGATTTCGCACGCGCGGCTGAAGTCTTAGTTGAGCAGAAATTTGCTGCGCCGAAGCAGATCGTCATTGAAGGCCGCTCCGCTGGCGGTCTTCTGGTTGGTGCCGTCATGAACCAACGACCCGAGCTATTTGCTGGCGTTATTGGTGGTGTCGCGTTTGTCGATGTTATCAACACGATCTCAGATGCTGCATTGCCGTTGACTCCGCCTGAGTGGACTGAGTGGGGTGACCCGATCAAGTCGAAGGAAGCCTTTGACTATATGATGGCGTATAGCCCCTATGATCAAGTAAGCACGCAAGCCTATCCGCCCTTGTTTGCTCAAACCGCGCTTTCCGACAGCCAGGTCACCTATTGGGAGCCGACCAAATGGGTCGCGAAGTTACGGGAAAAAAGCCCAGAGGCGGGCCCCTTCCTCCTCAATGTCAATATGACGGCAGGCCATGGTGGGGCTTCAGGTCGCTTTGACCGACTAAAGGAGGTCGCTGACAGCCATGCCTTCGCACTCTGGTGCGTCGGCAAGGCCTAAACCAATGGACAGCCCTCGATGGTTATGCGGTGCATTAAGCGAAAGTCGCCGTGATAATCATTGAGGGCGTAGTGCCAAGTGGCCCGATTGTCCCAAAAGGCAACCGAACCGGGCTGCCAAACAAAGCGGGTAATATAAGCGTCCTGGGTCGCGTGTTTATAGAGATAGCTTAGCAGCGGCCAGCTTTCCTCTTGTGTCCAGCCCTCAAAATGCAAAGTGAAAGCTGGGTTTACATAGAGCGCTTTCCGTCCACTTAATGGGTGGGTGATTATCACAGGATGGACGGCATCTTGGGTCGCCGCTTGAGGGTTGCCGATGCGTTCACCAGCATCGTCACGATACGCCCCCTGTGCGCCAAACACATGGCGACTGGAATGTACCGCATAGAGCCGGGACAAAGTGTCTTTCAAGCCATCTGATAAGCCATCATAAGCCGCATACATAGAAGCAAACAGCGTGTCTCCGCCTGTCTGCGGTAGGTCGCGGGCAACGAGAACCGAACCCAAAGCAGGCTCTTGATCATAAGAATGGTCGGTGTGCCACGCTCCACCAATATTGGTTGTTTGATCCCTCTCCTTGCGAACCTCGGCAATTTCTGGGTGGGCCGGTGTAGCCTTAAAGAACCGATTGATATTGATTGGTCCAAAACGGCGAGCAAACGCGATATGGTCGTCAGGCGTCAAATTTTGATCGCGGAAGAATAAAACGCCATAATTTGCAAAGGCTTGCTTCAGAAGGCTTTCTTCGCTGTCGGTCATCGTCCGAAGATCAATCGCTTTGACCTCAGCGCCAACTCCTTCCCTGGCTTCTACTTGCATCCTCACCACCCACGACTCTTATTTCTTGGAGTCAGTGTGATAGGCACAATGATGGGCGTCAAGCGCCCAGCTTGGAAATGAGACACGCAAACTGGAATCACAATGTGCCAGCAGCAGCGGGTTTAGGCGGCGCGCACCCGGACCAGAAAGCTGTCGACTTCATCACGCAGTTTTGTAGCTTGGATGCCTAGTTCACGTGCGGCTGACAACGATTGCTCCGAGGCTGCGCCTGTTTCCGCAGATCCGGCTTGGACAAGGCCAATCGACTGAGAAACTTCGGCCGTGCTATTGGCAACATCGATGGTGTTGCGGGCAATCTCATTGACCACCGCCATCTGCTCTTCTACCGCCACGCTGATGGCGGAGGAAATCTGATTGATCTCGCCAATGGTGCTGCTGATGCCTGAGATGGCAGCAACAGCTTCATTGGTCGCTGCCTGAACTTCATTGATTTGTACCGAAATTTCATCTGTGGCTTTCGAAGTTTGCTCTGCTAAGCTTTTAACCTCGGAAGCGACAACCGCGAATCCTTTGCCAGCAGTCCCGGCGCGTGCGGCTTCGATCGTCGCATTCAGCGCCAGTAGATTAGTCTGCGAAGCTATATCCGAGATTAGCGACACGACCTGGCCAATTTTCTCTGCAGCACGTGAAAGGGCATGAACCGTGTCATTGGTTGCGGTGGCCTTTTGCTCTGCCTGACGGGCAATCATAGCCGCTGAAGTGACCTGATCCGCAATTCCACGTATCGAGGCACTCAATTCCTCAGACGCTGAGGCCACTGTCTGCACATTGGCCGAAGAGGTGGCAGCACTATGAGCCACAGAGTCAGAGTGGGTGCTGGTGTCACGGGCGGTGCGTGCCAATGCCTCTGAGGTTGCAGTCAACTCCGAGGCTGACGCTGCGACAATCTCCACCACTTGCCCAACCGAACGCTCCAAGCTATCTGCCAAACCATTCATCATAGCGCGCTTCTCAGCTTCCACCCGTTCGCGCTGCTCCTCTTGGCTATCCGATAGAGCTTTGACTTCACGAGCATTTGTTTGGAAGACTTTTAGCGCGGCAACCATTTCACCGATCTCGTCCTTTGAGGCAAACCGATCGATATCCCCATCAAGTTTACCATCTGCCAGCGCACGCATCTCCGCAGAGATCGCCACCACGCGGCCCGCCACTCTGCGACTGATGAACCAAGTTAGAAAGCCAACGAGCGCGAGTGAAACGATCGCTTGAAAAAGCGTAAACAAAAGCATGTTGTTGGCGGCTTCAGAGATTTTGCTCGACTCTTTGTCTAGGTCCTGACCAGCAAGCGAAACAAGTTCTTCTGCCGTTGCAAGAGCGGCCGAAGACTCGCCAAAGAAGTTGTTCAAGTCCATACCGTAAGCACCATTTGCGGCACTCGCGAACAGTTTCGCGCGCGTTTGGGCGTAGGTGCCAAAATAGGTAGACTCAATCTTGGCCACAGCATTTTTGACCGCCTCAGGTGTGTGCGGATGACTGGTGCGCATCTTGATCTCAGTCATAGCCGCCTGCGCGCGGGTCGCATAAACAGAGGCCTGCCCCACTTGCTCTGCAGAAATTGGTGCTTGGGTTGCCGTCGCGATGGCTAGGATCGTGCGCTCGCGACCGCCAAACTCCCGGAGCTCCCACGCCAAGCGTTGAATTGCTTGAAGATTAATAACGGTGCTTGGGGCCACTGCGTCTGCCGGCATCAAATCAGAATCCAGTGAGCGGATCGCCTCTACCGTCGACTTAATCCCTGACGGGACTGTGCGTACCAAATCTGGATCACGCGCGGCAGCTTCTATGCCCAAGGCAGGATCTGCACTGCTACGCAAGGTCTTGATCCTGTCGAGATAGCCACCGAGCGATTTGTTGAATTGGTCAGTCTTATCAAGGTGAGGTGCTTCGGTCACCATGGTCTTCAATTCGTCGAAGCTTTTGTCTACGGTGGTGCGCTGCTGGCTCAAGAGACCAGCCAGTTCAGAAGGCAGGGCACTCGGCAGGTTCAAGCCCACTTGCGTCAGGGAGCGTTCGAGCGAAAGCTTTGTTGTCGCGTCATATAATTTGTCGCTTACCAAAACAGAGGATACCAACGCTTGCCCGGCTTGGCGTTTGTCCCAAGACTGCGACAATGCAAACGCAGAACAGACAATCGTTGTCAGGGTAATACCCGCGCATGTCGCCATGGCAATGGTTTTCATAGACATGAATAACTCCAAAGTTAGTATCTTCGGAGGGGGCATTAGCCTATGCTTTGTTGCCTAATGCTTAATCACTAGGCTAAGATAACCAAGGCGTGATCAAATTCACATATACTTGAATATAGTTTGTTGCTGAGTACTTTTGAGTATTTGAAGATAGAACAAAAAAGCCCGGCACTTACCTGCCGGGCTCTTCAGCAAGTCAGCTAGCTAGATCTAATAATTGACCTTCAGTTCCAGACCAACGCTACGACCGCGGCGTGGCATAAAGAAGAAGGCGCGTGGGCTGCCGGTGTCGAT